>JACPNP010000008.1 GCA_016185365.1 Terriglobales bacterium
CGCGCCCGGCGCGAGCCGATCCCCGACATCCTCATGAGCGGCGGTGTTCGTTATAACCGTGAGCTGTTGGAACTCCAGCCGGGTGGCGTCCTGCGCCGGCCGGTCGGCCCAGAGGGATTCTTTGACATCGGAATCCAGATTCCGATCTTCAACCGCAACCAGGGTGCCGTAGCAGCAGCAAAGGCCGAAACAGAGCGGGCCCGCCTGGAGGTTGATCGCACAAAGCTGGCGCTAAAAGCCCGGCTGGCGACTGTCTATAGGGAGTATCGGGATGCGATGACGACCGTAGAGCGTTATCGGGGTCGAATGATTCCCAAAGCGCAACAAGCCTACGAGCTCTATCTTAATAGCTTTCGCGGAATGGCGGCAGCTTATCCCCAAGTGCTGATCAGCCAGAGGAACCTTTTTCAGCTTCAAGAGGATTATGTTACGGCTCTCGTCGCGGCGTGGCAACGCGGTATCGAGATCCAGGGTCTGCTCTTGACCGGAGGCGTGGAACTCGCGACGGACAATTCTATGCCGGGGGCCAGTGCATCTCCGGGCGGCGGGTCCGGGCAGAACTAGGAGGTGGAGCATGAAACTTAATGCGCGCAACGCGTCTAGTCGGCCGATATTTCTCCTGCTCGCGCTTGGAACGGCGGGATTCGGGCAGACTCTCAAGGTGGAGGCGATTGCAAATCCCTCCGGCGCAACTAGCTTGCAAGCGCACTGGGGTACGGCTCAGGACGGCAGTCCGCTGTTGAGCTGGATCGAGACGCTGAAGGACGGCTCCCACACATTGCGCTATGCGATTCGCCGCGGCGCGCAGTGGTCCGAGCCGCGCACGATCGCCACGGATCGCCACTTTTTCCGGCAGCCAGCGGAGTCTCCGTCGGTGATTTCCTTTGCCGACGGCTCACTGTTGGCAGAGTGGGTCGAGATACTCCCTGCTTCGAGCGAGGCCGAGTATTTGTACGTCTCGGCTTCGAAGAACGGCATTCAGTGGACACCGCCGGTCATGGCGCATCAGGACCGCAATCCAGTACAGCATGCACTGGTCTCAATGGTCGCAAGCGGGACCTCTCGGGGGTTGCTGGTTGCCTACCGAGACCACACTTCGCAGGATATTCGGGATATCGGCGTGATTCGCTTTGAGAACGGCCGGTGGCTGCCCTCGAAGATCCTGAATCCCGACAAATGGGAGATCAACGCCTGTCCGGTCAATGGCGCGTCTGCGGCGGCAAAGGATAACAGGGTCGCGATCGCCTGGTATACAGAAGCCCAGGACGCTCCACGAACACAGCTGGTCTTCTCAAGCGATGGCGGCGCAACATTTGGCAAGCCCGTCCGAGTCAGTAGCGGGAATTCTTTCGGGCACGTCTCAGTGGCTCTGGATGAGCAGGGCGGTGCGTTCGTTTCCTGGATCGAGGAAGGTAAAGGTGCGGATGGGGTTCGGCTCCTGGCCCGTCAAGTTACTGGCGCCGGTGTCGCTGGTCCTGTGACGCAAGTTGGCCAGGGTTCGAGGCGGAGCATAGGCTATCCGCGGCTCCTGCACGCCGGCAGTGAGACATGGATTGCATGGGGCAATTCGGGAACCGGAAAGATACAAACAGCGCGTCTTACGAAATGAGGTTTTCTATGAAGCGAGCAGTCGTCATTTTCTTCGCGGTTGTCGCGGTCATCGGTATAGGAGCGTTAGTATTCCTGAAAGTTGCGGCGAGCGGTTTTAGCGCCAAGGCCGAGCCGACCGCCATCGAGAAGTTCGTCGCCCGCTCCGCGCGACGGCTTGCCGCCCCGAGCAGCCTCAAGTCCAGGCAAAATCCGATGCCCAACAACGACGAAGTTTTGTCCGACGCTCGCGCGCACTGGGCGGATCACTGTGCTAGCTGCCATGCGAACAACGGCAGCGGGGACACCGAAATGGGCCGCAACATGTATCCTCGCGCACCGGACATGCGAAAATCCGACACCCAAGATCTGAGCGACGGCGAACTATTCTTCATCATTGAGAATGGCATTCGCCTGACTGGAATGCCCGCCTGGGGCGCCGGTACCGCCAAGTCCGAAGAGGACTCATGGAAGCTCGTACGCTTCATTCGCCACTTGCCACAACTCTCGGATGACGAAGAACAAGAGATGAAGAAGATGAATCCGAAAACTCCAGCGGAGCTGGGAGAAGAGAAAGAAGTAGAAGAATTCTTGAAAGGAGAAAAACCGAATGTACAACAGCATTCGCAGCATTGACGGATTTCGGAAAGGGGCTTTTGTTCTGGCGCTTTTCCTAATATTGGCAAACGTCCAGACGGCCTTCGCCCA
>JACPNP010000041.1 GCA_016185365.1 Terriglobales bacterium
GCACGGACTCGGAGCCGGGCCGAATTGGAGTCTTACGCCAAGATCGAAGCCGATCTACGGCGCGATGCCAAAGACCATCCCGGACTTCCCTATTGGCTCATGACGTTGAATTTTGGCCGCCACCGCAGCCAGGCCGTTGCGGATTGGTCGGAGGAAACATTGCACACGTTGGAGACTTTGTCGCCTGCAAGATAGAAACCCCGAGCCACAATTGCGCCGGGAAACTGGAAAGGTCGGTTGATCGCATGAACCGCTATGTTGTGACATTCGCTCTTGCCTGGGTCGTCTCCTGGGTCGTCTTATTTAAGGATGCAGGAGCCTCGCTGCCTGCCGCACCGGCTGACATTTCCAAATTTCTTTTTGGAGAGATTTTTACTCTTGGCCTGGTCCTGATCCTAGTCTGGATGACAAGAGATCGTCCGCGTCCGGTCGTGCGTTTTCGCGACGCCCGCCGCGAGACCATGGGTCTGATCGTTTATGTCACTTTCATTCTGGCCATCGCGGCAGCTTTCGGCTTGCGCACACACGTCGGCTCGGTCGGCTTGCATGCCAGCACACTTCATGCCTGGCATGAGCAAAACGCAAGTTCACTACTCGCGTGGGCGGGATTTTTCTTTGTAGCGGGCGTGGTCTTCCCTCTGATCATGTTCATGGGGATCAAGCGCTATTCCGCATCGGACCTGCTACTGCGATTCCCCGAACCCAAGAAATGGGCCTCGTATGGCGTGATCACCGGCCTGCTTACGCTTTCGGCCTTCATCACGCCGGCCTACTTCCAAGTGCCGCTTTGGGGCCACGCACTGACCATCCTGCTTTTCAGCATGGGCACGTTCCTGCCGGTCATGGTCCTGTTCCAATGCCTGTTGGCGCCACGGTTCGAGGCGCTGACTGGCTCCTGGGCCAGCGGAGCGATCCTCGCTGGGTTGGCTTACGGCCTCTATCACTCGGGCGAGTTCTTCTACGCGTGGGACTCGCCCCAGCACATCGCCGCTTCCCTGGCCTGGATCCTGCAATTCGCATTCTTCGGCGTGCTCAAGGCGGTGACCACGCTGCGCACGGGCAACGCCTGGCTCCATATTCTCAATACGCATCTTCCGCATCTGGCGGAGGCGCCCGAGGTGGTAAGGATCTTCGCTGCGAGATGAAGCGAACGGAATTACATTTGTATGATCGGCGCGGATCCAACCGTCTGCCCGTCACCTAAATCCAGCGTAACCTATTTGTTTCTAATGCGATACGAGCCGAGTCGCGAGACGAGTCGTCGCCCCTTGTCATTACCAAAGGACAACGGGTTTACTTCCAAGGTTCATCGTCCATTGTGCCCTTTTTCCGATGCCGTCCCCTGCTAAAATGGCCGGGCTCTGAGATTCGCACAAAAGTAGTCACGATAGAGGCCTGCGCCATGCAAGAACGCAAGATCGACATCCGCCGCATCAGCCAGACCAACCTCAGCCTGCCCCAGTTGCTTACCATCCAATCCTATGTCGAGATGGTGGACCGCCTCCTGGATGACCAGCAATTCACTCCGGAGCTGAAGAAGCCGCCGCAGTCGGTGAAACGGTAAGACGGGTTTTCGAAGCACACTCCCGGATTCTAGACCAACAGTCAAATAACCATCCTTCGTTTATTCACCTAAGACCATTCCAAACGCTCTGTTGACACTCGGTCTTTGTCGGATTATTATTTTGAACATGTTCATAAATATTAAGAAGGCGTGGATCTCAAACTTTGGCGGTCGAACTTGTTCCGATGGCCGGAAAGGTCGCCGCCAATGACACCATCATTGCGCCCCTTGCGCATCGTAATTCCCGGAGGCAGCGGACATGTTGGTCAGATGCTGGCTGCGCATTTTCACGGTCGAGGTCATGACGTCTCTGTCCTGTCGCGCCGGCCGGCAGGCACTCCATGGCACACGCTGCTATGGGACGGGGTCAATATAGGCGAGTGGGCAAAAGGAATCGATGGCGCAGATGTCGTGATCAATCTCTCAGGCCGAAGTGTGAACTGCCGCTATAACGAAAGCAACCGCCGGGAGATTTTGGAGTCGAGGATCGTGCCTACACGACTGGTCGGTCAGGCCATCGCGCAAGCCGCACGCCCACCGGCTCTCTGGATGAACGCCAGCACCGCAACGATCTATCGCCATTCGCTCGACCGCGCGATGGATGAGGCGACCGGGGAACTCGGCGGGCATTAGCTCGATGCGCCTTCTACTTGGCGATTCAGTATCGAAGTTGCGACCGCTTGGGAAAAATCATTCTTTGAGGCCGGCACTCCGCGAACGCGCAAGATCGCATTACGTAGCGCCATGACGATGGATCCTGCAAGAAACGGGATCTTCGACACATTGTTGAGACTCGTCCGATTCGGGCTCGGCGGGCGGGTCGGTAGCGGCGATCAGTTCATCTCTTGGGTCCATGGACATGACTTCATCCGCGCGCTTGAATTTCTGATCGGGCATGAATCGATCGACGGAATCGTCAATGTGGCGGCGCCGAATCCCCTGCCCAACCGTGACTTTATGCGGGTATTGCGTCAGGCCTGGGGTGCCCGCATCGGACTTCCTGCGACGGAATGGATGCTTGAGATCGGTGCGGTCTTTCTACGCACCGAGACAGAGTTAATCCTCAAAAGCCGGCGAGTCATTGCAGGCAGGCTGCGGGATGCCGGATTCAGCTTCGATTTTCCGACCTGGGAATCAGCCGCGCAGGAGTTGGTGACCCGATGGCGCGACGAGCGGTCTATGCCTGCGACCGATTCCGCCGCGTGAAGCACACATTACTTCCGGGTCTGGCTGCTGCCGCGGGGGTGTGATACAAAAAAGAGTCGGCCGCGCTCATCCGCTCCCTAATGCTCAGAGCCTTCTTCATCTCCCTCTCCGAAAGCAAGCGCCTTCGCCACTTTGCCGAACAATCCAGCCTGGGGCAGAAACTCTCCAGCCGGTTCGTCGCCGGATTGACGGTGGAAGACTGTCTGCGCGCGACCAAAGCGGTGAACGACCTTGGCATGAGCGTGAGCGTGGACAACCTGGGCGAGAACGTCACCAATGTCGACGAGGCCCGCCACAGTTCCGCGCTGTATCACGAGATGCTTGACCAGGTGGCGGCGCGCAAGCTGAACGCCAACGTCAGCCTGAAGCTGACGCACATGGGCCTCGACGTGGACCAGCAGCTGGCCTTCGACATCACCACTCGATTAGTGCAAAAGGCCGCGGCCATCAACAACTTTGTGCGCGTGGACATGGAAGGCTCGCCCTACACCCAGAAGACGCTCGACCTGGTGCATCGCATGCATCGCGAGCCTGGAAACGCAGGCCATGTGGGCGCAGTGATCCAGGCCTATCTTCGCCGCAGCGAATCCGATATTGAGAAACTGCTGGCCGACCGCATCCGCATCCGGCTGTGCAAGGGCGCGTATAAAGAACCGGCGGAGATCGCCTTCCCGGACAAGGCTGACGTGGACGCGAACTATGTGAGGCTGATGAAGATCCTGCTCAAGAGCGGTGTGTATCACGGCATCGCGACACACGATGAGCACATCATCGAACAGACCAAGGCCTTCGCCCGTGCGGAAAACATCCCGCCCTCCGCATTCGAGTTCCAGATGCTCCACGGGGTCCGTCGCGACCTGCAGCAAAAGCTGGCCAAGGAAGGCTGGGGGATGCGCGTGTATATCCCGTTCGGGTCGGAGTGGTATCCCTACTTCATGCGCCGGCTGGCGGAGCGACCGGCCAACGCCATGTTCATCCTCAAGAACCTCTTCCGGGACTAGCCGGGCGGCTTTCCGTTGGCCTTCATCGCGCTCATGTGCGCTCCGGCCAGCAGCAACATGCCGGAGAGGAAGGCCCAGAACATCAGAGTGACCGAGATGGCGAACGGTCCGTATACCTCTTTGAAATCCAATACCGGCAGCGCCAGGATGTAGAGATACTTTGCGCCTTCCCACAGGATCCCGATGGCGACCGCCGTTGGCAGCACCGCGCGGGCGCGGATCTTGCCGTTCGGCAGCACCCAATAGATGAGGAAGAAGATGCCGATGCTGGCGCCCAGCGCGAAGACCTTCATCACCGCGAAGGCCGCGGTGCGCGCGAGCTCGCCATGGAATGCAGCGGTGATCAGCGCCTGATTGCCGGCGGTCAGCGCGATCGAGAGCAAGGCCAGCGTCCCCACCGCCAGCGCCAGGCCGAACGACACCAGCTGGTTCCCCAGCCAGCTGCGGTCTTTCTCGATGCCCCACACATGATTGAGCGCCACTTCCAGCGGCAGGAAGACACCATTCGAGGTGAACAGCAGGATCACCAAGGACATCACCTGCACGCCCTCGCGCGCATTCACCAGCACGGTGAGGTTGCGCACGATGAAATCCTGCCCCGCCGGCAGGAAGTCGCGGACCAGCTGGGTCACCACGTCCGTCATCGCCTGGGAACGGAAGATGCGCCGGGTGATGGTCATCAGCAAGACGATGAAGGGGAAAAATGACAGGATGGCGTTGGCGGCCACGCTAAAGGCATAGGTATGGACTTCGGTCTGCAGCAGATAGCGGGTGGTCTCGCTCCCGCGCTCGTGGACCAGGCGCACCAGGTCCTCGGCGAATTCGCGCAGGTCCGCGCTCCAGGAGGATCCGGCTGATTGCGTCCCGAGGGCCATGGGGATGCAGCTATCCTAGCAGCGGTTCCCTGCGGTCATGGGATCCCGCGGCCAGCCTCTGTTTACTGCTTTCTAACCCCCACCGAAGTGGGACGGGACGAAAAAGATTGGATGTTGCAATCTACCCGGTGGAATGAATATCATCGGTGCGCTGAGCAGGCACGGTCCGTGCCCGCACAGACTGACTGTGAGGTCAGGCGCGGGGGGTTGATGTTTTTGGGCTTCGCTGCAAGGCAGGAACAAGGCACCAACCTTTCTCCTTTCCGGGCAGAAGTGCGACTGGGTCCACAGGCGCCTTCAAGCCGGGGAGTGCTGCAAATCTTGTCCAAGAGGCGAAAGGAGCTGTATCTGTGAGAGAGAAAGGTACCGTCAAGTGGTTCAATGGAGCAAAAGGGTATGGATTCATTCAGCGTTCCACCGGAGAGGATGTCTTCGTGCATTACTCCGTGATCCAGGAACAGGGGTACCGGACCCTGAATGAAGGCGAGACCGTCGAATTCGAGGTCAACCAGGGTCCCAAAGGTCTCCAGGCCCAGAACGTTGCCCGCGTGTAAGCGACGCGACGTCGATCTACCTTAAGGGATTTTCCCAAGTCCAGGCCCCTCGCCGCCGGCGAGGGGCTTTTCTTGTGGGCTCCCGATCATCTGATAATATTATTGATACCGCAGTTGGGCGCTTAACTCAGCGGTAGAGTGCCATCTTCACACGGTGGAAGTCATAGGTTCGAATCCTATAGCGCCCACCACTTCTCCCTTCACAGCAGGTAAGTACGAGGTCCTTCGACTCGGCGCTGCGCGCCTGCGCTCAGGATTTCGGCGCGCGGCTCCGACCCCGCGAATCTGAATGGGCACTCCGCCTCCCGTCGCCGGATGGGAGTCCGAACGCTAATCATGGCCGCGGTCCGGGGCCGAATAGATAGGGGATGGAACCGAAGTTCCATCGAGACGGATTACACGCGAACCTTGGTCAACAGAAACTACTCCGCGAGAGCGAAAGGGCGCGTCCTTCCACGTGCGGGGAAATCTTCGCCTCCACTCGCCCTTGACGGGGATTGCGTTGTCATAGATGGGCCACCGGCCGCCGGCCGGCTGCAAGTACTTGAATACAACGAGTACATCAATTTTAATGAGGTACACTCCCTGCAAACTTGTTATTTCGGGAAAAAGTGAATGAGCGGGCTACGCGCCCTTACTTCCTACCCTTTAACGAAAGACAATAATAAAAATTACGATGAACGAACCGTACACCCATGCTAAGGAAATACAAAAAACGAAAATCCACTGACCCGCACTGGCCTGATTCTTGCGTTCCCAAGATTTCACAACCCCTAACGACCCCAAGAAAAAGAAGATCGGGGTTCCGTAAAGAAGGATGGGCCTTGGAACCTTCAAGAGCTGTGTTGATTGCGAGGGCAGGCTAAAAAGTACGATCAACAAATTAATTGTGAACAGTAACGTCACAATCAAAAAGACAATTCGATAACGTTGGGCCATATTCAATCTCGCATGATTTCGAGTTACTATGGACAGCGCGTCGACAAAATAGACGGTACGAATGTGTAGTTTGATGAAAGTGCTGCGCCTTTCGTGCCCACACCTTCCCCAACCGTAACTGTAGTCGAGTGCACTGTTCCATTCGTCGAGAATTCAATACCAACTGGCCCAACCGTTCCACCAGCGGAACCAGAATTCCCCTTTAAGCCGGCAATAGTTGGCGCGGTTGAGCGAACCACTTGACCGCCGCCTAGTGCTCCAATTCCTAATACTCCGTAACCGGGGTTTCCACCAATGGTGATGGCAATTCCAACACCACCATATGTGTCTGCAACAACATGCGCACCACCGGAAACTGCAACCCCCAGCAACACACCGACGCCTATAGAGCCCCCTGCACCGACGCCAAGTGTTGCATTGTTTGCGCGTGCCAATCTAATCAGGGGAGTGGCGGCCAAACAAACGAGCCCGTGGGCAGTTTCTCTTAAACGGTCCAATAGTCCGCCCTTGCCATCGCTGCCTCTAGCCTCACTATCCGTAAGGGCGCGCCTTATCAGACGGAGACCACCACGACTAAGTGCGTATAACACTGTCTCGAGGTCACTGCCGCCACCGACGCCACTGCCGCCACCGACTATGTCGTCTTCACACGTCGTGATGGCCCCCCCCTCTACAGAAATCGATGTGACACACGCAATCTCCAGCCCCAGCGGGTCCACCAGATTCCCGGGATCATTCCGGGTGTAGGCAAACCGATTCAGGCTCTGCGGGTCGGAGGCGTCGCCGCCCAGCGGGTCGGCCTGCAGGAAGCGTCCCAGCCGCGGGTCGTACTCCCGGAACCAGGTGTGATAGAGCCCGGTCGAGCCGTTGTACTCATAGCCCGCGTAGTGCACCCGGGAGAAGGTCAGCGGATTGGTCCAGCCCTGGGCCGAGGCGCAGGCCAGATTGTCGCCGTAGGGATTCGTGGTGCAGTCCTGACCCTCGTACCAGCCCCATTGGTGTTGTTGTTGAAGCGCAGCCGCTTGCGCACCGTGCCCAGCAGGTTGGTCAGCGAGGCCACGTAATATCCGCCCGCGCCCACCACCCGGCACCTAGCCACCCGCCATTACACTTACCTACTTATCGTATCCAGGGATGACCGGGTTGAATGTAAAGATACGGAGCTCGCCATCCGGGAACTCGTCGAACCAGATCTCTCCCTCGTGCACCATAAGCCCATGGGCCCCCATTCGGGTTATACATTCCACTTTCTCTCTCATTAAGATCTTCTTGAATTTCGCTGTGAATATCCTGTCATAGAGCTTGAGAAAGTCCTTCTCGGTGCGAATCGAAAAACTCTTTCCATCGCTGGTCCCGGCTAAGGCCGGATAATGTAGGAGCTTGGCTACCTGCTTGCGGCGATTCCGCGCCACAGCTTTTTGCAGCGTGTCCAAGAACTTGCGGACCTTCTCCACATCCGTGACTGTATCTTCGCTTAGATTGCTGACTTGACAGCTCTGCTCTGCAGTTTGCGCAGGCTTTTGCTGTAGACCTGGGGCACAGGTCACTCCCGCAAATACCAAATTGAGAACAAGACTCATTCGCTTCATTCTCGGTCCTCCTTCAAGGCCTATTGTGGGACCGCGTAGCAAGAAGTCGCGTATGAACCTGTTTGAAACATCCGCGCCTCATTTACACGTCGGTTGCGCATGCCAGGGCCGCCTGCGCCAAGACTCATAATATCCGCGGGAACTTGGCCAAGATTGCCTAGTGTGATGTCTCTCCAAACGTCATGGGTCCGAAGACTTCCCATTCCCATGTTGAAGGCAAGACTGACCAAGGCATCGAACTGGTGTTGTGTGTAGGGACGATGGAGATTAGCAGCAGTTTGGCGTGCCGCGCCTGAAAGATCCCGTCTAAACTGGGCCAAAGCCGCTTCTCGGGTCATACCACTAGGGTAGTTGGCGCGATCCGCTTGGGTGCATTGACCAAGGTGCAGAAGATGACCGAATCCAACTGTGCAGTTTTTAAGACGATCATCATAAATCCCATAATTCGGCTTATGACCCTCACAACTCAGGAGGAAATGTTCCAAAGAACCGTCCGAGGGAATCCAGTAATGGAGGAAATACAGAGCGCTCAAATTTCCGAAAAAGATGTACAACATGGAATTGTCGCTTGCTGGAAATTCGGGGTCAATTTCAAGCACGCCAAAAGTGGGTCTGAAGGCCAGCTCGAGAACACTTAGTGCACTCCCACCAAATTGCCCCTTATAGATCGAACCAAACCCCCTTTCGCATTCCCCCGACCCCGGAACACTGTCGGTCAGCGCCGGGCAGCCAAAGAGCCCCAACGGATCCACGAACCCGCTGGGCTGGTTCAGCACATACGCAAACCGATTAAGCGACTGCGGGTCTGAGGCGTCCCCGCCCAGCGGGTCGGCCTGCAGGAAGCGTCCCAGCCGCGGATCGTACTCCCGGAACCAGGTGTGATAGAGCCCGGTCGAGCCGTTGTAGTCATAGCCCGCGTAGTGCACCCGGGAGAAGGTCAGCGGATTGGTCCAGCCCTGGGCCGAGGCGCAGGCCAGATTGTCGCCGTAAGGATTCGTGGCGCAGTCCTGACCCTCGTACCAGCCTCCACGCGTACACAAACACAAAGGTGGCATTGCCCATTTCCGTTTTCTCGTCTTGAAAGGTAGGAATCTCAATAATGACATTTTTTTTAGCGCTAACGTAGGCTTTGGGAGTGCCCCGAAATCTTTCATGACAGAAGCCAGCACCGTCAGGTGCTTCACTTATTGTCCACAACCGTTCCCAATTCCCAGCGTTACTTTGAAACACGGTTACAGTGAGGCAGTGACCATTGCCGGCCGATGTAATAAGAAGAATCTGCTTTCTGGAGGACAAACGTTTCGCGTCTAGATTGTCTATTCTCGCTTCCTCGAGGTCGTCATCGATTCCTGAAAGTATTCTTAAATATCGCACTTGCGACGGCGGGAGTCCTGTGATGCGCGCCCACTTCCGATCATCGTGTAGATGAATAGCCGTCCAGTCCGGAGGAGGGGGCGTAGCTGCGCATCTGCGGCACCAGACGCAAAAAAAAACAGTGGCGAGAATTAATCGCATCGCGGACCTAGCTGGCATGGAATTCCTCAATGATTCATTACTGAAAGCACGCGGCTAGTTGTAATACAGTTAGTCAGGTAATTATTGAAAGTGCTCACTATTCCTTGGAAGAGTGCGCATCGCACGGTGTAATCTGGGGCTCTTTTAGGCGGTGTTGCTCCCCGTCATCGCCCAGTCTCGCCCATTGCGCGGTGTAGCATCCACACTCACCATAGGATGATCCATTGAACTTATAAACTGTCACTTCAGATTCAAATGCTGAACCGTGCCTCGTAAGGACGATATCGAAAAAATTTATGCTTCGACTCGAGCGAACCGTGAACGTCTGCGCTTCAGCCTCCAACAAAATATTGTACTTGCCTCCACGCCGATACAAGACCCAGAACATACAGTTCCCTGTGGGACTACAGCCGGATTTTTCTCCTCCGGCTTGGGCAATGACCTCGGGTGTGCCATCGCCGTTGAGGTCAACATATTTGATCCGAGTCTGCGTCGCAGTCGCTCGCATTTCCTCCTCTGAGCCAATTCCTAGTCCCGCGGCAAGCGAGCGAAGCTGCCTAGCAATGGCCACAATCAGCCGTTGACGCTCTGCGGGCGCGAGGTTCTCTATCCGACTAATGCTTTGCTTCCAGCTTAGTTCGTTCGCCTTGCGCCAGTCCCAAACTAGACGAAGACACTTACTTGATGATGCGGCTCGTCCAGACTGATGAGCGGTCTGACCGGGACAAGGAAGACACAAAAAAGCGCACAGAACACCTCCTACCAAAGCAAGCCGGATTGATTTTCCTCTCAGGTCGAACATCCCATCCTCTACTGAAAACAACTCGTTATTTGCAAAACGTTGCTCACGTAGTTTCCTGCTCCCCTGGGAGCTGTGCCTTTATCAAGCGCAGCTACACCCAACAATGCTTTCCCGAAAGTATATCTGTTGCCAGCATTATGGGCGCGTATTGCCGCAGGAACCGCCATCGCGCCTAAAACAGAGTAGGTGCTCAAGCTGCGTGCAAAATTACTTGCCGTCCAATTTAGATTGAATGCGGGATTGAAAGCCTGTGCGTTACTAACTTCAGGATGGCGGCCGCCGTCTATCTGGAAAATCCCGCGCCCTTGCCCCCCGCCGTACTCCCAAATATTCTGAAACCCCGTTTCTCGGACTGCCATAGCAGCCAAAATGGCTGGGTCGACCCCTTTTTGCGGCCCGTGGCCGCTTGTTGATGGGCCTTCACGATGGTCGAATCCAGCATCAGGTACCGGTTGTCGCGCTCCTTCACCAAGGCCGCAAACACGCGCTCCCAAACCCCGCTGTGCGCCCACCGCACAAAGCGTTTATGCACGCTCTTGTACTTGCCGTAGCGCTCGGGCAGGTCTTGCCAGCGCGCCCCGGAACGCAAGATCCACAGGACGGCGTTGACGAACAGGCGGTTGTCGACCGCAGTCTCCGCCGCGCGGGATTTGACCAGGAGTTCCATCCTTATTTAGTATGGATGTGCGGGGTGGAGCAGCCTGGTAGCTCGTTGGGCTCATAACCCAAAGGTCGCTGGTTCAAATCCAGCCCCCGCAACCAATCTTCCCACAAATCAGCAAGGTCACCGGGGTCCTTCGACTCGCTACGCTCGCTCAGGATTTCGCGTGCCGGCTCCCGCTCGTTGCGCTCGCTCACGCCGGCAAAGCCGCTCAAGTTCAAATCCAGCCCCCGCAACCAATCCCTCCTTCTAAAATTCAAGTCAATCGAGAACAAGGATATTCAGCGGAAACGTTCTCGCCTAATCGTTATCAGGCGTGAATCGTCGTCCGTTGGGGCTCTTGCGCTGGAAGCGACGCAGCGAGTGCGGCCGCCAAGACATCGAGACCTTCGTCGAACTGTTCGTCCGTGATCACCAGAGGCATGAGCAGGCGGACGATGTTTCCGCTGCTGCCGGCAGAGATGGTGAGCAGTCCATGTTCGTAGCAGTACTTACCGATGGCTTTGACCGCCTCTGCGTCGGGCCGGCGCGACGTCGCGTCGCGGATCATTTCCAGCGACCGCATCGCACCCAGGCCATGAATGGCGCCGATCCGCGGCCAGCGCGCTTGCCAATCCCGCGCGCGGGTCATAAAGCGATCGCCCAGATGTATTGCCCGGCCGCAAAGATCTTCGCGTTCCACCAGATCCAGCACCGCAAGCGCGGCCTGGCACGCGACCGGGTTTCCCCCGAATGTGCCTCCTACCGCGCCCACGCCCGGCGCGTCCATGATCTCCGCGCGGCCGGTGACGGAAGCAAGGGGCAATCCGCCGCCGAGTGATTTTGCCGTGACCAGCAGATCCGGCTCCACGCCCATCTGCTCGCAGGCAAAAAGCGTCCCGGTGCGTGCGATCCCGGTCTGCACTTCGTCAGCAATGAGCAGGATGCCCTGCTTGCGGCAGATCTCATGCAGTGTCTTGAGATAATCCGCCGGTGGAGCAATGAAGCCGCCTTCACCCAAGACCGGTTCGATGATCATGGCGGCGACCGACTCCGCAGCCACCGTGCGCTTGAATACATCGTCCAAATGGTGGGCACAGGCCAACTGGCACGAAGGGTAGGTCTTGCCGAAGGCGCAACGGTAGCAATAGGCAAAGGGGATGCGGTACGTGTCCGATGGGAACGGCTCGAATCCAGCCTTGTAGGGATGGGTCTTGCTGGTGAGAGCCAGCGCCTTCAATGTGCGTCCATGGAACGCATCCTCGAAACAAATAATGGCGGGACGTTTGGTGAACGCGCGGGCAAACTTGACCGCATTCTCGACCGCTTCCGCACCGGTGTTCGCAAGAAATGTCTTCTTCGGGGCGGGCACCGGCGCCAGGCGATTCAGCCGCTCGGCCAGAGCGATGTAAGGCTCATAGGGAGCCACGCTGAAGCAGGTGTGCATGAAGCGATCGAGCTGCGCATGCACAGCATCCAGGACCGGCCGCGCTCGATGGCCGGCATTCTCGCAGCCGATGCCACCGGCAAAATCAAGGAAGCGATTCCCGTCCACGTCTTCCAGCACGGCGCCCTCGGCCTTGGCCGCGAAAACGGGCGTGGCGTGGTACACGCCACGAGCGACCGCTGCCTCGCGGCGACGCATCAGCGCCTGGGACTTTGGCCCGGGGACCGGAGTGCGCAGCTGGATGGACTTGGCCATTCTTCAGTACCAGCCGATGGGCTGTTCGTTCAGGTTGAAATGCACTTGTTTGATCTCGAGATATTCGTCGATACCCCAGGGCCCCAATTCGCGGCCGAAGCCCGATTGCTTGTACCCGCCCCAGGGCGCTTCGACATAGGTCGGTTGCATGTGATTCACCCAGACGATGCCGGCGCGGAGCGCTTTCACCATACGCATGGCGCGGAAGATGTCCCGCGACCAGACGGCCGCCGCCAGACCGTACGGCGTGTCATTGGCGATACGCAGCGCATCTTTCTCATCCTCGAACGGGATCACCGTGGCCACCGGGCCAAAGATCTCTTCGCGGGCGATGCGGGCGGAGTTGTCAACATCGTAGAAGACGGTCGGCTCCACAAAGAAGCCTTTGTGGAAGGCTTTTGACTTTCCACCACCCGCCGCGACTTTGGCTTCCTTCTTTCCGATCTCCTGGTAGGCAAGGACGCGATCATATTGCTCTTTGCTTACCAGCGGCCCCATCTTGGTTTCGCGCTCCAGCGGAGGACCCAGCTTGATGGTCTTGGCCTTGGCTGCCATCGCCTCCACAAATTTGCTGTAGATCTTTCTTTCGACCAGGATGCGGCTTCCCGCGGAACAGACTTCGCCCTGGTTGATGAAGACTCCGAAGAGCGCGCCATCGATCGAGGCTTCGAAGTCGGCATCCGCGAAGAAGATATTCGGGGACTTGCCACCAAGCTCGAGTGTGACTCGTTTGATGTTCTCGGCGGCGGCCTTAAGAATGATCTTCCCGACGGCCGCGCTGCCGGTGAAAGCAATCTTGTCCACATCAGGATGGGCGACCAGCGACGCGCCCGCCGTCTCGCCGTATCCGGTCACGATGTTGACTGCCCCGGCAGGGAGACCCGCCTGGTCGAAGTGTTTCGCCAGCTCCAGCACTGTGAGCGGAGTCTGTTCGGCCGGCTTGAGTACGCACGTACAACCAGCCGCCAGAGCCGGCGCAAGCTTCCATGCGGCCATCAACAGCGGATAATTCCAGGGGATGATCTGGCCTGCCACCCCCACCGGTTCCTTTAATGACAGACTCAGCGCATTGTCAGGGACCGGGTTCACATGGCCCATGACCTTGGTGGCCAAGCCACCGTAATATTCGAAACAGGTGGCGACGTCGTTGATATCGAATTCGGCTTCCACGATGGGCTTGCCGGAGTTTCGCGATTCGATCTCCGCCAGCCGCGGCATCTCTCGCCGGACGGTTTCGGCGATACGGAACAGGACCCGGCCACGTTCCTGGGCGGTCGTCTGGCTCCAAGTCTCAAAACAGGCGCGCGCGGCGGACACAGCGCGGTCAACGTCTTCCGCTCCTGCGTCCGGCACATGGGCGATGATTTCTTCCGTCGATGGGTCGTAGACCGGAAGTGTCGCTTTCCGGGCGCCGCTTTGCCACTTGCCGCCGATCATCATCTGCAGGTCCTGCACATCCGCTCGGACACCAGTTGCCATCGCGTCCCCCATTAGTCAGCAGATTCTCATTACGTTGCGATCGGCCGATCCCGATCTCCGCCATAGACGAAAAAAAAGAAGACTGCCAGAACAACGAAAAACGCAGTGCCCAGCGCCATCTTGCCTTCGAACAACCAGACCGATCTCGTTCCTGAAGGCGGCACGAAGGCGACCACCATGCCGATCGCCGTGGTGACAATCCCACTTACACCTGCAAACCACAGCGTCCGGCTTTGATAACACCCTTTTGCGTCCGGGCGCATCGCGATCCTGATCAGGGCGGCATAGACGTAAAGGAACGGGACCAATTGCAGCACGACCGCCAGGGCCAACATCAATTGAAACGCGTCCTTCACGCTGGCCTGGCCCATGAAACTCATGGCCAGGAACAGCGCCGAAAAAATGCCATGCGCCATCAGCGCCACATACGGCGTGGCCGCCCGTGGATGCAAACGTCCCAACGGCTCCGGTAAATAGCGGTCAAGACCGGCGACGAAGGGGATGCGTGCGGACCCTGACAACCAAGCCGATGCGATTCCTGCGATGGAGACGCTCATCACCAGCGCAAGAGGCGCGACCACCACGGATAGCCCCAGCTTCCCTGCCATACTGCTGATCGCTTCCACCATACCCTGGAGGACGCCGATCTCCTCCTTCGGGACGGCAAGCAACAACGTCAGTGTCGCGCCGATATACAAAATACCGCTCGCAATCCCGCCCCAGACAACCGCGCGGGGCACCGTCTTCTCCGGGTCGCGGATCTCATCGCCCATCACAGACCCGAGCTCCAATCCGACCAGCCCGAAACAGATGGTGCCGAAGGTGGCCACAATATGCCAGTCGGCGCCCACCACGCTGAAATCCGCCGCGCGCAGCATGGTGCCTTCACGCCAATATGTCGCCACTCCGAGTGCAATGAGCGCGACCGCCACGAATCCAGTCCCGATGCCGCCCAGGTTGTTTACCCACTTGCCGACACCCGACCCGAGAATGTTGAGCAGCACCAGGATCACCAGCGCGGCCAATGCGGCAAAAAACGTGAACTGAGGGTCCTCCGCCAGTTTTTTGGCGCCGGGGCCGGCGGCGAAGGTGGCCACGCCGACCAGGTACAACAGCACGGTGGGCACGTAAAAGACGTTGTTCGTCCAATAGCACCAGCCGGAGAGGAACCCGTGGAAATCACCGAAGTATTTCTTCGTCCACAGGTATACGCCGCCTTCGCCGGGGTAACGCCGCGACAACTCGATCACGGCTATGCCCTGCGGCCAGAAAAAACAGACCAGCGCCAGCAGCCAAAGCCAGACCGTAACGCCCCCGTTGGCGGCGATGGACGGAACCACATTCAGGTTCACCACCGCCACCACGAAGAGCAGTACCAGATCCCGCAATCCGAGCGCGCGCTTCAACCCATGCGCGGCTGAGGGGGCTGCGGGTGTCGCCGACATCCGCTACCGGGCCGCCATCGCGCCGCTGCGCTCTTGTTGCGCGACGGCCAGCGCCGGCGCGACCTCGGCGAACACCTCAAGGTGCCGCTCGATGTCGGCATCGCTGTGGGCCACGGAGACGGTCCATTGTTCGTCCCAATAATGCGGCGTCGGCATGACCCCACGATTCACCATGGCGAACCAGTAATGCCGCCACAGATCGACGTCGATCCCGGCCCAATCCCGGTAGTTCTTCACTTCCCCGGGATATAGCATGACGGCGCCGTTGGCGCATGCACCGATGGCATACGCGGTCAGGCCGGTCTGCTTGATGATCTGGTTGCAACCCTCGACCAGTCGCTTGCTCATCTTATCGATGCGCGCGTAGTTCTCAGGCGTGAGCACATGGCGCAAGGTCGCCAAGCCGGCCGCCATCACCAAAGGATTGGTGTTGTAGGTCCCGGCATGGAAGACTTTGCCCTCGCCGATGATGTCCATGATCTTGCGGCTAGTGCCGAAAGCGGCCAGGGAAAATCCACCGCCGATGGACTTCGCCAGACAGACCATGTCCGGCTTGACGCCGAAGTATTCACTGGCGCCGCCACGTCCGAGCTTGGCGCCCGTCTTGACCTCGTCATAGATCAACAGCGCGCCGTGGCGGGTGCAGAGTTCGCGCAGTCCTTCGAGAAAACCGGGTTGCGGCATGCAAACACCGATATTCATCGGCACCGGTTCGAGGATCAAAGCGGCGACGTCTCCGGGATATTTTTTGAACAACCGCTCGACACTGGGCAGATCGTTGAAGATCGCGACCAGAGTCGCCTCCCAGGCGCCCTTCGGGATGCCGGCCGAGGCCGGCACCTGGTTGGGCTCGGTCGCGCTGCCCCACTTGTCCGCCTTGGGCTTGACGCTGACCATGGCGGCGTCATGCACGCCGTGGTAACAGCCCTCGAACTTGATGATCTTCTCCCGACCGGTAAATCCGCGGGCCAGGCGGATGGCGTGCATGGTCACTTCCGTGCCGCTGTTGCCGAAGCGGACATTCTCCACGGGATAACGGGCGCAGATCTCTTCGGCCAGCTGCTGCTCCATCACATGGGGCATGCCGTACATGGTCCCTTTTTTCAATTGCTCTTCCACGGCGCGCACGATGATGGGATTCGCATGCCCGGCCATGAGCGCGCCGAAGCAGAGATTGAAATCGATGTATTCGTTGCCATCAAGATCGCGGACGCGCGTTCCCTGCGCCGACTCGATGAACAACGGGTACGGTTCATAGCTGCGGAAGTTGCTGGAGACGCCCAGCGGCATCCATGGTTTTGAATGTTCCAAGGCCGCGCGCGATCGAGGCGTGCGCCGCTCGTAGGTTTCCAATTCTTTCTTTAACTGCGCGTACATGATGTGCCTTCTGGCTTTAGGGCGGCCTGAGGCCGCCGGCAGGATAGGTGCTGCTATCTCCATTGTGAGAGCCGGGCCGCCGGAGTGCAACCCCAGGCGGCCCGCCCCTCACAACTAGAACGAGAACTTGACCGCGAACTGGATCTGCCGCGGCGGACGCGCACGCTTGATGACCCCGAAATCGGAGCCGTCGGTGATGTTGCCGTCCGGATTGTTGAACATCGTGTGGTTGAACAGGTTGAAGAATTCGGCGCGGAATTGCATGCCCATGCGGTCCCCAAGCTTGGTGTTCTTCTGTATGGAGAGGTCCCATAGCTGGATGCCGGGCCCGCAACAGATGGTGCGCTTGGCGGTCCCCAGTGTCCCGTCCGCGGCGGTGGTGAACGAGTTCGGATCGAAGTAGAAGAAGCCGGACTCGCACGTTGGTCCGCTCGTGCCTACCGCACAGAAGGAATTGTTGCGCGGGTCACCGGTGACAAAGCGGGCCACTTGGTCCGGCTTGCCGGGCAATTCGAAGTCAAAGCTGTTCTGGAACTCCTGGTCATCCGAGGAAAGAATGCGGATGGGGAAACCGCTCTGGAAGGTGGTGATGCCGGTCAGTCCCCAACCATTGAACACTTTGCCCGCAAAGCCGGAGTACTTCGGAATAGGCAACTCCCAGGCGTAGCTCACGACGAACCGATGCCGGGTATCGAACAAGGAAAGTGAGCGATTGCAACGCGCACAGATCGGATTCAGTATCTGCTCAAAGGTGGAGGCGTCATCCATGGACTTGCTCCAGGTATACGCCGCCAGGAATTTGAAGCCACGCGAGAAGCGTTTCTCCAACGAAGCTTGCAGAGCGTTGTAGCTCGAATTCGTGCTGGTCTCCTGCGAGAAAATGCTGGAAAAGACCGGAATGCCGTCCAGCGGGCAACCGGCTCCGGTCGTCGGCTCACAGAATGGCGATGAGTTAGGCCGGAGTCCCACAAGGGTCACATCATTCGCCAGTGTGGTGCCGCCAGGGATGAAACTCACGGAACCATACGGGAGCGTGAGTCCTTGGGGCGCGATGGTGGTCCCGGCGGGAACCACAAAACTGGAATCAGCATAGAACGCGCCACATGTGCCGGTGCCGAGCGTGGCATTCAGATCGAGACAGGTTTGTGCGTTACCGAAGTTGAGGTCACGCGTGGCCAGCAAGCGCCGACCCTGCGCACCAACATAGGCGAGTGTGACGGCAAGGTCTTTGCTCAACTCACGTTGAATCGTGAAGTTGTATTGCATGGTGTATTGCGGATGCACCTTGTGCGGGACCTGGCCAAAGAGGAGGATAGGACGGAACTTGGACCAATCGATCGCGGTCCCCGGCGCCGGGGATTGGAATCCACCGAAGGGATTCGGGACGACACCGGGCCCACCCACTGCGCAGGGAGCTGTGCAGCTTTGCAACGCAAACGGGGCTTGCAGGAAGTCCAGAGAGACCAGGGTGCTGCCGCCGAACGGAGGTTGCGCACCCAACTGTTCCAGGACCAGCTGTTCGATCGGGTTGTAGAAGATCCCGAAGCCGGCGCGGACACTGGTCTTGCCCGGACCACCGGTAAGCCAGTTATTGCCCCAACCCGGGCTCCAGGCGATGCCGATGCGGGGCGCGAATGCCTTGTAGTACGTATCCGAGAATCCCGCCGGGACGCCGGGGTCGCCAGGAGTGACCAGCCCCATTGGAAATACCGCGTTCGCCGGCCCGCTGGGGCTGCAATCGGAACTTCCATAGAGCGCGATCTGGGAGGGGTCTAGCAAGGTGCACGGGTAATTCGTCGTGGCAACCCCGGGCCGGTAGGACTGCACAAACTTGTTGAGGTCCTTGAAGGGCGTGTTCACTTCCCAGCGCAACCCGTAATTCAGCGTCAGATTCTGCTTCAGCTTCCAGCTGTCCTGGGCGTAGAGATAGATCGCGTTGGTGCGGTACCGGCTGGTCTGGGCCGAGCCCTGCAGGAAGGAATCCGGAAGGCCGAGATAGTAGTTGGGGAAAAGGTTTGGACCGCCAAGATCATTGGTCCCGCCCCCGAAGAATGAATAGTTGCCGTTGACGTCAAAGTACAACGTCTGGTCGAGTTGCTGGATGCGGAAGTCCCCACCGAACTTCATGGTGTGATTGCCCGCCACCTTCGTGAAATTATCCGAAAATTGATAACTGTTGCCGGTCTGGGGGATCTCACCTTCGAAGTTGTTCCCGATCGTGAATCCGCCGGAGATGGAGAGGAAGGGCACGCCTTCACGCGTGGCGCCATAACCCGGGGTGATGCCCAATCTCGGGTCAGAGGTGAATACGCCAGGCGTATCCGTTGTTCCTGTGAAACAGAATGGAGCCCCCGGACTGCCGTTGCATGAGTCGGTGACGAGGTTCGTGCGGGTCGGGTGCAAGAATTTGCCCTGAGAGTTGCGGAACCAATTAAAGCGGAACTCATTGACAGTATTGGAATTGATGGTCCAAGTGTGTGTGGCGGACGCCAACTGGGTGAGCGTGTCGCTGGCAGTGCCAAAACCGGGGAGCACATTGGCGGAGGCTGCCTGGAAATGGGAGAAGGGCTGATTGTTCACACCGCCAGTGTAGTAATAGTAGAAATTGAGCTGTTGATTCTGATTCAGATTGTGGTCGAGCTTAACGGTGAACTGATCTTCATTCGCACTGCCATTGGGGACGGCCTGAAACTTACCATCCGGCTGATTAGAGAGGGGAACGTAAAAGTTTACTAGCGCCACGGCGACAGGATCCATACAGGACGTAGGGATCGTGCTGGTGGGAAAGATACTTGCCCATGCTGTTCCGGCAGCAGGGGCAGTCGAACCCGGGATCGCAGCAATCGCGGCTGCGCAACCCGGCCGGTTCAACAATACCTGGGCCACAGCGTCGTCACCCAAAGTTCCCGCGAACACTGAGGGGCCGAGCGGGTCTCCAAAGATCCCCGCGCGTTCGTCCGAAGACGGCACCACGACCGGATCCGAGGACAAGCCTTGCAGGATCCTGCGTCCTTCATAGGAAACGAAGAAAAACGTTTTTTCTTTCTTGATCGGCCCCCCGAACGTGCCCCCGAACTGGTTCTGGTTGAAATCCGGTTTGGTATTGTCGAAGAAACCAACCGCATTCAGAGCTTTATTGCGGAAAAATTCATAAAAACTACCGTGCCAATCGTTGGTACCGGATTTTGTGACCACGTTGATGACCGAGCCGGAGTTACGGCCGTATTCCGGGTCGAATGTGTTGGTGATGACGCGGAACTCCTGAATGCTGTCCGGAGAGGGCTGCACGGCAGGGGCATTCACGAACAGATCGTTGGCATCGCCACCGTTGACGCTGAAGTTGTTGGTGCGTCCGCGGCCTCCATTGACGGAGACCGAGCCGGACTGGTCGCTGCCATAGAAAAGGTCCGCGCCACCCACCGAGGTCACGCCCGGTTGCAGTTGCAGAAGCTGATACGTGTCCCGCGCATTGAGGGGCAGGCCGGTCACGGTCTTGGCGTCCACCGCCGCGCCCAGTTGCGTGCTGGTGGTGTCCACGAGCGGAGCTTCCGCGGTCACGGTGATCTCTTCCGTGGTCGCGCCCGGCTGCAGCACGACGTCCACGGTCTTCACTTCGTTCAGCGAGAGTGTGACCTCCTTCAAGACATACTTCTTAAAGGTGGCGTGTTCCACCGTCACGCTGTAACTGCCGACGGGTACTTGCAGCACCGTATAGTCCCCATTCGAGTTCGATGCTGAGAACCTGCTGACCCCGGTCTCGCGGTTCGTCACGGTGATCCTGGCATCAGGCACGGCGGCGCCGGTGGAGTCGGAGACATGGCCGACAAATCGGCCACCGGTGGATTGCGCGGTCAGCGTGCCAAGGAGACTCAAGAGAAGGAGTGGAAGCAGCCTGCGGAAGTGAGCCATTCAGGTCCTCGCATCAGTGCAGCGTTTTGGCAAGTCCGCTCCCGGCTTGCGCCAGAGCGAAACCTTGCTATAATCGCGCAAAGTTAGTGAAATTCGGCGCGATTGTCAAGGGGAATCCCCAGTGCCCCGATCCAACACCAACACAAAACGAGCGGCGCACGGCCATCCCCGCGCCCTGGGTGGAATGCTGACGATCGGTGAAGCCGCGCGCCAGGTGAAAATGTCGGCTTCGGCACTCCGGGACTGGGAAAGGCTTGGACTGGTCACACCGCAGCGGACGCCTTCCCGTTATCGGCTCTACAGTCCCGCCGATGTGAAGTTGCTCAAGCACGCGGTGTACCTGAACCGGGTGCGCGGCCTGAATGCTCCCGCGATCATCGAACTACTGAAGCGCCGGGGCCTGCTTTCATCCGCCAAGAAGAGCGCACACGGGTCCGGGGCCGCGGCCGGTCTTGGTCCGCTGCTGCGTCAAGCGCGCACCCAGCGCGGAAAGTCGCTTGACCACGTGGCCCGCGCCACCAATATCTCCGTGGGTTTCCTCAGCAATCTGGAGCGCTCGCAGGCCAGCGCGTCCGTCGGCACACTGCGGCGCTTGGCCGACTACTTTCAGCTCAACGTCCTCGATTTTTTCGATCAGAGCGGATCACAGCCCCTCGTGCGTCCGAAGCAACGGAAGCGATTGGATGCCGGGCCGGGAGTCCGCATGGAACTTCTTGCCTGGGGGAATACAGTGATGGAGCCGCATCTGTTCCGCGTGGCCCCGGGAAAAGGCAGCGGTGGCGCTTACGCGCACGAGGGGGAAGAATTTCTGTACCTGCTCAACGGTGAATTGGAGATCGCATTGGCCGGCGAGACCTACCGTATGATGCCGGGCGACAGCCTCTACTTCGAGAGTTCAACGCCTCATCAGTGGAGTAATCCCGGCAACAAGGAGACGCTCATCCTATGGGTGAATACACCACCCACATTCTAAGGCGCGGCGGGGTGTTGGTGGCCGCCCTCTTCGGCGCTGTCACGATCACGGTCGCGCAAGCGCCGGACATGATCATCACTCATGCGCGGGTCTATACCGTGAATCCGGCCCAGCCTTGGGCGGAAGCGGTCGCCATCCGCGACGGCAAGTTCATCGCCGTAGGGTCAACACAAGACATCGAGAAATTGCGAGCACCCAAAACGCGCATCTTGAATGCGCAACGGCATATTGTTCTCCCCGGACTGACCGACAGCCACATCCATTTTCTCGAGGGCTCACTCGCGTTGACCAAACTCCAGCTTGAGGAGACAAAATCCGTCGAGCAGATCCAATCGGCACTGCGGAAGTATGCGCGCACACATCCTCCGGGCACAGACCCCTGGATCATCGGGCGAGGCTGGACCTACGCTGAATTCGGCGCCGCGGGAATGCCGCACAAGAAGTTCCTTGACGCTGTTGTTCCCGACCGGCCCGTGATCCTTGAGGGATTCGACGGACACACGACCTGGGTGAACAGCAAGGCACTGGCGCTGGCCAAGATCGAAAAGCATACGCCGGATCCAGCTAATGGAAAGATCGTCCGCGATGAGAAGGGCGAAGCGACGGGCGCACTGCAGGAGGCGGCGGCCGATCTCGTCACCACGATCGTTCCCCTGCCGTCTCACGCCGAGCGGATCGCCGCCTTGCGGCGGGGTTTGAGACTGGCCAATCGATCCGGCCTGACCCGGGTGATCGTTTGCGGGAATGACACGCGCGGCGGCAGCGATTCCGATTTTTTTGCTCTTTATTCCGAGTTGCTGGCCAAGGGCGAATTGACCCTGCGTTTCAAGATCAGTTCTTACATCGCACCCGGCGCGCCGATCGAAAAGATCCGAGGTGATGTGGCGATGCTGCGGCGCGAGTTCCCCGAGTCGAACGGCTGGATCGAGGCCGGCGCGGTCAAGATGTTCCTGGATGGCGTGATCGAGGGGCACACCGCCGCCATGCTCGAACCATACACGGATGATCCATCCCATTCGGGAGAATTACGATGGAATCCGGAGGAATATCGCAACATGGTCACAGCCATGGACAAGGACGGCATCCAGGTCTACACGCACGCGATCGGTGACCGCGCGGTGCGACTGGCTCTGGATGCCTACGGAGAGGCCGCGCAAGCGAACCACACCGCCGGTGCGCGCCACCGCATCGAGCATATCGAGACGATCTCCGCGGAGGACATCCCACGCTTCGGGTCGCTGGGCGTCGTCGCCAGTTACCAGCCGTTGCATGCCTATCCGGACGAAGACACTCTGGGGCCATGGCTGAGTCATGTGGGACCGGAACGCGCCAGCCGGGCCTGGGCGTGGCATGATGTGGCCGCGCACAGCGGGACCCTGGCATTCGGCAGCGATTGGCCGGTGGTCACGCTGAATCCGTGGCCGGGGATCCAGAACGCGATCACGCGACAGACCCGTGAAGGCAAGCCGGAAGGCGGCTGGATCCCGCAACAGAGGATCACATTGGAACAGGCGATCTACGGATACACCATGGGCGCCGCGATCGGAGGCCGACGGGAAAAATGGGAAGGAAGCATCGAACCAGGGAAGTATGCGGACCTGGTGATCGTGGCGTCGGACATATTTGCCATGGATCCCCACCGACTCGCTTCGACGGAAGTACTAATGACCATCGTCGATGGAAAGACTGTTTACCAGTCTCCGCGCTGGGCAAACGCAAAGCCCAAACCCTCTGCAAAGAGCTCCGGGAAACAATGATCTATGCATAGACGATTCCTGCTCGTGTTGTTGTCCGCCCTGGCGGGACTGGGGACATTTTCCTGCAATCGGCAAAAGCCTAAGACCTTGAACCTGTTGGTATGGGAAGGCTATGCGGACCCCTCGTACATCCGTGGATTTGAGGCAAAGTGCGGGTGCACGATCACGGCAACATACATGGGCTCGAGCGATGAGCTGGTGGCAAAGCTGCGCGGGGGAAGCGCGGCGAACTATGACGTGATCTCGCCCTCGAGCGATGTGGCGGGTATGATCGCGACCGCAGGCTTGGCCGCACCACTTGACCTGGCACGCGTGCCTTCCTACGCGCAGCTCTCTCCTCGCCTCACGGGACTGCCGCTGGTCAAGTCGAACGGGAAGACGTATGGCGTGCCCTTCGTTTGGGGACCCAACCCGCTGCTCTACGACACAACCGCATTCCCGCGCGCGCCGGAGCATTGGTCCGAACTCTGGGAGCCCAAGCTGAAAGGAAAGGTCTCGGTGTGGGATGACCTTTCCACCATCTATATGGCGGCGCAGGTCCTCGGGTATGACAAGCCGGATCCATCCGCGCTGTACAACCTGAGTGACGACCAGCTAGAGCAGGTGAAGAAAAAACTGCTGGCCCTAAAACCGAATATCCGAAAAATGTGGGCCAGCGGCGGTGAATTGACCAACCTGTTCCAGAACCATGAAGTGGTGATCGCGATGGGTTGGCCGTTAATGACGAATCAATTGCGCAAGGTCAACTTCCCTATCGGGGAGACCATTCCTCAGGAGAACACCACGGGATGGATCGACCACCTGATGATCACCGCTGCCAGCGATAACAAAGACCTCGCTCACGATTTCCTGGAATATATGATCCAGGCGAGAACGCAAAAAGCGCTTGCCGATGTGACCGGCTACACACCGGCGAACCCGTCTGCGGCGCAGTTCATGAGCGCCGAACAAAAAGTCAGCTTGCACCTGGATGACATGGAATCCTATCAGCGACGGATCTATTTCTGGCAGAATGTTCCCCGCCGGGCCAGGTACAACGAGATCTGGAATGAAGTGAAGGCGGCACAGTGATCGGCGAAGACGGAACGAGCAAGACCTGAACGAGACCTGATGCCGGCGACGGACACCTCCGCACTGCTTTCGATCCGCTCCGTGACCAAGCGCTTTGGCCGCACGACGGTCCTGCGTGGCCTGTCGCTCGATGTGGCTGAACGTGAATTCCTCACGGTGCTCGGCGAAAGCGGGTCCGGCAAGACCACCTTATTGCGGCTGATCGCCGGTTTCGAGCCATTGGACTCCGGCGAGATATGGATGGCCGGGGAACGTCTCGACACATTGCCGCCGTATCGCCGAAACGTCAATACGGTGTTTCAGCAATATGCGCTATTCCCGCACCTGGATTGCTTCGAAAACGTCGCTTACGGCCTGCGGGTGCGTGGCGTACCCAAGACTGAGATCGAAGCGCGTGTACAAGATGCTCTGGCCATGGTCAAGATGACGTCATGGACGCGATCCCTGCCGGCCAAGATCAGCGGCGGACAGCAACAGCGAGTCGCTCTGGCGCGGGCGTTGGTAAACCGGCCGCGCTTGCTTTTGCTGGATGAACCGCTGTCCGCACTGGATGCGAACCTGCGCCGGCAGATGCAAACGGAACTGAAGTCTTTGCAGCGCGAGGTGGGGATCTCATTCGTCTTTGTGACCCACGATCAGGAAGAAGCCATGGCGATCTCGGATCGCATTGCGCTGATGCGGGCCGGAACACTGGAACAAGTGGCATCACCCGAGGAGATCTATGCCCGCCCGAAGACGGCCTATGCGGCCTCCTTCATCGGGCAAACGAATCTGCTTCATGGCCAGGTACAAGGTGGACGTGCCGTGGTCGGATCATGGGAATGGCCATGCAGCCAACCCGACGGTCCGGCAACCTTTTCCCTGCGGCCGGAAAATCTACTTTTGGCGTCGCAGGAACAACCCGGCAACGGCGTGGTCCGCCTGCACGCGCGGGTGCATGATCAGGTATTCCAGGGTGCGGCGCGGATCGTGCGCTTGCAATGTGAAGAAGTCACCCTGACGGCGCGCGTACCGGCTTCCGAGGAGTTACGGGAGAATGAGATCTTCGTATTTTCCCCGGACGATGCGGTCCCGGTGAAAGATCATCACGCCGGGGGCCAACAGGAATAAGGACTCCATGTATACGCGGACCTACAAGACCGCTGTCGCTGTCCCGCCGCTTCTTTGGGTATCCACGTTCCTGTTGCTTGCGTATCTCCTGCTGTTCTTGCACAGCTTCTGGTCAGTACAGGACGGACAGATCGTCCACCATTGGTCGCTCTCTAACTACCGCACGCTTGCCACCCAGCCACTTTATCTCGAGGTATTGTGGCGCTCCACGAAAATCGCCGGCGCGGTCACGTTGCTGTCACTCGCACTTGGTTATCCGTTGGCGTATTACCTTTCCTTCTATTCACGGCGGAAGATGCTGCTGTATCAACTGGTGATCATTCCGCTGTGGGTGAGCTATCTCGTACGGGCCTATGCGTGGAAGACGATCCTGGGAAGCGACGGCGTACTCAACACGCTGCTGCAGTACGTCCATCTCACAGACGCACCGGTGAGTGCACTGTTATACAGCCCTTTCGCCGTGATCCTCACTTTGACTCATATCTACACGCCGTTCGCGTTTCTGCCGATCTTCGCCGCGCTGGAGCACATCCCGCGCCACCTGGTGGAATCGTCAAGCGATCTCGGGGCTTCTCCCCGCCAAACGTTCTGGCGCGTGGTCATGCCGCTGTCACTCCCGGGCGTGATCGCAGGGGCGACGTTTGCGTTCGTACTGAGCCTGGGCGATTTTCTCGCGCCGCTCCTGGTCGGTGGTTCGAGCGGGATCATGATCTCAAACGTAGTCGTGAGCCTGTTCGGGGCGGCCTACGATTGGCCGCTCGGCGCCGCCGTGTCCTTGGCCATGCTGCTCCTGGTGCTCCTCTTGCTGTGGCTTACTGAATCTCTGGAGAAACGATGGAGCCACGCATGAACGGATCAACGCGCGCCCCATGGCTTCGGAGCTATGCGTTGCTGGTGTTCCTTTTCCTGTATCTCCCGATCGCCATCCTGATCCTCTATTCCTTCAATGGCGGCGGGATCGGCGGATTTCCACCGAAAAACCTAACTCTGGACTGGTACCGCATGTTATGGGACGACCGCGCCATCTGGGACTCCGTCTTGAACAGCGTGATCGTCGCGGCGTTCGCGGTTGTGTTGTCGCTGCTCTTCGGTGTGCCTGCGGCGCTCGCGCTCGATCGCGCGTCGTTCCCGGGAAAGGGACTGTTTCGGCGGCTGGTCCTGCTACCGCTAATCCTGCCCGGGATCATCACAGGATTATCTTTGCTCATGCTGTTCGTGGCTGCCGGTCTGAGATTGAGCTTGCTCACGATCGCGTTGGGCCATGGCACGGCACTGATCGCCGTGGCCGTGACCGAGGTCTATGCCGGGGTCCTGAAGATGGACCGCGGTCTGGAGGAAGCGTCGCTCGACCTTGGCGCCTCCTATTGGCAGACATTCCGGCGCGTCACGCTCCCCCATCTGCGGCTTTCCATCATCGGCGCCGCGCTGCTGATCTTCACGCTTTCCATGGATGAGATCGCAGTCAGCTTTTTCCTGGTGGGCCGGGAAAACACATTGCCGCTGGAGATCTGGTCCCGATTGCGCCGGGGCATGACCCCGGAGATCAACGCCATCTCCACTTTGATCTTTGTATTTTCGCTGTCGAGTATCGTCCTCTGGTACCGCATCCGCACCCGTGAGGAAGGCGGCCTGGTGGAAGCGCAAGTACTCGAGCCACAATCGCACGGAGGGAACATATGAGCCAGAGTCGTCGAGACTTCATCAAGGTCGTGATCGCGGGCGCCGCGGCGGCAAGCTGTCCCATCACGGAAGAGATGTTCGCGGCGAGCGCGGGCCCGCGGCCGGCGGTCGACGGCGAACAGAACGAGATCTGCCACAAGGTGCGTGATGGATTCGCATTCCGCATCCCTCCCGCTTCCGCGCACCGAGACGTGGTGATCGTTGGAGGGGGGATCAGCGGCCTGGCCGCCGCACATTTTCTCCCCGATCACGACTGGCTCTTGCTGGAGAAGGAATCCCACTGGGGCGGCAACGCTTACGCCATGGAGTACGACGGCACAGTGTACGCGACCGGCGCCGCATTCATGATCGATGAGCAGGATGACGCGGCGCAGCTCGCCCGCGAGTTGGGCCTTTCCCTGTTGCCGATCGAAGAGAAAGACGGGACCATCCTCAAAGGCGAGTTCATACCCGACATGTGGGGCGAGAACCTCGACCGCATCCCCTATCCCGCGACTGTGCGCGAGAGATTCAAGCAATTCAAGAAGGCCATGATGGCGGTCGACCTGAAGAAACGAATGAGTGAACTTGATCAGATGCCACTCACTGCGATGTTGAAGGGATATGGCCCGGAAGTGCTGGCATGGTGGGACTGCTATGGCCCTTCGAATTGGGGCGCGGTGTCAGCCGAGACCAGTGCGTATGTGGCGATCAGTGATTTCCAGGACTTTGCCAATGAGAAGCTGGCCACAACGCACAACACCTGGCCGGGCGGCAACGGGGCGCTCACAAAGGTCTTGAGCGAGCGGCTGCTGGCCAGCAACCGGGACCGTATGTTGACCGGCGCCACCATCGTCTCGGTGCGCCAGGACAAGAACGAGGCCCTTGTCACGTATCTGCATGACAAGAAATTGACCACCGTGGCCGCGAAGGGCGTCATCATGGCCACGCCAAAGTTCATCACGGCGCGATTGGTGCAAGGATTGCCGGAGGCCCAGCGGGTGGCGATGCGAACTATCCGCTATTGCCCCTATCCGGTGGTGAACCTCATCTATGACAAGCCGGTGTTCAACAAGGCGTATGACACCTGGTGCCCGGGCAACAGCTTCACCGATGTGATCGTCGCCGATTGGACGGTACGAAAGCAGCCCGGATACAAGCAGAAATACAACATCCTGACGTTTTATACGCCACTGAAGGAATCCCAGCGTGCCGAGATGCTGACGGAGTCCGGGAGCCGGGCGATCGCCATGCGCGTGCTGCGCGACTTCAAAAAAGTGCTGCCGGATACCAACGTAGACCCGGTCGAGATCCACATCTTCCGCCGCGGGCATCCCATGTTCATCGCGACACCAGGCACATTTACACGCTGGATCCCAACCGCCAAGAAGCCGATGCGCAATATTTTCTTCGCCAATACGGATTCGGAAGGGCCTGTGTCTCTGACCGCGGGCGGTATCGCCGCGGCCAAGCGTTGCATCCGGGAATTTCAGGCCGGCCTGAAAGGATCCGGAGTTCCGGTGAAAGCGGCGCGGGCATGACCGTGAATATCATCGAAGCCACGATAGGTGATCTCGACCTGATCGCACCGCTTTTTGACCAGTATCGCCAGTTCTACAAACAGTCCAGCGATGTCGCGCAGGGACGCGCATTCCTTCAGCAGCGACTCAGGAACAAGGAGTCTGTGGTTTATCTTGCCATGGGAGGCTCGGATGGCCGGCAGGCCATTGGGTTCATCCAACTCTATCCAGTGTTCTGCTCGATCGCGCTCAAACGCCTTTGGATCCTGAATGATCTGTATGTCATTCCCGAAGCTCGACACTCCGGCGTCGCCCGGCTCCTGATGGATCGAGCGCGCAGGTTGATGCAGGAAAGTGATGCGGTAAGCATGTTCCTGGAAACGGCAAATGACAATCTCCCCGCGCAACGACTATACGAAGGACTCGGTTGGAAGCGCGAGACTGTGTTCGTTAAGTTCAATCTGTTTCCGGCGTAGCAAAACTTCGCGCAGCTCCGGGGCTGCAAGCCTTCTGAACTCGCGCCCTTCAACGAAGACAGGCGCTTGCTTGAGAACTCGAAGCTATCTCAAAATTCAGGAATCGAGTTAAGTAATTGTATTTTTAGTCGGTTAGCCGCAGAACAAGGGCATGGATCTGCGCGATGCCAAGTGGGACGTGGTGGCGCCGCTGTTTCGGCCGAAGCAGCGCTTAGAGAAGCGGGGACGGCCGCCGCAGGAAGCGCGGGCGGTGTTGAACGGAGTGCTGTGGGTGCTGCGCACCGGGGCCCCCTGGCACGATCTGCCGGAGCGGGTTCCGCCGTACCAGACCTGCCATCGCTGCTTCCAGCAGTGGCAGCAGGACGGGACCATGGTGGCGTTGTTGCGGGTGCAGGTACAGGATGGGCGGCGATTGCGACGATACTTGCGACGCTGGAAGATCGAGCGGCTGTTCGCGTGGCTGCACAATTTCCGCCGCCTGGTGACACGCTGGGAGTATTACCTCAGCAACTTCCTCGGCATGGTCCAGTTAGGTTGCGCCGCGATTCTATTGAGGTACTTTTGAGATGGGTTCTAGATACGGGCCGTCGATCTGAACCAAAAGCCCCGCGCATGCGGGGCTTTTGTTCGTTTGAGAGACTACGAACCACAGAGGCAAGCAGAGGCGTTATTTTCCATTCGACCAGTCGACCAGGTAACGCGGATTGAGAGGTTCACCGGTCCCCTCTTGCAGGATCTGGTCGAGCGTGAGACGACCGCCGACGGAAAAATAATGTTGCCGCAAATAATCGCCGGCACGCTTGTCCCAGACTGGTCCGAAGCGACGATCGAGATCGGCATGGATCTGGAGCGCGGCCATCTCGGCGACCGCGTAGCTCTGCAAGTAGATCGGGCCAGTGGAATAGAACGGGTTGAATGGCCAAACCGGTTGTCCGTGCAGGTCTACATCCATCACATCCTGATAGGTGCGGTTGTAGAGCGCGGTCAGGTCCTGGTCAGGATCGTCATAGGCTTGATATTCGAACGAGGCATCGACGATCGTTTCCAGTGTATCCATGATGGTCTTCATGCGGTAACGCTCGAGGATGGCCGCGTGTTCTTTCTCCGTCAAGCCGAAATATCTCATGGCGATGGGTTTGCGATAGAGCAGGAGCGCCATGATCTGGCCGCAGCCCTCGTCAAAGGGCTCGGAGGAGCTGCCTTTCAGGATGAAAGTCGGGTCTTCCATCAGGAGGTAGTGGAGACCGTGGCCGGATTCGTGGAAGAGTGTATCCGTGAAGCGGATGCCTTCATACTTGTTGACCAGGATCCGCGCTTCTTTGCCGTAGAGGATCGGATAGGTCCCGCCGCCAAACGTGATCTCCGTGATCCTGACATCGAGGGGCAGCTTGTCGAAGTCAAACCCCAGAGATCGGGAGACTTGCTTGATGCGCGGCCAGGCCTGTTCGCGCGGGAATCTTGCCTGCTCGAAGCCGCCTGAGAGCGTGGAGAAGTAGTACTCCATGTCCCAAGGCTCGACCGTTTCGACCTTCAATTCCTTGCGCATCCGGACGAGGAGCGCTTCATACTCCGTGCGGGTGTCACGGCGGTATTCGGCAAAGATTGCTTCCAGCCGTTTGCGTTCGGGCACGCCCTTGCGGTCGAGCATGAAATCCACATAGTCGCGATGGGCGTATTTTTGCCCAAGATCCTTGCGCAACTTCATGGCCTGGCGGATGCGTTCGCCGGTGACAGAGAAGTTCCTGGCCCGGGCCATCCATGCCTGCTTGCGTATTTCCCGGTCAGGCTCTTTGGCGATCAGCTTATTCAGGTCCGACCGCTTGAGTCGCTTGCCTCCCACCTCGTAACGAATGTCGCCCTCGTCATTGCCCATGTCTTCGACCAGCTTGGAGAGGCGCGGATCCGTGAAGATGAAGGTGTGAGCGGCTTCATCCAGGAACAGCTTGCGCCGACGCTGCAGGAGCGCGTCAGTGAATCGCGCGGCCTCCAGTTCTTTCAGGAAAGGCCCATCCGTGACCAGCTCACGGATCTGCACTTGGATGGGCAGTGACGAGGCGGAATTGTCCCTTTGCGCGCTGCGGTATTCCGTGCGCCAGTAGTCGGCGTAGAGCTGCTCCAGGCGAGCTTCCTTCTCATCAAGCTTTCGCACAGTGGCGTTGGGATCTTGGGCGCAACCGCTAAGGAGTGTGACGAACAGACATCCGAGGACCAACGAGCGCATGCGCGTGATTATCCGTGGTGGCTTGCAACGATGTCAAAGAGTCGGCGGGAATGACTGACGATCAAGGGGATGGCGAGAAGACTAGGATCAGGCGTTCTTCGCGGGATCGGGAACGAGCCGATGTTCCACGGCGAACAAGGCCAATTCGAGCCGCGAGGACATCCCCACCTTGTCAAAGATGTGGGTCATGTGGCGCTTGACTGTGTCCTGGCTGATGCCGAGCTTTTGGGCGATATCTTTATTCGAGCAGCCTTGCGTGACGAGCAGCACGATCTCCTGTTCGCGCGTGGTCAGGCCAAAGCGCTTGCCATTGGTCACTTTCGACTTGGCCGCGCCGGCCTTGACTCCATAGGTCTTCAGCAAAGCTACCGCGTCTGATACACGCTCCCCGCAGACCCAGGTGTCGCCCCGGATGACGCTCACTAGGCATTCCCGCAGGTCGATCAAATATTCTTTGAGGATGATCCCTTTCACGCCGATGGTGAGGGCTTCATTGATCTCACTATCACGGATCGAGGACGTGACCAGGATGCATCGAGACTTGACTCCCGAGCTCAGCAGACGCGAAGCGATCTCCAGACCGGAGAGGCCGGGCATAAGTATGTCCAGCAGAATCACATCCGGGCCGAGGGATTGCGCCAGTTTCAGGGCGTCTTCCCCGTTGCGGGCGAGACCCATCACCTCATAGTCCGCCGCTTCCAGGCGAGCCCGCAAGACTTCGCGGACGATGGGGTCATCATCCACGATCAAAACGCTGGTTTTGCGGGTCTTGTTCCTACTCGCTGACGAGCGATCCATCCGTTCCCTCACCCTTCCACCTTACGGGAAAAGCGAAACGGGAAGGTATAACTAAAGTCATAGCGCGCGGCCGGATCGCGGCCAAATCCCCCTTACCTCACACGGAGTGGCGCCATTCTCCCGCATGGTCCGGATACTCAGTGCGTCGTGGCGTTTGGCCAGCCGAACGCCGTGCTCGTCCAAAAGCAGCGGACAATGATAGAAGGCGGGCGGTGTCAAGCCCAGGGCGCGATAGAGCAGGAGCTGGCGCGCCGTCGACCGCAATAGATCCGCACCACGCACGACCTCGGTGATGCGCATAGCGGCATCATCCACGACGACCGCGAGCTGATACGCGGGCACATCGTCACGCCGCCAGACGACAAAATCCCCAAAATCGCGGCCGGCGACAAACGCTTGCGCGCCAAGCGCGGCATCCACAAAAGAAATGGCCTCACCGTCCGGCACACGGAACCGCCAATTCATCCCTTTGGGAGAGGCGGCCTGTATGTGTTCGCCGGGCATCGGGCGACACGTACCCGGGTAGATCGGTCCATCCTCGTCGTCATGCGGCGCAGAAGCCGATTGTGCCAGGTCTTTGCGGGAACACCGACAGGGATAAATCGCGCCGCGAGAGAGCAGTTGTTTCCAGGCGGCAGAGTACAGATCGTACCGCTCGCTTTGGGAATACGGCGCAAACGGGCCGCCGACATCGGGCCCCTCCTGCCAATCAAGGCCGATCCAGCGAAGATCTTCATACATCGCGGCAACGAACTCAGGCTTGGAGCGCTCCCGGTCAATATCCTCGTTCCGGAGCACCAGGGCACCTCCGAAGGCGCGCGCCCACTCCTGCGCGGTCCAGAACGTCCGGGCGTGGCCCAGATGGAGAAGGCCGGTCGGCGAAGGCGCCAAGCGTCCACGGTAGGCGCTCATTGCATCCAGTCTAAATGGCGGTGGCTTCGGTGAGGAATCGAGCGGCTTTCGACGGTATCAATGATGCGGCTTGCTGGCCCGGATCTCGCAAAGACGGTCCTGTGCGATCCGGGAGTCAAAACTTAGGGCGCGCAAAACATGCTCCCAAAGATCCGGGCTTTTTTTCAGATGCGCATGGAACTCTTTCCTAGGATAGAACTGCAGGTGTGCGGCCTTGGTGCAGACGGAGGTGGTCTGCAACGGGCGTTCGAGCATCACCGGACCAAGGCCCATCAACTCCCCGGCGCCGGCGCGGCGGATCAGAACCCGGCCTTTGGGGGTGGTCATAAAAAGCTCAAAGCTTCCGGTCTCGATGAAGTACACGCCGGGGCATTCCGTGCCCTCTCGAAACAGGATCTCCCCATCTCCACATTCCAGACTGCGACCCCGGATGGCGGCCGGTAGCCACAATGCGGACCCGCCTTGCGTGGAAAGTACGGGAAGGTGATTCTCAGAGCCGGTCACACGTGCAGCATAAGGAATCGGCCGTGCCGGCGAATGTGATGAAGGTCACCCTCAAACGTGACTGGCAGGCACCGAGGCCATTTTTTGCAGGCGGTCGCGGTCCATGATCTGCATCGAGACACCCTTGATGGCGATCACTTTCTTCTTCTTCAGATCATTCAGGGTCCGGGTGACGGTCTCGCGTGAAGTACCCAGGAGTTGCGCGATCTCTTCATGCGTTAGCGTCACTTTGAGTCTGCCCTTGCTGTTCGGGACCCGTTCATCCCATTGCAGGATGAGGTTGGCCAATTTCTCCTGGACCGACTGTGACAGCCCCAGCATGCGTATTTCGCGGCATGCCGTATTGTGAACGTGACTGAGTTCTTGCGCGGCGTGGAGGCTGACTTCCTGGAATTTCTTGAGGAACTCCAGGAAGTCGTTGCGGCGGATGATGTTGACCTGCACCGGCTCCAGGCTCTCAGCTGTGGCTTCATGCGGCTTGCCCGAGATGGCGGAGCTCATGCCCAGGACCTCGCCCGGCTCGGCGATGCTGAGGATCACCGTCTTGCCCTCGGCGCTGGTCACGGACAGTTTCACCCGGCCCTGGCACAGGATCATGACCCCGGTCGGTGGCTGCCCTTCCATGAAGAGGACGGCGTCCGCGGCATAGCTGGTGGAAAACTTGATGCGGTCAAGATTTGCGAGCGCATCCGGCTTCAGATTGCAGAACAGCCGGTCTTCCCGCAGCTTGCAGGTGACGCAACTGTCGATCACAGAGAGGCTATAGGGAGACTGCATCTGCCCGGCTCCTTTTGCCCAAGGGCTTGTGCTGATTCTCCGCCTTCCAATGAAGAAATGCAATTGCCACGCATACCAAAAGTGGGAGGTGGAATGGTGTCGGCACGCTAGAAGCTGTTTCATGACCTCCGCAAGTTTGACTTACGCCGGGCAGGCCGATTCCCGGTGATTTCCCAAAGGAACACCCTGGCCATCGACCACCACCATCCACTTTGTACCCTTGCCGCGCTTGGTTTTGCCGACGCCCGCGCCCCCTTTTTCGCGGCAGCAAAACTGCCGTCGATAAACGCCCCGCCCCAGTCCAGCCGCCCCGGCGGATTCAGTGCGCCGAGAAACGTCCGCCAGACCGGCAGCCACACGGCGCGCTCTTCCCAATCGCGCAACCGCCGCCGGCACGGCGCGGGCGAAGGATGCTCGGCCGGTAAGTCCTGCCCGCGCGCACCACTGCGGACCATCCACAGAATGCCTTCCAGCACTCTACGGCTCTCCGCCCAAGGACGCCCGCCGCGCGCGGCTCACCCGTAGAGCGCAGCCCTTCCTTTATTCAGAAATCTATGCGCGGAGAAATTAATGGTGGCCAGAGACGGACTCGAACCGCCGACGCCAGCCTTTTCAGGGCTGCGGGCTTTTCTCTCTGGGCTCAGCCAGAGATGGCTGAGCCCTCGCCGCTTGCGAACGGCGATCCGGCCGTCGCGCGCGGCTCACCCGTAGAGCGC
>JACPNP010000042.1 GCA_016185365.1 Terriglobales bacterium
CGTCCCCACTTGCAACGCTCAGATCAGCCGACTGACCGAAAAAGAGCACGGCTTTAGCCGTGCGTCGGAGCGCCCCAAAAAAAACTAAGCGGGGGCTTTAGCCCCCGCCTGCTCATTTCTTTTTCTTAGCAGCCGCTTTCTTTTTCGCCGCCGGCTTGGCCGCCTTCTTCGCCGGCGCCGCCTTTTTCACCACGTTCACCTTCTCCGGCTTCTTCACCGGTTCTGGCGGCGGTGGCGGGGTCGCTTCTGCTTCTTTCTTCTTGGATCGGCCTCGCTTGGCCGCCACAGGGATCGGCTCCGGCTCGGGCGGCGCATACGGCGCCAGGAATTTCTTGATCTCGCTCGCGCTTCGCAGTTTCCCGTCGAGCATCAGCAGGAACATGGCATCCACGATCTTCGGATACTCCGGCAGCTCCGGCGTGATGCGCATCTCCGCCATCTCCGGAACCGGGAAGCGTTTGCGGATCAGCCTCCACTTGCCCAGGAAGTCTTGGATCTTCTTCACCGCGCTGCGGTTCTTGCTGATCGCCGCCGTGTTCAGGATGGTCTCCGGCCGGGCGTTTGAAAGCAGCTTCCAGGCCAGCGAATTCGTGGAGGCTTCCTTCCCCGTCAGGCGTTTGCTGGATTCTTTTGCCTCATCCTCCAGGTGCTTCCATTCCTGCACGAACGCCTTGCGCGGGATCGCGCTCATCATGGCATTCACATCCGCGCTGTTCATCTTGTAGCTCAGGAAATACATCGCGGCCGGGCCCCAATCCACCACGTAGCCCAGGTCCTGCATCTGTTGCCGCACCTTGATCAGGTTGTTGAGACCCGGCACGTCGGCCTTGGCCACCGACCAGTGCCCATGCAGCGCCTTGAGCCAGTCTTCTTTTTCCAGGGCCCGCATCACTTTCAGCGGATCGCTCTCATGGGCGATCTGCTCCATCTCATGTCCCAGCACCTTCCGGTTCACATGCTCGATGTACTCGCCCTCCACGGCCGCGTCATAGCGTGCCTTGGTGCGCTCTTCCATCGTCCATTCCAGGCGGGCCATGAAACGTGTGGCCCGGATCAATCGCGACGGTTCTTCCAGGAAGGAGTAGTTGTGCAGGATCCGGATGTGTTTGCCTTCGATGTCGGCGGCGCCGTTGAAGGGGTCCAGCAGCAGGCCATGCGATCCTTCATTCAGGGACAGCGCCATCGCATTGACCGTGAAGTCTCGCCGCCGCAGATCTTCCTGGATCGTCGCGGGTCCGATCTCGGGTGGCTTGCCCGGCTTGTCATACACCTCGGATCGTGTGCTCGCCAGTTCGCCGCGCAGATTGCCCGGCATAAGAAGATAAAGAGTGCGCAGGTGTTCATCCGTGCCCTGCACCACCATGCCATGCTTTTCCAGGTCCTTCTGCAGCTTCAACGCGTTTCCCTGGATGGCGAAATCCAGGTCGCGGATTTTCTGACCCGCCAGGATGTCTCGGACAACACCGCCTACCAGGAACACGTTCATCCCGTGCTCGCGCGCCACTTCCTGCACCAGGGCTACGTCACGCTTTTGTTCCGGCGTCAGCCGGCTTTCCATCATGTAGATGTAGTCAGCCATCGAAGTTGGATCAGCTCTTTCTCTGCTTCGGGGTGCGGAGACCGAAAATAACAGCCTGTCCCGCGCCCAAGGGTCTCCTAAAAAAGTTCGCGCCGGCCCTGCGCTGTGTGTCTAAGCTATTCAATTAAATACACTTAGGGGATATCGGGCTAACGTGGTTTACGAAACCGCAACAATATCACATTCATGGTTACTTTGGCTACTTTTCCACTCCCGATACACCGCATCGAATCCCCAAGGTGACTTATAATTTAGTTACCCCCTGAGTCTGTGAAAGGAACTCTCCCGGCTGTCCCGCCGGACATTGCTCTGATTTTGCCCAAGCTCTCATTCACTTTTTTCCGGGATCATTCGGTTGTCCCGTTGGCTCTACTTGCGCTTCTGCTTGTGAGCGCCCCTTCTGCTTTCGCTCTCGATCCCGCCAAACGCATCACCCAGTATGGTCACGATGTGTGGCAGACCCGCGAAGGCCTGCCGCAAAACTCTGTCCAGGCCATGCTTCAGACCCGCGACGGCTACCTTTGGTTCGGGACTCAGGAAGGCCTCGCCCGCTTTGATGGTGTCAGCTTCACCGTATTCGACACCCGTAATACACCCGAGATCAAAAACCACTTCGTTTGGGCATTATTTGAGGACCACGAGGGAAATCTCTGGATCGGCACCACCGGCGGATTGGCCCGGTATCGCGCAGGCAAGTTCCAGACGTTTACCACGAAAGACGGCTTGGCCGGCAACGTGGTCCGTGCCATCACGCAAAGCGCCGACGGCCGGCTCTGGATCGGCACCGGCAATGGTCTGAGCGTCTTGGAAAAAGGATCGTTCCGCATCGCGGTTGGGCCGAAGGAACTCGGCCACAACATCGTGCGCGGCCTGTGCGCCGCTCTCGATGGGTCCATCTGGATCTCCACCTCCGGCGGTGGCGTCACGCGTCTCAAGGATGGTGCGCTCACCACCTTCACCACGGAGAATGGCCTCCCCAGCGACTTCGTTTGGCCGGTCTTTGAGGACCGCGCCGGTCAGGTCTGGGCAGGCACCGATCAGGGCCTTGCGGTGTTCAAGGGTGGCAGGTTCACGGAAGTCAAAGGACCGGCTTCCCTGTCCGGATTCGTGCGCAGTCTCTACCAGGATCGCAGCGGTACCCTTTGGGTAGGCACGTCAAATGGTATCCATCGATTGGTGAACGGCCGGTTCGAGGCCTTCACGCCCGCCGACGGTCTTTCCGATGGCGAAGTCCTGTCCATTTTGGAAGACCGTGAAGGCAGCCTTTGGGCCGGCACGCTCGGCGGCGGGCTCAACCGCTTCAAAGACGGAAAGTTCACCACCCTCACCACGCAGGAAGGTCTCGCGCACAACTTCGTGCGCTCCATCTATCAGGACCCGAAAGGAAGTGTCTGGATCTCCACCTGGGGTGGCGGCCTGAACGAATATCGTGACGGCCATTTCAAGACATGGACTACGAAGCAGGGGCTGGCCGGCGACTTGGTCTGGCCCCTCATCATGGATGCGTCAGGGACGTTGTGGGTCGGCACCGGCAACGGCTTGAACAAGTTGGTCAACGGCCGGGTCACGGCCACTTACACCATGAAGCACGGCCTGAAGAGCAATCTCATCCGATCTCTATATCTGGATCGCTCCGGGACGCTTTGGGTCGGTACCGATGGTGGCCTCAGCAAGTTTGAGAACGGCCGCTTCACCACCTTCACCATCAAAGAAGGACTGACCAATGACACCGTCTTTGCGGTCTTTGAAGACCGCGACCGCAATCTCTGGGTCGCCACCCGGGCCGGCCTGAACCTTCTCAAAGACGGCAAGTCGCAGGACTTCCCTCTCCGCGCCGCCTTGGCCGGTGATTTCATCAAGTCGTTCTATCAGGCGGAAGACGGCGCCCTTTTTATCGGCACCGGCACCAGTGGCCTCAAGATCATCCGTGATGGAAAGTTATCCAGTGTGGGCCGTTTGCAGGGTTTGAATGATGACGTGGTCCATCAGGTCCTTCCTGACGGTCGCGGGAATCTTTGGATGAGCTCCAACCGCGGGATCTCCTATGTCAGCTTGAAAGATCTGGAAGACTTTGCCGCGGGCAAGCGGAGATCGGTCCACGTTGTCGCCTTCGACTCCGCCGATGGCATGAAATCCCCGGAATGCAATACCGGCTCCCCGGCGGGATGGCGCACCGCTGACGGTCGTCTCTGGTTCCCCACCATCAAGGGTGTTGCCATCGTCGATCCCAATAATCTCCCGGTAAACTCCGCGCCTCCTCCCGTCATGATCGAACGGGCCGTCGTGGATGGAAGATCGCTGGACCTTTCCCAGACGCATCTCAGCATTCCTCCCGGGTCCGGCAGCGTGGAGGTCCACTACGCCGGCTTGAGTTATCTCGCGCCGGAAAAAGTCAGTTTTAAGTACCGCTTGGATGGTTTCGACAAGGATTGGGTCGACGCGGGGGATCGGCGCGTTGCCTATTACACCAACCTCCCGCCCGGCCCTTACACCTTCCGGGTCATGGCTTCCAACAATGACGGCGCCTGGAATCAGGCCGGCGCCACGTATTCCTTCCGTCTGCAGCCCCGGTTCTATCAGACCGTCTGGTTCTACCTCGTGGCCGCGATCGCGATAGGCGTGCTTGTCCGCTACCTGTACGTCCGCCGTACCCGTGCGCTGCGCCGCCGCGAACGCGAAGTCGCCATGATGGAAGAGGCCCTCTCCCGTCGCGTCCAGGCGGAAAAAGAATTGGGTCGCTCGGAAGCCCGCTACCGTTCGCTGGTGCAAAGCGCCTTATTGGGCATTTACCGCGCCACCTATGACGGCCGTTTCCTGGAAGTCAATCCCGCATTCGTGCAGATGTTGGGCTATGACTCCGCCGAGGAATTGCTCGCCCTCGACATCGGCAAAGACTTGTATTTCGATCCCCAGGAGCGCGTCCACGTTTTGAATGAGATCACGCACAAGGATTTCATCGAAAGCATGGAAGTCACGCTCCGCCGCAAGGACGGAAACCCGGTGACCCTGCGCGTGACCGGACGCTGCACCCGCGATACCGACGGGAGCGTCGAAGCCTTCGAGATGATCGCGGAGAACGTCACAGAACGCAAAATCCTGGAAGAACAGTTGCGCCAGTCGCAGCGCATGGACGCCATCGGCCGCCTCGCCGGCGGTGTGGCCCACGACTTCAACAATCTCCTCACCGTCATCCTCGGCTACGGCGACATTCTGCTCGGGCAGTTCGAGAAGTCAGACTCTCGTTACCACGAGGTCGCCGAGGTCAAAAAAGCCGCCAGCCGTGCCGCGGAACTCACCCGGCAATTACTTGCCTTCAGCCGCCGCCAGGTGCTCGCGCCCAAGGTCCTCGACCTTAACAAGGTTGTTAGCGACATGGAGAAGATGCTCGGGCGGCTCCTTCTGGAGAACATCCGGCTGGTCACGAACGTCGCCCCTACCGTGTTCCCGGTCAAGGCCGATCCCGGCCAGATCGAACAGGTCATCATGAATCTGGTGGTCAATGCGCGGGACGCCATGCCCGCCGGCGGCCGCCTCGTCCTCCAGACCCTGAACGTCACAGTGGACGATGAGGTCTCTGACGACCACATCGGCGTCCCCGCCGGAGAATATGTCCAACTCTCCGTCACCGACTCCGGCATCGGCATGTCGCCGGAAGTCGTCTCCCGGATCTTCGAGCCCTTCTTCACCACGAAAGACGCTGGCAAAGGCACCGGCCTCGGTCTCGCCACCGTCTATGGCATCGTCAAGCAAAGTGGCGGACACATCACCGTGAAAAGCCAGCCCGGTCAGGGCTCGACCTTCAGTGTCTATCTCCCCGCCGTCCATGATGTGCGTCCGGACGCTTTGGAGGTTCATCGCCCCACCGTCCATCGCAACGGCCAAAAAGAGACCATCCTCGTGGTGGAAGACGAAGAAGGTGTGCGCCTCCTGATCGTCGAAGTCTTGCGCAAGGCTGGATACACCGTGCTCGCCGCGCCCGGCCCTGACGAAGCTCACCGCATCTGCCGCGAGGGACCCGTCGCCATCGATCTGTTGCTGACGGACGTTGTCCTTGGCCATCTCAACGGCTTCGATCTTGCTGCCCAGCTCGCGCCCATGCTCCGCTCGCCGCGCGTCGTCTTCATGTCCGGCTACACCGAAGACCACGTGGCCCAGAAGAACATGGGACAGTCCGGCACTGCGTTCCTGCATAAGCCCTTCGCCGCGTCCACTCTCTCTGCCACCATCCGCGAAGTCCTGGACACCGCGATTGAGTCCTCCAGCGAACAACCCGCTCGCGCCTAACGTCCCGCTATTGCATTCCCTATGTGGCACAGAAACCTGCCCTGAGCGCAGTCGCAGGGTCCCCGGCTGTGCTTAAAAACCCGTGGAGCACAGCCGTCCTCGGCTGTGCATCCGTATCGCACACTTGTAACGCCGCCGTCTCGCGAACATACCTGTAACACTGCATCCTCTTGCGCTAGCATGAACAGTCGCATGATCGAAAAAGAGACCGGCTTCAGCCCGAGGCGAATGCCCAGCGCGAATGATCTTGGTTTTGCTCTTACTCAGTACTCAGAACTCAGTACTCACCACCCGCTCCCCCAACCTGTTGTGTACCTCGGTTCCACACCCCACCCGCTGCCGCGTTCCATGCGACAATCAAACCAATGCCGTCCACGCATAAAAAGGTGATCGTGCGCAAGCTCACTCGCGACTCCGTTAGCGGGTATGTCGCGCCCACCTCGTTCGTCTCCGGCGGACGCCTCGAGCTGATGACCTCCGAAGGCAACGTGGTCCTGATCGATCTGAACGAGATCAAAGCCGTCTACTTCGTCCGCGATTTCAACGAGCCCGAATCCGTAAGCCGCAAGACTTTTACCACCCGTCCGCGCACCGAGGGTCTCTGGGTGCGCCTTAATTTTCGCGACAATGACATGCTCGAAGGCCTGATGCCCAACGACCTCGTCCAGCTTCCTCCGGATGGCTTCTTGCTCACGCCGCCCGATACCCGCGGAAACATTCAACGTATCTTCGTGCCCCGCGCCGCCCTCAGCCAGCTCACCGTTCTTTCTGTGATCGGCGGCATGCAGGGCCGTCGCCGCCCCACTCGCGAGGCCGCTCAGCAACCCGCCCTTTTCGGCGAATCCTGATCCCTCCGCGTATCCGCTCGCGTGAGGGACTTTGGGTTTTCAATTCTGCACTTCTGCAATCCGGCAATTCCCCAATCCTTTAGAATCTCCCCATGAAACTCTCCGCCCTCGCCGCCGCTCTCGACGCTCGTCTCGACTCCCCAGATCCCCGCGCCGCCGACATCGAGATCACTGGCGTGACCGGAATCGAGCACGCTGGCCCCGGCCAGGTCGCTTTCATCGCGAACCCGAAGTACGCTGCCGCCGCCAAGTCCACTCAGGCCTCCGCCGTGCTCGTGTCCGACGACTTTCCCGGCTTGCCCACGGCCACCACCGCCGCCCTGCGAACCAAGAATCCCTATTTCGCCTTTGCCCGCGCCATCGAATTGTTCTACCAACCGCCGCTCTACGCCTCTGGCACGCATCCCACCGCGGTCATCGACCCCACCGCGCGGATCGGCACTAACTCTCACATCGGCGCGTATGTCTGTATTGGCGCCAACGTCGTGATCGGTGAGAACGCCGTGCTGCTCCCGCACGCGGTCATCTACCAGGGCGCGACCATCGGCCGCAACTTCTTCGCCCACGCGCATGCGGTTGTGCGTGAACATTGCCGGCTTGGGGACAACGTGACTTTGCAGAATGGCGCGGTCATCGGCGCCGACGGCTTCGGCTTCGCCAGGGACAACGCCGGGCATTGGCACAAGATCGTCCAATCCGGCATCGCGATTTTGGAGGATGAGGTGGAAGTCCAGGCCAACGCCTGTGTCGACCGCGCTTCCATCGGCGAGACTCGCATCGCCCGCGCCGTGAAGATCGATAATCTCGTTCAGGTCGGCCATGGTTCCAGCGTGGGCGAGCAGACTTTGCTTTGCGCCCAGGCCGGCCTCGCCGGCTCCACCGAGGTCGGCAAGAACGTGATCCTGGCCGGTCAGGTCGGCGTCGCCGGACACTGCAAGATCGGGGACGGCGCCGTCGCCACCGCGCAATCCGGCATTCCCAATGATGTCCCCGCCGGCCACACCGTCAGCGGCTATCCTGCGATTGAGAACATGCAATGGCTGCGCTCGGTGGCCGTATTCAACAAGCTCCCGGGATTGGCCAAGCAACTCCGCGCGCTGGAGAAAAAAGCCTGATGCCCCGCCTCGTTATCGCGCTCTGCGCCCTGTTGCTCTTGGCCGGATGCCGCTCCCGCGTCATCGTCGTTTCCACTACCAATACCGGCCCGTCCGCCATCCACAATCTTGAGGTCCAATATCCCGGCGGGTCCTACGGTATCCCCGTCCTCGGACCCGGACGCACCCACGAATATCGCATCAAACCCTTCCGCCCCGGCGATCTGCTGGTGAATTATCTCGACGCCACCGGGACCGCGAATAAACACATCGGCCCCGCCCTCAAGAAGAACGACGAAGGCCGCATCACTCTCATGATCTCGGATAAAGACTTCAAATGGACCGCAAGCATCACGAATGAATGATTGATACGGCGGTTGTTTGGATCTGAGAGTTTCAAGACCCGGAAGCCCCGGACTTCAGTCCGGGGTGAGGACGCCAAAGGCGTCCGAATTCGTAGAAAACGCGCTGGCAGTTTCATTCCGTTTCTATGACACCGGCTTCATGTGCTCCGGCAGAGCGCTGGCCACTGCCCGATGCACTGCCGCCATCAACTCCTCGCGTGATGAAAACTTCTTCGGATCCACCGGCGCATGGAACACCAGCGTCGCCGTGCCCGCACTGATCCCGATCCCTTTTTTCGGCATCATCGTCTCTGTGCCGTGGATGGTCATGGGAATGATCGGCGCGCCGCACTCCATCGCCAGATGGAACGGCCCCTTCTTGAACGGCTTCAACCGCCCATCGTGGGAACGCGTGCCTTCCGGGAACACGGTGATATTGATCCCCGATTGCAATACTTCCACCGCGCGCTCCACGCTGGCGATGGCCGCTTCCCGGTTCCTGCGGTCCACCGGCACAAAACTCGCTAGCAGCATGGCGCGCGCCAGGATCGGCACCCGGAATAATTCCTTCTTCACCAGCACGCTGCTCCGCCTCGGGATCAGCGGCACCACGATCGGCGGGTCCAGGTTCGACACATGGTTGCACATATATATGTACGTGCCCTTCGGGTTGAATTGGTCCATGCCCTGCACGTCCACCTTGATCCCGATCAATTTGATCCCGCCCAGCGCCACCTTCATGGCCGTCCAATAGAGCCAGTCCACGCGCCCGGTGATCAGCGTCCGCGGAATGCCCACGATCCCCACGCAAACGATACACACCACGTAGTACACCGATAGGAATATTGTTCGGGCGGTTCCCATGTCTTTGCTGTAGCTTTTGCTTTTGCTCTGGTTCTTGGTTTGGCTTTGGCTTTGGCTTTGGCCAACGCTATCGCTTTTTTCCCGGCCTTCGCTTTTGATCTGGCCTTTGGGTTTGTCTTTGCTTTTCCTAAAGCCTAAGGACTAACGCCTAACGCCTCGTGCCTAATGCCTTCGTTTCCTGACGACTGACTACTGACTACTGGCGACCGATCACTGCTCTTGCCATCTTCTCGTAAATCCCCCCAAACCCTCCATTCGACAGGACCGCCACCACATCGCCAGGCCGCAGTTCTCCCGCGATCCCGGCAACGATAGCGTCCGCGTCGGCAAATTCCCGCGCCTGTTTTCCCAGCGCGCGGATGCGCTCCAATACCGCCGGCACCGTCAGCCTCTCGCCCTCCGGGACCGCCTCCGGCCGGAAGATGCTCGCCATCACCACCTCATCCGCCTTCGCCAGACTTTGCGCCAGTTCGTTCTCAAATACTTTGCGGCGAAGCGTGTTCGACCGCGGCTCAAAAACCGCCCACAGTCTCCGCCCGGTATAGCGCGTCCTCAGAGCTTCCAGCGTCTGTCCGATCGCCGTCGGGTGATGCGCAAAATCGTCAATGATGGTCACGCCGTTGACCTCGGCCTTTACTTCCAACCGTCTCTTCACGCTCTTGAACGTCCGCAGCGCCTCGCGGATATTCTCCGCCGGCACGCCATATCCGGCCGCCAGCGCCGCCGCCGCCGTGGCATTCAGAACGTTGTATTCGCCCGCCAGCGGAGACTCGAACTCCGCCCATGTCTCTCCGTGGCGGGAAACGCGCCAGATCGTGCGCGCGCTCTCATACCTCACATCGGAGATCCGCCAATCCGCTTTCTCGCTCATGCCATAGCGTTCCACCGGGCAGAAGGCCTTGGCCACACATTCGTCCACATTGGCACTCCCGTCCCACGCCACGATGCGCCCGCGCCGCGGCACCAGGTTCACCAGCCGTTTGAACGCCGTTTTCACCGCATCCAGGTCTTTGTAGATGTCGGCATGATCGAACTCCACCGAGGTCAGGATGGCCGCGTCCGGAGCGTAATGCAGGAACTTCGGCCCTTTGTCGAAAAACGCGGTGTCGTATTCATCGCCTTCGAGCAGGAAGTGCTTCCCCGGTCGCAGCGCGAAGCTGGAACCGAAGTTTTCCGCGATCCCGCCCACCAGGAATGATGGTTCAAGCCCGGCGCAGGCAAAGATCCACGCCAGCATCGACGCGGTTGTGGTCTTGCCGTGCGTTCCGGCCACCACCAGCGACTCTTTTCCCGTCAGGAATTCGTCGTGGATCACCCGGGGCAGCGACTGCATGGGGATCCGCTCGTCCAACACATACTCCAGTTCCGGATTCCCCCGCGAGATCGCATTGCCCACCACCACCAGGTCCGGACGGGGGCGCAGGTTCTCTTCGCGATAGGGTTGGGCCAGCGGGATGCCTTGCGCGGCCAGGAAATCCGACATCGGCGGATACGCGGCCGCGTCCGACCCGGTCACCTGCCGGCCCTGCTGCTTCAACAGTCCCGCCAGCGAGGCCATCGCCGTCCCGCAGATCCCGATCAGATGTACGTGTTTCTTCTCGTCCACGAAGTTTCCTTGCTTTCTCTTGTTAGATTGATTGGAGAATAGAACTTGTCATCCCGAGCGAGGTGGCGCTGCATTTGCGTCATCGAGTCGAAGGACCTCGGTCTTAGTCTTGGTCTTTCTCACTACTCAGTACTCACATCTCAGTTCACACCCGCCCCTGGGACTGTACCGCCGGCATCTTGCCGGCTGTGGCGAGGGCGGCTCGCCCTCGCAGCCCTTAGTCGCGCAGCGACGCCATACCAGATAGTCCCGCACGTCAGTGCGGGGTTTGCCTCTCCCACAAATATTGAGTCGGCTTCAGCCGACGCCATACGTTTCCCCCACCAATCTGCACCCATCCGGTTCAACGACCAGCCGCACCTGCTTGCCGATCCCCAGCGTCACCCCGGGCTTTGCATAGGAAGCGAGATGTCCCGAACGCACGCCGAACCCGATCGGCCCGGCAAAATCAGCCAAGGTCCTCCCGATCACCTCTTGCAATGTGTAGTCGTGCCCGCCGGGCTGCACGCAATCCGCCATCTCTCCGAACACGATCCCGCGAACGCCCTTCAACTTGCCCGCATACTTCAGCTGCATCAGCATTCGGTCGATCTGGAAGGGCTTTGTATTGACGTCCTCCAGGAACAGGACCGTCCCTTCGGTCTCTACCTCATAAGGTGTTCCCAGAGAAGCCGCGATCATCGAGAGACACCCGCCGTATAAAACCCCTTCCGCATCGCCCGTCTTCACCTGCGGCCCCGTCGCTGCTGCGCGGACCTCGGCGCTGATCGGCGGCATCGACTCGCATTCGGCATAATCCTTCGCCACCATCGGCCCATGGAACGTCACCATGTCCGTCTGGTCCGCGATCCACGTCAGCAGCGTTGTCACATCGCTGTACCCCACGATCATCTTCGGATTCTGGCGGATCACATCCAGATTGAGCGACGGCAGCAGGTGGTTGCATCCATACCCACCCCTTGCGCAAAGGATCGCCTTCACAAAGGGCTTGGCGAACATCTGTTCCAATTCCCACGCCCGCCGCGGGTGTGTCCCGGCAAAATACACGTCTTTCTCCAGTATCGATTCAAAGAAGAACACGCGATAGCCCAGCGCCCGCAGCCGCTCGCAGCCCTTCTCCAGGGCGTATTTGGACACCGCGCTTCCCGGCGCCACAACGCCGATGGTGTCCCCGGCCTTCGGAGCCTCGGGCACGGTCCTCGCGGCCTGTCCTGGCTTGCGCAAACTTGCGACCCTCCCTAATGAACTTGTCATCCCGAGCGACGGGCTTCAGCCCCGAGTCGAGGGATCTCGGTTTTGCTTTTGCTTTTGCTTTTGCTCTTGCTTTTGCTTTTGCTCTTGCTTTTGCTTTTGCTTTTGCTCTTGCTCTTGCTGTTGCTTTTGCTGTTGCTCTTGCTTTTGCTCTGGTCTTGCTCTTGGTTTTGGTTTTGGTTTTGCTCTTACTCACAACTCACCACTCAGAACTCACAACTCACTTGTCGCCTCGAGTCAAGGGACCCTTGTTAAGCTGTTGCTTCTGCCTCTGTTTCTGCTTTTCAATTACTCAATTACCCGATTACCCGATTGCTAAATTCAAATAGAACTCCCCGCTACACACGATCTCCGCCTCTCCGGTCAAAAACACGTCGCCGTCCCAGCGCACCGTTTGGGCGCCTCCCGGCGCAGCCACTTTGACAGGCGACTTTGCCATTTCCTTATGGATCGCCGCCACTGCGGAAGCGCAGCTCCCTGTTCCCGACGAATGCGTCTCTCCCGCGCCCCGTTCAAAAAAGCGTGCTTCGATCTCGTTTTGATTCTTCACGCGCACGAATTCGACATTGGTCCCGCTCGCAAACGCAGGTTGCGCCTGGACCATGGCCCCTTCGCGTTGCCACGGTCGGTCAAAGGACTCCACGAAGACCACAAAGTGAGGATTGCCCATCGAGACCACCTGCCCTTGCACGTCCTCGAACTTGAGCTCCTCGCCGATCGCGGGTGCGCCCATGCCCATTTCAAAGGTGAAGCGGCTATCGTGCCTGTCCTTCAAGCAGCAGGTCTTCACCCCGGCGCCGGTCTTGATACGCACCTGCTCTCCCCCGTGTTTGTCGGTCCAGTAGGCGGCCACACAGCGCGTGCCATTGCCGCTGATCTCCGCTTCGCTTCCGTCGGAATTCACCAACCGGGCGATCACGTCATGGTCGCTTGCGCCCCGATGGATCCACTCCACCCCATCGGCGCCTACGCCTTTATGTCGGTCGCAAAGCGCCCGGGTCACGCGGGCAAGGTCTGTGGGCGCGTAGTCGGATTCGATCATCAGGAAGTCATTGCCGCAGCCGTGGGCCTTAACGAAGGGAATGCGCGTCATTCGCCGTCCGCCGAGCGCATGACTTCCACGCGGTCCAACTGCTGGTCCCTTTGCAGCTGGTGCAGCAACTCCTCTTGCAGTTTGGCTCGGGCCGTGACCGTAAAATGCAGTCGGTGTTTCCCCTCGGTCCCGCTTCCCAGATTCACGCTCCCCATCTGCAGTTCCAGGTCTTTCAAGACCAGGTTGATCGCGGAGATCATCTTCTCCGGGTCGCGTCCGGATATGGCATAGCCCATGGTGGACGACTTCAGGTTGAAACGGGTTTCCACCCAGCCCAGGAGGTTCAAGGCGGCGATGATGACCAGCGTGGCAAAGGTCGCCGTTAGGTATTCGCCGCCGCCCACCGCCATTCCGATCGACGCAACAACGAAAATCGTGGCCGCTGTCGTAAGACCGGAGACTGAACCCCGTGAGTGCAGGATCGAACCTGCTCCTATGAATCCGATACCGGGAATGATGTTCGCGGCGATCCGTGTCGGGTCCTGGCCGTCACCGACGAAGCGGAAGGAAAGGACCGTGAACATGGCACAACCAAAGCATATGAACATGTTGGTGCGCAGGCCGGCTGGCTTTTGCTTTAGCTCCCGGTCCAGCCCGATCAGCCCGCCCAGGACCGCCGCGACCACCAGGCGCAATGTCGTCTCGGAGATGAACCGCGCCAGGTCCATCTCGAAGATCTCACGCAATCTGTGCGTCTCTTCCATGTTCCTTGCCCCCACTCGAAGCGAAGTTTACCACTGACCGCGCACCACAGAAGCCTGCCCTGAGCGAAGTCGAAGGGCCCTCGGCTGTGTGCTTGTAACGCCGGCGTCTCGCCGGCTGGCGCGGCGGCATCTTGCCGCCGCACTGCTCCGCCCGCGACAGACCCATTCCTGACGACTGACTACTGCTGCCTGACGACTGCTTTGTAGACCATCGCCTTGCCCTGCCCCACCCCTTGCACCACCACCAGCATCTCCAGCCCCTCCGGATGCAACCGGACCGCCTCCGCCACCGGGTCCCCTTCGATGGCGACCACGAAATCAGCATTTCGTGCCGGACCCTCCATCGCCGGCTGCCACAAACCAAAGTTCCCCTCATTCACCACCCGCCGGAACGGGATTCCCGCCAGTCGCAGCGCACCACTATGGCCGCCTGCATACATCAGGAATCTCGCATCAGGCGGTACAAACTTCAGTTGGTCCGCCAGCGCGCGCTCAAACGCGATCCTCGACTTCGAATTGGCCTGTGCCTCCCGCAAACAGATCGGTACGGCCTGCCAGATCGATACGCCGCTGGCCACGATCACGAGAACGAATGCCGCCGTCACTGCGTGCACATACACGTGCGTCCACTTCACCCGCCGCAATATCTCATGCGCCACGGCCACGAACACCGCGATCGCCGGTAATAGCATCAGCCCGTACCGCGCGTTGTAATAGGAATAGGGCCACCACACCGGAAGGAAGATAGGCACGCCGCCATAGGCGATCGAGAACGCGTAGAACGGCCACATCGCCCATAGCAGCAGTGCCGGACGGAACCGATGGTCCACCAGCGCCACCACACCTGCGATCAGCGCCAGCCAATACAGCCAACCCTGCGCCCGGCCTTCGCCGACGTTCAGCTTGGCGGCTTGCAGGAAGTACGCGCTGGCCGTTCGCAGGTCTTTGTATCCCGGATGCGGCGCATCACCTGCCTTGGTCGTGCGCTCGGCGATGGCCTTCGCCGAATACGGTCCATTGACGAACTCCAGCGCATTCCCATAGACCCCGTAGTTGTACGCCAGCCAGAAAGTTGGGGTCAGAGCGCACAAGATCACGAAGTTTCGCAGCGGTCTCAGCAGCGGCCTGCGCCGCTCCGGCTCCAGGCTGAAGACCCGCACCACCACCGCCAGACCACAACACGCCGCCAGGAACCACCCGTCATAGCGAGTAAGCATCGCCGCGGCCAATGCGATCGCGCATCGCACCAGCGGTTTCGCCGCCTCTGCATAGCGCATGTGCCGCACCAGCAGCCGGAACTCCACATACCACGCCACCGCCCAGACCATCGCCGCCAGGTACACAGCCTCGGTCATGGCCGTCGACTGCATATATAAGAGGTTGAGATTGCCCGCAAAGACCAACGTCGCCAGCCATGCCCCGGCGCGAGAACCGAACAGCGAGACGATGCGATAGATCCCCACCGTCCCCAGCACATACGCCGCCATCGACCCCAGCGAGCCGGCCACGCCGCTCTGCCACAGCCGGTCGTTCCACACGAACGGCAGCATCATCACGTGCGGCAGCGGCAGCCACACCGTGCCCAGTTGCAGCGGCCCCGGCGTGAGCGAATCCACCACCCGACGCGCGATGTTGAGATGCGCCTCCGCATCGCCATAGAGCAGGATCTGTCCGCTGCGGAAGTAATAGAGGAAGGAACTGATGGAAAGGAGCGACGCCAGAAGTGTGACTGACCGCTCGTCGCCGCTGTGTTTGTTCAACAAACTCCGATCCTACCTTGGTGGCACAGCCGCCCCCGGCTGTGCTGACGCATCGCCGGCGCCTGCCCTGAGCGGAGTCGAACGGGTCTCGCCGGCTGTGGCGCGATCCTTATGGCGCTTTATCGAGGGAGCTAGGTTTGGCTTTTCCTTCTCCACCGCGAACGATCCCATCACGCCGCCGTAGAACATGGCCCGCTTGAACACCTCGCGGTTCATGATGTCCTGCGCTGCGATGTATCCCATGAACCCTCCGGCAAAGCTGTCGCCCGCGCCCGTCGGGTCCACCACCTGCTCGATGGGCAGCGCCGGCGCGCGGAACGGATGCAGCCCGCCCTCGCGGAAGAACGCGGTCGCGCCGTACTCGCCGTGCTTCATCACCAGCACCCGCGGACCCATGGTCAGGACCTTCTGCGCCGCGCGCGGCAGGCTGCGCGTGTTGCCCAGCATGCGCGCTTCGCCGTCATTGATGAGCAGCACGTCCACGCCGCGCAGCGTCTCCGCCAACTCCGCCGGCGTGCGCTCGATCCAGTAATTCATCGTGTCCCCGCCGACGAATTTCACCCCGCTCATCCGCTTGCGCACCTTCGCCTGCAGGGTGGGATGGATGTTGGCCAGGAACAGGAACTCGGTGTCGTCATACGCGGCCGGGATCTTCGGATCGAACTGCTCGAACACATTCAGGTCGGTCTGCCGGGTGATGGCCTCATTGATGTTGTCGCCGTGGTACTCGCCCTTCCAGAAGAAGCTCTTGCCCGGCGCGCGCTCCAGCCCGCGCAGATCCACGCCGCGGGCTTGCAGCACCGCTTCTTCCTTGGCGCTGAAGTCTTCGCCGACCACCGCCACCACGCGCACCGGCGCGAAGTAGCTGGCCGCCAGCGCGAAGTACGTGGCCGCGCCGCCCAGCACCTTGTCCACTTTGCCCGACGGCGTCTCGATCCCGTCGAACGCCACCGACCCCACCACCAGTATCGACAATCCCGTCTCCTCGTTACCCCAGATATTTCCCGATGATCAGCGCCAGCTTCTTGCGCGTCGCCGCCGGGATCTTTGTCTTGTCCGTCACGATGGCGAACTGCATCGCGCTGCCGCACTTGCAACCCCGCGACTTCGCCAGCCCGGCGATGGCCGCGCGCAGCACCGTCAGCGCGTTGCCGGTGTTCTGCTGCATCACCGCGATCACCTGCTCGATGGTCACGTCCTCATGTCCCGTGTGCCAGCAATCGTAATCGGTGACCATGGCCAGCGTGGCGTAGCAGATCTCCGCTTCGCGCGCCAGCTTGGCTTCCTGCAGGTTGGTCATGCCGATCACGTCCGCGCCCCAACTGCGGTACAGATGCGACTCCGCGCGGGTCGAGAACTGCGGCCCTTCCATGCAGACGTATGTGCCGCCCGGCTTGCCCACCACGCCCGCCTTCGCGCACGACGCCGCGAACGCCCGCGCCAGCTCGCCGCACACCGGGTCCGCCAGCGACACATGTCCCACCACGCCGTCGCCCAGGAACGTGTCCACGCGATGCCGCGTCCGGTCAATGAACTGGTCCGGGATCACGAACTCCCCCGGCTTATGTTCCTCTTTCAGCGACCCCACCGCCGACACCGAGAACACCCGCTCCACGCCCAGCTGCTTGAACCCGTGGATGTTCGCGCGGAAGTTCAACTCCGACGGCAGGATGCGATGTCCCCGCCCGTGCCGCGCCAGGAACGCCACCTTGCGCCCTTCCAGCGTGCCCAGGATGTAGGCGTCCGAGGGCGCGCCGAACGGCGTCTCCACCGCAACTTCGCGCGCCTCCGTCAACCCCGGCATGGAATACAGTCCACTGCCGCCGATCACTCCGATCTCTGCCTGCAACTTGTCGCTCCTGGATACCAAGGCTGGAAACTGCTGCGGAACCTTAGATTATACAAAAGCGGCTGCCAGCTCTCAGCCCCCAGCTACCAGTGCAAACCATCGGCTAGAGACGCGTCGAATTTTTTTTGAAAATCCGTAAATATTGGATTCCAAAAGGTTTACGGAAAAATTCCCGGCAAATATTGGATTCTAAAGGATTTATAGGTAAATATTGGATTCTAAAGGGATTAGGTGCGGGGGTCGAAGAGGGGCACGGAGGAGGAAAAACAATGATTAACTTTGTGCAATACATCAGAAACACATAGTATCACGCCGAATCAGGGATGTCAAGGCGGAAACGTCAGAAGATCGATGTCTCTTCGACCTTTTGAATTCCTCCGCGTCTCCGTGCCGGAGCCTGCCCTGAGCGAAGTCGAAGGGTGGTGAGATCTGCCTTTAGAGGATGATGCATGTCGTACTCGCCGTGGCATACAACTTCCCTTGCGCGTCGACCAGCTTGGCTTCGGCCACAGCGGTGCGCTTGCCCACGTGCACGATCGTGCCCTCGGCGCGCACCTCGCCCGTGGACGCCGTCACCGGACGCACGAAGTTCACCTTGAACTCCAGCGTGGTGTAACTCTGTCCGGCGGCCAGCTTCGAGTGCACGGCCACACCCATGGCGCTGTCCAGCAGCACGGCCAGGTATCCGCCATGGACCACGCCCAGCGGGTTATAGACCTCGATCCCCGGCGTGCCGGTGAACAGCGAGCGTCCGTCACTCACTTCGGCCAGGCGAAAGTTCAGTGTCTTGCCGATGGGCGGCGCCGGCAGCGTGCCCGCCGCGATCCCCTGCAACAGTTGCAGCCCGGACATCGTGGCTGCCACCTTGGCATCGATCAGGCCATAGCGGGTTGGAGAGGGGTCAGGGGACAGGGTGGAAGAGGGATCAGGGTTGGAATGGTCAGCCATGGTGGTTTGGATTGTAGCGGGAAGGCAGGCGATTCCACATTTCGCCGCGGATTCACGCCGATCGTGTGCCGTCCCCTGAAGGGGACTCAGGATTTGCTTCTGACCCGGTCCCGGGACTTACGTCCCGGGCTACAGAAGTTTCGTCGCTGCGCGACTCGTGTGCCGTCCCCTGAAGGGGACTCAAAATCGTATTGAATTCTCCCTTCCCCACACTCACGTGTGGGGCTACATAGGTTTCGTGCTTCGCACTCTTTCAAAGTCCCGCAGGGACGCAACCTATGTAGCCCGGCACGTAAGTGCCGGGTATGAATCGAAAACAAACCCCGAGTCCCCTTCAGGGGACGGCACACGAATCAAAGTCCGCAGGGGCGCAACCTATGTAGCCCGGCACGTAAGTGCCGGGTAAGTCAAGATAGACAAACCCCGAGTCCCCTTCAGGGGACGGCACCTTCTTGTTCCGAAAACGGAACAAGAGTCTGATTTTTGCGGACGACCTCGATCGTCGGATTACCCTTCCCCCATGGCCCACAACTTCATCTGCTGTCGCGTCCACCTGGTCTGGAGTACCCATTCGCGCCGGTCCATGATCCCGGAAACCCTCCAACCCCGTCTGTGGGCTTACATGGACGGGAACGCCCGCAACATCGGCCTTGAATCCTTCGCCATCGGCGGCATCGAGGACCATGTCCACGCTTTGATCGGCCTGAATGCGACCACCAACATCGCCGCGGCCGTGCAAAAGCTTAAAGCCAATTCCTCGCGCTGGATGCATCAGCAGAGCGTTCAGGAATTCGCGTGGCAGGAGTCGTATGCGGTGTTCAGCGTGAGCGTGTCCCTCATGAAGCCGACCATCCGGTACATCCGGAACCAGAAACAGCACCACAAGAAGCGCGATTTCCGCGAGGAGATGCGGGAGATCTTGCGGATGCACGGGATCCCCGAGGACGACATTTTCATCTAGGCGCCGTGCCCTGAAGGGGACTCAGGATTTGTTACCCGGTCCCGGGACTGACGTCCCGGGCTACATGGGTATCGTCCTTCGGACTCAAAATCGTGTGCCGTCCCCTAAAGGGGACTCGCCTCTCTGCTTGCATCTTCCCCCGGGACTGACGTCCCGGGCTACATAGGTGGCGTCGCTGCGCGACTCTCCAATGAGTGCGAAGCACGACACCTATGTAGCCCCACACGTGAGTGTGGGGAAAGCAGAACCCAATATAATTTTGAGTCCCCTTCAGGGGACGGCACACGACTTGGAGTGCTTGGAGTCCGAAGGACGTCACCTACGTAGCCCGGCACGCCTGCCCTGAGCGAAGTCGAAGGGTGAGTGCTGGATAAATCCTCTTTGGAGAGTCGCACAGCGACGAAACTTATGTAGCCCGGCACGTGAGTGCCGGGAAAGCGGCACCCAAATATGATTTGAGTCCCCTTCAGGGGACGGCACCTTCGCGCCGAAGGACCTGCTCTAAACCTTCAATCACCTGATTACGAAATTACCCAATTTCCCGATTCTCTCCATCCCCTTCAGATCGGCCAGATGGAAACTATGCAGCGAACCCTCCTCGACCATCCTCGCCAGCCTCTCCTCGAGCGCCTCCCGCTCCGCCGCCGATAACCTCACCCGCACCGCATACTGCGCAAATGGGCGCGCCGTCGCGTAATGCAGCACGTACTCCCGTCGATAGGATTTGCCTTTGCTTTTCACTTCCGCAATCACCCGATGCTTCACATCACCCGATTCCCCAATTAGTCCGTGTCATCCTGAGGCGCGCCCTTCGCGTCGAAGGACCTGCTTTTGACCTTCAATCACCCGATTACCAAATTGCCCGATTACCCGATGCCTCACTTCACGGGGAGGCAGTCAATGGCCTCGTCCCGATGGGCGATGACCCACAACCGGGCCTCTTCAGGAGAAATAGCCGCCGATCCATGCACCAGGGCCAGTGACTCGATATAGAGGATGGAGCGCGCCATCCCAGGAATCATCTCGATCGGGTGGGGAGATCGTCAAGAAGATTGATCTTGATCTGGTCTAGCACTGATGTTATTGATCCAAAGATCAATGCCCGACCACAAAGCCAATGCCGACCGCCAGAACCGGGGCGCGGAGCTTCTACAGACACAGCTACCTGGCTTCTATTTGCCATCCAAATCGGAGAAAAAGAAATTGCTTGAGATTCTTGGCATCAGCAAGCGGTTTCAGCAGACCTTTGACGCAATTCGATTGAACGTGCCCACATTTGCCGATGTCCGTAATGCAAAAGACTTCGACCTTCTCGAAATAAAGACCACGGACAAGCACTTACCGAATCTCCCTCAAGGCTTTTTCTTTGGGATGACCGAAAATGAGGAAATGCTACTGAAGGTGTTTGAAGGGAAATACTTCCTATGCCTCGTCTGTGCCCATCCGAAATCTCTCGGATATGAGCTCGTCGATTGGGGACAATTAGAGACGTTAACCCAGAACAAAAGGGTGCAATATCAGATAAATCTGAAATCCAAGTCTTAAGTCCTTGACTGTGAGGCAGTCCGAATGAAACAACAGGAGCAAATACTTATGCCCCGTGCAAGCCTTGAGACCCTCCTCAACTGGGCACACGACGCAATTGACTGGCGAGACGAAAGTGATGCTGATGCGGCAGCCGCATTCAACGTCTTAGATCAGCAATTAGAGAACCAATCAAAGTGAGCATTGGTCAGGCAAAACCACTTCGCCGTGACGTGCCCGGAGCACCATTTAGAATTGGTCAACAAGTCCGAGTAGTAGCCGGAACCGATGAAACTTTTGACAAGAGGTTTCTTGGCAAACTCGGCACGGTTGAATATTTCGAGTATAACTGCGGCTGCGGACAAAGCTATCCACACGACCCGATGATTGGTGTCCGCTTTGGCCGCAAACTGGAAGAATTCTGGGTAGAAGAGCTTGCATCGCACGGCCCTTCGTATGATTGACCTTCAATGCAACACAAAATTGGCTGGCGACTATAAGAGCAAGTCGCAAATCGCGCGGATACTCACTGAAGATTGGTGCGGTCGAACACTCTATTGTGCTGCATGCACCTCCGACCGCCTTCACCAATCCACCGCCAACACTCCTGGGCTCGACTTTTCCTGCAACAGCTGCGGCGAGACTTATCAACTAAAGAGCAGCTCCCGATATCCAGCGAACCGAATTGTAGATTCAGCGTATTCGGCGATGATTAGCGCCATACGCTCTGACCATGTGCCCAATTTACTGGCTCTGCATTATTCCCAACACTGGAGCATCTCAAATCTCCTCTTGATTCCCAGGTTTTCTTATTCGGAATCAGCAATTGAGAAACGCCGTCCCCTCGGACCCAATGCACGAAGGGCCGGCTGGATAGGTTGCAACATTTTGCTTTCGAAAATTCCACCATCCGGAATTGTGAATGTAATTACAGAGGGGATTGTGGTACCGAAAAGCACAGTGCGAAATGCGTTTCAGAAAATGAAGCCACTCGCTGGGCTGCGTCCCGACGCGCGCGGCTGGTCACTTGATGTGTTACGAGTGGTCGAACAACTTCCAGAGAAATTCTCGCTTGCAGACGTTTATCAGTTCGAGGTTGAACTTTCGCGGCTCCACCCTGGTAATAAGCACGTGCGAGACAAGATTCGACAGCAACTACAGGTTCTGCGTGACATGAAATACCTGCGATTTGGTGGACGAGGAGATTACGAACGTATCTGAATTCAAAGTGCGAAGAACGAAACCTATGTAGCCCGGGACGCCTGCCCTGAGCGAAGTCGAAGGGTCAGTCCCGGGTGATGTCCACCCTGCCCGCCTGAGTCCCTTCAGGGACGACACCAATTGACCAGCGATTTTGTGCCGTCCCCTAACGGGGACTCGGCCCAAGACTCGCATCTTTCCCGGCACTCACCCTTCGGCTTCGCTCAGGGCAGGCGTGCCGGGTCGCTTTGCGAGTCATGGCTAAAGCCATGACCTACCAAACACAGGTTTCGTCGCTGCGCGACTCCACAAGCCTCCACCTATCCCTGCAGTCCATGGCCGGATCGATTTTCTCCGCGCCTCCGTGCCCTCTGTGGCATCTGTGGTTAAAACACCCAGTGCGCCTCCGTACTGAATAAAGTCCCTTGTCGTGCCATTGCTGTTCCTAATCCCATCCCCTAACCCCTATTCCCTAACCCCTAGCCCCTGGCCCCCCTCTCTTGACTCCCCTTCCCTTTCGCGTCATACTCCGGCGCAGAAAAACCTTGGGCTGCCGACTGTTCCTCGGATCTTCCGCTTTCCGGCCACTCGACCCTCTCCACGGACAGCCCTCCGGCCTCGCATCCCCTGCCCCAAAGGAGGAGGACCCATGAACCGGTTATCCCGCGGAATCCTGCTTGCCGTCTGCGTGCTGCTGGTTGGCTTCGGCAGTCCGGCGCCTGGTTCCCACATCAAGGCCGACTATGTGGAAGCGTGCAGCTGCCATCTGTTCTGCCCCTGCTACTTCAACAAGATGGCGGAGCATCCCTATTGCGAGTTCAACATGGCGGTGACCATCCGCGAAGGCAAGTCCGGCGCCGTGGACCTGACCGGCTCGAAGTATTGGATCACCGGCGATCTGGGCGACGAGTGGGGCACGAAGCGCAAGGGCAAGTGGGTGGTGGTCTCCTTCGACCCCAAGACCGCGCAGGCGCAGCGCGACGCGCTGGTCCCGCTCATCCTGAAGACCTACGGCCTGGAGTGGGGCGAGTTGAAGGCCCAGGAAGCACCCATCACCATCACCCGCAGCGGCGACACGGTGGAGGCCAGCCTGGCCGGCGGCAAGATGGCCCACATGAAGCTCAAGCGCGAACCCGGCGTGGACGGCAAGGGCGTGACCCTGCAGAACGTGAAATATTTCGACGCCCAGCGCAACTCGGGCTTCGCCATGTACAAATCGCTCGACCACAGCGCCAATGTGATGGGACACAAGTTCCAGTACGCCGACCGGAACGCGTTCCTGATCTCCATCGAGCGCGAGCAGCCGGTGGAGCCGGCGAAGAAGTAGAAGTTCAGAGAGCAGGGATCAGGGGCCAGGGGTCAGGGGATAGGGCGATGGGTGGGATTCTTGCGAGACCCCTATTTGTGCGGTTCACTTTTTGAAGTGCGAAGCACGATACCTATGTAGCCCGGGACGTCAGTCCCGGGTTAAGCCTACCAGTACAGATGAGTCCCTTCAGGGACGACACGTCTCGACCTCTGTTGTTGTGCCGTCCCCTAAAGTGGACTCGATCTAAGACTCACATCCTTCCCGGCACTGACGTGCCGGGCTACATAAGTTTCGTCGCTGCGCGACTTCGCGATCCCTGTTCCTCCATGCCATCCATGGCCTTGCCTTTCTCCGTGCCCTCTGTGTTCAAGTCCCCAGATTTCCTTCGTGACCTTCGTGGTTCAAAAAAGCGCCCCGCATCGCTGCGGGGCGCTTGGTCTTGCTTTTGCTTTTGGTGTTGCCGTTGATTTAGCTAACGCCTAACGCCCACCGGCTAAAGCCTTGCCTCTGCTTTTGCCTTTGGCCAACGACCTGCGACTAACGACCAACGACTGTTCTTAGTACATTCCGCCCATGCCGCCGTGTCCGCCCGAAGCCGGCATTTCTTCCTTCTTCTCCGGCAGCTCACAGACCAGGGCTTCCGTGGTCAGCATCAGCGCGGCGATGGAGCCCGCGTTCTGCAGCGCGGTGCGCGTGACCTTGGTGGGGTCGATGACGCCGGCCTTGACCAGGTCTTCGAACTCGTCGGTCTGGGCGTTGTAGCCGAAGGCCGTGTCCTTCGAGTCGCGGATCTTGCCCACGATGATGGCGCCTTCTTCGCCCGCATTGGCCACGATCTGGCGCAGCGGCTCTTCCATGGCGCGCTTCACGATGTTCGCGCCGATGGCCTCATCGCCTTCCAGCTTCAGCTTGTCAATGGCCGGGATGCAGCGCACCAGGGCCACGCCGCCGCCGGGGACGATGCCCTCTTCCACGGCCGCGCGGGTGGCGTGCATGGCGTCCTCGACCCGGGCCTTCTTTTCCTTCATCTCGGTCTCGGTCGCCGCGCCCACCTTGATCACCGCCACGCCGCCCACGAGCTTGGCCAGGCGTTCCTGGAGCTTCTCGCGGTCGTAGTCGCTGGTGGTCTTGTCGATCTGGGCGCGGATCTCCTTCACCCGGCCTTCGATCGCATTGGCCTTGCCCTTGCCCTCGACGATGGTGGTGTTGTCCTTGTCGATGGTGATCTTCTTCGCCCGGCCCAGGTCTTCTAGCTTCACGTTCTCCAGCTTCAGGCCCAGGTCCTCGGTGATGGCCTTGCCGTTGGTCAGGATGGCGATGTCTTCCAGCATGGCCTTGCGGCGGTCGCCGAAGCCCGGCGCCTTCACGCCACAGACGTGCAGCGTGCCCCGCAGCTTGTTGACCACCAGGGTGGCCAGCGCCTCGCCGTCCACGTCCTCGGCGATGATGAGCAGCGGCGAACCCGACTTGGCGATCTGCTCCAGCAGCGGCAGCAGGTCCTTCATCGAGCTGATCTTCTTCTCATGGATCAGCACGTAGGGGTTCTCCAGCACGGCTTCCATCCGCTCCGGATCGGTCACGAAGTAGGGCGAGAGGTAGCCGCGGTCGAACTGCATGCCTTCCACGACTTCCAGCTGCGTCTCCATGGTCTTGGACTCTTCCACGGTGATGACGCCGTCCTTGCCCACTTTCTTCATGGCCTCGGCGATGATCTTGCCGATGGTCTCATCGTTGTTGGCGGAGATGGTGCCCACCTGGGCGATCATCTCGCCGGAGACCGGCTTGGAGAACGTGTCCAGATAGCCCTTGACGCGCTCGCCGTTCTTGTCCAGCGTGCCGCAGACCGCGGTCACGGCCTTCTCGATGCCGCGCTTCAGCGCCATCGGGTTCGCGCCCGCCGCCACCGTCTTCACGCCTTCGCGGAAGATGGACTGGGCCAGCACGGTGGCCGTGGTGGTGCCGTCGCCGGCCACATCACTGGTCTTGGAAGCGACTTCGCGCACCATCTGCGCGCCCATGTTCTCCATGGGGTCCTTCAGTTCGATCTCTTTCGCCACGGTCACGCCGTCCTTGGTGATGGTCGGCGAACCGAACTTCTTCTCGATCACCACGTTGCGCCCCTTGGGGCCCAGGGTGACCTTTACCGCGTCTGCCAGGACGTTCACCCCGCGCAGAATGCTCTGCCGGGAGTCCTCGCCATGAATGATCTGCTTAGCCATGTCTTATTCTCCTGTGTCTCTCGATGTGGGATTGATCTTGTGTGGCACAGCCGTCCCCGGCTGTGCGCTTACCGGCGTGAACCGGCCAGTTCCTTCTTCTCGCTGTGCTTGGCCGCGCCGGTCAGCACGCCCAGGATCTCTTCCTCGCGCATGATGATGAACTCCTCGTCATCGATGCGGACTTCGTTCCCGGAATACTTGCCGAACAGGATGCGGTCGCCTTCCTTCACGTCCGGCTTCACGCGCTCACCCTTCTCGCGCTTGCCCTGTCCCACAGCCACCACCACGCCCTCCTGCGGCTTCTCTTTCGCCGTGTCCGGGATGATGATGCCGCCCCGCGCGGTCTCAGCTTCTTCCACGCGACGCACTAAAACGCGATCATGCAACGGTGTCAACTTTGCCATGTGTCACTTCTCCTTATCAGGTTGTCCAATTTGGATGGCTTGCTGCAAAACTTGCGGTTAGCACTTGTGCGGCTTGAGTGATTAGCACTCAAGGCCACTGATTGCTAATGATAGCAAAGGTTGGAGCCTTTGTGTCAAGTGGATGTCGTGAATATTAGTAAGCTGTTGTATTTTAATGGTTTATCAACGATTGGAGCAGCGGATCGGCCCCGGAGTTTTGTGCTCCCGGGCGAGCTTCATGGCCTCTGGTCGGCGGGATTGCCCCGGGTCCAACAGAGAATGACGGAAAAAATCTCCCACCCTGTCGCTCCAAAATCAGTCGCGGCAAGGGTTGGGGCAACCACGAGTCTGGGTTTATTGGGAAAGGGTGGGCCGGCCCCCTTCCACCCGCTCCAGCCTAAAGGCTGGAGCCAATGTCCCAAAGCCCCAGGTATGCGCCGAACAAAGCGGCGCGCATTCGGCTTCGCTCAGGGCAGGCGCCCGTGGGCCACCGGGCTCAAGGCTGGAGCAAAGGACCGGGGCACCTGGGCAACCGATCATGCGCAAATCCGGAACATCTCTCCATCGGAGCTTGTTCTGTTTTCGGAACCCGCGGACGAATTTTCGTTCCAGCCCGGACAATCGAGCTAAGGTCCGGGGCGGAAGTGGAGCGGGGTCGAGCATGAACAGCCGCGCTCCCTTCGTGGAGGTATGGAATGAAGACACATAGGAAAGCATTCGGCGCATTCAACCAGGGCGGCGTCCCGAAGATCGCGTGTTTCAATCAGGCCAAAACGCCGCTTGGGGTGAACTTCGATACGTTGATCAAGTCTATGCAAGAGTACGTGAACAAATTCGTTGCGCCCGTCTGGGGCACGCCCGCCAATCTGGTGAAGTCCAGCGGGTTCCTCGCCGGGGCATGGGCCATGGTGTTCCTCGATGATGCTGATGAGGAGAACGCCCTCGCCTACCACGACTTGACGCCCGACGGGATGCCGCAATCGAAGGTGTTCGTGCGGACCACGCTGGCCAGCCACGAGCTGGTGAGCGTCTCGGCGTCGCATGAACTGGTGGAGATGCTGGTAGACCCGGCCATCAACTTGCTATCCACGGGGCCGGATGAGAAGGCCGTCTACGCCTACGAGAGCGCCGATCCGGTGGAGGCGCTGAGCTTCAACGTTCTGGGAATCCCGATGAGCGACTTCGTGTATCCGTCGTACTTCGAGGACTTTCACAAGGCGGGATCGGTGACGTTCGACCACATGAAGACGGTGCACCGCCCGTTCCAGATCCTGAAGGGTGGGTATCAGATCATTTTCAAGAACGGCAAATGGAAGGAAGTCTACGGATCGGCAGCCAAGAAGAAGGCATTCAAGAAAGAAGACCGGCGGGGACACCGGAGCGAGCAGCGGGCGAATTGGAGGAAGCTGAAGAAGTCCAGGCGTTCCAAGGTGTAAGGCCTGCTCCGGACATTGCAAGATCGCAAACCCGGACATGACGAGGGCGAGACGCCCTCGCCACAGCCGGCCGGAGGCCGGCGGCGCAAAGGAGCGGCTTTTGTGCGGATGCGAGGAGCGCTGCGCACAAGACAAGAAGCAATTGAATCCTGTGCCGGACCCGTTTCACAGGTCTACCCCGGACTCACGTCCGGGGCTATCGGTATGTCGTCGCTTCGCGACTTTCGAGTGACCCGCATGACCGCGCGTCACTTGGAAAATTGGCATCAACAAGTTCATGGTGCATTGCAAAGGTTTCCGACGATCTCATGTATTCGGATGCAGCACAGCCGAGGACGGCTGTGCCACACGGGCCGAGACCCTGCGTGCCAGGGCAGCATCTCCTCGTTGTTGAAAAATAATCAGTGCCTTAACAAAGCCGAAAGGCCGGACCAAGTGTCGGGATTTTGGGAAAGCAGCGTCTGGAGGTAGATCTCGACATCTTCCGCGGGAAAGGCGGCGCGCAAAGACGTGACGGCGGCGGCGATGGCGTCCGCGGACGGGGGCGAGAGGTCGGCGTCCTCAGAGATCAGGCCCTGGTCATTGGGAATGTTCATGCCGGTGAGGAACGCGGCCATCATGGCGCGCTGATGGGCGAAGTGATAACTGACGATGAGCTGGGCGGCCAGCTCCAGGCCCAGCGGCGCGGTGGCAAGATAGGAGGCGCGTTTTTCGGCGGGCAGCTTGCGGATGAATTGCGGGCGGAAGTTCTTTAGACGGGCGAGAAAGGTGTCGGCCGCGCGGTGGTAGTCGGCGAGGGCTGGGTCCGAGTAGAACGCGGTGGCCGCTTGCAGGCGGCGCGCGTCGCCCATGTTCTTCCAGATGTGCAGTGCATCCATGAAACCAGTGTAAAACAATGGGCGTTTCAGTCGTCCCTGCGGGACTCGGATCCTATTGGCACAGGTTCCCGGCACTCTCGTGCCGGGCTATTTTCAAACGCCCTTCGGGCCACGGTGTGTGCCTGTCTGTCGCCGAGCTGTTGGGAGGCTCATGGCAGGGACCCAGCTTGCCGGTACTTCCCGGTTGACCCCGGGTAAGCTGCTGCTTATCATGCCGGGACGCACTTCCAACGGCCCGCGTGACGGAGTACGGCGCCGAACATCCGAAACATCGAGGAGAAGCCATGCTGCTGCAGATCGAACGGCAAGAGGCGAAACCGGGCACGATGGTGCTCAAACTGAATGGACGAGTCACGCTGGGACGCAGCAGCCAGGAGCTGGAGTGGGAGATCGACAAGCTGTTCACGGAGGGCGCCAAGCATGTGGTGCTGGACGTGAGTAACGTGGACCGGATCGATAGCGCGGGCCTGGGGATCCTGGCAATGGCCTCGGGCAAGGCACGCGCCGCGGGCGGCGACCTGCGGGTGGCCGGAGCGCAGGGATTTGTGGACCAAGTGATCAAGATGACGAAGCTGGAGTCCGTGTTCATGCTGTTCCCCAGCGTGGAAGCGGCGGTGGAAGGACTTTAGAGAGGCATTGAGAATCCTAAATCGGGTAATCGGGAGATTGAAAATCAACCCCGAGGTCCCTCGGCGCGCGGCGCGTTCGCGCCGCTTGCTCGGGATGACAAACTCATCGGGTAATCTGGAAATCGGGTAATCGGGTAATTGAAAGGCAGACCCGAGTCCTGGAGCGATCTCGGCGACAAAGGGATTCCTCTTTTCGCTCGCGCTGCTCGCTCACCCTGGGCTGAAGCCCAGGGCTACCGGGTTGAACCTACTCGCTCGGAATGACATTTTGCACAAGCTTTCTGCTTCACCCCATGGATGCAATCATTCAATATCCTTTTTGTTTGTTGACCACATAAAGAAGCGGCTGGCGGGCGAGAAAACGGCGGAGGTTTTCCGAGACCAGGCGATAGTGGCGCTCCCAGAGCTTGTCCGTAAGAGCGGCGGTGTGCGGCGTGATGAGCACGTTGTCGAGAGTCCAGTAGGGCGAGTCGGGCGGGAGTGGCTCTTCGACGAAGACATCGAGCGCGGCGCCGGCGATCCGGCGATCACGCAACGCGGCGATCAGGGCGGCGTCATCGATCAGCGTCCCGCGGCCGACATTGATCAGATACGCGTCCTTTTTCATACATGCGATCCGGGCGGCGTTCATCAGGCCGCGCGTGGCCGTGGTGACCGGCGCGCACAGCACAACGAAATCAGCGCGCGGAAGCACCGTTTCCAGTTCCCTGGCGCCGACCACCTCCTGTGCGAATCCCGCGCCGCGCCCGGGATGCTCACGCACGGCGACGACGTGCATCTCCAGCGCCTGCGCCCGGCGGGAGAACTCCGTGCCGATGCTGCCCATGCCCACCACGCAGACCACCGATCCCGCGGCTTCGCGCAGAGTGGGCGATTCGTTCCACATGGCCTCCTGCGCCCAAACTTTTTCCCGCTGGTAGCGCATGGCCGAAGGCAGGCGCTTGGCCAGCGCCAGAAGTAGCGCAAGGATGTGTTCGGCGACCACGGGTGCGTGCACGGCGCGGGCGTTGGTGATCACAACGGGGCCGGCGGCCATCTCCGGATACATGAGTTGATGAACAGCAGCGGCAGGCGAGTGGATCCAGCGAAGTTTTTTGGCGTGCGCGAATTGCTCCGGCTTCAGCGACCAGCCGAGAAGGACGTCCGCATCGTCGAGTTCACGCTCGAAGCCTTCATACTTCGCGCCGGGCAGGCGGACGATGGTGAGATCGGGAAAGTCCTGGCGCAGGCGCTCATCGAACCACGCAGGTGCGGTCCAGAGACTGAACGGATGATAGAGGGCGATGAGGAGTTTCATTCAGAGGCCGCAGCCAGCTGCCAGAGGCCAGCTACCAGAGTAAACAATTCCTGAACCATTCGGTGAATTTTGAGATTGCAAACTGCGGAACTGCAGAATCAGGAAACCAATAACACACACACAGCCGGGGACGGCTGTGCCACACGGTTCAAGATCAACACAGCCGGGGGCGGCTGTGCCACGTGGAATCCGGTTACTTGAAACACTTGGCCAAGGTGGTGGCGATCTGTACCAGGCGCTGGATGTCGGCGGGGCTGAAGTCGGCGCCGGATTCGGGCGCGGACTTTCCCTTGCGGCAGACCTGGATCACGCCAAGCACGCCGGCGGCGCCGACGACCGGGACGGTCATCAGCTTCTGGATGATGTGGGCCTGCTTGTCTTCCTTGGGCGCGCCGATCACGGCTTTCTGCTTGGCGGCCAGATCGACCGCTTCAAACACGCTGGCGTGCTTGGTCTGGGCAAAGTTGTTGATGGCCTCGGCGCGCTTGGAGTTGGCGGTGCGCGCGGCCACCGAGCCGGCGGTGTTCAGCGGGATGCTGCCGATGTTCTGGAGCTTGGAGGGATAGACGAAATGCAGGTTGGCGCGCTGCAGCTGGAGGACGGCCACTTCGTCGCCGTGCACGGAGAATGTCTTGGCGATCTCCGCGGCGATGCGCTCGGCATTGTGCACGGTCAGGCCTTCGGCCTCACATTCATTCGCGATCTGGGCAAAGGCAAGGACAGGTGTGGCCATAGGGTCTCCTGGGCTCAGGCTTCAAGAGGGACATTATAACGGCAGCCGCCGGCTGTCAGCTTCCAGCTATCAGAAAAACAGCGACTCGCTTCCAGCCGCCTGCATCCAGCGTCGAGGTCTTGGGCCGGTTTCCAGAGAAACTTTGACCCCAGCTTTTGCAGGTGGTAGGCAGTCAAGACGAATCCGGATACCAGAAGCGATCTGCGGCACCAAAGGGATTCCTCGATTCGGGGCTGAAGCCCCTCACTCGGAATGATGGATTCATCGGGTAATTTGGAAATCAGGTAATCGGGTAAATGAAAGGCAAAGGCAACAACGAAATACGCACAGCCGGGGGCCCTTCGACTTTGCTCAGGGCAGGCTCTGTGCCACACGGTTCAAGATCAACACAGCCGGGGGCGGCTGTGCCACACGGATGACAATACGTGAGTAATCCCCTATCCTCGTACTTCTCATCAATGAATAAGAAGCGATCATTCGCACTGATCCTGGTGGTGGCGGCGCTGGCGGCGCTGGCCTATCTGCAATTCCGCACCTGGCGGAATTTCGATTGGGTCACGTTCTGGGCGCAGACACGGCAGACCAACAAGCTGGACCTGCTGGCGGCGGCGTTGCTGATCTACTTCACCTATTATCTGCGGGCGGTGCGCTGGGCGGTGATGTTGCGACCGGTGAAGGCGGTGCGGGCGAGCAGCCTGATGTCCAGCATGGTGATCGGGTTCGCGGGCCTGGCCATCCTGGGCCGGCCGGGCGACCTGGTCCGGCCTTATATCCTGGCGCGCAAGTTCGGGCTCAGTTTCTCCTCGCAAGTGGCGGTGCTGGCGGTGGAGCGGGTGTTCGACATCGGATGCTTCACACTGCTGCTCACGCTAGACCTGTTGTTCTCGCGGTCGCTCGCGTTGCTGCCGCATTATGCGCAATTCCGGCTGGCCGGCATCGGATTGTGTTTTGTCGTGGCCGGCATGGTGGTGTTCCTCTACCTGGTATGGCGGAGCGGCGACGCCGTGGCGGGGTTCGTCGAGCGCGCGATCGGGGGCATGGCGCCGCGTTTCGGAGCATCCGTGGGACACAAGATACGGATGTTCAGCGAGGGATTGCACACCATCCATGACCTGACGAGTTTTATGCAATTGATGGGATTGAGCGTAATGATCTGGCTGGTGATCGCGGTGGCCTATGTGGCCGTGACCCACGCGTATCCCGATCCGTTGCGGGGCATGACCATCGCCCACGTACTGCTGGTGATGAGCGCCAGCATCGCCGGATCGCTGCTGCAACTGCCGGTGGTGGGCGGCGGTTCGCAACTGGGAACCATCAGCGTGATGGAGAATGTGTTCCTGATCCCCAAGGAACTGGCCTTGAGCTGCGGCATCATGCTGTGGCTGATCACGTTCGTGGCCATCGTCCCGCTGGGGCTGGTGCTGGCGCGAGCGGAGCATGTGTCGCTGGTGAAGATGGAGAAGGAGGCGGAAGAGGCGAGGGACAGTAGTCAGTAGTCAGGAAATGCAAAGGCGGCACTCGTGCTGGTGCCGATAGCAAAGGGATTCCTCTTTTCGCTCGCGTTGCTCGCTCACCCTGGGCTGAAGCCCAGGGCTACCGGGTTGAAGCTGTTCGCTCGGAATGACAAGTGACAATGAGATTGCAAATTTGGTAATCGGGTAATTTGTAATTTGAAAACCGAATCAAAAGCGGAATCAAGAGCAGCATCAAGAGCCCCGGCTGCGCTCGGCCCCGCTCGGAATGACAAGTGACAATGAGATTGCAAATTTGGTGATCGGGTAATTTGTAATTTGAAAACCGAATCAAAAGCGGAATCAAGAGCAGCATCAAGAGCCCGGGCTGCGCTCGGCCCCGCTCGGGATGACAAGTGACAATGAGATTGCAAATTTGGTAATCGGGTAATCAGGCAATTGAAAGGCAAACCCGAGTCCTGGAGCGATCTCGGCAACAAAGGGATTCCTCGACTCGGCGGCAAAATCAGCCGCCTCGCTCGGAATGACAAGTCTTTGCCTAAATGCCCAATTCCCTGCCTGATACAATCGTCAGTTGTCATCCCAGCCCCCTGAAGAAAAACGATGAAGTGTCCGTTCTGCGGTCACATGGAAGACAAAGTGGTGGACTCGCGCGAGAGCAAGGAAGGCGAGTCGATCCGGCGGCGGCGCGAGTGCTTGAAGTGCGAGCGCCGATTCACCAGCTATGAGCGCATCGATGAGATCCCTTACATGGTGGTCAAGAAGGACGGGCGCCGGGAGAAGTTCGAGCGGCAGAAGGTGTTGAGCGGGCTGCTGCGGGCGTGCGAGAAGCGTCCGGTCTCGATGGGCAAGCTGGAGCAGATCGTGAACGAGGTGGAAGTGTACGTGATCGACTCGCCGGAGCGGGAGAGGTCGTCGGCGGAGATCGGCAAGTTCATGATGGAAAAATTGAAGGCGCTGGACAAGGTGGCGTATATCCGGTTCGCGTCGGTGTACCGCGATTTCAAGGATGTGAACGAGTTCCGGCAGGAGCTGGAAGGCCTGTTGAACACGAAGGAGCAGGCGGGGACGACGAAGAAAAAGAAATAAGCGCGGGCAAGATGCCCGCGCCACAGCCGGCGAGACCCATTCGACTTCGCTCAGGGCAGGCGCGGGCGGTACGATACAGGACATGAATCAATACTTCATATCCTGTTTGTGAACGACTGAAACTATGGCACATAAGGTCACATTGCTACCGGGAGACGGGATCGGGCCGGAGGTGTCGAAGGCCGTAGTACGCATCCTGGAGGCGACCGGACTGAAGTTCGAATGGGAAGAATTTGCCGTGGGCGCGGAGGCGTTCGAGAAGTACAAGGAGTATGTGCCCCGGGCGGCGTATGAGTCCATCGAGCGGACCAAGGTGGCGCTGAAGGGGCCGGTGACGACGCCGATCGGCGGCGGATTCGCCAGCATCAACGTGATGCTGCGTAAAAAATACGAACTGTACGCCAACTACCGCCCCATCAAGAACCTTCCAGGAATCCCCACACGCTATCCGGGCGTGGACCTGGTGATCGTGCGGGAGAACACGGAAGGCGAGTATGTCGGCATCGAGCATGAGGTGGTGCCGGGGGTGGTGGAAAGCCTGAAGATCATCACGGAAAAAAGCTCGATGCGCATCGCGCGGTTCGCGTTCGAGTTCGCGCGGCGCTACAAGCGGGGCAAGGTGCACGCCATCCACAAAGCCAACATCATGAAGATGAGCGACGGCCTGTTCCTGCGCTGCTGCCGGGACGTCTCCAAGCAGTATCCCGAGATCACGTACGCCGAGCACATCATCGACAACACCTGCATGCAGTTGGTGACCAATCCTTATCAGTACGACGTGCTGGTGACGCCGAACCTCTATGGCGACATCATCAGCGACCTGTGCGCCGCGTTCGTGGGCGGATTGGGCCTGGTGCCCAGCGCGAACCTGGGCGAATTCGCGGCCATGTTCGAGGCGGTGCACGGCTCGGCGCCCGACATTGCGGGCAAGAACATCGCCAACCCCACGGCCCTGCTGCAATCGGCGGTGCTGATGCTGCGCCACTTCAAGGAAGAAGACGCGGCGGACCAGGTGCAGAATGCACTGGAGTTCGTCTATCGCAAGCGCAAGGACCGGTTGACACGCGATGTGGGCGGGACGGCGGGCACCAGCGACTTTGCCGACGCGGTGGTGGAAACCATGGCGGGGAAACTGGTGGAGTCGAAGACCTAGTTTCCGGTTGTTGGTTTTTCGAAGGGCGCGGCCAAGGCCGCGCCCGATCTGTGTGCGAGAGCAAGATGCTCTCGCCACAGCCGGCGAGACGAAGGAGATTGCAAATTCGGTAATCGGGTAATTTGAAATTTAAAAACCGAATCAAAAGCAGAATCAAAAACAGGACCAAGAGCAGAATCATAAGCAGCACCAAGAGCCCCCGGCTTCGCCGCGCGCAATGCGCCTCGCTACGCTCGGGATGACAGACTCATCGGGTAATTTGGAAATCGGGTAATCGTGAAATTGAAGAGCAACCCCAAGGTCCCTCGAGTGCGCCCGGCTGCAGTGGGATCTACTCGGGATGAAACACCCATGACGCGGTGTGCGAGGGCGGGACGCCCTCGCCACAGCCGGCGAGACGCCGGCGCTACAGTGGGGATGACAAATCAAAAGCGAGGGCGCGGCTGTGCCATTGGTATCCTGTTGTGTATGAAACGTGCATCATTGTCCCTCTTATTGGCCACGCTCCTATTCCTCCTGGCCGGCTGCGGAGAGAAAAGCGCAGCGCCTGCGGCATCCAGTCAAAAAGCGGAGAAACCGCTGATGAAAGTCGACCCGGCCACGGCGGGCGCAGTCGAAGGCGTGATCACATTCAAAGGCGTGCCGCCGAAACCAGAATCGATCGATATGTCGCAGGACCCCGCCTGTGTGTTCGGCAATGTGACGCCGAACCGCAGCCAGGCGTATGAGGTTGCGAACGGCAAGCTGGCGAATGTGTATGTCTACGTCAAAGAGGCGCCGTTGGCAGGAGCGCGGTTTGAGTCCCCGAAGGAAGCAGTCGCGCTCGACCAGAACGGATGCCGCTATGCGCCGCACGTGCTCGCCTTGATGATCGGACAGACACTTCACATCCTTAACTCTGATCCGGCGTTGCACAACGTGAATGCGCAATCGAAGGTCGCGCCGTGGAACGTGTCGCAGTCGCCCAAGGGAGCGCCGATCGACAAGGTGTTCGCGCAGCCGGAGGTGATGATGGTGGTGAAGTGCAACCAGCACCCGTGGATGAAGGCGTACGTGAATGTCTCGGCACATCCGTTCTTTGCCGTGACCGGCCCGGATGGCAAGTTTGCGATCCGGGGACTGCCCCCCGGGGAGTACACACTGGCAGCGGTGCATGAGAAGCTGGGCGAACAGACGACCAGGGTGAGCATAGGGGCGAAGGAGACGAAGAGCGTGGGGTTTGAGTTTGGAGTGAAGTAGCGCGGTGATTCATCGGGTAATCGGGTAATTGAAAAGCAAAAGCGTGTCCCGGAACGACCTCGGCAACAAAGGGATTCCTCGACTCGGAGCTAAAGCTCCTCGCTCGGAATGACAGACATATCGGGTAATCGGGTAATCGGTAATTGAAAGGCAAAAGCGTATCCCGGAACGACTTCGGCAACAAAGGGATTCCTCGACTCGGAGCTAAAGCTCCTCGCTCGGAATGACAGACATATCGGGTAATCGGGTAATCGGTAATTGAAAAGCAAAAGCGCGCAGCCTGGGTCCTTCGACTTCGCGCGGGGTGGTGGCTGTAAATCGCACAGCCGAGGACCCTTCGACTTTGCTCAGGGCAGGCTTCTGTGCCACACGGTTCAAAATCAACACAGCTGCGGGCCCTTCGACTTTGCTCAGGGCAGGCTTCTGTGCCACACGATCATTTTTCAACACAGCCGAGGACCCTTCGACTTTGCTCAGGGCAGGCTTCTGTGCCACACAATCAATTTTCAACACAGCCGCGGGCCCTTCGACTTTGCTCAGGGCAGGCGGCTGTGCCACCCGCAAGTATTTCTCCCTGTTAGAATCAAGTGTTCGGCGGTGCGAGGCGCGATGAACGACTGAGCGCGCGGGCCGGACCCCTCTTTCTTCCATGTACAACGCCCATTACCACCGGTTCACTATCTTCCTGACCGCCTGCACATTCCTATTGATCGTCGCCGGAGCCTTGGTGACCAGCAATGACGCGGGCCTGGCGGTCCCGGACTGGCCGACCAGCTTCGGAAACTGGGTGAAGATCCCGCCGATGGTGGGCGGCGTGAAATACGAGCACGGCCACAGGATGGTGGCACAGTTCGTGGGATTCCTCACGATCGTTCTGGCGGTGTGGACGCAACGGGCCGAAACGCGCGCATGGATGCGCAAGCTGGCCTGGGCGATGCTGGGACTGGTGATGGTGCAGGGCGTGCTGGGCGGGCTCACGGTGTTGATGCTGCTGCCGTGGTGGGTCTCGACACTGCACGCGATGGCGGCGCAGACGTTTTTCTCTTTGACGATGCTGATGGCGGTGTTCGCTTCGCGGCGGTGGCTGGACGCAGAACCGTCACCGGTGGAGGACGGCGGCAGTGTTTCCCTGAGGGTCTTAAGCATGGCGGGCATCGCAGTCGTCTATGTGCAGTTGTTCCTGGGAGCGGGGTTCCGGCATCAAGGGATGCATTTTCTGCCTCACGTCATCGGCGCGGTGGCCGCGACCGGCCTGCTGATCCGGCTTTCGGTGCGTGCGCTCTCGGGATTCGGCACGATCCGGCCGATCAAAGCGGCGGCCAGCTCCATCCTCGGGTTGTTGTTCTTGCAGATCCTGCTGGGATTTGGCGCGTACTTGACGCGGGTGGAGTGGGGACGGGACGCGGTCCAGCCACAACTGAGCATGGTGCTGACCACGGTGGGCCACGTCGCGGTAGGAGCATTGCTCCTGGCCCATTGTTTCCTGCTGGCGGTGCAGGCGTACCGTCATACGCTTCCGGCACGCGGGGACAGTGTGCGCGCGGAGAAAGCGGCGGCGGCATGAGCAAAGTCACACCGACAGCGAATCCGCTGGATGGGTCAGCCCCGATCAAGGACGACACGGTCCGGGGTGTGGCGCCCACGATCACCGTGGGGGGACAGTATGTCCCCACGGAATCCGTATCCAAACTGAGCGATCTGGCGCGGCTGTTCAAGATCCGCGTGACCACCCTGGTGGTACTCACCGCCTGGGCGGGATATTTCCTTTCCGCGCGCAAGTCCGGCGCGACCTATTTTTCCTGGAAATTACTGGCCACGCTGATCGGCGTGGGCATGGTGTCAGCCGGAGCGGCGGCACTGAATGAGGTATTGGAGCGCGCGCCGGATGCGCGCATGTTGAGGACAAAGAACCGTCCCCTGCCCGCGGGTCGCATGAGTCTGATGGAAGCGCACTTGTGGGGATGGGGCGTGACGGCCTTTGGCGCGGGCCTGCTGGCGTGGATGGCGAATCCGTTGACCGGCGCTCTGGCGCTGGTGACGTGCCTGTTCTACGGATATGTATACACGCCGCTGAAAATGCGCACGCCGCATTCCACGCTGGTGGGCGCATTTCCGGGCGCGATGCCGGCCCTGCTGGGCTGGACCGCGGTGCGCGGCAGCCTGGAGTGGGAGTCGCTGGCGCTCTTCGCCATCATGTTCTTCTGGCAGTTCCCTCACTTTCTTGCGATTGCGTGGCTGTACCGCGAGGACTATGAGCGCGGCGGCATCATGATGCTGCCGGTGGTGGAGCCGGATGGAAAATCCACGGTGCGGCAGATCCTGTTCTATGGATTGGCGCTTGTGCCCGTGAGCCTCATCCCCTTCTTCCTGAACATGGGTGGATGGATCTATCTGTTCGGCGCGACGGTGTTGGGCGCGGTGTATCTGGTGTTCGGGTTCCGACTGGCGCTGTTGCAGCAGCCGCCCACGTCGGCGGCGTCGAAGAAAGAAGCGCGGGAACTTATCCAGGCGAGTGTGGTGTATCTCCCGCTGCTGCTGGGCCTGTTGGTGCTGAATGGAGCGGTGCGCTGATGGCGACGAGCACAGCACACGCTGCGGAAGCACCGACGCAGGAACGCGCGGCCGCGATCGCGGTGGAGGGGATCACGCACCGGTATGGGGAACGCACGGCCCTGAGCGGAGTCTCGTTCACAGTGAATCACTCCGAGGTCCTCGGTCTGCTAGGGCCGAACGGCAGCGGCAAGACGTCGCTCTTCCGCATCCTTTCCACTCTGATGCTGCCCAGCGAAGGCGATGCGCGGATCATGGGCGCGAGCGTACGCACCGAACCCTACCGCGTGCGGCGGCAGATCGGCGTGGTGTTCCAGGAAAAAAGCGTGGACGTGAAACTGACCGCGGCGGAGAACCTGCGGCATCAGGGTCATCTCTACGGTATGCGCGGTGTGGCGCTACAGGAACGGGTGCGGGAGATGCTGGAGCGAGTTGGCCTGTCCGAGCGGGCGCATGAGTGGGTAGAGAAGTTTTCCGGCGGCATGCAGCGCCGCGTGGAACTGGCCAAGGGATTGATGCACAAGCCGGCAGTGCTGCTGCTGGATGAGCCGACCACCGGCCTGGATCCCGGGGCGCGCATCGATCTGTGGAAGTATCTGACAGCGCTGCGCGATGCGCAAGGCACCAGCGTTTTGATCACCACGCATTTGATGGAAGAGGCGGAACGCTGCGACCGGTTGGCGATCCTGCATGAGGGCCGTCTAGTGGCGCTGGGCACGCCCGCGGAGCTGAAAGCGGAGATCGGCGGCGACGTCGTCGAGCTGGAAGTACGCGATGCGGAAGCGTTTTCCGTCCCGCTGGAGAAGGGGTTCGGGGTGAAAGCTGTCCGGGTGGGAAACCGGCTGCGATTCGAGACAGAGCTTGGTCACCGATTCGGCGCACAACTGGCGGAGAAATATCCGGATGAGATCGTGAGTGTGACCGTGAGCAAGCCGTCGCTGGAAGACGTGTTCATACGGAAGACGGGACATCGCTTCTGGAGTGAGGGAGATGGGAAGAGCGGGTGATTGAGTAATCCGGTAATCGGGTAATCGAGGAATTGAAAATCAAGGGCACCCACGTTCGCTTCGCGAACTTGAGGCATCCGGCACAGCCGAGGACGGCTGTGCCACACGGTTCAAGCTCAACACAGCCGAGGACGGCTGTGCCACACGGTTCAAGCTCAACACAGCCGAGGACGGCTGGGCCACACGGTTCAAGCTCAACACAGACGGGGGCGGCTGTGCCACACGGTTCAAGCTCAACACAGCCGAGGACGGCTGTGCCACACGGTTCAAGATCAACACAGACGGGGGCGGCTATGCCACACGGTTCAAGCTCAACACAGCCGAGGACGGCTGTGCCACACGGTTCAAGCTCAACACAGCCGGGGGGCGGCTATGCCACACGGTTCAAGATCAACACAGACGGGGACGGCTGTGCCACACGGTTTAAGATCAACACAGACGGGGACGGCTGGGCCACACGAGTGATGGGATGAATGAACAGGCACAGACCGGGATATTGTTGCCGGCGTACACGCTGTGGTCGCGGGAGATGGTGCGTTTCTACCGCCAGCGGACGCGGGTGGTGGGCGTGGTCGCCTCGCCCCTGTTGTTCTGGCTGCTGCTGGGCGGCGGATTCGGCAATTCGTTCCGCGCGCACGGGGCCGAGCCACCGCAGAATTATCTGGAATATTTTTTCCCCGGCACCATGATCATGATCGTGCTGTTCACCTCGATCTTCACGATGATGAGTGTGATCGAGGACCGGCGCGAGGGATTCCTGCTCTCGGTGATGGCGGCGCCGATCCACCGCGCGAGCGTGGTGCTGGGCAAGGTGCTGGGGGGCACGACGTTGTCGGCGGTGCAGGGGCTGTTATTCCTGGCGCTGGCGCCGTTCGTGGGCGTGAAGTTCGGCCTGACCCAGTTATTGCTGGTGGCGGCGATCGTGTTCCTGACGGGATTTGCCCTGACCGCGGTGGGATTCGCCGTGGCGTGGAGCATGGATTCGGCGCAGGCGTTCCACGGCGTGATCAATCTGTTCCTGATCCCGCTGTGGATGCTTTCCGGCGCGTTGTTCCCTTTGACGGGAGCGCAGGGTTGGGTGCGCATGCTCATGCAGGCGAATCCGCTGACGTATGGCGTGGAGGCGTTGCGGGTGGCGCTGTTCCCGGCGATGCACAGTGAGTTCGTGCTGGGCACGTCGCTGACGGTGCTGGGAGTGTTTTGCGCTTTAGTTTTCACCGTTGCGTATTGGATCGCGAACCGCCGGCAGTAGTCAGTAGTCAGTAGTCGGTAGTCGGTAGTCGGTAGTCGGTAGTCGGTAGTCGGTAGTCGGTAGTCAGTAGTCGGTAGTCGGTAGTCAGTAGTCGGTAGTCAGTAGTCGGTAGTCAGTAGTCGGTAGTCAGTAGTCGGTAGTCAGTAGTCGGTAGTCAGTAGTCGGTAGATCAAAACCTTTGAGCGAAACAAACCTACCTGCCATCAATGCGTCGCTGAATGCGGCCAGCACGGTGCTGATCCTGGCGGCGCGGGTGTTCATCGCGAAGCGATGGGTGAAGGCACACCGTAACGCGATGCTGGGGGCGGTGGGAACGTCGTCGCTATTCCTCATCTCTTACCTCTATTACCACTTCGCGGTGCGGGGTGGGCAGCCTACCCGATTCCAGGGTGAAGGAGTTGTGCGCTGGTTCTATTTCGCGCTCCTGGGGTCGCACACTGTGCTGGCCGCGGCGGTGGTGCCGCTGGTGATCACGGCGGTGCGGCGCGGGTTGCGCGATGACCGGGCGGCGCACCGGCGCATTGTTGCGTGGACGTATCCGATCTGGCTGTATGTATCGGCGACCGGAGTACTGGTGTACCTGATGCTGTACCAGTGGTTCCCCGCATGAGCGATCCGGCTCAGAGAAATTCCCCGCGAAAATAGTCTGAGACCCAGCCGGCAGTAAAGGCCTGATCAGGCCCGGCGCTCTCCCTGGCCGGGCGCGGATGAAGCATGATCGCGCAAACCATCATCCCGGCAAGAAATGCGATCCAAATCCCGGCGTGGGTCTCGTTCATCGCTTCGTCGTCCGGCATAGACAGACTCTCCTAGCTCATCAGTTCGGCTTCGCGGAGGATGGTTAGGACGCGGGAGCGGAAAGGTTTGAGCAACGGCGATCTGGCCAGGCGGAGGAAGGTGTCGGTGAGGTCGAGGGAGTGGTCGATCAGCTTGCGTGTACTGGCCACGCCGACGGAGTCGTCGTAGAGAAAGTACAGCATCAGGCCCATGTGCAACGCCCAGAGGGCGATGGGCAGGGACTCGCGCATGTCGCGGGGCAGGTCTTCGGCGGCGATGACCTCGGAAAAGAGGCCGATGCTTTGCTGACGGATGTCGGCCGTGCCTTTGCCCAGGAACGAGAGCGGATGGCCGGGGATGCCGGTGTAGCGGAAAGGAGCGCCGAGCAGTTTGCGGTCGTGCAGGATGATGTCGATCTTGGAGTGCATGACGATGCCCAGACGGTCGCGCAACTTGAGCCGGCGCGGGGCGGCGGCGATGGCCTCGCGGACGCGGCGGGCGTGCTCGTCCTGCACGGTGTGGTAATAGGCCACGACCAGCGCTTCCTTGCCGGGGAAGTAGTATTACGCCGCGCCGAGCGCGGTCCGGGCATGGCCGGCGATGTCGCGCATGGTGACGGCATCGAAGCCGTGTTCGCGGAAGAGCACGAGGGCCGTTTCCAGGATGTGGCGGCGGGTGGCCTCGGACTTGGGGGTGGCGGCGGTTGACTTGAACATGTTCATATCATGATTTGAACCGGTTCAGATGTCAAGGGGGATGTCGTTATAAGCTTTGGGTCGTGCGTGCAGCGGATTGCGGAAGTGCCGAACTGCGGAAGTACGGGATCGAGATTCATTTTAGATCGCGGATCTGTGATTACCGATTGAAAGCAAAGATAATTCGTGCCGTCGGCTGAAGCCGACTCTGAGCTGGTCGGAATTCCTACTTTTTGGGGAGCCGGGAGCGCACGGCTAAAGCCGTGCTCTTTTTCGCCAAGTCCGTTGACAGTGGTATGCCGAAAACCAAAAGCCAAGGTCCCCGATGGCGTGGAGGCCTTCCCTTTCTTCCACAGGGCCGGGTGACACTCGATAGCGCGGCTGGTATAGTGTGGCGTTCAGTACGTATTTTTTTTGGAGCATGAAAGGACCGTATGTCGAGAAGTGTGAATAAAGTGATCCTGCTGGGCACATTGGGCCGGGACCCGGAGTTGAAGTACACACCGCAGGGCACCCCGGTGGCGAAGTTCTCCATGGCCACCAATGAACGATACAAGGACAAACAAAGCGGAGAGTGGAAGGAACGCACCGATTGGCACAACATCGTGTGCTGGCAGCGGACGGCGGAGGTGGCGGCGGAGTACCTGAAGAAGGGCCGCCAGGTGTACATCGAGGGACGCATCTCCACCCGCTCCTGGGACGACAAAGAGACCGGCCAGAAGAAGTACATGACGGAGATCATCGCCAACGACCTGATCATGATCGGGGGCAAGCGCGACGGCGACGGTGAGAGCAGTTCGCGCGGCGGGGGCAGCGGGTTCGAGCAGAAGGCCCCGCCCGAGGACTTTGCCCAGAGCACGCAGATCACCGATGAGGACATCCCCTTCTAGCCAAGGGACTGAGCGAGACGTGTATGAGTGACCAGGAATTCCGGCGCAAGGCCGAGCATTCGATCGAGACGCTGAAAAAGCGCCTGATCGCCGCCGAGGAAGAGGGCGAATTCGAGGTGGAGGAGAATGCCGGCGTCCTGCACATCGCGTTCGAATCGCCCAAGGCGAAGTTTGTGATCACGCCGAATGCGCCGGTGCAACAGATCTGGATCTCCGCCCGCT
>JACPNP010000025.1:0-1044 GCA_016185365.1 Terriglobales bacterium
AGGCCGATAGCTGAACTGCACGCCAAACGGCATATCACCCTCTTAACTCCTTTCTTGACAAGGAGCTAAGGGGATATCCCGTCTGTAACCTATTGATTTTGCACAACAGGGGGAGGGGGTGGGGATATCCCCCAGGTACAGACCGGGCACATCCTTGACAGATTGAACCGAAGAGCTAAAGCCTTTGTCTTGAGCTCTTTACCTCTAAACCGCCTGTTTTGAGCTCTTTGCAAGGCATGTTCCGGAATTGCCCAATGTTTTCAGCTCTTTAGCCTAGGGTGAGGGGAAGGGGTGCAGCCGTCTGCCACAGCCGAGGGCCCTTCGGCTGCGCTCAGGGCAGGCTTCTGTGCCACACAAACAAAGTCAGATCAGAACTGATCCGATCCGCGGTTCGATTTTGATGTTCGGTGGAAGCACCGGGCTTTAGCCCGGTGAACAAGGCGCCCGTAATGTCTGGGCTTCAGCCCCGGCGAAACCGGTCTTTGAAAAGGCACGGCTTCAGCCGTGCCGTCGGCCGAAGCCGACTCCGAACTTGATTTTGAACACTTACCCCGCACTTACGTGCGGGGCCATCCGGTATGTCGTCGCTGCGCGACTCCGAGACTGTGGCTGGATTGTTTTGGATTTTACTTTGCGACCTTCGCGGTGAAAAGGTTTTGATCCGTTTTGATCCGCGGGAGCCGCCAGCCGAAATCCTGAGCGAGGCCGCAGGCCGAGTCGAAGGACCTCATGAACGGAGAAGTTCGGGGAATAGTGGTAGGCCCGAATGGACTCGAACTTGAGGCGCATTGGCGGCGTGAGGGACCCGGAACGGAGTGAAGGGGAACGGGAGCCGCCAGCCGAAATCCTGAGCGAGGCCATAGGCCGAGTCGAAGGACCTCATACGGAAGACCAGATGGGAATGAATGGTAGGCCCGAATGGACTCGAACTTGAGGCGCATTGGCGGCGTGAGGGACCCGGAACGGAGTGAAGGGGAACGGGAGCCGCCAGCCGAAATCCTGAGCGAGGCCATAGGCCGAGTCGAAGGACCTCATACGGAAGAC
>JACPNP010000025.1:1073-63696 GCA_016185365.1 Terriglobales bacterium
GGGAACGGGAGCCGCCAGCCGAAATCCTGAGCGAGGCCATAGGCCGAGTCGAAGGACCTCATACGGAAGACCAGATGGGAATGAATGGTAGGCCCGAATGGACTCGAACCATCGACCTCTTCCGTGTCAAGGAAGCGCTCTAACCAACTGAGCTACGGGCCTACAGGGCAGGTGGGACAGTGATTATTGTATCTGCTGCGCCAAGGCCGGGCAAACCGCGCCCCGCACTTGCGCCCAACGGCTTCGCCGTCAGACAATCGGCGTAGCACATGCACAAGCCCGGGACCAGACCGAGATCTCAGCCCGCGGAGGCCGCCGAGCCCTTTGCGTCCGGCGCCATCGTCATGGTCACGCTCAACTCGCCGCGCGAAAAATACTGGGGCGCGGTGCTGGCCATCTCGCCGGCAGGATTGGCGCTGCGCGGCTTCGACCTGAACTCGTTCGAGGATGTTGTCCGCCAGGTGAAGTCCGGCGACGAGGTCGCCGCCCATTCCGTGTTTTTCCCCATGCACCGCGTGGAGCGCATCGAGATGGACGCGCGCGACGGCGAGATCCCTTCCATGCAGGAGCGTTACCTGTCCAAGACCGGCCACAGCAGCGCACGATTGCTGCTGCCCGACGGAGGGCGATGAACCTCGGGCAGTTGAAGTCGGCTCCCAATCAGCTCACGCTGCTGCGGCTGGTGTTCATCCCCTTCATCGTCAACGCGGTGATGGAGAGCCAGTTCCGCCTGGCGCTGGGACTGTTCGTGCTCGCCGGGATCAGCGACGGGCTCGACGGCCTGCTGGCGCGCAAGATGAACCAGCGCACCGAGCTGGGCCACTATCTCGATCCCGTGGCCGATAAGCTTTTGCTCAGCACTATGTTTATCGTGCTGGCGGTGGTGCATGAGGTGCCGTGGCGCATCACCATCCTGGTGCTGTGCCGCGACTTCGCCATCCTGCTGGTCTCCGCGCTGCTCTACATGACCACCAGCCTGCGCGATTTCTCGCCCAGTTTCTTCGGCAAGGCCAACACCCTGGCGCAGATCGTGGCCGCGCTGCTGGTCCTGCTGGATAAGACTGTGGACGCGGGATGGATCGCGAACGCAAGGGAAGTGAGCCTGTGGGCGGTCTTCGCCCTCACATTGATCAGCGGTTTGCATTACATCTGGCTGGTGGGAACGCGGCTGCGTGACGGCGGGAACAAGCACTGAGCCGCAGAAGCGCGTTACTTCCTTTTCCAGCGCACGCCGTCTTTGGTGTCTTCCAGGATGACGCCGGCGTCCGCTAACTGATGGCGGAGCGCGTCGGAGCGTGCATAGTCGCGCAACTTTTTCGCCTCGTTGCGTTCGGTGATCAGGGCTTCGATCTGCGCGTCACTCAATGAACTCTCCCATGGAGCAGACTGTTCGGGCGTGAGCCGGCCGACCGACTTACCCCATTCCAGGGCCGCGCGCGTGACCGCGCCATCTCGGTCTTCGAGCACGTTGAATATTTCATCGAATCGATGCAAGGCGGCGATGAGCCCGGGCACATCGTCCTTTTTCAACTCGCCGGCATCGGCCGCCGTATTGGCTTCGCGGACCAGATCGAACACCGCCCCCAGCGCGACCGCTGTGTTCAAGTCGTCATCCAATCCGGCGCGCATCTTTGATTTCGTTGCGGAGGCCAGTTCCGCCATCTTCGGATTACTGCCCGCCGGGAATTTCCCCTTTTCCAGCCGGTTTTTGAGGGTGCGCAACCGCTCGACCGAATGTGCCGCCTGCTTCAAGCCATCGAAGGTGAAGTTCAACTGCTTGGTGTAGGGGACGGACGTGAGCAGGTAGCGGATCGCCGAGGCTTTGTGTCCCATCAGCAGCAGGTCGCGCGGGGTGTAGAAGTTGCCCAGCTTCTTTGACATCTTCTCGCCTTCGACCAGCAGGAAGCGGCAATGCAGCCAGAAGCGCGCCATCGGCTTGCCGGTGAGCGACTCGGTCTGTGCGATCTCATTCTCATGATGCGGGAAGACCAGGTCTTCGCCGCCCAGATGGATGTCAAAACTGTCACCCAGGATCTCGCGGGCCATCACCGAGCACTCGATGTGCCAGCCGGGGCGTCCCGGCCCGATCTCCGTCTCCCAGAAGGCTTCACCCGGCTTGGGCGATTTCCACAGCGCGAAATCGCGTGCGTTGTCCTTCTCGTATTCATCCACATCCACGCGCGCCCCGACTTCGATGCCCGCAAAATCCTTCTTGCTCAGCTTGCCGTACTCCGGAAACTTGGCGATGCGGAAGTAATAGCTGCCGTCTTCGGTCTTATAGGCAAGCCCTTTCGCCGTGAGTTGCGCGATGAACCGCGCCATCTGCGGGATGTATTCGGTGGCGCGGGTCAGGTGCTCGGGCTGCTCCAGGCCAAGCCAGCGCATATCTTCGAGGAACGCTTCTTCGTATTTCACGGCATATTCGCGCACGCCCAGGCCGCGCTCGGCGGCGTTGCGGATGATCTTGTCATCCACATCGGTGATGTTCATCACGTGGTCGAGCTTCAGTCCGCTTTGGCGCAGGAAACGCCGCAACAGGTCCACGAATACGAAGGTGCGGAAGTTGCCGATGTGCCCGTAGTCGTACACCGTGGGCCCGCAGGAATACATGCGGACCGCGCCGGGTGAGAGCGTTTGCAGCTCCTCCACTTTGCCGCTCAGCGTGTTGTACAGGCGTACCATAGTTCGACTTTGCAACCTTTCGATAGTAACGGCGAAGGCCCGAATGGGCAATCCATCCGGGCCTTCTTGAACTGAGGTGTTGCAGGGATCCGCCCGGCGATTACGCCTCGGCTTCACACGCAGGCAGGTCGGCGCGTGCCGGTGCCGGCGACTTGGCGATGTGCACCTTCGACGTAGTCACCAGGATCACGCCGGCGATGATCACGGCCGATCCCGCGAGGATATATCCGTCGACCACTTCACCCAGCACCAGCCAGCCGAGGAACACGGCCACGATCGGATTCACGTAGGCGTAAGTCGCCACCTTCGCCGTGGGCACGTTGTCGAGCAGCCAGATGTACGCGGTGAATCCGAGCAGCGATCCGCCGATCACCAGATAGGCGACCGACCCGACCGCGCTCCCGGTCCATTCCACATGCTGGAACGCACCGGTACCGAGTGCCAGTGCGGTGTTGACCAGCCCCGCAAGCAGCATCTGCCATCCCGTAGAGGTGAACGCATCAATACTCAGCTTGGAGCGTTTCGAGATCAACGATCCCGTCACCCAACTCAGGGATGCGCCGAACAGCGCCAGACTCGCCCACAACTCCATGCGTCCCAGGGCGGAGGTTGCCTGCAACTTGGGCCAGAGCAGGACCACCATGCCCACCGTTCCTAATCCGAGGCCGAATACGCCTCGGCCGGAGAGCCGGTCGCTCTTCAGGATCCAGGCCTCGATCAATGCGACCCAGATAGGTGTGGCGCAAAGCAACAACGCGGCAACGCCGCTGGAGATGTATTTTTCCGACCAGCCCACCACCACGTTGCCTCCGGTCAAAAGCAACACTCCGATCACACCGAGGCGCAGCAATTCGCCGCTCGTGGCCGGAAGCACCTTGCGTCCGGTCCACGCGCACCACGCCAGCATGAGCGCGCCAGCGGCAACGAAGCGGGTGGAACCCATCACCAGCGGAGACATGTGCCGCACCGCGACCGCGATGGCCATGAACGTGGAGCCCCAAAGGACATAGAGCATGGCAAAGGCGATCAGGATACGGATCCGGTGCCGGCGAAGGAATGGGGTCATACCGTCAAAGACTGCTACGGAAGTTAGCTGAATATCTGACGCGGATGGGATGTGATTTGACTCAAAAATCGCGTGAAAAATTTAGATATGGCACATAAGAAAAATCTATCGCCGGTCGCCCACGCGGGTCTATCCGCTTCTTGCTCCGGAACTCGGCATGTCCGTCATTTTTCGCCGCCCGGCGGGCCCCAGAACACCACCCAAACCGCAAGGTCATCGGTGAAATCCTCGAAGCGGTGGACGGCGCCGGCAGGGACGAAGAGGGAATCGCCTACACCGAAACTGAGCCGTTGTTCATTCACGACGAATGCACCGCTCCCGCTGACCACAAAATAGAGTTCATCCTGCTGGTGGGGCTGCTGCGGATCGGTCCCGCGAGGCGCATAGACCTCGAGGATCATGGTCCCGTGGCGGAACAGGGTTGCGAATCGTTTGCCATCAGGAGTGGGGAGTTGCGTGAGACCCTCGGAGACCGGAAATCGGTAGCGGCTCATCATTTGACTATACCCGGAGGGGGTTACGCGGCGCCGCAAACAGGGCTATAATGAACGGAGAATCATGTCACGGCGCCGCTCCAACTCGTCCCACTATTGGAACCACAAACCGGAGTGCTGGCTGGGCGGATTGTGCTGCCCGCGCCGCCATCTGGCCGTGTTGCCTACACAAGTGCGCCCCAGTCTGTTCGGCAGCGACTAATCCCCAACGAATTTCTCCTGTGCCGTAGTGTGTCCCGATTTTTACCCGGGGCCAAGAACCACTTTTTCCGATCCGCATGGGCCGAACCCGTGGGCTGGATCCACCAAAGGACATAACCATGACTGTGATGAATGAGGCCGCAGTACGCGCGGGTGGTCCCGTGCTGAAGATGCCGATCCCCGGCCCCAATGCCAAACGTGTGCTTGAGGCCGACGCGCGGCTGATCTCCCCGAGCTACACCCGCTCCTATCCGATGGTCGCCAAGAAGGGCGCCGGCGCTCTGGTGGAGGACGTGGATGGAAACATCTTCCTTGACTTCGCCGCCGGCATCGCCGTCTGCAGCACCGGACACTGTCATCCCGAGGTCGTGGCCGCGATCCAGAAGCAGGCCGCCGAGCTGATCCATATCTCCGGCACCGACTTCTATTACGAGAACATGACCACGCTGGCCGAGCGCCTTTCGAAGCTGGCGCCCTGGAAGGGGCCGTCGAAGGTCTATTACGGCAACTCCGGCACGGAAGCCGTGGAAGCGGCCATGAAGCTGGCGCGTTACCACACCCAGCGTCCGTACATCATCGCGTTCTACAACGCGTTCCACGGACGCACCATGGGCGCGCTCTCGCTCACGTCGTCGAAGCCGCAGCAGCGCCGCCGCTTCACGCCGCTGGTCCCGGGCGTGACCCACATACCGTATCCGCATGTGTACCGGCAGATCGGCAACCACGCCTCGCGCCAGGAGCAGGAGGCCTATGCCATCAGTTGCGCCAAGTTCATCGAAGACAAGCTCTTCAAGACCACACTGCCGCCGGAAGAGGTCGCGGCCATCGTCCTGGAACCGATCCAGGGCGAAGGCGGCTACGTGCCGGCGCCGGCGGTGTTCATGCAGGAACTGCGCCGCATCTGCGACGCGAACGGCATTCTGTTGGTCGCCGACGAAGTGCAATCCGGCGCGGGTCGCACCGGCAAGATGTGGGCCATCCAGCACACCGGCGTGGAGCCGGACATCATCACCTCCGCCAAAGGCATTGCCAGCGGCATGCCCCTGGGCGTGATGATGTCAAAGGCACACATTATGGATTGGGTGCCGGGATCGCATGCCTCCACATTCGGCGGCAATCCGGTGTGCATCGCCGCATCACTGGCCACGCTCGATGTCCTGGAGCGCGAAGCCATCAAGAACGCCGAGACCACCGGCGCCTACATGAAACAGCGCATGAAGACCTGGGTGGAAAAGTACGCGATCGTAGGCGACGTTCGCGGCCAGGGCCTGATGCTGGGCGTGGAACTGGTGAAAGACAAACGCACCCGCGAGCAAGCCAAGGCCGAGCGCGACCGCATCGTGGACGTACTCGCGTTCGAGCGCGGCGTGCTCATGCTGGGCTGCGGAGAAAATACCATCCGTCTCTCCCCGCCGCTCATCATTAACAAGGACCAGGCGGACATCGCGCTGGACGTGCTCGAGGAGTGCATCGGCATCGTCGACCGCGAAGTCGCCGCCAAGTAGGAGGAGCTGCCATGAGTGAAGGGACCGTTGTAGCCATCCATATCGCGTCCGCTTCGTTGGAGGCGATGCGACCGGTGGAGTCGGTCCGCGCCGTACCCGGTGCGGGCCTCGCCGGTGACCGGTACTTCGACAATAAGGGGACGTTCTTCCGTGACGAAAAGCCGCGGGCGGACAAGGAAGTCACGCTCATCGAGCAGGAAGCCCTGGACGCCCTGCAGCGCGAGTACAACATCGAGCTGTTGCCGCACGAAAGCAGGCGCAACCTCATGACCAGCGGCGTGTCTCTGAATCACCTGGTGGGACGCGAGTTCAACGTGGGCGGAGCGCGCTTGAAGGGCATCCGCCTGTGCGAACCGTGCGGCCATCTTGAACGGATCACCGCTCGAAACCTTAAGGGGCTGGTCCATCGTGGCGGTCTGCGGGCGCAGGTGCTCAACGAGGGTGAGATCCGTGTGGGCGATCCCATTGTGGTGCATCCGTCCACCGCGAAACGCTTCAGTCCGGATTTTCTGGCATTCGTGAAGGCGCTGGGCGGCCCGGATTGTCCCGGAGGGCCGGCACACTGCTCGGGACCGATTGGATTGAGAAAAAGCGCCCGGCCCTCCGGGCGCGTTTTTCTTGAACAGAGAACTCAAGGATTTGAGGGGAACACTTGCTCTTCTGAGCTATGATTCGAGGATGATTCGTAGTCGCTGCGTGCTTCTCTCCCTTTTCATTTTTTCAGTCTCCTGCGTGGCTCAAGTTGTCATTCCACAGCTGGAGCCGATCAGTTCTACCCCTACGAAGTCGGGAGGTTCTTGCTCCATCCGGCACGGCCTTCAGCGAGGACATCAAAGAATGCCTCTCAAAGAGAGTCATGCCACGCATCAGGGAGAACTGGTTTGCGATCATTCCTCAAGTGGCCCGTCCACCTCAAAGTAAGCAAGGGCGAGTAGTGATTGTTTTCGTTATTCTCAAGTCCGGGAAAATCAAAGAAATTCACTTGGATACCACATCCGGAGACAAAGTCCTCGACCGCGCCGCGTTTGGTGGGGTTTCCGTTTCGAATCCATTCGATCCACTTCCTGCGTCCTATAAGGCGGCCGAGTTGGAGCTTAAGGTCAACTTCTGCTACAACCCGGCAAAACCGGATTCAGGGGCACCTCTTGTTCCAAGCGAGACGGACGCTAAGGACAAGAAGTGATGTCCGGACGTCTCACCCACGCTCTGATCCGCACGCTCGACCGCGCCGCCGTATTCCTTGGCCGTGTTGACGCGCGTCCCGGTCGGCACATCACCGGCGCGCGCGGGGAAGAAGAGGCTTATTTTTTCCTGCGCAGGCTGGGCTACATGATGGTGGCGCGTAATTACCGCTCCGCCCGGCGCAAGGGCGAGATCGACCTGATCGGTTATGACGGGGACACGCTGTGTTTCATCGAGGTGAAGACCCGCGCAGCGGATGCCCTCATCTCCGCCGAGGCCGCCGTCGACTTCGAAAAGCAGCGCGACCTGAGCCGTGTGGCCCGCGAATACCTGCACCGCGTCCGCCCGGCGACAAAGTTCCGTTTTGACGTGGTCACGGTGTACAACGACGCGGGCGCGGACACGCCACGGCTGGCGCTGCTCAAGGACGCATTCACCATCAAGTAGAATGGAGTCCGGTCTATGCCCGAACTCCGCCGCGATCCCGTCACCGGCCGCTGGGTCATCATTGCCACCGGCCGCGCCCAGCGTCCGCAGGATTTCATCCGCGAACCCGTCCGCCTGAAGGGCGGGCTGTGCCCGTTCTGCCCGGGGAATGAAGCCAAGACGCCGCCGGAGATCCTCGCCTACCGCCCCAACGGCGCCGGAGGCAAGGACGGCGCCGGCTGGACCGTGCGCGTGGTGCCCAACAAATTCCCCGCGCTGGAGATCCAGGGTGAGCTCGACCGCCAGGCCGAGGGCATCTTTGACCGCATGAACGGCATGGGCGCGCATGAAGTCATCATCGAGACGCCGGAACACGAGCTCACGCTGGCCACCATGCCCGCCAAGCGGGTGGAAGACGTGCTTTACGCCTTTCGTGACCGCATGGCCGATCTGCGCAACGATGCCCGGCTCAAGTACGCGCTCATTTTTAAGAACCACGGCGAGGCCGCCGGCGCGTCGCTCGAGCACACCCACAGCCAGCTGATCGCGCTGCCCATCCTGCCACGTCAGGTCGTGGAGGAACTCAAGGGCGCGCGCGCGTATTTCGACGTCAAAGAGCGCTGCATCTTCTGCGACATCGCCCAACAGGAATCGAAGTCGCAGACGCGGATGGTCGCGGAGAACGCCGATTTCATCGTGATCACGCCCTACGCGCCGCGCTTTCCGTTCGAGACCTGGATCCTGCCGCGCAAGCACGACTCCGCCTATGATGCCTCGCCCGCCGTCCGTTTCGGCAATCTGGCCCTGGCGTTAAAGACGGTGGCCGCCAAGATGGACCGTGTGCTCGACCATCCCAGCTACAGCATGGTGCTGCACTCCGCGCCGCTGCACGACCCGCCCACCGAGCACTACCACTGGCACATGGAGATCAGCCCCATCCTTACCAAAGTGGCGGGATTCGAGTGGGGCAGCGGGTTTTACATCAACCCCATGCCCCCGGAAGAGGCCGCCAAATTCCTGCGCGAGGCCAAGGTCAGTGTTTAACGCACACGCGCAGGCGCGCGAACGCCAACGAAAACTCCTGCTGGAACTGATGGAAGGGCACCAGCGCTTCCTCTCCGGCAACCCTCGCCCGAAGCGATATTCGCTTCTCGGCTCGCTCGACCTTGTCGGCAAGGACGTGGCCACAGTGCTCAGCTGTTCGGACAGCCGCGTCGCACCCGAGCTGGTCTTCGACCAGTCGTTCGGTGACCTGTTCGTGGTGCGCAGCGCCGGACACTGCCTGGATGAGGCCATCCTTGGCAGCCTGGAGTTCGCCGTGACCCAGGTGAACTCGCCTCTGCTGCTCGTGATGGGACACGAAGACTGCCGCGCTGTGGACGCCGCACTGCAAAAGAAAAGTTTCGATACGCCCAATCTGAAGGAAGTGATCGAACTGTTAGCAGCCGACCTTGGTCCCGGCCCCTACATGGACCTGAACGAAGCTGTGAAGGCCCACATCCATAACACAGCCGGCTCGATCGCGCAGAAGAGCCCGATCCTGGGAAAAATGATCGTGTCAGGGGAACTGATGCTGGCGAAGGTGTTTATCTCGGTTAGCTCAGGAGAGATCAGCATCCTCGACTAGCCGCCGTGGTTGTCCTTGTACTCCTCGTACCACGCCATCTGGATGGCTTCCAGCTTCGATTCATTCGACTTCTTGGGGTCGTCACTGAATCCAGGCAGCTCCATCACGTAGCGATGCAGGTCGGTGAATCGCACCGTGAGCGGATCGAGGTCGGGAAACTTCTCGCTCAGCATGATGCCGATGTCTTCGATGCTGCTCCAGGTCAGATCCGCGGGCATAGGGTCTATTCCTTCTTCGGCGCGTGGCCTTCGCTGACGTAGTTGCGGTTCCAGGCCGGGATCTCCACGACCACCGTGCCCGGCTTTTTGATCACGGACTGGCACCCCAGGCGCGAATTCAATTGCAGGTCGGCGGCCATGTCCAGGCGGTCGGCCTCGTCGTCCTCAGTCTCGCTCAACAGCTCCGCGCCCTGCTTCACATGGACGTGGCAGGTGGTGCAGGCACAACTGCCGCCGCAGGCATGGTCCAGGAAGATGTCGAAGTTCTCGGCCACATCCAGCAGGGACTCCGGCCGGCCATGGTGCTTGTACGGCAATTTGCCGGGCTCGAACTCCACGCACTTGTTCTCCGGCAGGAAGACCACGCGGACCATGTTCTCCGCCAACGGCTCCGCCGGGTCGTAGGTCTTGACGCTCTCTTTTGTGCTCGTATCAGACATGGAAGCCCATCTTTGATTTGTGATTTCTGATTTGTGATCTCGGATCCGGCAGCCCACCTGTTGATCGGCTGTACTCTTTGCCTTTTTCAATCACAGATCGCAAATCACAGATCACAAATCGTAAGTCGTATCTCACTCGATCTCCGCCGGCGCGATGGGATGCGGCGCGCTCGGGCCTTCGCCCAGTTCGTCGCCCGCCGAGTCCATGGTCTTGCCATGCAATGCGTCGGCCACGGCCGAATCCATCATCAGCTCCGCCAGGCGCGTGGTCGCGCGATTGAGCGCGTCGATCGCCTTGCGGATCGCTTTATAGTCGTCGGCGGGCTTCACCCGGGCCAGGTCGTTCTCGTATTCCGCGATGGTGCGCCGCTCCGCGTCCGTCAGTCGTCCCCACGCCGGGCTGCTCTTGCCCTTGGCCAGCGCCATCTGGATGCTTTCCGCCTCCAGCCGGGCCTCCACCGCCTGCCGCCTGGCGAAATCTTCCTCGGCGTGGTCGAACGAATCGAGGATCATCTGCTCCACTTGCTCGTCGGTCAAGCCATAGGTGGGCTTCACTTCGATCTCGGCCTCGCGTCCGCTGCGCTGTTCCCGGGCCATCACCTGCAGGATGCCGTTGGCGTCGATCAGGAACCGCACCTCGATGCGGGGAATGCCCGCCGGCATCGGAGGGACGCCTTTCAGGTCGAAGCGCGCCAGTGAGCGGCAATCCGCCGCCAGCTCGCGCTCGCCCTGGAGCACGTGGATGGCGACATTGGTCTGCCCATCCACGGCCGTGGTGAAGTGCTCAGTCACTGAGGCGGGGATGGTGGAGTTGCGGTGGATGATCTTCGCGGTCACGCCGCCCAGTTGCTCGATGCCCAGCGAAAGCGGGGTCACGTCCAGCAACAGCATGTCTTCGGTCGCCTTCGACCCGCCGCTGAGGATGTCCGCCTGCACCGCCGCGCCCAGGGCCACCACCTCATCCGGATTCAACTCGCAATGCGGCTCGCGCTGGAAAAGTTCACGGACCAATGCGCGCACCCGCGGGATGCGCGTGGAGCCGCCCACCAGCACCACTTCTTCAATATCATCCGCGGAGAGCCTGGCGTCCTTCAGCGCCTGCTTGCATGGGCCAATGGTCCGCTGCAGCACCGGCTCGATCAGTCGCTCCAATTGCGCGCGTGTGATCTCACGCTGGTATTTTCCCCCGCCGGGCAAAGCCACATCGATGGTCGCGGCATCGTAGGTCGAGAGCGCCACCTTGGCCTCGATCACCGCGCGCCGGATGGACTGCACGGTTTCACCGCTGCTCCGCAGGTCAAGCTTCATGTCGCCGGCGATGTCTTCCAGCGCCACCGCGATCAGCAGGTTATCGAGATCATCGCCGCCCAGGTGCGTGTCGCCGTTGGTGGCGATGACCTCGAAGATGCCATCGTGCAGTTTGAGGATGGAGATGTCGAACGTGCCGCCGCCCAGATCGTACACGGCGACGATGCCGTTCTTTTTCTTGTCGAGCCCGTAGGCCAGCGCCGCCGCGGTGGGTTCGTTCACCAGGCGCAGCACGTCGAGCCCGGCGATGCGGCCCGCGTCCTTGGTCGCCTGGCGCTGGGCGTCATTGAAATAGGCCGGCACCGTGATCACGGCCTGGGTGACAGGCGCGCCAAAAAAACGTTCCGCATTGCGTTTCAGCTGGCGCAAAATGGTCGCCGAGATCTCCGGTGGAGAGAAGATATTTTCTCCCAACTGGATACGCAGCGCGTTGTCCTGCTTCTCCGCCAGGTGGAAGGGGAACAGCTTGAGTTCTTCCTGGATGTCCGCCGCGCCGCGTCCCATCAGGCGTTTCACGGAATAGATGGCGCGCTCCGGCGTCTTGATCAGATAGGGCCGCGCGGCATTGCCGACGATGGGTTGACCTGCCGCATCCAGCGCCACCACCGAAGGCACAAGGTTTGACCCATCCTCGCCGGGGATGACCACCGGCGTGGCCCCTTGCAGGAACGCGACCAGCGAATTGGTGGTGCCCAGGTCAATGCCCACCACGCGCTCCGCCGCGCTCGTGCCGAAATCGATCTGTAGTCCGTTGCCCATTTACTTGTGTGCGTAATCCTCCGCGCCCATGAAATGCAGCGAAACATACGGCTCGTCGCCGACCACCCAGCTGTCATGTCCGGGCGCGATATGGAACACATCGCCCGCCTTCATCTCGCTCACGCGCCCGTCATCCATGCCGGCGGCGGCCCGGCCGGACACCACCATGCCCACATGTTCGACCTGGCAGCTTTTTGCACCGACACCCGGCCCGACATGCACCGACCATTTCCAGCCCGGCTGATAGGTCGCGCGTCCGATGGTCATGCCGCCCACGCGGACCAGTTCGAACTTTCCTTTTTCAAACTCCCGGACCTCATCCGGCGATTCCAGCCGCTTTACGATGACCTCGTACATCGCACGTTCCTCCGGTCACGCCTCTAATGCATCGTTCACATCGCGCACCAGATTCCGCACATAACTCCGCCGGTTCAGCAGGGCCACCAGCCGGTCGCGGACGCCGGTGCGCTCTTCGCTATCGAGGGCCGCGTCCCATGCGTTCCATAAGATCTTCAACTCGCCGGTGATGCCTTCAAGCATGGCCTCGAACTTCGACTTGGCCGCGCGCAACCCGGTGATCACTTCCGGGTCCTCTTCGCCCATCTGCTTGCCCATGCGGAGTTCCTGCAGCTGCATGTTCAGCTCGAACACTTCTTCCAGCAGCTCCGGCGGGACGACCTGCTTCTTCTCCGCGCCGCTTTCTCGTGCCGCCAAGGTCGCCGCGCTCGATTGCTCCTCCAGCTTCACGCCTTCCAATTCCAATAAGTACTGTGTACGCGCGACCGGGTCTTTCAGGGCGCGGTAGGCATCGTTCAACTGCGAACTCTTGACCAGGCTCCAGCCCTGTTCCTCCGAGGAAGCCCGCGCATACAGATCCGGATGCAGCTTGCGGCTGAGCCGATAGAACTCCTTTTCCAGTGCGGCTAGGTCCAGATTCAACTTCCGCTCCAGCCCGAAGAACCGGAAAAAATCCATGGGCACAGCCGGCTGCACCTTCCGGCAACTGGCGCAGAAGTGCGCGCTTTCCGCGCCTTGGCCGCACGACCAACAGGCTGTGGCGGTCTCGGGATGGGTCTCTGTGGCCATGCTCTCAATACTTCCGTCTCTGTCATTCCGAGCGATGCGCCGCGCGATCAAGGAATCCCTAGGGACTCCCATCCGCTCAGGGCTTTTGATTTACGCGGAGAAACTGCTGCCGCAGCCGCACGACTTCGAGGAGTTCGGATTGATGAAGTTGAACCCCTGCTTCATCAGGCTCTGCTCGTAGTCCAGCACCATGCCGCTCAGGTAGATGAATGACTTGGGGTCCACGAACAGGCGGACCCCGTCGAACTCATACACCCGGTCGCGCTCGCGCGCCTTGGTGTCAAAGCGGATGTTGTAGGTCAGGCCGGAGCACCCGCCGCCCTGCACGCCCAGGCGCAGTCCGCCCTGCTCGGGCGAGACGCCTTCCTTGACCATGGCCGCGCGCACCTTTTGCAGCGCGCGCTCTGTCACCTGGACGGCCTTGGCCCCGGGGGCCAGATTGGCCGGGTCCAGCACCGGACTCTCGAGCGTGATCGCCACGTTACGCCTTCACCTCGGCGGTGTTCTCCACCGGCGCTTCCGCGCCGTGCTTTTTCTTCCAGTCGCCGATGGCGGCGCGGATCGCGTCCTCCGCCAGCACCGAGCAGTGGATCTTCACCGGGGGCAGCGCCAGTTCCTTCACGATGTCCGTGTTCCGGATGGCCAGGGCCTCGGCCACCTTCTTGCCTTTGATCCATTCGGTGGCCAGCGAAGATGACGCGATCGCCGAGCCGCAGCCGAAGGTCTTGAACTTCGCGTCCTCGATCACCTGGGTCGCGGGGTTCACCTTGATCTGCAGGCGCATAACGTCGCCGCACTCCGGCGCGCCCACCAGGCCCGTGCCCACATCGGTCGAGCTCTTGTCCAGCGTGCCCACGTTGCGCGGGTGGGTGTAATGGTCCAATACCTTGTCACTGTATGCCATGTGTGTTCTCCGAAATTCCTGGTCCGACTTGTTCTTGCTTGTGCCTTTGCTCTTGCCTTTGAACTTGGTGTGCTCTTGCCTTTGAACTTGGTGTTGCTCTCGCCTTTGAACTTGGTGTTGCTCTCGCCTTTGAACTTATGTGTTGCTCTTGCCTTTGAACTTGGTCTTGCTTCTACAATTTCTAAATTACCCGATTACAAAATTTCCAATGCCTCAATGCCCCTCCGCCTGCCACTCGATCTTCGAGAGGTCGATGCCCTCGCGCACCATCTCATACAGCGGAGAGAGTTCGCGCAGCTTCTTGACCACGTCCACCATCTTGTTGGCCACGTAGTCGATCTCGGCTTCCGTGTTGAAGCGGCCGATGCCGAAACGGATGGAGCTGTGCGCCACATCGTCGCCCAGGCCGAGCGCCTTGAGCACATAGCTGGGCTCGAGCGTGGCGGAGGTGCAGGCGGATCCGCTGGAGACGGCGATTTCATGGATGCCCATCAACAGCGACTCACCCTCCACATACAGGAAGCTCATGTTCAGGTTGCCGGGCAGATGATGCTCCATGTTGCCGTTCACCTGGATCTCGTCGAGCTCAGCCAGGATCTTGTTCTTCAGGCGGTCGCGCAACGCGGTCAGCCGCTTGGACTCTTCCGCCATGTCATTCATCGCGATCTCACACGCCTTGCCCAGACCCACGATGCCGGGCACGTTCAGCGTGCCGCTGCGCATGCCGCGCTCATGTCCGCCGCCGTCGATCAGCGCCGTCAGTTGCACCCGAGGATTCTTGCGTCGCACATAGAGCGCGCCCACGCCCTTCGGGCCGTAGATCTTGTGGCCGCTCAGCGAGAGCAGGGAAGCATTGATTTTGTTCACATCAATGGGCACCTTGCCCACGGCCTGTACCGCGTCTGTGTGGAACAAAACGCCACGCTCCTTACACAGGGCGCCGATCTGCTCGATGGGCTGCAACACGCCGATCTCGTTGTTCGCCGCCATGATCGTCACCAGGATGGTCTTGTCATCCATGGCGCGCTTCAGGTCGTCCAGATCGATCAGGCCGTCCTTGCCCGGAGGCAGATAGGTCACGCGATAGCCGTATTTCTCCAGGCGCTTGCAGGTGTCCAGCACCGCTTTGTGCTCGGTGGCGCAGGTGATGATGTGGTTGCCCTTCTCGCGGTACATCTCCGCCACGCCCTTGATGGCCAGGTTGTTGCTCTCCGTGGCGCCGGAGGTGAAGATGATCTCCTTCGCCGTGGCGCCGATCAGCTTGGCGATCTGCTCGCGCGCCTGTTCCACCGCCTCTTCGGCCTCCCAGCCGAAGGAGTGGTTGCGGCTGGCCGCGTTGCCGAACTTCGCGCCGAAATACGGCAGCATCGCCTCCAGGACCCGCGGGTCCAGCGGCGTGGTGGCGTGGTTGTCCATGTAGATGGGCAGTTTCACGCCTTCGGGGGCTTTGACTTCGGTGCTCATGGTCTCTCGACTCCTTAGTCTTCTCTTGCAGAGCTCTAGGCCAGCGTCACCAGATTCGACGCCAGCGATTGTGGTTTCGATTCCGGCTCCTCGCCCGCGCCCTTTGGCCCGTTCGGGTCCATCATGTCCGCGATGCTGATCCGCATCAGCACCTGCTGGATGCTCTCACTCACCTTGGCCAGCGGTTCCTTCACGTTGCACTTGCTGCTCTGCTGGCACTCGCCCTTATGGGTGGAGCAGGACGTGAAAAACATCGGCCCGTCGATGGCGCGGATCACTTCGAACGCTGAGATCCGCTTTGCCTCGCGCCCCAGCGCGTACCCGCCATTCGTGCCATGCTGTGAGACCAGCAAGCCAGCCTTCACCAGCTTCTGCAGGATCTTGGCCAGCGCCTCCTGGGGCAGATGGTAGGCGTCGGCAATGTCCTTGGCGCTGGACGCAGCCACCATACCCTCCGCCTGGCTCACTTCCGCCAGATGTTTGAGGGCGATGAGCCCGTAGTCCGCTTTTTTGGTCAGCTTCAGCATGTAAGTCCGATATCCGACTCTTTCAGTCGCATATGTAGATTACACCCGGAGAGCAAGCAGAATCAAGGGGTTACAGTAAAGGATTGGAATTCCGCCCTGAATGGTCGGATATGGCAGGGAATGGGGTATTATCGGCGGAAGACCACGCCCCGAACACCAATGTAGCCGCATTTGGGGATTTCCACATCATAAGTGCACATCCTGTCATAAGATCACGGCCAACATGCCTGCTGGTTTTTGCGTTTCTCGCCATTTCCATTTCGGTCGCTCAGAGCACTCCGGAGGACGTGTTCGTGGCCTTCGTTACCGCGAAGGACATCCATGCGAGAGTCAGATATCTGCCCGAACGGACACGCAAGGCGCTGGCCGGCTTGTCCGCGGACGAGATTGAAAGCGTGTTCCTCGGCACACCCTTGTTCTGGCCGGATGGGTATTACCAGCCGATGAAAGACGCTGAGAGGATCGAGGATTATGCGAGTCTGCTCACCTTGCGCGACACCAAGCGGGGACGCGAGCTGACCTTCCGGAAGCATCGTCTGACGTTCGCGGGTGACATTGCGTTGCTTCAGGTTGAGGTCCGCTATCGGGAAGGCGCGCCTGGAGTGACCGGCGAAGCGGTGCAGCGTCTGCAATACTGGTTCAGGGCAGAGAGCGGAAGCTGGGCCATCAATGACGCCGATCTGCTGGGCTATGGGGACCAGCCACACGCTTTCGACAGCGACGAATTCATCGAGCGTCGCATTTCCAGCCTGGGCCGCAACGAGCGGGAAGTGATAGCCCGGCTCACCTCCCTGCAGTCGCTCTTGGATGTCTATCCCCGGACCCATCCCGAGGAGGGCTTTCCGGAGAAACTTGAAGATTTGGCAATGACATATATGCCAGGCCCCGGCGAAGGATCCTCTTCCGAGGAGGTTCCGTCGGAGGAGACGTCAAGCCCCCGGGGCGACAGCTTCGTTTTGACGCCCGACATGGTACGAAAGATTGATGTGGAGCCATACCTCGCCGCTCGCGGCTATCGTATTTCGTATCGAAAGCTCGAGTCGGGCGGCTTTCGCATCTCCGCCCGTCCCGATCGCTATCTTGAAACCGGGAAGCGCAGTTTTTATATGGATGCCTCGGGCACGATACGCTCCACCGCGGAGGACCGCGAGGCCAGGGAAACGGACGCCATCGCGGTTCCGTGACGGGTGCTACTTTCCGAGCACCTTCAGATGGACCAGCCCATTGATCATGAACTGCACCGCGATGGCAGTCAGCAGAAGCCCCATCAACCGCATCATGATGCGGATACCGGTCTCGCCCAGCACTTTGCGCACGCGGTCGGCGGCCGCCAGCACCAGGTAAGAAAGAAGACAGGTAACGGTGATGGCCAGGAAAACCGGCGCAGCCCGCCACACGATGAAGTGTGGCCCCATCAGCACCATCACCGTGCTTATGGCGCCCGGCCCGGCCAGCATGGGCACGCCCAGCGGCAGGATACCGGGGTCTTCTTTCTGCTCGCCTTCATCGGTCTCCGGCTTGCTCTCCTGCGTGGCAGAGCGCTTGGCCTGGAGCATTTCCAATCCGACCAGCAACAGGATGATCCCGCCGCCGATCTCGAGTGCCGGCAGTGTCAGGCCAAAGAGTTTGAAAACGAACCCGCCCATGGCGGCGAAGCCCGAGAGCACGAAAAAACAGGTGAGCGCTGCCCGCTTGGCCGTTCGCCGGCGCTGCTGGGGCGTGTCTGTCGCCGTCATCGCCAGGAAAGACGGCACCGCCGCGAACGGGTCCACCAGGAAGAAGATGGAACTCAATGCCACCACGGAGAACTGTAGCGCGTCCTGGAAGATCTCCGGCATGACCGCTCTAGTTGATAGTGGATGCAGGCCGGATTGTCAAAACGATTGTGCGAACACTGGTTATGAGTCTTGAGTAGAGCTGGTTTCATAAACAAGTTTGCGCCCGGCCAGACTTTGCAAGTTGTTGCAAACACAGCAACGAGAGGAATCACAGAAGTCAACAAGACCATTTATGAAACCATCTCTAATGAGTTTTGTTATCGAGCCAGGCTCAAAGCCATTAGCCGATAGCCTAAAGCCTAAAGCCTAAAGCCTAAAGCCTAAGGTTCACCGCTCGATGCTCATGGCTCAATGCTCGCGGCTGCTCTTCAACGCATCCGCCGCCGTCCACACCGACGCCCCCAGCAGGATCACGTCCTTCAATAGGAACCCGCCGGCGGAGATGTAGGGAAAGCCCAGTTCCTTGTCATAGAGTCCGGGCGTGGTGAACATAAAGCTCAGCGTAGTGAGGAACGTGACCACGCAGAGCGCGCTGCCGATGAGCGATAGCCGGGGGTAAAGTGGTTTCACGGCCAGCAGACCCGCCGCGATAAGTTCCGTGCTCCCGATGATGTTCGACACCGTCTGCATGCCCCAGACCCTGTACATCCAGCTCATGAACGGGCTGTTCTGGATCAGGCCCATGATGCCTTCCGCCTCAAAACGCTGGAACTTGACGAAGCCGATCCAACCCAGGGTCAACACCAGGCCATAGCGCAGCAGGAATCCAGCCACGGAGGAGCTTCGTTGTTCGAGGCTTGAAAACGGTGCGGGAGCGGACAGGGAAGTGGTGGACATGGTTTTTCTTCTATTCTGGGATTCCCCGGGCCCGAAAAAGTTCCCGCGCGGAGTTGACCCTTGACAAGCAGCGTGGGCGGCACTCACAATCATGCCCACACCCCGTTCGATCCCCATGACGCTGTTTGCCAACCGTGACCGTCTTGCCCCAGGAATCCCGCATGGACCAGGCCTGTAAGCACACGCGCGTGCGTGTCGTCTCGCGCGATGAGGACGCCGAATACGTGGAGTGCGAGCTCTGCGGCGACATCTTCGAGGCCAGCGAATTCAAGGACATGGCCATCGAGGACTCGCTGCCCGCCGAGCCGCTGGAGTAGGCCGCCCGGCCGTCACTTGCGCCCATCGCCGCGGGCTGATTCAATGAGAAGACCAAGGAGACGCCCCTGTTATGGCCCGTGTGGCCCTGGTCGTGGATGACTCGATGCTGATCCGGCACTCGGTGTGCCGCTTCCTGGAAGAGCGCGGCTTCGCGGTGGAGTCCGCCACCAACGGCCAGGAGGCGCTGGAACTTCTTCAGACCGTGTTGCCGGACGTGATCATCACGGACATCCAGATGCCCAAGATGGACGGCCACGAACTGATCAGCGAGCTTAAGAAAATGCCGGCCACGGCGAGCATCCCCATCGTGGTCATCGCCGGCAAGCGCACCTCCACCGACCCGCAGATGGATACCCGCGCCAACTTCGTCATCTACAAGGATATTGAGATCGAGTCCCAGCTGGCCAAGGCCCTGATGTCAGCTCTGGGGGAAGGCGTGCCGACAGACTAGCTGTTAGCTCTGAGCCGTGAGCTTAGAGCTAGAACAAAAACAAAAAGCCCAAAGCCAAGAGCCAAAGCCAAGAGCCAAAGCCCAACCACCCAGCTCAACGGCTGCGAATATTTACTCCTCGGCATCAACTTGTTGTTCTTTGGCTACACGATTAGAGGTTCAAGCTCAAGGCTCAAAGCGCACGGCTCATCGCTCGAAGCTACCGCAGCGCCATTCCCGCTTCCGCCGAAAACCCTTCTTCCGCGAACTCTCCCGCCAGAAACTTCGGATACGCCGCCGCCGCGATCATGGCCGCGTTGTCGGTGGACATCCGCCGCGAGGGGAAGCGAAGTTCCACGCCGCTCCGCGGCGCGCGCGATTCGAACTCCTCGCGCAGATTGCGGTTGGCGGCCACGCCCCCGGTCACGATGAGCGTGCGTGCGGCAGTGGCCTCGGCCGCGGCTATCGTCTTGGCCACGATGTCCTGCACCATACCGTGCTGGAAGCCGGCGACCAGATCGAGAGTGGCCTTGTCGCATAGTGCAAGGACTTGTTCTACCGTTGGCTTGGCCACATTCGCCAGCGCCGCGCGCCGGGCTTCGATCCCCGGCTTCATGGTGTGCGTCTCGGTGTAGCGCAGCACCGCGGTCTTGATGCCGCTATAGGAAAAATCGAAGGTCGGCCCGTCCGCGGCCTTCGCGCCCCGCTCCGGATGCTTCAATTGCGCGATGGGAAAGTGCACCGCGGCGGGATCGCCATGCTGGGCCAGTTGTTCGATGATCGGTCCGCCGGGATAACCCAGTCCCAGCAGCTTCGCCACTTTGTCGAAGGCCTCGCCGGCCGCGTCGTCGCGCGTGTGCCCGATGTTGCGGTAGCGCCATGTGCGTGCGCCCCGCCCTTCGGCGCGGGTGCCCCATCCTTCGCCTTCTTTTGGCGCAGGGTGGGGATCTGCTGTCTCACACAGATAAAGGTGCGTGTGTCCGCCGCTCACCACCAGCGCCAGCACCGGGAACTGTAGCGCCGGCGTCTGCCCTGAGCGTGGCCGAAGGGTCCCGCCGGCTGTGAACTGAAGTAGCGCCGGCGTCCCGCCGGCTGTGAACTGAAGTAGCGCCGGCGTCCCGCCGGCTGTCGCGAGGGCATCTTGCCCTCGCTCACCGGCTTCTTCCAGCAGCACCGAATGGATGTGTCCTTCCAGATGGTTCACCGCGATCAGCGGCTTGCGCGCGGCAAAGCCCAGGGCCTTGGCATAGGTGATGCCCACCAGCAGCGCGCCCGCCAGTCCCGGCCCCTGGGTCACGGCGATGGCATCGATCTCCGCCAGCGTGACCTTCGCATCCGCCAGCGCCTGGCGCACCACCGGGACCACCGCCCGCAGGTGTTCGCGCGCGGCCAGCTCCGGGACCACGCCGCCGTAAGGCTGGTGCGCGGAGAACTGTGATGCCACCACGCTCGAGAGCACCTGCTCGCCCCCGCGGACCACGGCCGCCGCGGTCTCGTCGCAGGAACTTTCGATGCCGAGGATGAGGCCCGAAGGCATGTCTTCATTTCAACACATCCAGGGGCCGTGAGGCCGTGCGGCGCATTTTCGTGAGAAACCTGCCGAACGAGCGTAAAATCGTGTGGAGAATTTGGCGCCTGGAAAGGGCCCTTTATGTTCCGTAAGATTCTGTTTTTCTTTCTGTTCTGCTTTCCTGCGGTCGCGGATACCTTTACCGCGGACAGTTTGACCATGTTCGGCTACGAAAATGCGAGCAGTAGCCAATTATGGAGTGTCACCTTCTCAGGATATACGCTTAACGGATCCACGGGGTCACGCAGCGGTGTCACTTGTCCGGAAATAAATATCGGTGAATCGTGTACGACCACAGGTTTCGGACCCGGCGGCTCACTATTTGGTGTTACGACTTTTCAGCAATATCCTGATTACGTCCAATTTGGGTCCCATTTTGAGTTCGGATCTACCAGCTTCACAATTCCCAACGTCCCACCTGGGCAGTTCACAATTACAGCACCGATAAGCGTGACTGGCCTAATTGGTCATAATGCAGGTGATGAATTCCCCGGCCCGGATCTGTTGGTATTAGTGGACATGCAGGGGACCGTGACCTACACCTTTAACTATTACGAAGGGCAGATTGATACCGTCAGCTACTTCTATTCGTTCACGCGGGAGTCTCCAACTTCCGAACCCGTACCGGAGCCAGCCAGCGTCATCCTATTAGCCAGCGGTGTTGCAGGATTGATTGGAAGACGTATCGCTTCGAAGCGAACGGCTCGCTAGTCCGAAGGTCCGCGCCACCTACTTCGGCAGAATCCCTGCTTCAGTGCTTCCCACCGGAGATTGCTCTGGAGCAATCTGCGACTGCTCTCGGGTCCTTTATTTCCCCTACAATCTGAGCAGGAATGACCCGCTCGCACGCCATCTCGATCCTGCCCACGCTGTGTGAGCGCGGCCGTGCGGCGCAATTCCGTGAGAAACCTGCTAAAAGAGCGTAAGATTGTGTGGAGAATTTGGCGCCTGGAAAGGGCCCTTTATGTTCCGCAAGATCCTGTTTTTCTTTCTGTTCTGCTTGCCTGCGGTCGCGGATACCTTCACCGCTGATAGCTTGACCATGTACGGCCCCCAGAACGGAGTCCAGAGCCAATTTTGGACTGTCACATTTTCTGGATATACGCTCACCGGATTCACCGAATCCTTGAGCGGGTTTCCCTGCGTTCAGTGCCAGATAGGCGAAACGTACACAAGTCGTAGCTTTACTCCCGGTGGTTCATTCTTTGGAACCACAACATTTGGACAAAATCCGGACTACATGGAAATGGGATCCGATTTTGAGTTCGGATCTACCACCTACACAATTCCCAACGTCCCCCCGGGGACGTTCACCGTTACCGCGCCAATTCACTTGACCGGCTTGATACGTCAGAACGATGAAAACATCGGCCCGGATCTACTGGTGTTGATTGATCTGGATGGGACCGTGACCTACAGCTTCTATTACTCCTATGGGGAAGTTTGGACAAACGATTATTCGTACACTTTCACTCGCCCGGTTCCACCTTCCGAACCAGTGCCGGAGCCAGCCAGCGTCGTCCTCTTAGCGAGCGGTGTCGCGGGACTCATTGGGAGACGACGCATCGTTCCGAAGCGAGCGGCTCGCTAGTCCGAAGGTCCGCACCACCTACTTCGGCAGAATCCCTGCTTCAGTGCTTCCCACCGGAGATTGCTCTGGAGCAATCTCCGGCTGCTCTCGTGTCCATTATTTCCCCTACAATCTGAGCAGGAGTGACCCGCTCGCACGCCATCTCGATCCTGCGCACGCTGCGCGAGCGCGGCCATGCGGCCTATCTGGCCGGGGGCTGCGTGCGTGACATGCTTCTCGGCCGCGAGCCCAAGGACTACGACGTCGCCACCTCGGCGCACCCGGAAGAAGTCCTGTCCCTGTATCCGCAAGCGCTGGCCGTGGGCGCGCAATTCGGCGTTGTGCTGGTGCCGTATCCCGAGGGGAACGTTGAGGTCGCCACCTTCCGCCACGACGGCGCCTACTCCGACGGACGCCATCCAGACGCCGTCCGGTTTTCCCAGACCGCCGAAGAGGACGTGCAGCGCCGCGACTTCACCATCAACGGCCTGTTGATGGACCCGTTGAATAACGACCAAGTGCTGGACTTTGTCGGCGGACAGGCAGACCTGCGGGCCGGAATCGTTCGCGCCATCGGCGAGCCCAATCGCCGCTTCACCGAAGATAAGCTCCGTATGATGCGCGCCGTCCGCTTTGCCGCGCGATTCGGGTACGCCATCGAACCAAAGACACTGGCTGCGATCCAGGCGCTGGCGCCGCAGATCCATCAAGTCAGCCGCGAGCGCGTCCGTGACGAACTCACCCGCATGTTGACCGAAGGCCGCGCCCGGCGAGCGCTCGAGTTGTTGGACGAGAGCCGGCTGCTGCATGAAGTCCTGCCGGAAGTGGAGCGATACAAAGGAGTGGAGCAGCCGCCGCAGTTCCATCCCGAGGGCGACGTCTGGGTGCACACCCTGATGCTGCTGGAGGGCCTCGCGCCGGACTGTTCGCCCACCCTCGCGTGGGGCGCGTTGTTGCACGATGTGGGCAAACCGGCCACTTTTCGCCGCGCGCCGGACCGCATCCGCTTCGACGGCCATGCCGAGGTCGGCGCCCAAATGGCCCGCGAGATCTGCAACCGCCTGCGCATGTCCGGCGACGACTCCGCGCAGATCTGCGCCATCGTGGCCCAGCACATGAAGTTTCCCGAGTTGCCGCGCATGCGCACCGCCACGCTCAAGAAGTTCCTGCGCCAGGAGCGTTTCGCCGAACATCTGGAGATGCACCGCTTGGATTGCCTGGCCAGTCATCGCGACCTCTCGCTCTACGAGTTCGCGCAACAGAAACTGCGGGAGATCCCGCCGGAGCAGATCCGGCCCGCGCCCTTGTTGACCGGCGACGATTTGATCGCCGCCGGTTACAAGCCCGGCCCGCGGTTCAAGCCGATTCTGGCGGAATTGGAAGAAGCGCAACTGGACGGCACCATCACCACGCGCGAGCAGGCATTGTCCCTGGTGCGGGAGCGTTTCGGTGTATCCACAAAGTAGCGCCGGCCTCTTGCCGGCTGGGGCGAGGGCGTCCCGCCCTCGCATCCCCGTTAACCGGACATTCACATTCCGCAGGTAGAATAACCGCGTGAAACATACCATCTTCGTGGTAGAGGATGACGCCGATATCTCCCGGCTGGTGCGGCACCATCTGGAGCAGTCCGGATATGCGGTCCGGGCATTCACATCCGCTCACGGCGTGATCGCGGAGGCGCAAAAGCAGCCACCCTCGCTCTTTCTACTCGATGTCATGCTCCCCGGTGGTGATGGCATGGACCTCTGCCGCCGCATCCGCGAGGCCGGTGACCTGGCCGGCGTGCCCGTGATCTTTCTTACGGCAAAGACTTCCGAGGCCGACCGCATCCTCGGCCTCGAACTCGGCGCCGACGACTACATCTCCAAGCCCTTCAGCCCGCGGGAGCTGGTGGCGAGGATCAAAGCGGTGCTGCGCCGCTTCGAGCGTCCGCTGCCGCCCTCCAGGACCGAGATCGGTGACATTGAGATCGATGCCGGCGCCATGATCCTCAAGGTCCGGGGCAAGAATGTGGCCACCACCGCCACCGAATTCCGCCTGCTCGATTATCTGGCCCGCCACGCCGGCCGCGTCTTTACTCGTGACCAGTTGCTTGACGCCGTTTGGCGGGACACGGCGTTCGTCACGCCGCGCTCCGTGGATGTTTACGTGCGCCGCATCCGTGAGAAGATCGAGAAAGATCCGGAGACGCCGCGCTATCTCAAGACCGTGCGCGGCGCCGGGTACCGTTTCGAGGCGCCCAAGTGAGAAGCCGCATCTTTTTCAAGCTGCTGGCATTTTTCCTTCTCCCCATCCTGGTCGCGACCCTGTATCTGGATCTCTCCATCCGGCGCTCCTGGGAAGCGTCCTTACGCTCCGAACTGGATTCCTCCCTGGAGCAAAAGGGACACATGCTGTCGCTGGGGATCGTGGTCGCGCCTGGCTGCCTACCATTGGACCCGTCCGTTGCTCGATCGTTCGCGTCGACCGTGGCTGCCCAGGCGAACGCCGCGGCCGCCCGCGTCACGGTGATCGATCGTTGCGGGAACGTGCTGGCTGATTCCGAAGCCGATCCTAAAACGATGGAGAATCACGCGCAGCGGCCCGAGTTCGCCGCCGTGCTTGGCGGCGCGGCGCGCGGCGAGTCCGCACGGCTCAGCCATACGGTCGGGGTGGAGTTCCTGTACGTGGCGGTGCCGCTGAGCAGCGGCAACGGCGCCGTGAGGCTGGCGTTCCCCTTGACCGGCATCCAGGAGCGCGCGGCCGGCATCCGGCGCAGTATCCTGGCCACTTCGGCCGCGGCCTTGCTGCTTGCCGCTATCTTGGCGGCGGTGGTCGCCGGCTCATTCACGCGTCGTCTGCAGAGGATCGTCACCTTCGCTGACCGCATCGCGGCTGGCGAACTTGCGGCGCGCATCGAGGAGCGCGCTTCGGACGAGCTGGCCCATGTTGCCATCGCGCTCGACCACACCGCCCGCAAGCTTGAGGAAAGTTTCCGTGAGGTCCAGGCCCGCCGGCAGGAGCTGGAGACATTGCTCAACTCCATGCAGGAGCCGGTCGTGGCCGTGTCAGAGGACCGGCGGACGCAGTGGGCCAACGGCCGCATGCAAGCACTTTTTCCCGGCAGGCTGAAACTCGGCGCCCCTCTGGTCGAGAACATTCGCGACCCGGAACTGCTCGCCGCGGTGCAGCAGACACTGGAAACACGCGACATCACCCACGCGCGTGCCGGCATGGTCGCGCCCGGCCGCATTTTCAAAGTCACCTGCGCTCCGCTCTCCGCCGGCGGCGGGGCGGTGGCCGTGTTGCATGAGATCACCGAGGTCGAGCGGGTGGAGAAGACCCGGCGTGACTTCATCGCCAACGTCAGCCATGAACTGCGCACGCCGCTGACCTCCATCCAGGGCTACACCGAGACATTGCTGGAGACTGCGGCGGATGATCCGGCGCGCGAGTTCCTGGAGATCATTCGCAAGAACGCTTCGCGCATGACCCGGCTCACCGAGGACCTGCTGGTCCTGGCCCGGGTCGAATCCGGGGAAGAGGAGTTCCGCTTCCGCTCCGTGCCCGCGACCGAGGTATTGAACGAGGCGCAGGAGAGTTGCGCCGAGCTTGCCAAACTCCGCGGGCAGACCCTTTTTGTCGAAGCTCCGGTTGCGCGCGCCGTACGCTGCGACCCGGACAAGATCCAACAGGTTTTCACCAATCTGGTGGAGAACGCCCTGAAATATTCGTCCCCCGGTTCGACCGTCACTCTTGGCGCACGCGAGACGGACCACAGCGTGGAGTTCTATGTGCGCGATCAGGGCCTCGGTATCCCTTCCGAGCACCTGCCCCGGCTCTTCGAGCGCTTTTACCGCGTGGACAAAGCCCGTTCGCTCGAGTCGGGCGGCACCGGTCTGGGCCTCGCCATAGCCAAGCACATCGTGCTGAAGCACGGTGGCAGCATCCGCGCGGAGAGTGAGCTGAGCAAGGGGTCGACGTTTTACTTCACGCTGCCCGCCGGGGAGTGACTTTGCGGGTATTCATCTGGCTGTAATCCCATATTCACATCGTATTGACGCGCCCGGCGCACAATGACTCTATGGGATTGGCCAATCTCAATCCGTTGAATCCGGAATCGTCGCCTTCCAGTGGTCCTGACAAAGACCTGCTGGAACTCACGCTAAAAGCCTGCCAGTTGGCGCGTTCGGCCGCCAGCGCCGCGGCCGACGCCATCGCCACCGGAGGTCCCGACCTCTATGAGCACGTTTTCCACGCTGAGCAGGAGCTCGACCGCATTGATATGGAGATGGACGACGCGCTCGTCTTCGCCATCTCCAACAGCACCGTGAAACAGGCGCGCGAACTGCTCGCCTGCATGAAATACGTGCTGGACCTGGAGCGCATCGGAGATCTGCTCAGCAGTTTTTGCAGCCGCGCCTCCGCCATCCGGGAGCGCATCGACCAGGCCGACATCGAGACTTTCATCAAGATGGCGACTGTGCTGGAGCACATGTTGAGTGAGGCCGAAAAGGCCCTGGCCACGCGCGACCTCAATGCCGCCATCCAAGTCCTTCGCTCGGACTCCGAGATGGACCGCCTCTACCATCTGCTTTGCCTGCGCCATCTGGAAGAGATCCCCGGCGGGACGGCGCCTTCACGCCAGGAAAGCGTGCAGGTCCTGTTCATGGCCCAGGCGCTCGAACGCGCGGGCGACCATGCCAAGAACCTAGGGGAAGAAGTCTGCCACTGTGTAAGCGGACGCAGCGTCCGCCACGTGATGCGCTCGCAGGACAAATCCTACGAACAATTGTTCCTGGATTGGCTGCGGGAAAAACAAAAGGGCAAGCTGTAAGGTTCTTGATTCGCGTCATTCCATGTCACCGAGGATTGTAGTGACTGCGCTATAGCCGGCATTGCCGAAAAAGAGGGCGGCTTCAGCCGCGAGTCGAGGAGTTCCTTTGTTGCCGATGTAGCGCCGGCGTCCCGCCGGCTGGCGCGAGGGCGTCTCGCCCTCGCAAACCCCCTCCCAACCTTCCAATCACCCAATGCTTGTCATCCCGAGTGAGCGCGCAACGCGAGCCGGGGGACCTAGGGTTTCCAACTCCGCGCTTCAGCGCTTCCGCAATCTTCAATGATGTGACATTCCCAGCGAGGGGCTTCAGCCGCGTCCCCATTTCCTTTCACTCACCAGCCTCTTCACACGCTCCCGGATCTCTTCCCGGATCTCCCGCACCCGCTCCGGCGGCTGTCCTTTTGGATCAGGCAGAGGCCAGTCGTCGCGTTCCAGCCCCGGTACCAGCGGACACTGTTCGCCGCAACCCATGGTCACCAGCAGGGAAGCGCCGCGTGCCAGCTCGTCGGTCAGCTTTTGCGGACGGGCGGCGGAGAGGTCGATCCCCGCTTCGCGCATCGTCTCCAAAACAACCGGGTGGACGTGCTCCGCCGGGTGTGTCCCCGCGGAAATAGCTTGGGCTTTGGATGCGTCCGCCATGGCGTTGAAGAATGCCGCCGCCATTTGCGACCGTCCGGCATTATGCACGCAGGCAAAGATCACGGTCTTCATGCGGGTTCCTTGGCGGAAAACAACCAGCGCGAGACCAACCCGGCCGCGGCCGCGCCCAGAAACTGCGCGGCCCAGAAAGCCGGAGCATCCTGCGGGCGGATGCCGGTGAAGGTATCGGTGAACGACCGGGCCAGGGTCACCGCCGGATTTGCGAATGAAGTGGAAGCCGTGAACCAGAACGCCGACATGATGTACGCGCCGACCGCGAACGGGGTGAATTTCGACCGCACCGCCGCACAGCCCCGGACCACCAGGATGAGCCCGAAGGTCGCGACCATCTCACTGGCAAAATGCCCGAGTCCGCTGCGGGCTTTCGTGGAAGACGCGAACCAATACGGCATATCGAACATGAGATGCGCCAGCGCCACGCCTGCCATGGCGCCCAGGAATTGCGCGGTCCAATAGCCCGGCACATGGCGCCAGGGGAAGTCGCCGCTCCCGGCCTCAACCAGTGTGACTGCCGGATTCAAATGGGCGTCGCTTACGGGGCCGAGGACATGGACCAGCACCACGAGCGCCGCACCCACGGCCAGCGAGTTCGCCAGCAGTGCCAGCCCCACATTCCCGCCTGCCAATCGCTCCGCCATGATGCCCGAACCGATGATCGCCGCCAGCAACAGCGTGGTACCCAGGAATTCCGCGGCGAGGGCGCGAGATCCGTGCGTGCGTGTCATATCCATTCAAAGATACCTGCTGCGTCCTCGACCGAACAGCGAAACCGAGAGTTTTTCATCGTCTATTCACGATCCAGTCACGTCTTGTTAACACGCCGCCCCTACAACAGAAGCAGATTCCCTTAGGAGGAACTGCTACTGTGAAACGTCTTGTGATGGTCCTGGCCGCGGCGATGCTGCTGGCGGCGGGTGCTTCGGCGCAGAACAGATTGAACGGCGCGGGCGCCACCTTCCCGTATCCCATGTATTCCAAATGGTTCTCGGAATACAACAAGCTCCACCCGGACGTGCAGATCAATTATCAATCCATCGGCTCCGGTGGCGGGATCCGCCAGGTGCTGGCGGGCACCGTGGATTTCGGCGCTTCCGACGGCCCCATGACGGACGCGCAGCTCGCGGACGCGAAATCGAAGATCTACCACATTCCCACCGTGCTCGGCGCCGTGGTCCCTGCTTACAATATCAATGGCGTGACCGCGGACCTGAAATTCACCGGCCCCATCCTGGCTGACATCTTCATGGGCCGCATCACCAGCTGGAATGATGCGCGCATCGTGAAGGAGAATCCGGGTATCTCGCTTCCCGGCACGCCCATCGTCGTTGTGCATCGTTCCGATGGTTCCGGCACCACCTACGTTTGGGTGGACTACCTCTGCAAAGTCAGCGGCGATTGGAACACCAACGTTGGCCGCGGCACCAGCGTGCGCTGGCCCATCGGACTGGGCGCCAAGGGCAATGAAGGCGTGGCCGGCATGATCCGGCAGGTGGACGGCGCCATCGGCTATATCGAGCTGATCTATGCGGAACAGAACAAGATCAAGTACGGCTGGGTCAAGAACGCGGCCGGGGAGTATGTCAAAGCTTCGCTGGACTCGACGACCGCCGCGGCCGCCAGCGCGAAAATGCCTTCCGATTATCGCGTCTCCATCACTAACGCGCCCGGCAAGGGCGTTTATCCTATTGCCAGCTTTACCTGGTTGCTTATTCCTGCTAAGAATGCCGACGCCGGCCGGCAGAAGATCCTGATCGACTTCCTGAATTGGATGGTCACGGACGGCCAGCAACTCACACGACAGTTGACCTACGCCCCGTTGCCCACGGAAGTGGCCACCAAGGTGAAGGCCACGATCGCGCAAATACGGTGACGCAAGCTCGAGAGTGAAGCACAAGACTTCCCCGAACAGGAGCCTGGAGACGACATGAATCCCTTGATGAAGAAGTTTGTGGCGGTGGCCCTCACCTGCGTGATGGTCGCCCCGGTGGCCGGCGCGCAGACCGCGGCCAAAAAGAGATCGGCGAAAGCAGCCGCGCCCGCCGGCGCCGCAATGACATCGGAAGACCTGCGGGCGCTGCGCGACGCCATTGCGGCCCAACAACAGCAGATCAACGACCTGAAGCAGGAGCTTCTGCGTCGTGATGAAGCGGCCCGCGCGGCCATGCAGCAATTGCGCGATACCCAGAGCGCCGCTGCCGAGGCGTCCAACAAGGCCAGCGCCGCTTCCGAGACCGCCGCCGGCCAGGCCACCACGGTGGAAAGCCTGAAAGCGGACTTGGAGAATGTGAAGCTCAACCAGCAGAATGCGGCCATCAGCACTCAGGAAGACCAGAAACGGGTGGGCGCGCTGGAGTCCCTCGCTGGTCGCTTCCGCTTCAGCGGCGACATTCGCGTCCGCAGTGAGAGTTTCCTCCAGTCCTATAACGGTTGTGACGGGAACTGTCCGGACCGCCACCGCGCCCGCTTTCGTGCCCGCTTCGGCATCGATGGCAAGCTAGGGGAGGATTTCATCGGCGGCCTGTACTTTGCCTCCGGCGCAGTCGTGAACGGGGCCCCGGATTTCAAGGACCCGGTCTCCACCAATGAGACCCTCACCAGCTTCTTCGAGCGCAAGACCTTTGGCATTGACCGCGCCTTCATCACCTACGCTCCCGCAAAGTACAAATGGCTTCAATTGACCGGTGGAAAATTCGCGGCAAATTGGGCCAAGACCGTGCTGACGTTCGACAATGACCTCAACCCGGAAGGCTTCACCCAGAAGCTTTCGTTCGATATGAAGAACAAGATCTTCCGCAACGTGACCCTGCAAGGCATGCAGTTGCTGTTCAACGAAGTCTCCGGCGGGACTGACTCGAATGCCGTGGGCGGATCGTTCTCCGCCCGCATGCAGCTTGGCAGCCGCATCACCTTCACCCCCAGCTACACCATCCTGAACTGGAACGGCGTGGACGCGATCGCGCAGGCGGCCAACCCGGTCACGCTGCCACAACCGAACACGCCGGCTGTGGGCACACCCCTGCCCCAGCCCACGACCCAGCCGGTGCGCATCATCAACGCCAATTCTTTGACCAATGCCACGGCCATTGTGGGCGTGGGTGCCAGCCAGCGCCGCGTGTTCGTCAGCCGGTTCATGTACTCGGACTTCATTGGAAACCTCACGGTGAAGACCTGGTCGGCGAAATATCCACTGAACTTCATCGGCGAATATGAAAAGAACTTGCGCTCCAAGGTCGCGGACCAGAACACGATGTATTACATCGAGACCTCGGTCGGACAGCAGCGCAACAAATACGACCTCCAACTCGGTTACAGCTACGCCAATATTGATCAGGACGCCGTGATCTCCCAGTTCAATGAAAGCGATATGCGGGCGCCGACCAACCTGGTGCAGAACCGCTTCTTCGTGAACTGGCTGTTGCGCAACAACATCACCATCTCCGGGACCTGGTGGATCGGCAAGACCAAGGATCCGACCCTGCAGAATGCCGCCCTGGCCTCGCAGCGTCCCGCCGGTCAACCCGCGGCCACCGTGTTCGAGCGCAATCCGTATCTGAACCGCTTGCAATTCGACATCATCTATAAGTTCTAAAGGCGTTGTACCCCGAAGCACGCTTGGCGCCCGCTACCACGGGCGCCGATTTTTTTGGCCGGATTCTTTTGCCGTCATGCGGCTGTAACACTCCTGTAACACGCCGGCGCTAACCTCATATGGGAATGTCTTCGCCCTCAGCCCCGATGAAACCGCTGATCTCGATGTCCACGACCATGGGCGCCAAGCGGCCGGAGAGCAAGCCTGTCATTGGCCCAAAGTCGCGTGTGCTGCTGACGGGGAAGAGTAACGGCATCCTGGCGGACAAGATATTCAAAGTCCTCCTCATCCTGTGTGCTTTGTCCGTCCTGGCCATGGTAGTGCTGATCGTGCTGGAGCTTTGGAACCAGTCCGTCCTCTCCCGGACAGCGTTTGGGTGGCGATTCTTTATTGGTACGGACTGGGACCCGGTACAAGGCCTATTCGGCGCGCGACCCTTTATCTACGGCACCCTCGTATCTTCCTTCTTGGGCCTTTTTATCGCAGTGCCTCTGGGCATCGGCGTCGCCATGTACATGACTGAGATGTGTCCCCGGGCGCTTCGTGGATTCATCAGCTTCATGGTGGAACTGCTGGCCGCCATCCCCAGCGTGGTCTATGGCCTGTGGGGCATCTTCGTCCTGGCGCCATTGATGCGCACGTACATCCAGCCGTTTCTTGCCAAATATTTCGGTTGGACCGGCCTGTTTGAAGGCCCGATCTACGGGGTGGGGATGCTGGCCGCCGGCGTGATCCTCGCCATCATGATCGTGCCCTTCATCAGCTCCATCACTCGCGAAGTGATGTTGGCTGTTCCCCAGACACAGCGCGAGGCCGTGCTGGCCTTGGGCGCCACCCGTTGGGAGATGGTCCGCCTGGGGGTGCTGCGCAATGCCCGCGCCGGAGTCTTTGGCGGCATCATTCTGGCGTTGGGCCGCGCTCTCGGTGAGACCATGGCCGTGACCATGCTCATCGGCAATCGCCCGGAGATCGCCAAGAGTCTGTTCGCGCCGGGCTACACCATGGCCAGCGTGATCGCCAATGAGTTCACGGAAGCCACCGAAGACCTGTATCTTCACGCTCTGGTCGAGATCGGGCTGGCGCTTTTTCTGGTGACGATCATTGTGAACGTCTTCGCTCAGTTGCTCATCTGGAGCATCACGCGCGGACACAAGGCGGGCGCCCATGCCTAGGATCAGTGCCGCGAACCGCATTTGGCGTAGTGCCGGCGACTGGATGGCAACGGGGTTGTCCCTGCTTGCCTCGGTGATTGTTCTGGTGCCCCTGTTCGCCATCTTCGGATATCTCGTCTACAAGGGTGCCGGGTCTCTCGACTGGGCGTTCTTCACCCAGATCCCCAAGCCGGTGGGCGAACCCGGTGGGGGCATGGCCAACGCCATCGTAGGCACCATGTACATCATGTTCATGGCCAGCGTGATCGGCGTGCCTCTGGGCATCGGCGCCGGAGTGTATCTCGCTGAATACGGCCGCAACCGGCTGGGCAACGTGATTCGTTTTACCGCTGACGTGCTTAACGGAGTGCCCTCCATCGTGATGGGCATGGCTGTCTATGGGCTGATCGTGGTCCGGCAGAAGCATTTCTCGGCCATGGCCGGCGCGGTCGCTCTGGGTATCATGATGGTGCCCATCATCACCCGCTCCACCGAAGAGATCCTGCTCATGGTGCCGCAGTCCATCCGCGAAGCCGCGCTCGGGCTGGGCATTCCCAAGTGGCGGACCACCCTCAGCGTGGCGTTGCGCACGGCAAGCTCCGGGGTGATCACCGGCATTATGCTGGCCTTCGCCCGCGTGGCCGGCGAGACCGCACCATTGTTGTTCACCGCGTTCGGCAACGCGTTTTGGAATTTTGATCCCGCCCAACCGACGGCGGCGCTCTCCATCCAGATCTTTGCCTACGCCATCTCGCCTTTCGAGGATTGGCACCGTAAGGCGTGGGCGGGCGCGCTGGTACTGGTGGCCTTGATCGTGATTTCCGTGAGCGCGGTCCGCATCGCGACCTCACGCGGGAAGATGAAAGGAACGACCTGAGTCATGGGCGTAGGTATCAAAGTCGAGGGATTGAACGCTTTTTTCGGCAAAGCCCAGGCGCTGGATGGCATCACCATGGACATTGCGCCGAACCAGTGCACCGCCATCATCGGGCCTTCGGGTTGCGGCAAGTCCACCTTCGTCCGCTGCCTGAACCGCATGCATGAGACCATTCCCGACGCTCGCGCCGAAGGCAAAGTCACGGCCGGGGACATGGACCTTTACAAGATGCCCGCCGTGGAAGTGCGCCGCAAGATCGGCATGGTCTTCCAAAAGCCGAATCCATTTCCCACCATGTCCATCTATGACAACGTGGCGGCCGGCCTTCGCCTTAACGGGGTACGCAAGCGCCGTGAGCTGGACGAAGTCGTCGAAGCCGCCTTGAAGGCCTCCGCCTTGTGGGACGAGGTCAAAGACCTGCTGAAGAAGAAATCAGGCGCCAGTCTTTCCGGCGGACAGCAGCAGCGCCTGTGTATCGCCCGCGCCCTGGCGGTGGAGCCGGAGGTGCTTCTCATGGATGAGCCCGCGTCCGCGCTCGATCCCATCTCCACCGCCAAGATCGAGGACCTGGTCTTCGAGTTGAAGCAGCAGTACACCGTGGTCATCGTGACCCACAACATGCAGCAGGCCGCGCGCGTGGCGGACAACACCTGTTTCTTCCTGCTGGGCAAGCTGATCGAATTCGACAAGACGGAAAAGCTCTTCACCAACCCGTCCGACAAGCGGACGGAAGACTACATCACAGGCAGGTTCGGATAATGCGCACACGGTTCCATCAGGGATTGGATGAACTCAAGGAAAAGCTGCTGGTGATGGGCGGCCTCGCCGAGCAGGCCGTGGACAAGGCCGTGGAAGGCTACCGCCTGCGCGACCGCAAGCTCTGCATGCAGGTCCTGGAGAACGAGGCCAAGATCAATCAGGCCGAGCGTGAGATCGATGAGATGGCGCTCGACCTGCTCGCCATGCAGCAACCCATGGCCGTGGACCTGCGCTTCATCACCGCCTGCATGAAGATCAATGCGGACCTGGAACGTGTGGGCGACCAGGCCGTCAATATCGCGCAACGGGGGCTGGATGCCATCGGCCAGCCCGAAGCCGACCTGCAGATCGACATCCCGCGCATGGCGGGGACCGTCGCCGGCATGGTCCGCCGCGCGCTGGAGTCGTTCATTGAAGGCAAGGCGGACTTGGCCGAAGCCGTTCTCAAGATGGATGACATCGTGGATGACATGAACGATGCGATCTTCATCACCATGGCGGACAAGATGCAGAAGGATCCAATCATCACCCGTCAGGCCCTTGACGCCCTGCTCATCTCCCGTAACCTGGAACGCGTGGCCGACCACGCCACCAACATCGCGGAAGACGTCATCTTCTGGGTGAGGGGCGCGGACATACGGCACGGGCAAAACCGCCCCGATCAAGATGCGAACGGATCGTAACGGCGCCGCATCCGCATCGGCTTTCCACGAAATAATCAGTCCACACACGCAAGGTGTGGTTCGCGTCGAATGGACCCTGTGGTAGCATTTTCTTCGGGACAAAACTCATGCCAAAATTTGTCATTGAACGGGAAGTACCCGGCGCCGGAAACCTCTCGGATGCGGAATTGCAGAAGATCTCGCAGACTTCCGTGGAAGTCCTTAAAGCACTTGGGCCGGAGATCCAGTGGCTGCAAAGCTACGTCACCGGAGACAAGGTTTACTGCGTGTACCTGGCGCCGAACGAGTCCTTGATCCGTGAACACGCGAAGCGCGTCGGGATCACCGCGGACCGCATCTCAGCCGTGCGCCGTCTGATCGATCCGACCACCGCGGAGTAGCGCGCAAGGTCCGGACTACTCGGGCGAAAGCGCATAGGCGATGGCCTTTTCCGCCGCCATCGCCCAACCTTCCATCCACGCAGCCGTGCTTGTCGACGTGCTCAAGGGATTGCGCGCCGGTCCAGGTCTTTTTCAAGTTAGACGCGCTCGGCCAGTGGTAGTGGTGTGCCGACCGATTGGCGAAGTGCGGACGCCACGCCGGGCGCCTGCTCGGTGGACATTGGGCGCGCCATTTGTCAGGCGGAAGCCCATACCGGGGTGGGTGGTGCGGGCACGGCCGCATGCTCGGGAGACCCGCTGCTCGGCGCTCTCGCCGCTTGCGCCCAGATCACCTGCCAGATGGTGGCCGCGGCCATGGGGGTCCCGGTCGAACGCCTCGCCGTCACGGTCGACGGAGATATGGATCTTTCGGGGACTTTGGGGATTTCCAAAGATGTGCCGGTAGGTTTTGGGTCCATCAAGGTCCGCTTCGATGTGGCCGCGCCCCATGCGACCGCCGAGCAAATGCGCGCCCTGCACGAAAAGACCGAGCAGTATTGCGTGGTCATGCAGACCCTGCTCCATCCGCCCAGGATGGAGACCACGTGGTCTCCGGCCGAATAGCGATTCCTTCCAGCGGACCGTCTACTTCGCTTCCGTAAGCCGTTTGTTGACCTCGTCCCAGTTCACCACGTTCCACCATGCCACCAGGTAATCGGCGCGGCGGTTCTGGTACTTCAGGTAGTAGGCGTGCTCCCAGACGTCGTTGCCCAGGATGGGGAAGTGGCCCTGGGTCAATGGGTTGTCCTGATTCGGCGTGCTGACCACCTGCAGCTGGCCTTCTTTGTTCTTCACCAGCCAGGCCCAGCCGGAACCGAATTGTTTCAAACCGGCATCGTTGAACTGCTTTTGAAACTCCTCGAAGCTGCCGAATGCGCTCTTGATCGCGTCCGCAATGGCCCCGGTCGGCGCGCCGCCGCCATTCGGCCGCATCAGCTTCCAGAACATGGTGTGATTCACATGGCCGCCGCCGTTGTTGCGCACCGCCGTGCGGATGGCTTCGGGCACAGTGTTCAGGTCGCGCACCAACTCGAGCGCGCTTTTGCCCGCCAGCTCCGGCGCTTTCTCCAGCGCCGCGTTCAGGTTGTTGATGTACGCCATGTGGTGCTTGCCGAAGTGGATCTGCATGGTCGTTGTGTCGATGTGCGGTTCCAGGGCGGCAAAATCATAAGCAAGGGGTTCTTGTGTGATGGCCACGAGTGTTCTCCTGAAGGGGGATTCGTATGAGTGCTGGGACTACCACTATAACCGATGTTTCTGGTAACCACCCGGTCGCATGCTTTTCTTCCTGCCTCCCGATAAAACACCCCAAAAACCGGAAGATAACCGGTGTAAACGGAGTAATCACACACGGTTACCAGAGATTCCGGAATCAAGTCCGGCAACATCAAGCGGCACATAAACTTACGGGCGCAAACCCGGGATGGTATCTTGAAAGTGCTCTGGGCGCTCACGCGTCCTGCATTGGAAACGAACTCGAATCTCGTCCGGCTCTTCGGCGTGCTCAAGGCCATAGTGGACCTCGGCCCGGCTGCGTCTGCCGATCGCGACTTCTCGGAGACGGCGACTGACGTCCTCGAGAAGACGATGCATGCCCTCGACGCCCTTCAGGGCGCCCTGTTCACCTTTGACTCCACCGGCATCCGCCTCACCTGTGTGGGCGCCTCCGGGTTCGACAGCCTCGAAGCCCAGGCCAGCCTGCAGATCGGCCGCCAGCAGTCGCAGCGCTGGTCGCAGACCCGCGAGGCTGTCATCATCAAGGCCGCGGAAGACATGGCCGAGCTCTTTGGCCAGCAAACTCAGGCCCCGTTCTTGCAGCATGTCCGCTGCGTCATGCCCCTGCGCATGGGCTCCGGCCTGGTAGGCGCGCTCTGCCTCGGCCACCGCACGAACCAGAGCCGATACGGCGATCTCGAATGCGAAGCTCTCACTCTCTTGGCCGGGCACTTGGCCATGCTGCTGCAGAACCATACCCTGGTGCTGAGCCTGCGCAACCAGATCTCTGACAATCTGCGCCTGCTGACCTCGCTCGATCACTCCTTCGACGACGCGCTCGAGGCCTTTGCCACTACCATCGACGCCAAGGACAAGCACATGCGCGGCCACTCCATGCGCGTGGGCAAGTATTCCGCCGGAATCGCCAGCAGCCTGGGCATGAGCGAAGGGGAGGTGCACTCCATCCGCGCCGCCGGCCAGCTGCATGACATCGGCCGCGTATCCGTGGACAAGGCCGTCAGCAACAAGACCACCGCGCTCCGTCCGGAAGAGTTCCGCGAGATCGCCGACCACACCGTCTTCGGCCATCAGATCGTTTCCTCCGTCCGCTTCCCCTGGAAGGAAGTGCCGGAGGTGGTGCGCTGGCACCATGAGCGCAATGACGCCAGCGGCTATCCGGACCAGCTGTATCTGGCCGAGTTGAGCACCCCGGTCAAGATCGTGGCCGTGACCGACACCTTCGACGCGATGATCAGCGACCGGCCCTATCGCAAGGGCATGACCGTGCTCCAGGCCGCCGAAGAACTGGTGCGGCTCACACCGGTGAAGTTCGATCCGGACGTGGTGCAGGGCATGCTGGTCCTGCTGCGCTGCAATCTGGAAGGCAAGGGGCACAACCGGGTCGCATTCGGGCCGAATGCCGGCCGTGTGACCACATCCGATCTAGACCGGCTGGCCGTCTCGCTGGTGAACAAGACCACGAATTACCGGGCATACTCCGCGTAAGGCCGCGGGCCCTTGCAGGGCTTAGGAACGGGAGCAGAAGACAGGATTGGACCCAGGTCTCTATTCCATTGAACAGGTGGCCGCGGCGCTCATTACCGCCGCTGGGACCTCGCACCCGTCCGCCGATCCGGGCAGCGCCGCGGAGGCGCACCTCGCGCCCCTGCTCGAACTGCTGCAGATGAACTCCGCGGTGTTTTACGCCGCCCCGGATGGCCCGCTGGCCACGCTGCCTCCCATCGAGGTCCAGACCGGCGGCCGCCGCCGCGTGCAGACCCCGGAAACGCTGGCCGCTGCTACGCACAAGTTTATTTTTTCTCAGCCCGAGCAGATCGCCACCAGCGCTGACCCGGCATTTCAAATGGGGCATCTGCGCGCCCTGCCCGCGAATAGCGCCGCCGTCTCTTTGTGGGCGAGCGTCGGAAACCTCGGTACCGTGGCCCTGTTCGATCTGGCGACCCGCGAATTCGTCGCCACCGAGCGCATGATCGTGCGCATCTTCTGCCGGCAATTGGAACACGCGTTGCAACTGCAGGTCACTCCGGCTGCCGTTGTTCCGCTGAAGGTGACTGGTTCAGCGGACCTTGTGAAGTATCTGGAATCATCCAAGATCGTCGCCGTGATCTCAAAGGACCTCATCAATCCACTTACCGCGATGCTGGGCTACATCGAACTGCTGCGCGGCGAGACCGTCAGCCCTCAGGCACAGAATTACCTGCAAAAACTACAGATCCAGGTTGAGAAAACGCAACAAGTGGTGATGTCGATAGCCTCGGCCGCAAACTCGCCGCATCCGGCCATGGCCGGCATTGAGACCCCAGCGCCAGCGCCGGTCCACACCATCCATGAAGAAGAGCCTGTCGAAGAACGCCGGAAACGGCCCCATCCGATGCGCCGCGCCACCGACCAGGCTGCCGCGCCGCCGCTGGTCGCGGCCGTGAGATCCCGCGTGCTGCTGGTGCAGAAGAACGAGGCCACCCTCGAGTTCAACCGCTCCGTGCTCGCCGCGCTGGGCAATGAAGTGATGGCCACCTTCAACGGCAGCGACGCGCTGCAATTGCTGCAGTCCGAGGACGTCAGCGCTGTGATCCTTGATGATGAGATCGACGGCGAGTGGCCCGGGCGAAAGTTATTTGGCTGGATCTGCGAGCACCGTCCGGAATTGCGTGATCGCGTCCTGCTCACCGTCTCCGCCAATCCCCGCCCGGAGATCCGTGACTGGATCGACGAAGAGCACATGGCCCACGTCAGCAAGCCGTTGCAGATGAATCAGATGATCCAGGGCGTGCGGGACATCCTCGGCAAGCAAGCCAGCAAACGCATCCACTAAAGGTCCCTTTCGCCCCGCCGAGGGATCTTGGTCTTGCTTACAAATTACGACCAACCACTAGCCACTAACCACTAACCACTAACCACTGTAGTCAGGGGTCATCCTGAGGCGCGTCTTTCGCGCCGCGACGCGCAGCCGGGCCGGTTTTGCACCGCGTCGCGAAGCGACGCTCCGCCTTTAGCCCAGCGCTTCAGCGCTGGGTAGGCGGTGGTGTGTGATCCAGTCCCGTAGGGACGGCTGATGGCACTTTCAAATAATCGGGAAAAAACAAATCGCCCAACCGTTCGGTGGGGCGATCAACTGGAGACTGGCATCTGAAAGCTGGCGGCTGACTACAACCGTTCCAACACCTTGTCTTCCGCCTTCTTGCCCACGGATTCCACGCGGAAGAAATCGAAGAGGAATCGATACACGCCCCAGAACACCACCCCGGCGAACCACGCGGTCAACAGCGGGCCGGGCCCGACGATGGGAAATCCCACCAGCGCGCCAAAGGTGAAGAACAGCGCGGTGCCAAAGGCCACCACCAGAGCGTCCACGCCGATCCCGATCGCCTTGATGGCGATGGGGCGTCCCGGCAGGCTGAAGTGTTCTTCCGGGATCTCTTCGGTGATCTCAAATCCTTTGAGCGTTTCCGGGGCTTTCAAGTCCGGATTGATGCGCCGGGCGCGCTCGAACACCCACTTGGTCAGCTCTTCCTGTCCGCGGTCATCGAGGGAGCGGAACTCCAGGCCGGCGCGGCCGCTGGGATCGACCCACATCACCTGGCAGGCGCCTTCGATCAGCTCGAATGTGTCCGGCAGCAGGAAGGCGACGTACACCATCTGCGCTGTATTCAAGGTCTCCGTGGTCTGCACACAGAGGCCGCGCTGCGAGATATTGAGCATCACGCCTTCCAGCCTGTCATCGAGGCTGGCAATGGCCAGCCCATCCACCGGCAGGCGCAGGAAGCGGCGCACCGCGCGGGTCATCACGCCCTTGGAGATGCGCAGGATGCGGCGCGCGTCCTCCACCGGCAAAGGTTTATTGAGGACAAAGGTGGCGCCCGAAGCGAAAGCCGTCTGGTTGGAGGCCACGTCGCTGGTGATGCCCACGGCCACCATCTTCTTGTTGCCTTCGTCCTGACGCAGCTTGACCAGCAGGTCGAAACCATCCTGGTCCTGATCACAGTCCACGATGACCGTGTCATATTTGTTCTCGCGCAGGGAGCGCATCGCGCCCGGCATTTCGGAACAGACGTCCACGTCCATCCCGGCTTCCTGCATCAGGTGGCCAAGCACACCGAGGATCTCCGGATCACGACTGACGACGAGGGACTGGGTAGCCATGCTGGCCCAGTCTAGGCCGGACCGTGACCGGGCGGGAGTGACTGTTCAGGTGCCGGGGAAGGGGCCTGTGACGAGTGGTGATACTGGGTTGTGTTCGCGAAAACCTGCTGACGCAGTGTTGCCAGGACCCTCCCGCGGCTTGTCATTCTGTGAGAGGGGTTTCAGCCCGGTAGCCCAGAGTGAGCGAGCAATGCGAAGCGAAGTTGAGGAACCTTGGGTCTGTTTTCAATTACAAAATTACCCGATTGCCCGATTTGCGATCCATTTGGGTGGCACAGCCGCCCTCGGCTGTGCCGAAGTATCGCCGGCCGCGCTCGATGTAGCGCCGGCGTCTCGCCAGCTGTGGCGACGGCATCTTGCCGCGCAAATAAGAACGGCGGACCGTGTGGCCCGCCGTAGGGATTTTTCCGGCAGCTGGAGGTTGGCAGCTGCCCCTAACCGATCTCCTCGTTCCAGCCCTCCAGGTACTGTTTCACCGCCACCATGAATTTATCGGCATCGGCGCCATCGATGATGCGGTGATCGTAGCCCAGGGTCAGCCGGATGATGTGCCGGATGGCGATTGAATCATTGCCCGCCTCGTCCGTCATGACTACCGGCTCCTTGAACAATCCGCCCATGCCCAGGATGGCGACCTGTGGCTGATTGATGATGGGTGTGCCGAACTGCGGTCCGAAGATCCCGGGGTTGGTGATGGTGAATGTGCCCCCGGCCACTTCATCCGGTTGCAATTTCTTATTGCGGGCGCGGTCCGCCAGGTCGACGATGGCGCGCGCCAGGCCCACAAAGCTGCGTTCTTCAGCCTGCTTCACCACGGGCACGATCAGTCCCCACTCCAACGCCACTGCGATGCCCAGGTTCACGTTCTTGTGATAGCGGACGGCCTCGCCCTCGACCGAGGAATTCACGATCGGCATGGCCTTCATGCCGGCCATGACCGCGCGGGCCACGAACGGCATGTAGGTCAGCTTCACCCCGTTGCGCTCTTCAAAACTCTTGCGCTGTTTTTCACGCAGCTTCACGATGCGCGTCATGTCCACTTTGAACACGGTATGCACGTGCGCGGAGGTGTGTTTCGACTCCGGCATGCGCTTGGCGATGATCGCCCGCATCTTGCTCATCGGGACCAGTTCGCCCGGCATCGGGTGCGAAGCCGCGGGAGCCGCTGCTGCCCCGGGCCGTGCCGCCGATGCTGCAGCCGTCGCGGGTGCTGCTGGGCGCGCAGCCGGGGCCGCGGCGCCTGCGCCGTGCGTCTGGATAAAGTTCAGGATGTCATCTTTGGTGATGCGCCCGGCCATCCCCGTTCCGGGGATGCGGTGCAGGTCGACGTTGTTGTCCTTGGCGATGCGCCGAACCAGCGGGCTGCTGCGGATATCGCGCGCAGCGTTGCTCGAGCCCGCGCCGGTCGAGGCCGTCGAAGCGCCCACCGTGGCCATGACCGGTCCCGGGGGTGGCGCCGGAGCCGGTGCCGAAGCTACAGGCTTGGGTGCGGGTGCAGACGGTGCGGGAGCGGGCGCCGCCTTTGCCGGGGCCGAAACCGCGGCGCCTTCCGCCGCGATCAGGCCCACCACAGTATTCACTTGGACAGTCGTGCCCTCGGCCACCTTGATCTCCGTCAGCACGCCGCTGATCGGCGAAGGGATCTCCGCATCCACTTTGTCGGTCGAGATCTCGAACAACGGTTCGTCGCGGTTGACCTTGTCGCCCGGTTTCTTCAGCCACTTCGTCAGGGTGCCCTCAAAGATGGATTCGCCCATCTGGGGCATGATCACTTCCGTCGCCATGCTGGTTCCTTTTGCGGGAGTAGATGCTGCGGGAGCGGCTGGCGCAGGGGCAGGCGCCGCCGCGACCGGGGCAGGAGCAGGTGCCGCCGGTGCGGGAGCCGGCTTTGCTGCCTGCGCCGGTGCTGCTTTGACCGCGGCGCCTTCTTCTGAGATCACGCCGACCACCGTATTCACTTGGACCGTGGTGCCTTCCGCCACCTTGATCTCAGTAAGCACGCCGCTGATCGGCGACGGGATCTCCGCGTCCACCTTGTCGGTCGAGATCTCGAACAACGGCTCGTCGCGGTTGACCTTGTCGCCCGGCTTCTTCAGCCACTTGGTCAGTGTGCCTTCAAAGATCGATTCGCCCATCTGGGGCATGATCACATCAGTCGGCATGGGTTCCTTTATCTCCGAAAACGTATTAATGCTGACGGTCCGTCTTCCGCACCCTAATACTTCACCAGCCGCCGTGCCTCGCGCACTACGTCCTCCACCTTGGGCAGGAAGAACTTTTCCAGCGGCGGTGAGAACGGCGCCGGGATGTCCAGCGCGGTGATGCGGGTGATGGGTGCGTCCAGCCAGTCGAAAGCGCGCTCGTTGATGATGGCCGCGATCTCGCCCGCGATGCCCCCGGTCTTGTTGTCTTCGTGCAGGATGATGACCCGGTTGGTCTTCTTCACCGTGTCCTCGATGGCCTGCTCGTCCAGCGGCGAGACCGTGCGCAGGTCGATGATCTCCAGCTCGATGCCTTCCTGGGCCAGGAGCTTGGCGGCCTCATCGGCCACCCACACCATGCTGGCGTAGGTGATCACGCTGACGTGTCCGCCCGCGCGGTGCGTGCGCGCCTTGCCGATCTCCACCACCACGTCGCCTTCGGGCATCTCTTCCTTGATGCGGCGGTAAAGATACTTGTGTTCGAAGAACAGGCATGGGTTGTTGTCGCGGATGGCGGACTTGATCAGCCCCTTGGCGTCGCTCGGCGTCGCCGGGCAGATGACTTTCAGGCCAGGTGTGTGCGCGTACCACATCTCCGGGTTCTGGGAATGGAACGGCCCGCCGCTCACGCCCGCGCCGCTCGGCCCGCGCAGCACCATCGGCGCGGGCGCGCCCCAGCGCCAGTAGCTCTTGGCGATGGCATTCACGATCTGCGTGTGCGCGGAGGTGATAAAGTCCATGAACTGGAACTCGCACACCGGACGCAGCCCGGTGAAGGCCGCGCCCAGCCCGGCCGAGGCGATGGCCGCCTCCGAGATCGGGGTGTCGATCACCCGCTCTTTGCCGAAGTGGTGGATGAACCCTTCAGTGATCTTGAATGCGCCGCCGTACACGCCCACGTCCTCCCCGATGAGGAACACCGAGGGGTCGCGGACCATCTCTTCCCAAAGTCCTTGCCGGATCGCTTCTAAGTAGGTGACGGGTGCCATGACCTTCGTGATTTACAACGTAAGATCTTCGATTTTCAATTTAGAAACCAACCAGATTAGCAAGCTGTTGAAACTTGCGCCTGACTTCTTTCCAGATCCCACCCGCTCGCAGGTTGTCGCATGGTCCTGCGATTTGCGATGGCTCTGTGAGCTTACGCAGTCAATTCTCTAAACCACACATCCTTCACGCCAGAAAACCCCGCTCAGAACGACAGATGATCCTGAAATCATAATTCTGAAATCGTAAATCTTACTTGTAATGACTCACGTTGCTGGCCTCGCCCAGCTTGTCGTCCTTCGAAACCTTTTTCACTTTGGGCGGACCGTACTTGAAGGGGATGGTCTCGGCATTGTTCTTGAAGAGATTGGCCGCTGCGTCCTCGCCGTTCGGGAACGGGGACGCATCCGCTTCGTCGCGGTCCTTGTTGATCTGTTCATCCACGCTCCTGATGAGCTCCTCGTTCTGCTTGGCCGTGAGCCACCCGCGACCCATCAGATATTGTTCGAACCGTCCCATGCAATCGCGTTTCTTCCAGTATTCGAAGTACGGCTTGGGCACATAGAGGGCGGCGTCATGCATGGCGTGGCCCTTCATGCGCATCATCTTGGCCTCGATCAGGGTGGCGCCTTCGCCGCGGCGCCCGCGCTCGCAGGCTTCATGGACCACGTCATAGACTTGATTGGGATCGGTGCCATCGATGATCGCGCCGGGCACGCCGTAGCCCAAGGCGCGGTCGGCCAGATCGCGGCAGGCGAACTGCAGTTCGACCGGCGTGGAGTAGGCCCACAGATTGTGCTCCATGATGAGCACCACGCCCAGCTTTTGCACTGCGGCGAAGTTGAATCCTTCATAGCAGGGGCCGGTGGATTGTCCGCCATCGCCGATATACGCCAGCCCGGCCACATTGCGTCCCTGGATGCGCGCGCCCAGCAGACAGCCCGCGATCACCGGGAGGGAATCACCCAGATGTGAGATCGGCGCGATGCAATTCTTCTCATGGATATCGCCGTAGTGGGAGCCGGAGTCGCGGCCCTTGGTGGGCGCGCCCACTTTCGCCATGTACTGCATCATGGTCTCCGCCGGGCGGAATCCGCGCACCAGCATCGCGCCCTGGTTGCGGATCATCGGCGCGATCCAGTCGAACTTGTCCAGTGCATACGCCGACGCGACCGAGCAGCCTTCCTGGCCCAGTCCCAGGTACACGCCGCCGATCACCTTCTGCTGCTTGAACAGGTTTTCCAGCGCCTGCTCCATCTTGCGGTTGAGCAGCATGTACCGGTAGATCTCGAGCGACTGGTCTTTGTTCAGGTACTTCGATTCACGGATGGCCGGCACCGGGGCGTCGAAATCGCCGGTGACGGTGTAACGCAGCTTGCCATCGGCCCATTCTTCCACCGTATGGAAGTTCGGGACCTCAGCGCGATAGTCGGGAATGCCGTTCGGGTTCTTGCGCAGCGGCACCACTTGATTGCCAGGGCCGTTGGAGGTGACGGCGGGCGCGCTCTTTGCGGGCATGGGCGCCTTGGGTTGCGGTTTCGAGGGCTTGGTTTCCGTATTCGCTTTCATGACCGACCTGGCGGCGGACACTCATGTCCGCGGCGGGATGCTGGGGCAACCTCCAATTGTAAATCCAAATCAGGGAAGCAGAAAGGGGGCAAAGAAGGTGTGCTACTTAGGCTCGTGGCCGCGTGTTTCGAGCTCCAGCAATGCTTCCAGCTCCGGGAGGACCAGTAAGTCCTTGGGCCTTCCGGCTGCGCGCTTGGATTGGATCAGTCCGCGCAGGGACGCAACCAGGCATTGGCGACCAAAAAGCTCCAGGGGTGCGGCCTGTTCCGCGCCCTGAAGAAAGGTGCCTAGACCGCTGAGCTCACCCAACAAGTCGATGTCACCCACATCCGTTTGCAGAGTGAAGTTCATGCCATTCGCGAGCGTCGCGGGATCAAATTGGAACGGGACCGAATCAGCCACGCCGCGAAGCCGGGGATGGAATGGGGTCAATGCGGACATCAGTCGTTTCAGATTTGCCGGCGACCGTTCGTAGCAAATGCCAAGGTCCTGGGTCGTATGAGTCGCTCCGCGTGCGATGGCCGCAACCGCTCCGACGACAACAAAATCCACTTGGTGATCGGTAAGCGCCGTTAGGGCCGTGTCAAACTCGGTCATGCCCGAGTGCGCTCCGACGACACTTGACCGGCTTGGCGCACGTGTTCGAGGAATCGCTCGAACGCCATCATCTCTTGTAGGCGCTCAGTCGGTGAGAGACTCAGACGGCGCAGGGTGAGCGTCAGATCGATCCCAAAATCCTTGGCCGCGCGCACGGCCGACCCTTCGGCCGGGTCTTGGATGGATCGGAGCTGTCGCTCATGTTCTTGCTGTGTCATTGGGATGATAATAGCCCCGCTCCGGAGGCGCACTTTAGCTACGCGTTGTAGCTGATGTCGTCCCGTCCGCGCAGCTCCTCTTCCAGCTTGCGGAGTTCATCCGGTGTCTGTAGCGGAGTGTCCTGATTCGCGGGTGCGGAATCAGCAGCTTGGAGCAGGGATTCCAACGACTCCAGCCACAGGATCTGCGCGCCGAACACATGGCCGAAGTGCCGCGTCACCGCCTGCATGAGCGGCTCCATCTCCAGTGTTTTCCCGCCGGGACTGACTTGCGCGCCAAGTTCGGCCTGCATGCTGGTCACGGGTTTGTCCGTGATGCCGCAAGGCACGATCAGCTTGAAAAAGTCCAGGTCGTTCGTCACATTCAGGGCGAAGCCGTGCGAAGTCACGCCGCGCGAGATATGCACGCCGATGGCGGTGAGCTTGCGCTCCGGCTCCGCCTGCGTCCACACCCCGGTCATTCAGTCGACGCGCTTCGCGGGAATGCCGTATTCCGTGCACACGCGGATCAATGTCTCTTCGATCTTGCGCACGAACTCCACCGCGCCGAGCCGTGGTGTCCGCCCGCGCAGATCCACGATGGGATACCCCACCAACTGTCCCGGCCCGTGAAAGGTGACGTCACCCCCGCGATTGATCTCATGGACCTCTACGCCACGTTGCGCCAGTGACTCCGGCGAAGCCACGATGTTGGCCGCGCTGGCATTGCGTCCCAGCGTGATCACCGGCGGATGTTCCAGCAGCAGCAGCGTGTCCGCGATGCGGCCCTGCTTGCGCAGACCCACCAGCGTCTCTTGCAGCTTCATCGCCGTGCCGTAATCAATGGTGCCGAGCTGGAGGACTTGGGTGAGGAGCATACGGATTGGATGATCACTTGCCGGGTATGGGCACAGACAATCCCTTGCAGATCTTCTTGCCGAGCAAGTCACTGATTTCCGTGTGCCGGGGAACGGCTTCCATCTGTCCAGTACGGGGATTCGTCCAGAGAGAATGTGCGGAGCCTTCGCGTTTGAGATGACATCCGTGATAGCGCAAATGCCGCAGCAAGGCTTCCCGCTTCACCGGACGACCACGACCTCACGGATCGCATCCTGAGGCGCGCCACGCAACCCTTCCTGTCGGCGGTCTTCCAGTATCAGCGCAATCGCCTCAGCAAGGTTCTTACGACACTCTTCCAGCGTCTTTCCTTGGCCGTTCGCACCGGGGATTTCGGGACAATAAGCAATAAACCAATCCCCGTCACGTTCGATGATGGCCGTGAATTCGTTACTCATGCGCTGATTGTAGCGCAAACAGAAGACCGGGGCGGCCACTCCGGTCCGTTGTTATTTTTCTGCAGCTGGAGGCTGGAAGCTGCTTTTCACACATTGATCTGCAGTCCGTACACACTCGCCCAGGCATCACCCAGCGACTCATACAGCGTCGGATGCGCATGGATCACGTTCATCATTTCTTCCACGGTCATCTCCGCGTCCATCGCGGTCACGGCCTCGGCGATCAACTCCGTCGCCTTCGGCCCGATGATGTGCACGCCCAGGATCTCGCCGTACTTCGCGTCCGCCACCACCTTCACAAAGCCTTCATGGTCGCCCACGATGGTGGCCTTGGAATTGCCCACCAGCGGGAACTTGCCCACCTTCACCGCCTGACTTTTTTCCTTGGCCTGTGCTTCGGTAAGGCCCACACTGCCGATCTCCGGATCGGTGTACGTCGCCCCGGGGACCCGGTTGCGCGTGACCGGCTTGGCGTACTTGCCCGCGATCTTCGACACCACCACGATGCCTTCCATCATGGCGGCATGCGCCAGTTGCGGAAGTCCGGCCACGATGTCGCCGATGGCATACACGCCCGGCTCCGTGGTCTCGCACTGCGCATTCACCGGGATGAACCCGCGATCCAGCTTGATATTGGTCTTTTCCAGGCCGACGTTTCCGGTGTTGGGTGCGCGCCCGATCCCGATCAGCACCTTCTCCGCCTCGCGCCGCGTCGACTTGCCGTCCGGCCCGGTGAATGTCACCGCCACGCCGTCCTTGGTCTTCTCCACCTTATCCACTTTGGTCGAGACCAGGCACTGGATGCCGCGCTTCACGAACCGCTTGTGCAGTTCCTTGCTGACGTCGGCATCTTCCACCGGCACGATGCGGTCAAGCATCTCGATGACCGTGACTTCCGCGCCGAAGGAGTTGAAGATGCTCGCGAACTCCGAGCCCACCGCGCCCGACCCGATCACGATCAGGCTCTTGGGCAGCGTGGTCATGCTCAGGATCTCCACGTTGGTCAGCAGGCGGGTGTCCGGCTGCAATCCCGGCAACATGCGCGCCTCTGACCCTGTGGCCAGGATGATGTTCTTCGCTTTCACCGGCTGGGTGTCGCCGGCGGCGCCGCCGCCGCCCTCCACATAGACCTCCACCGTGTGCACGCCGCCTTTGGCCGGGCCGATCAGCCGCCCCGTGCCCTGCATCACGCTGACCTTGTTCTTCTTCATCAGGAAATCAAGGCCCTTGTTGTGCTTGGTCACGATCTTGTTCTTGCGGTCGATCACCGCCTTCCAGTTGACCTTCGCGCCCTCCACCCCGTCGATGCCCAGTTCCTTGCCGTGCTTGCAGTGGTCGAGCACTTCGGCGGAGAACAGCAGGGCCTTGGTGGGGATGCAACCCACGTTCAGGCAGGTGCCGCCCAGCACGTCGTTCTTGTCGATGAGGAGGGTCTTCAGCCCGTACTGTCCGGCGCGGATGGCGGCGGTGTATCCGCCCGGTCCGCCGCCGATGATGGCTACGTCATAGATGGTCTCTGCCAAGGGAGTGCTCCGTTCTCGGTAGGAATAGATGCCTGCGGCCCCTGGGCCGCTTCAGGCGGATGCAAGTGAACTAGCGATTCTAACGCAGAGGGGCGCCGCAGGTCACAAGGCGGGTGTCGGTCAGGCCAGTCTGGTCTTCGGACTAGGCAGGGATTCGGTCTCCAAGACCCTCAGGTCCATGATCTTCGAGGCATTCTGGATGTCTAAGCCTACGATTCGCCCCTCGGCATCGAAATCTGCCACAAGACCGTCCGTTATCTCACGGGAATCCGCGCTCGGACGGGCGTTCAGGTCGATATAGAGCGAATCGGTCTCGGGATAGTATTGCAGTTTCATGGGTTGCTCAGATGGTACTTCTTACGGTACATCGAAATCGCGGTCGGGGAAAGCATTATGAACCGTTTCCCCATCGGCAAGCGTCACCACACGCAGCGCCCGGCCGCCAAGCTCCGCAGGTCGGCTCCAGAATCGAACGCGTCCATCGGATTGGATGGACTTGAAAATAGGACTCTTCAATGTTTCTTCGATCCACTCCATGCGTAGATAGGGCCGCTTGCGCAGCACCTGTTCGCGAAAGTATGCGGTCGTTTTCATTCCGCAACAAAAAATGACCGATTAGTCAACCTTACGATATCAGCCGCGCCGCTTCCTTCGCGAAATACGTAAGGATGATGTCCGCCCCGGCCCGCCGGATGCTCAGCAGCGACTCCATCATCACCCGTTCTTTCTCCAGCCAGCCGTTGCGGATCGCCGCCTGCAGCATCGCGTACTCGCCCGAAACCTGATACGCGGCCAGCGGCAGGTCAAACCGCTGCCTTGCCTCCGCGATCACATCCAGATACGGCATTGCGGGCTTCACCATGATCATGTCCGCGCCCTCTTCGATGTCCGCCGCGATCTCGCGCATGGCTTCGCGCCGGTTGGCGCCGTCCATCTGGTAGCTGCGCCGGTCGCCGAACTGCGGCGCCGAATCCGCCGCTTCGCGGAATGGGCCGTAGAATCCGCTGGCGAATTTGGCCGCATAGGACAGAATGGGTGTGTTTGTCATTCCGGCCGAGTCCAGCCCCTCACGGATGGCCGCTACCCGGCCGTCCATCATGTCGCTGGGGGCGATGATGTCCACGCCCGCCTTGGCCAGTGACACGGAGGTCTTCGCCAGGATCTCCAGCGACGGATCATTCAGGATTTCGTATTGATCGCCGGACTTCTTTACCACCCCGCAGTGTCCGTGACTCATGTATTCGCACAGACAAACGTCGGCGATGACCACCAGGTCCTTCACGTCTTTCTTGATGGCGCGTGTGGCCTGCTGCACGATGCCGTCATCCATCCAAGCGCCTGTGGCTTGTTCATCCTTCGACTCCGGCAGTCCGAACAGGATGATACCGCCCAGTCCCAACGACTTCGCTTCGTGCGCTTCCTTCAGCGCTTCATCCACAGAGAGGTTGAAGACACCCGGCATCGAGACGATCTCTTTGCGCACGCCCTTGCCCGGACAGACAAAAAGCGGATAGACAAGCGAGGCGGGCGCAAGCCGGGTCTCGCGCACCAGCCGGCGCAGGGCCTCATTCTTCCGCGATCGCCGCAGACGGGTTACTGGAAAGGTCATGCCTTCAGAATCTTATCAAACCCGTTGATTTTTCAGGGTAAAGTAGCCCTCAACAGGCGCTTCCCGGGCCCTCGCATCGCAGTACCTCGGTAACTTTTGTTCATGTCCTTTTGCGGCTAGCATTGGGATACCGCAACAATGAACTGGCTGACCACATCGCGGACGCTGGCGATCGGCGCGGTCGTGCTCTCTGTCAGCAGCGTCCTCAGTCTGCTTGGTGGGTGGGGAAATGTCAGCCTGCCATTCCTCAGTCTCTATGGAAATGTTCTGCAAGCGCTACTGCTCATGGCCGGGTTTATCGTCCTCGCTCGCAACGCCATCGAGACCGGCGGCCAGCGCCGCGCCTTCTGGTGGCTGATGGCCGCCGGCTGCCTGATCTGGTTCGGCGGACAGTGCGCCTGGGTCATCTACGAGAACATCCTGCGCGTGCAGGTGCCGAATCCCGCCGCGGGCGATGCGTTTTTCTTTTTCCATCTCGTCCCCTTCATCGCGGCCACCGCCATGCAGCCCCATGCCGAGATGCCCAAGACCGATCTCCGCCTGCGCTTCGGCTACTTTGATTTTTCGCTGCTCGTATTGTGGTGGTTGTTCCTGTTCGGCTTTATCATCTTTCCCTTTCAAGTGCTGGATGTGCAACCGGAGCTGTACACCGTCCATTACAACTTCTTGTATTCCATCGAGAACTCCACCGTCATCCTCGCGTTCGCGGTCTTCTGGCTGTTCACCAAGCGCGGATGGAAGGCGTTGTATGGCAACATCATGGGCGCCTGCATGAGTTACGGCGTGTCCTCCTTGGTCGTGAACTTGGCCATCGAGCGCGGCGCCTATTACACGGGAAGTGTTTACGATCTCCCGCTCACTCTGGCCATGCTGTGGTTCATCTTTGCCGGAGTGAAGGCGCATCAGGACAAAGTGGAGCCGGAGCCCGTGTTGGTCACGCTCCGGGCCCAGGCCAATCTGCACTCCATCCTGGCCGCCATGGCCGTGCTTTCCATGCCTTTGATGGTCCTCTATGGATTCGTACCGCGACCTTCAGCGTTTGCAGGGACATTTGTTGCGCTCGGAAAAGTTGGCCTCCCTGGGCCGCTTGGTGGCCGGGGCCGCGCATGAGATCAACAACCCGCTCACGGCCATCGTGGGATATTCGGACCTGCTGCTTACGACCGAGTCATTGCCGTCGCAGCATAAGGACTACGCCGAAAAGATCCTGCAACAGGCGCGCCGCACCAAGCAATTGGTCAGCAACCTTCTGACGTTCGCCAAGCAAGCTCCGCTGCAGCGCGCACAGGTGGATCTGAACGTGATCACGGAGAAAGCCGTGGAGCTGCAAAGCATGGGCTCCCGCGACCGCCGCATCGGCGTCCGCTGCCAGTTGCATCCCGAACTGCCGCGCATCGAAGGGGATGAAAATCAATTGCTGCAGGTTTGTGTGCATATCCTCAATAATGCGGCGGACGCCATGGCTGACATGCCCGACCTGCCCGAGGATGCCACGATCCGCGTGCGCACCTGGGAGGAAGACGGCCTGGTGTTCTGGTCGTGCACGGACAGTGGCCCCGGCGTTGCGAATCCTGCTCAGATCTTCGATCCGTTTTATTCCACCAAGCCGGTCGGAAAGGGGGCCGGACTCGGACTCAGTGCCAGCTACGGCATCGTGCGCGAGCATGGCGGTGAGATCCAGTGCCGCAACCATCGCGAAGGGGGAGCGGAGTTCATCGTTTCGCTGCCGGTCGCGCGCGGCGAAGCGTCAGCAGTGGATATTGCTCCACGCCCTTTGCTCGCGGACTCCCGGTGATCCTCCATGGCTGAATCCCCCCTCCAACTCCAGGACAGGCCTGAACCAGGACGCACACAAATGTGGCTTATCGCCGGCGCGGCTCTGCTGGTGGCCTCGTCGATCATCGGGGTAGTCACTGTTCCGGGAGATCGCTTCCGCATCGGATTCAGCGATGGCGTCCCGGTCCTTTTGATCGCTCTGCTCACGTTCGGGTATTTGCGAAGCGCCTGGCGCTCACGCGGCTATCCCCGGATCTTCTGGTCACTCATGGCGCTCGGCAGCCTGATGTGGTGGTCCATCCAATTCAAATGGTTCTGGACCGAAGCCGTCCTCGGCGGCCAGATACCGGAGTTTTACTGGGGTGACGTGGTCCTGTTCTTGCATGTGGCGCCGATGATCTCCGCCATCGCTGTGCAGCCGCATCTCAGCCGGGAGCGCGGACTTGGACACCAGCGCATCCTGGACATCGTCGTCATCGCATTTTGGTGGATCTATCTGTATGCGTTCATCCTGTGGCCCTGGCAATTCGTACACCCCGACTACCAGCGCTACAGCTACGGCTTCAACATGCTCTACATGATGGAGCATGTGGGCCTGATGATCGGTTTTGCCGTCGTGATGGGCACCGCCGCCGGGCGATGGAAACGTTACTATCGTGCCGCACTTTTGGCCGCGATGGCCTACGGCCTCGCGTCTCTGCTTTTGAATCTCGGTGTGGACCAGCCCCTGGAGTCTCCGTTCGCCTACACGCCCGGCAGCCTTTACGATCTTCCCTGGTTCGCGGCGCTGATCCTCTGGGCCTGGTCCGTGCTGGTGCCGGGCGCGGACACCGCCGGCGATGAGCAGGAATATGAACGCGTTGTGGCCCCCGACTCCCGCGTCCCCTGGGCCAGCATCCTGGCCGCGACCGTGGCGCTCTCCATGCCCTTGATGGCGGCTTCGGTGGTATTGTTCCCGTCGCCGTTCCCCCGCGTGGACCGATTCCGCCTGCTCATCACCGCATTCGCGCTTGTGCCCATGACCGGCATGGTGTTTTTCCGCAATTTTCTTCTGAACCGCGCCATGGGCGAGTCGCTCCACAAGAGCCGTCACGCCTATGAAGACCTCGAGCGTTTGCAATCGCAGTTGCTTCAGACCGAAAAGCTTGCATCCATCGGCCGGTTGGTCGCCGGGGCCGCGCATGAGATCAACAATCCTCTCACTGCGATCCTTGGCTACTCCGACCTCATGTCCAGTGATGAGTCCTTGGACGCCCAAAGCCATGACTTCGCCGGCAAGATTAAGCAGCAGGTGCGCCGCACCAAATCCTTGGTGGACAATCTGCTCGCCTTTGCCAAACAGGCGCCCATTCAACGCCAGCCTTTTGACCTCAACCGAGCCACGGAACGGGCCATAGACGTCTATGCAACCAACCGCGTGGCCGGAAACGTCGAGATCGTGCGTGCCCTGGGAGGGGCATTGCCCCAGATCGAAGGCGATGAGCCACGCCTAATACAGGTCTTCGTGCACGTTCTCAATAATGCCGCCGAAGCCATCGAAAGTACCGGACAGCCCGGCCGCATCGTGCTCACCACTGATTTGAAAAACAGCATGGTGCGATGGCGCTGCGTTGACACCGGCCCCGGCGTACCCCATGTGGACCGCGTATTCGACCCGTTCTTCACTACCAAGCCGCCGGGAAAAGGCACGGGGCTCGGCCTGAGCGTGAGTTATGGCACCGTCCGCGAACATGGCGGCGAGATCGTCTGCGCTAACCGCCCCGAAGGCGGCGCCGAATTCACCATCACCCTGCCCGTCAAATCAAATTAGGTGCGCGACATCCCGGCTTCTGGCCCCGCGTCATGGGGACTCGGCGCGTTAGACTGTACCCAGGAGTCTGTGCAACGCGATGCGCCACTCCAGTGTGCGTGTGCTTGAATTCGATGCCGTGCTTGAGATGCTCGACGCTTGTGCCGGCTCGCCGCTGGGCAAGGGGCTGGTCCGCGCGCTCCAGCCTTCCACGGATCGCGCCTGGATCGAGCGCCAGCATCGTCTGACCGCGGAGGTCCGTGCCTTCTGGCGCCGCGGTGGGCGATTCGAGTTCGGCGGGCTGACCGACGCAACGCCGCTTTTAGATCGCGCATCGGTCACGGGCAGCGCATTGGAGATCGAAGAACTGCGCGAGGTCCTGTTGCTGGCCGAACGCGCTTCCGCCTGGCGCGAGATCGGCCTGCATCCGCCCGCGGACCTCGATGGCGGCTGGCCGGAGGTGGAGGCGCTCACCCGGCGCATCCACGATCTATCTTCTTTGACCGGCTACTTCCGCAACAAGTTCACCCCGGACGGCACGCTGGAGGACAAAGCCTCGCCTGAGTTGGCCCGCTTGCGGCGCGAGGTCGAAAAACAGAAACGCTCGATCCAGGATTCATTGCGGGGCCACTTGCGCCGGCTCGCCGAAGACGGCGCCGTGCAGGACGAACTCATCACCATCCGCGGCGAGCGCTTTGTCATCCCGGTGCGCGTGGAGCAGAAGCGCAAAGTGAACGGCGTGGTCCATGGCGCAAGCTCCAGCGGCCAGACCATCTACATCGAGCCGCTCGAGACCATCGAGCAGAACAATGAACTCGTGCGCATGATCGAAGAGGAGCACGCCGAGGTGCGCCGCATCCTGGCGGAGATGACCCGGCGCATCGCCGAGTCCGCGCCGTTGCTGCTCGCCGCCATCGCAGTGCTCGCGGAACTCGAACTCCAGTTCGCCAAGACGCGCTTCGCCGAGGACCTCACCTGCGTCACCCCTGCATTCAATGAGGATGCGCTTGTGCTGGAAAAAGCGCGCCATCCTGTGCTGGAGCGCAATCTGCGCCGCAAGGATGGTCATGTGGTGCCGCTCTCGGTCGCGCTGGAGGGCGGGGACCGCCAGCTCATCATCAGCGGCCCCAACACCGGCGGCAAGACCGTGGCCTTGAAGACGGTCGGATTGCTCGCGCTCATGGCCCAGGCGGGGGTCCCGGTTCCCGCCGATCGCGCCGAGTTGCCCGTGTTTGATGCGGTGCTCGCCGACATCGGCGACTACCAATCCATCGAACAGAACCTCTCCACCTTCTCGGCGCATGTGACCAACATTGACTTCATGTCGAAAGCGGCCACCGCGCACTCGCTGGTCATGCTCGATGAACTCGGCTCCGCCACCGACCCCGAAGAAGGCGCGGCCCTGGCCGTGGCCATCGCCGAACATTTCAAGCGCATCGGGTGTATCACGGTGATCTCCACCCATCACACGGCGCTCAAGGTCTATGCCGCAAACTCCAGGGGCGTACTCAACGCGTCCGTGGGATTTGATGAAAAAACCCTTCATCCTACCTATCACCTTCGCGTCGGTGTGCCCGGCGCTTCGGCCGGCATCAACATTGCGCACCAGTTGGGGCTGAATCCTCAGATCATCGCGGCCGCGCGCGAGCGCGTGGGCTCTCAGACACGGGACATCTCGTATTTCCTCGACAAGCTGCAGGAGGAAGTCGCCGCCTCCGAGCGTGAGCGCGCCGGTTTGCGCCGCCGGGAAGCCGAGGTCGAGAAAGAACGCAAACGCCTGGAAGCCGAGGGGTTGACCGACCGGAAAAAGAAATTGAAAGAGCTGGAATCCAAGCTGGAATCGTTGCTGCGTGACTTCGAATATCAGGCGCGCGAAGCCGTGGCCGCTGTGCAGGAGCGCGCCGCCGCGCAAAAACTCAGCAAGGAAGCGGAGCGCCGCATCGCGAGGTTGCGCCGCGAATTCAAGGAACAATTCGACGCCACCGTGGTCGCCCACCGTTCCGGCGCCGACGTCGGCGACCCCAATGCCCGTCCGCGCGAGGTGAAGTTCGTCGGCGAAGGGGACACGGTGAAGCTGAAGTCCATCGGCCGCAATGTCCGTGTGGACCGCCGCCTCGATGAGAATACCTTTGAGGTGTCCGCCGGGCCGATGAAGATGAAGGTCCCGCGCAGCGACATCGCGGAAGTCGTCACTTCCGCGCGCGGCGACGGCGATACTCCGCGCCAGAAGCCCGTCGAGGCCGCCCGCCAACGCGGTATCAGCGTGACCTTGGCCTCCGGCGACACGGCTGCGCCCTCGGAGATCAACGTGATCGGAAAGACCGTGGATGAAGCTACGGACGCCGTCGAGCGCTTCGTGGACCACGCCTACCTCGCCGGACTCACACGGGTACGCATCATCCACGGCTCGGGTATGGGCGTGTTGCGCAAGGCGTTGCGCCAATATCTGAAGTCCCATCCGCACGTCGAAACTGTCTCCGAGCCCCAGCAGAGTGAAGGCGGCGCCGGCGCCACCGTGGTGGAGCTCAGGACCTGAGGCGCCCACATTCGTTGATTTTGAGATGCGTACTGGGTCTCATCGCTCCGCGTTACACTGGTATCCCATCTTCTCCCCATGACCGCGCCCGGCGATTTCGCATATCACGTCAAGCAACAGGCGGACATCGTCCGCATCGTGGGCGACTACGTCAAGCTGAAGAAATCCGGCGCGCAGAACTACACCGGTCTGTGTCCCTTCCATGAGGAGAAGACGGGCTCGTTCTCCGTCCACGCGACCAAGCAGTTCTTCTATTGCTTCGGATGCCACGCCAAGGGCGACGTCTTTCATTTTGTCCAAAAGGTGGAGAACTGCACGTTCCCGGAGGCCGTGCGCCTGATCGCCACCAAGCTCGGCATCCCGCTGCCCAAGCAGACCTATTCCCCGGCGGAAGCCAGGGAAGCCGGCCTGCGCGGCCAGGTGATGGACCTGCATGAATCCGCATGCCAATGGTTCGAACAGCAGTTGCGGACCCCGGCCGCCGCCGCCGCGCGCGAGTATCTTACCGGACGCGGCCTCACCGACGATGTGATCAAGCGCTTTCGCATCGGCTACGCGCCCGACTCCGGCTACGCTCTTCGCGACCAGCTCAAGTCCGCGGCCGAGGAAGCCGTGCTCCGCCAGAGCGGCCTGTTCAGCTTCAAGGAAGAGCAAGCCGGGATCGGCGCGCTCTACTCTCGCTTCCGCAATCGCATCATCTTTCCCATCGCCAACGATCAGGGCAAGATCATCGCCTTTGGCGGACGTGCGTTGGGAGCGGACAAGGAAAAGGCCGGCCCCAAGTATCTGAACTCGCCGGAGACGCCCATCTATTCCAAGGGGCTGTCACGCTACAGCAAGAATATCGTGGTCAACTTCGACCCTGACACCGCCGGCGCCGCCGCCACTGAGCGCTCGCTCGCGCTGCTGGTGCAGGAGGACTTCAACATCAAGGTCATCACCCTTGAGCCCGGCCTCGACCCGGACAACTACATCCGCAAGCGCGGCGTGAAGGCATACGAGGACGCCGTCCGCGGCTCACGCAAGTATTTCCATTACCTGATCGACCGGGCCCAGCAGCAGTTCCCGCCGCGCACCCCGGAGAACAAGGTGAAGGCGGTGAATTTTCTGCTGCCGCACATCCAGCGCGTGCCCAGCCGCATCGTCCGTGACGAACTGGCCGCCGAGGTCGCGCAGCGCTTGCAGATCGATTCGTCTGTACTCCGCCAGGAACTGAAGTCCGCGGCTGGGTCCCGCAGCGCGCAGGTCGCCGAGGTCAGCGCCGCCGCGCGCAAGTTCTCGCCGGCGGAAAAGACTTTGGTCCGCGCGCTTTTGTCATCGCAGTCGCGCCCGTTCGCGGCGGAGATCCTCACCGCCGAGTCCTTGCACCACGGCTGGCCTTCGGAACCGGTGTTAAGCGCGTTGCTGGAAGCGAACGTTGAGACCCTGGCCGATCCGCTCGCGCTTCCCATGGACGACGCCGCCCGCAGCCAGCTCGCCGAAGTCATGCTGCGGGAGGACGAACAGGAAGTGAGTGCGGTGGAGGTCCACGTGGCGCTCTCCGCCTTGCGCCGGCCACACCTGGAGCGCAAGCTGCAACAGTTGCAGCAGGGGATCGACGACGCCGGCCGCAAGGGCGATTCCGCGCGCCTGGCGCTGCTTACGGCCGAGAAGCTCAGCCTCAAGCGCGCTCTGGATGATTCCATGCGCGCCATTCAGCCCCGCTAAGAACCGTGTGGCACTGAAGCCTGCCCTGAGCGAAGTCGAAGGGTCCTCGGCTGTGCTGCTACAACCCCTCGGCCGTCAGCTTCACGTCCGCGTTCTTCCACGCCGTCTCGAACTGCGCCCGCAGCAACTCCGCATCTTCGTTCCGCTTCTGCGCTTTCAGGCTTTCCATCAGTCCGAACAATGACCGTCCATTCCGCGGATTCATCGCCAGGTCTTTGCGGAACACCGCCTCGGCTTCTTGTGGTCTGCCCGCGGCCAGCAGCACCCCACCCAGGGACTCCCGCGCCCACGCGAACCACTCCGGCGGTTCGATGTAATTCAAGTTGTCCTGCAGCGTGATCGCCATCTCCAGCCGTCGTTGCGCCGTGACGTAATCCTTGCGCATCCGCGCCAGTTGCGCCGCCAGCGAACTGTCACCGATCCCGAGGATGGCCCGCGCCGGGCTCTTGTCCACGATCTGTTCAGCCGGGATCTTCGGGATCAGCGCCGCCAGGGCCGCGCGTTCTTTTTCTGCTTCGGCGAGGTGCCCCAGCCCGGCATGCGCCATCCCTTGCGCCCAGTGCCAGATCCCGGTCTGGTAACGAAGAGACGCATCCGGTTTAGGCAGCTTTAAGACCTCATCCCACTTCTCGAACCGGACCAGGACAAACGCTTGCGTGGGCAGGAACATCTCCAGCATCGGCATCGACTTCACCGCCGGTGTCACTTTTTCTTCCAGCTTGCGTGCCGCCTTGATGGCTTCCCCGTAATTGCCCGCCATCGTGTTCGCATAGGCCAGGAAGTGCAGGTTGTGGTTGTAATACATCAGCGGATAGATGCCTTCGACGTGTGTGGCCGCGAGATACGCCTCGTCCGCCGCCGCGGCATTCACATTCACCCGCGCCGCTGAATCATGGTCTCCCACGCGGCTGTAAATGTGCGCCGGCATGTGCACCAGGTGTCCCGCTCCGGGCGCGAGACTGCTTAATCGCTCCGCGCTGGCCAGCGCGCGCTCCGGATGATAGGAAGCCTCGACCGCATGGATGTAATAGTGGTTCGCGCCCAGGTGATTGGGATCGCGTTTCAACACCGATTCCAGCGTGCGCACGATGATCTCCGTGCCCGGCGCCGACGAGCCGTCCTTGTTCCACAACGCCCAGGGGCGCAGGTTCATCAGGCTCTCGGCATACAGCGTGGCTGCATCAAGATCGTCGGGAAACTTCACCGTCAGGTCGCGCATGGCCTGGGAATAGGCCATCGCCAGGATCTTGAGGTCGGCTTGGGGTGTCTTCGAGTAACGTTTGCTCAGCGCGCGGATGTATTCCTGCTCCAGCGGACTTGCTTTAGGCGCCAGGGCCAGCGCTTTTTGCATGGCTTCCGCCGCCGCCTTTTCCCGGTCAGGGAAGGAAGGCATGTTGTAATTCGATCCCAGGGTGAAGGCCAGTCCCCAGTACGCCATGGCCAGGTCCGGGTCCAGCTCCGCGGCCTTCTCGAACGACCGCCCGGCCTCGTCGTGATTGAATCCGTAACACAGCGCCAGACCTTGATCGAAGTACGCTTGGGCCTCGGCATTGTTCGTGGACACCTTGTGATGGACCGCGCCCATGCCCGCGAAGCGCATGGCCTGGGGTCCGCCCGGTCCGCCGTGGTTCGCGTGTTGCGCCGCGGCAATGAGACCGGACGCCAACAGGGAAGTGATCAGGATGCAGAGCGAGCGAGACCGCATGTTAGGACCTCCAATCATATTCTCGAGGGTCGTTCGCGGCGGGAACACCGCCGGTATGCGCGTTATTGTAGCGCGGTCGCTTCAGTCGATGTACACGCGCGGCACGCGCGCACTGATGCCGCACAACACTTCGTACGGTACGGTCTGCGCGTGGCCGGCGATGTCCCAGGCGGTGATCTTGCGCTTGCCGCTCTCGCCGATCAGGATGACCTCATCGCCCACGTCCACGCCCGGCATGCCGGTCACGTCGATCATGGTCATGTCCATGGTGACGGTGCCCACGATGTTGGCGAAATCGCCGCGTACGATCACCCGCCCGCGCGACGAAAGGTGTCGGTTCAACCCGTCCGCATAGCCCACCGGCAGCACTGCGATCCGCGCCGGGGCCTGGGTCACATACGATCCGTTGTAGCTGATGGGTTGGCGCGCGCCCACATCGCGCAGCGCCATGATGCGTGTCTTCCAGGCCAGTACCGGCATCACCGGCAGCTCCCGCGAATGGTCCGGCGTGCCCGTGATGATGGACATGACCGGCATGAAATATCCGTACAAACCGATCCCCGGACGCACCATGTTCTTTAAAGCGCTCTCCCGCGTGCAGATCCCGGCGCTGTTGGCCACGTGGAAGTAGGTCGGCGTCAGCCCCGCCGTGGTGATGGTCACGCAGGCATCGTCGAAGCGCATGATCTGCGCATCCACATCCGGCGCATCGCTCACCTCGGCGGACGCCAGATGCGTCATCACCCCTTCCAGCATCACCGAGTGCGCCGACTGGAGGATCTCGATCATCTGCGGCAGATCGGCGATGGGAATACCCAACCGCGACATGCCCGTATCGATCTTCAGATGCACAGCTACCGACTCCGGCGCGCGGTCCATCTTCTCCGCCACGTTCTCCAGCAGCTCGATGTGGTTCCAGTCCCAGACCACCGGTGTCAGGTTGTGTTCCAGCACGGCTTCTTCCTCGCCGCGCCAAAACCCGCTGCACAGAAGGATGTGCCCGGTGATGCCCGCCTTGCGCAATAGCACGCCTTCCTCGGTCGAAGTCACGCCGAACCACTTGGCGCCCTCCTTTTGCAGCGCCTTCGCGCACGGCGCCGCGCCATGCCCGTAGGCATTGGCCTTCACGATGGCGCACACCGTGGCGTTGGGCGCCACATAATCGCGGATGGTCGCAAAGTTGTGCTGCAGATTGGTTAGGGAGATCTCCGCCCAGGTAGGCCGCATGGTCGTACCGAGTGCCGCGCAGCGATTATAAACGCCGGACTCGCCGTCGCGCCCCATGCTCTGGCGGGTCAGTGTCTTGCCTTTGCGTTTGATTTTTCTCGAAACTCGAAACTTGAAACTTGAAACTGCTTCTTAATACTCCGCCGGCGCGGACTCCGCCATGTTCTCGAAGCGCGTGTAGTTGCGGATGAACGCCAGGTGCGCGATCCCGGTCGGGCCGTTGCGCTGTTTGGCGATGATGATCTCCGCCTTGCCTTCGAGCGAAGCGTCGTCCCGGTCATAGACTTCGGGACGATAGACGAACGCCACCACGTCGGCGTCCTGCTCGATCGCGCCGGATTCGCGCAGGTCCGCGAGCTGCGGACGCCCGTCTCCGCCGCGCGTCTCCGGGGCGCGGCTCAACTGCGAAAGCGCCATGATGGGCACGCTCAACTCCTTGGCCAGCGCCTTGAGCCCGCGGGAGATGGCGCTGACTTCCTGCGTGCGGTTCTCATATTTTCTGCCGCCCACCGCCGCCATCAACTGAAGATAATCCACCACCAGCAGGTCCAGCCGGCCCTGCGATTGCATCAACCGCCGGGTCTTGGCCCGCATCTCCCCCAGGCTGATGCTGGGCGTGTCGTCGATGAACAGCGGCGCCGTGCTCAGTTGCTCCAGCGCGTGCAGCAGCTTGCCGCGATCGTCGCGATTGGTGAATCCGGTGCGCAGTTTGTGGCTGTCCACCCGGGCCTGCGAGCACAACATGCGCTGCAACAGCGATTCCTTCGACATTTCCAGCGAGAACACGCCCACCACTTTCTTGTCGAACACGGCGGCGTTCTCGGCGATGTTCATGGCGAACGAGGTCTTGCCCATCGAAGGCCGGCCCGCGATGATCACCAGGTCGCTTTTCTGCAGCCCGCTGGTCATCTCGTCCAGGTCTTTGTAATGGGTCTCAAGCCCGGTGATGCGGTGGCCGCGGTCGAGCAGCTTGTCGATCGAGCCGAACGACTCCTGCACGATCTTGGGGATGCCCACGAACCCCTGGCCGATGCGGTGTTCCGAGATCTGGAACACCGAGCTTTCCGCCGCGTCGATGATCTCCTCGGCGCTCTCCGACTGGTCCATCGCCTTTAAGATGGCGTTGTTCGAGGCGTGGATCAGCGACCGCAGCAGGCTCTTGTCTTTGACGATCTTCACGTAC
>JACPNP010000026.1:0-51587 GCA_016185365.1 Terriglobales bacterium
GAGATCGCCCTCTCCCAGCCGCAGGTGCCCGCCTCCGTCCAGGACCGCATCCGCTCGGTGCACGAACTGGCGGAGCAATTGCGCACCCGGCTGGCCATGACCGCGTAGCCCCGGATCGTCAACACCCGCGTGTTATCTTGGAGCCTCGCTTCGATCCGAGGCTCCAGGAGACTCCATGTCTGACGTAACGATCACCGTGAAAATCAACGGCCCATATCGCGTGGAAGGGCCGATCAAGCTCATCGACGCTCAGGGCAAGGAATGGGACCTCACCGGCAAGCCCGCCATCTCGCTCTGCCGCTGCGGCCAGTCGTCCAAGAAACCGTTCTGTGACGGCACCCACAACACCTGCGGCTTCCAATCCGACGTGTGCGCGCCGTAGGCGGCCAGGTCTTATCGACCCGAGGTTTTTCCGGAAGCCGGCAGCTGGCCACTGCCGTTAGTGCACCGTGCGTGTCTTCCGCGACACGTAATCCATCAGCACGTATTCGCCCAGCCGCTCCGGCGTGGTGAAGTACGCCTTGCCCCGGCACATCTCCGTGACCTTCCGCACGAATTGCACCAGGCCGAAATCGGACGCCAGCATGAACGTATTGATCATGATGCCGCTGCGCTTGCAGCGCGAGACCTCTTCCAGCGTCTGGGAGACCACCAGCGGGTCGAGCCCGAACGCATTCTTGTAGATGCGCCCGTCCGGCAGGGTGAGCGCGGAAGGCTTGCCGTCCGTGATCATCACGATCTGCTTCATGTCTTTCTTCTGGCGCTGCAGGAGCCGTTGGGCCAGGCGCAAGCCTTCGCGCGTGTTGGTGTAATACGGCCCCACCGTCACCCGCGCCAGTTGCGAGACCGGCAGATCCTCCGCCGAATCATGGAACAGCACCAGCGAGAGCGAATCGCCCGGATATTGCGTGCGGATCAGGTGGCTGAGCGCCATGGCCACGCGCTTGGCGGGCGTGAACCGGTCCTCACCATAAAGGATCATGGAGTGCGAACAGTCGAGCATCACCACCGTCGCGCAGGAGGACTGATACTCGCACTGATCGACCTCCAGGTCCTCATATTCGATGTTCAGCGGCAGCTTGAGTCCCTCGCGGCGGATGGCGTTCGAAAGCGTGGCGGTGATGTCGAGATTCAGCGTGTCGCCGAACTCGTACGGCTTTGACGCCCCGCCGGCTTCGATCCCGGTGGCCAGGTCGCGCGTATCGTGCCGCCCGAAGTTGGCGCGGCCGAGCGAGCCCAGCAGGTCGCGCAGGGCGCGGTAGCCCAGGAAATCAAGACCTTTGTCCGTGACCTCGAACCGGGTTTGCGCCTGCGCCTCACCCGCGGCGCCGGGCACGTCAGAACGCTGCGATGGCTGTGCCGGCTGCACCGGTTGGTCGATGGAGATGTAGTTTTCCGTCTCCATGCGCTGCAGGATCTGTTCCACCAGTTCCTCCAGCCGGCCGTCTTCCCGCATCTGCTCCAGCGACTCCCGCATCGGCTCGTCGAGGAATTCACCGTTCTCCAGCGCCTGGCGGATGGCCTCGCGCAACTCGTCCAGCGAGTCGCGCTGCATCTCATGGAACTGGAGATAAGGGTTCCGGTAACCGCTCTGCAGCAAATAGTCGGAGAGCGCGCTGAGCAGGTCCTCCAGGCTCATCTCGCCCGCCGGATCAGCCACGTATTTGCTGAATTTGGTGTACTTCATGCGGCTTCCTAATTGAACGGACGCCGAGTACGCGCCGGCAGGTCCTCGCGCGAGTGGCTCGGCTCCGGTCGCTTGGGCTGGCGCTCAGCCTTGAACACCCGCTCTTCGCTGCGCCCGATGCGTTTGTGCGCATGCAGACCCTCCAGCAGGAACTCCGCGGCTGACACCTGCGACTCCACCGGCGACTTCCCGTTCACGCCGAGTGGCGTGAGTCGGTCCATCAGTCCCTGGATCTCGCCCAGTGACTTCAGCACATCGGCCGCACCGGCATTTTCCGCGATCTTGATCTGTCCGCCCAGGTCGAACCACTGCACGATGGGGTCCACCTTGGCCTCACGGAAATACCGGTCAAACACCCGGGCCACGGCCGTGCGGATCAACTCGCGGGCCACAGCGTCGCCGCCCTTCAGCTCGCCTTCATACTCCAGTTCCAGTTTGCCGGTGATGGCGGGCAGCGCGGCGTACACATCCGCCACGCGCGGGACCACGGTCTTTTCCCCGCTGCGGACGGCGCGCTGCTCGGCATTCGAGACCACATTCTCCAAACAGCTGATGGCCAGCCGCTGGCTCACGCCGCTGCGCCGGTCCACGCGCTTGTCCTCCCGGGCCGTGAATGCGATCTGCTCCACGATCTCGCGGACGTAGCGCGGCACGGTGAGCGGCAGCCCGCCGCGTCCGATCCAGGCCTCCTGCTGCGTGATGGTGATGCCTTCTTCGATGGTCGCGGGATAATGCGTGCGGACCTCGGACCCGATGCGGTCCTTCAGCGGGGTCACGATCTTGCCCCGCGCCGTGTAGTCCTCCGGGTTGGCGCTGAACACCAGGGCGATGTCCAGCGGCAGGCGCACGGGATAGCCTTTGATCTGCACGTCGCCTTCTTGCATGATGTTGAATAGTCCCACCTGAATCTTGCCCGCCAGGTCCGGCAATTCGTTGATGGCGAACAGGCCGCGGTTGGCGCGCGGCAATAGGCCATAGTGCATGGTCAGTTCGCTGCCCAACTCCTCGCCCTTCTTCGCTGCCTTGATGGGGTCGATGTCCCCGATCAGGTCCGCGATGGTCACATCCGGCGTAGCCAGCTTTTCCACGTAGCGCTCCTCAGGCGCTAGCCAGGCGATCGGGGTCTGCTCGCCGCGCTCGGCCACCAAGTCGCGGCAGCGCCGGCAGATCGGTGCGTAAGGGTTGTCGCGGATCTCACACCCGGACACGTAGGGCAGCGCCGGATCGAGCAGCGAGGTCAGCGCGCGCAGGATGCGGCTCTTGGCCTGGCCGCGCAGTCCCAGCAGGATGAAATTGTGCCGGGAAAGGACCGCATTCACGATCTGCGGCACTACCGTATCGTCATAGCCGACGATGCCGGGAAAGATCGGCATGCCCGTGCGCAGCCGATCCAAAAGGTTTTCCCGCAGTTCGTCTTTTACCCGGCGGTCCTGCAGGCGTTCCGGCGTGAAGGGACTGTGGCGAAGTTGGCCCAGGGACTGGGGAAGCGTGGCTGGCAAGTGGGTCCCCCTTTGGGCCGGATTATACGCCGCCGGAACATTTGCGATTTCCGATTTGTGATTTCTGATTTCTAGAGATTGAAGTGAGTCTGGTAGATCACTCTGCTCTAGGTCTGCCTTCTGAACCGTGGTCTAAGCCGCTCCGGCGGGACTCAAATCCCATTCGGCCAATTAGAGTACGTTATGCTCTCAATGGCATGGGTCTGCAATCACAAAATCTCAAATCACAAATCATACTTCGCAAATCGTCCCTTCAATTCACCCAACCCGTGGCGCCGCTTTTCTTTCGGCCGAAGGCCAACATCTTCAGTTTGGGCAGGACGCGGGTGTAGTACTCCAGCAGTGTCTCCAGCCGCTCGCGTTCGGAGCGCATGGCCAGGAACCGTTGCTTGAATTCCAGGTCGACCGGCAACGGCGCGATCAGTTGGAAGGAGAGCAGGTTGCTCTCGGGATCGGGCCGCGTCACCTCGGCGGCGGTCAGCAACAGGACCTCGGTGTGGAGCTCCAAGGCGCTCTTGCGCAAGTCGGTCGGGGCCTCCGGCTCTTTCTCGTCATCCAGAGATTCGACCTCTCCTTGCAGGAACGCGCGCTCTTCAGAAGTAGAGACGACGGCAAACCGCTGTCGGCCGAGGGTGAGGACGTCCATGCGGCCGTCCGGATAGGTATGTAGCACGTCCATGATCTCCGCCGTGCAGCCCACGTCCTCGATCTGGTCCGCATCCGCGCGCGACTCCACCGGCCTGACCCGCACCACGCCGAAAGGTTTCCGGTCCCTCAGGCATTCACTGATCATCTCCTTGGAGCGCGGCTCGAAGATGTGCAGCGGCAGCGGCATCTCCGGGAACAGCACCAGGTCGAGAGGGAACAATGGGATCCGCTGCGCGGGCATGACAGGATTTTACTCTCCTTGACTTGCGGCAGGCGGCTGAATACAAAGGCTGGAATGACTTCGCTCAACGGAAAAACCGTGGTGGTGACCGGCGCCTCGATGGGGATGGGCGAGGCCATCGCGCGCATTTTTTGCGGCTCCGGCGCGAACGTGGTCATCGTGTCGCGCGACCTGGCGCGCTCGGAAATGGCCCGCCAGCGCATGGGCCATGACGACCGCACACTGGCGCTGGCTTGCGATGTCCGTCAGCGCGCGCAGATCGATGCCGCCGTCAAAGCCACGCTCGACCGCTTTGGCCGCATCGACGTGTGGGTGAATAACGCCGGCCACGGCCTGCTGGATGCGGTCGCCTCCATGGACATGGCCGCCTGCCGTTCCATGTTCGAGACCAACGTCTTTGGCGCGGTCGAGTGCCTGCAGGCGGTCGTGCCGGTGATGAAACGCCAGGGCGGCGGCGCCATCATCAACATCTCCAGTGTCGCCGGACATATCGCCGTGCCTTACATGAGCGCGTACAGCGCCACCAAGCACGCGCTCAATGCGCTGAGCAAGTCCGCGCGCTTGGAATTGAAGAGCCACGGGATCAATGTCTTGACCGTATGTCCGGGATACATCCGCACGGATTTTTCAGTGAATGCGGTGAAGGGAAGCGAGATCCGCCGCTTCGGCGAACAGGTCCGCCGCGGTATTCCTCCGGAACGCGTGGCCCGTGCGGTATTGCAAGGCTACTTGCGGGGGAAGCGCGAGATCGTGGTCCCGGCTTCGGACCGCATCAAGATCAAACTGTATCAACTGGTCCCGCGTCTCATCGAGCAGGTCATGATGCGCATGACCCAGCCGATGACAGCGGAGCAGATCGCCGCCGCGGAGGCCCGGCGGCAGGGCAAGACCTAGCCGCCCAGCTCATCCAGCATCGCTTCCATCTCGCTTTGCGCGTGGCCGTTGCCCTTGCGCTCCGCCGCGGCGATCCCGCTCCGCAGGTGTTCGATGGCTTCCTCCGTACGCCCCTGCTTGGCCAGGGTCTGCGCCGCCATGAAATAACCGGCTTCATAATCCGGATTCTGGCTGAGCAAAGTCTCGAACTCCTGCAGCGCGGGTTCGATCTGGCCGAGGCGGACAAATTCCATGGCCAGGCCATAGCGGGTGAAGGCATCGCCGGGGTTTTGGGCAAGTAGTTGCTGGAACATCGCGATACGGTCTTGGCTCATGGTCTCTGCATCACTCTACCAAAGCCTTGCATCAATATCGCTGCCATGTCAGCAATCGTTTATCATCCGAAGAATATGATCGAACCGATGGAAGGGCACCTGGCCCCGCGCACCGTGGCGGAATCGAAGTCCGAAATGGCCGAAGTCATCCTGCCCAATGACACCAACCCCCTGGGCAATCTCCTGGGCGGCCGCCTGATGCACTTGATCGACATCGCCGGGGCCATGGCCTGCCACCGGCATTCGCGCAGCTACGTGGTCACGGCTTCGATGGACCACATCGATTTCCTGGCGCCCGTCCATGTGGGCGATCTGCTCATCCTGTGCTCCAGCGTGAACCGCGCTTTTCGCACCTCGATGGAGGTCGGCGTGAAGGTGTGGGTGGAGAATTACATGAGCGGCACCCGCCGCCACGTGGCCAGCGCCTACCTCACGTTCGTTGCGGTCGACCGACATGGCAACCACCTGCCGGTGCCGCAGATCGTCACGGAGAACGAGGAAGAGAAGCGCCGCTTCGAGGACGCCGGCCGCCGCCGAGAATTGCGGAAAGCGGAGAGCCAGCGGAAACAGACGAAGAAGTAGCCCGGATTCCTTTACAATCCCAGCGATGCTGCGCGTCATCATCTTCGGCGTGGTCGTCGCATCGTTGCTGGTGTTCCTGCGCCTGATGCTGCTGAGCATTCGCCGCGGACCGCAACCCCGGCGCGCTCCGGTCCGCGAGGACAAGATCATTGACGCGGAAGAACCGGTGCTGGAGCTCAAGAGCTACCGCTTTCACGGTTGCGATTCCGCTATGGGGCCGCCTGACCCTTTGGATTTTCATGAACGGCTTTATGTCAGCGTCGGCCCCAGGGATTCCGACCGCGCGCGCACTTATTGCATCCACGTCACGACCCCGAAGACGCTGGAAAAGGAACTTTCTGCAAGCGGACATCCGGCCCGCTTCGGGCGCGACCTGCTGATCGTTCACCGCTTCGAAGTGGATGTGATCCTGCGCGCCGTGCGCGACCGTATCCGTGAACTCAATGAACTGGGAGAAAGTCTGGACTGACCATGCGAATGAAAAACAAGTGTGCCATCGTCACCGGGGCCGGCAGCGGCATCGGCCGCGCGATTGCGGTGGCATTTGCCAACGAAGGCGCCAAAGTCGCGCTCTTGGGCCGCAATCGAGCCAAGCTGGACGCTGTGGCAGCGGAGATCGGGGAAGCGGCTTTCGTCTGTCCCGCGGACATGAACAGCGAGGCGGAGATCACCCGGGCTGTCGACCAGACTGTGGCGCGCTTTGGCGGGCTGAACGTGCTGGTGAACAACGCCGGCGTGATGTACCCCGGCACCGCCGAATCACAGACGGAAGCGGAATGGGACGCGATGTTCCAGACCAACGTTAAAGGCGTCTGGTGGCTCTCCCGCGCGGTATTGCCCCATCTGCGCAAGGCCGGCGGGGGCAGCATCATCAACATCTCGTCGGGGCTGGGATTGGTTGGCGGAAAGAATCGGGCCGGCTACGCCGCCACCAAAGGCGCGGTCACGCTCATGACCAAGGCCATGGCGCTCGACCACGCCCACGAGCAGATCCGCGTCAACTGCGTCTGTCCGGCGGTGGTCGAGACCGAGCTGACGGCAGGTGTGATCAACAATGCGCCCGACCCGGAGGCCATGCGTCGCGCTCGCACCGCGTTGCATCCGCTGGGACGTCTCGGCCAGCCCGAGGACATCGCTTCGATGGTCGTCTACCTCGCCAGCGACGAATCCGCGTGGGTCACCGGCGCGGCCTTTCCGGTGGATGGGGGCTACACGGCGGGATAGGAGGTTCGCCGAGGACAGAGCCGCCACCTATAATTGACGTATGGCACACGGACATCCACATTCGCACGCAGGCCAGGCCCAGCCCGCGCCCCAACCGCTGCCCGGCATCGGTGCGATCATTGCCGTCGGTTCCGGAAAGGGCGGCGTGGGCAAGACCACGATCGCGGTGAATCTAGCCATCGCGCTTTCCAAGCTCGGGCATCGCGTCGGCCTGCTTGACGCGGACATCTACGGCCCCAATGTCCCTCTGATGATGGGGAACAGCACGCAGCCGCGCCTGCTCGACGGCAACATGATCGAGCCGATTGAAAGCTTCGGCGTAAAGATGATCTCCGTGGGCCTGCTGAATCCCGGCGACAAGCCGCTGGTCTGGCGCGGTCCCATGCTGCATCAGATGATCCGCCAATTCATCCAGCAGGTGGCCTGGGGCGAGCTCGACTATCTGGTGGTGGATCTTCCGCCAGGGACCGGCGATGTGGTCATCTCCTTGGTGCAGACCGTTCCCATCACCGGCGCGGTGGTTGTCACCACGCCGAGTGATGTTTCTTTGCAGGACGGCCGCAAAGCTATCGAAATGTTCCGCCAGGTCAAGGTTGAGATCCTCGGGCTCGTGGAGAACATGAGCCACTTCAATTGTCCGCACTGCCACCATGAGATCGATATCTTCTCCAAAGGCGGTGGCGAGCGCACGGCACGCCAGTTCGGGATCGACTTCCTCGGCTCCATCGAGCTGGATCCGGACATCCGCAAGGGCGGCGACACCGGTCATCCCGTGTCACTTGCCGGGGCGGAAGGCGTTGGCGCAAAATCCTTCTACGGATTCGCGGAAAAAGTGAAGATTAAGGCCGCTGAGGCCGGTACCAGAGCCGAACCGGCGATTGAGATCCTGTGAATTTCGCCTTCCTTGACCTTTGGCGGTAGTGTTCCTACAATCATGGTGGAAGCACTCCGCGCATCGGAGTGCCAAGTCTTTGCATCTAAAGACTTTAGATTGAAATAACAATGCCGGCACAACCCCAGATCGGGCCGCGCGAGCGGCAGATACTCACCGCCATCGTGGAAACCTACATTTCCACGGGTGAGCCGGTGGGGTCGCGCACGGTCTCGCGCACTAATAAGGATGGCCTTTCGCCGGCCACCATCCGCAACGTGATGGCGGATCTGGCCGATGCAGGTTTTCTGAGCCAGCCGCACACTTCCGCGGGCCGGATCCCCACGCCATCGGCGTATCGCTACTTTGTGGAGCAGATCAGCGGCAAGGTGCAGATCACCCCGGAGAATGAGGAGCGCATCTCCGGTTCGTTCCAGGGTGTCGACGATGTACAGGAGTTTCTGGAACGTACCTCGCATGTGCTCTCGCTGATCTCAAGCGGCGTGGGTGTCGCGGTGACCCTGCCGGGGCAGCGCCATGCGCTCGAGCACGTCCATTTCTCCCGCCTCACGCGGAACAAGATACTGGCCGTGGTCGTGACCAAGAGCGGGATCGTGCGCGATCGCGTCGTCCGCATGGACCATGACCTTTCCCAGACCGATCTCGAGACCGCGGCGCGTTATATCAACGAGAATTTCCGCGGCTGGACCATGGAAGCGGCGCAGAACGAACTGGCGCGGGTCATCGAACAGCAGCGCAGCGAGTATGACCGCATGATGCAGGCGCTGGAAGAGATCTACAAAGGCGGCGCCCTGGCCGGCAGCCACTCCGAACCCCAGGCCGTGTTCGTGGAAGGTGTGGCCAATCTCATCGCGTCGCAGGGGGACCGGGACCGCCTGGGCCAGATGCTGCGCACGCTGGAAGAGCGGCAGAAAGTGGCGGACCTGCTCTCCGCCTATCTCGACACCCGCCAGGAGGCGGTGCGCGTGGTCATCGGTCTGGAAGACACCATGCCGGAGATGAAAGACCTGGTGCTGATCGGCGCGCCCGCCCGCGTGGGCCAGGAAGTGATGGGCTCGCTGGCGGTCATCGGCCCGACGCGCATGGATTACGAGCACACCATCACGGCCGTGGGTTATATCGCCAAATTGTTTGACAAGATCTTGAATGAAAAGGAGTAAGCCGGGGAGCTTGGGCCATTGCCTTCCCGAATGATTGCATGACAGGCAGCAAAATAAAGATTGCAGTCCCGATCGCCGAGAACAATCCGGAAGCGGTCCAGGTGCAGGGCGATCCGCACCCACCCGCGCCGCATGACGAGCGCGACGATACCGTAAAGAAACTGCAGGCGGAACGTGACGCGCTCTTCGACCGCCTGGCCCGCCTGCAGGCGGAGTTTGACAACTACAGGAAGCGCGCCGCCAAGGAGAATGCGGATTTCCGCGACTTCGCGCTCTCCGATACCGTCAAATCGCTTCTTCCAGTGCTGGATAACTTTGAATTGGCCCTGCGCGCCCCCGCGCGCGAAGGCGATGCGGAATTGCGCCGTGGCGTGGAACTGATCCAGAAACAGTTCGAAGGTGTGCTGGCGCATTTGGGCGTGACTCCCATTGAATCCGTGGGCAGGCCCTTTGACCCGCGCTGGCATGAAGCCATTGAGATGGTGCCCACGGCCGAGGTCCCTGACCATCAGGTCCTGGAAGAATTGCAGCGCGGCTACCGTCTCAAAGACCGTTTGCTCCGTCCGGCCCGTGTGCGCGTGGCCCAGAGCGTGAATTAGACCTATGGCCACGAATGCAAAGCGTGACTACTACGAGGTCCTTGGCGTGGAGCGCAGTGTCTCCGCCGCGGAGCTCAAGTCCGCGTACCGCAAGCTGGCGTTGCAGTATCATCCCGACCGCAATCCCGATGCGCCCGGCGCCGAAGAGAGATTCAAGGAGGCCAGCGAGGCCTACGGCGTGCTCTCCGACGCGGAAAAGCGCGCGGCCTATGACCGCTACGGTCACGCCGGAGTCAATGGCGCCGCCGGATTCAGCGGCTTTGGCGGATTCGAAGGCAACATCGACCTGAATGACATCTTTGGCGATTTTTTCAACGACCTGTTCGCCACTTCCCCCGGCGGTCGCCGGCGCGGCAGGGCCCAGCGCGGCAGCGATCTGCGCGAAGATCTGACCCTCAGCTTTGAGGAAGCGGTCTTCGGCGTGACCAAACAGATCAAGGTGCGCCGCAACGTGAACTGTCCGGAGTGCAACGGGTCGCGCGCCGAAAAAGGCACATCGCCCCAGACCTGCTCCCAGTGCCAGGGGCATGGGCAAGTCCGTTATCAGCAGGGATTTTTCACTGTGGCGCGAACCTGCTCCCAGTGCGGCGGCACCGGCCAGGTCATCAAAGACCCGTGCAAGCACTGCAAGGGCCGCGGCCGCGTGGTCAAGGAGGCGGTGATCGACGTCAATGTTCCCGCCGGCGTGGAGGACGGAACTTCGCTGCGTTACCAGGAGCGGGGCGAAGCCGGGCTCTCCGGCGGACCTTCGGGTGATCTCTACGTTGTCTTGCGCGTGGAAGATCACGATTTCTTCGAGCGCGATGGCTACGATCTCTATTGCACCGTGCCCGTCTCATTCCCGCAGGCTGCCCTGGGCGCGGAGATCGAAGTCCCGACGCTGTATGGTCCGCACCGTTTGAAGGTGCCGGAAGGCACGCAGAGCGGCACGCAGTTCCGCGTGCGCGGCAAAGGCGTGCCCGTGTTGAACAGCAAGTCCAAGGGCGACTTGCATGTTCGTGTCGCCGTGGAAGTGCCGGGCAAGCTCAGCCGACGCCAGCGCGAACTCTTGGAAGAACTGGACTCACTTACCAAGGTCGAGCACAAGCCGCAAAAAGGCAGTCTGCTCTCCAAGGTCAAAGACATTTTTGGCTGATCGTCCGCACGGAATCTCAGACCCGCCATGACCCGCCGTCTCTGGATCGCCGACGAGCATTCCGCAACCCACGCCGCCATCACCGGAGCGAATGCGCGTCACCTCGCGCAAGTCCTCCGTGCTCAGGCCGGACAGCAGTTTGAAGTCTCATGCGATGGTGTGATCTTCCTCGGACGGATCACCAGCGTTGTCCCCGAGCGGGTTGAGTTCGAGCTTCTGGAAAAGATCGAGGCCCGTCCCTTGCCCGCGGTGAGTCTGCTTCTGTCCGTTTTCAAGTTCGACCGCATGGAGTGGGCGATTGAGAAAGCCACGGAGCTGGGTGTCGCGGAGATCTATCCTGTGATCGCCCGGCGCACGGAAGCGCATCTCGCGAAAGCTGTCGCCAAGCGCGTGGAGCGCTGGCGCAAGATCGCGCGTGAGGCGTCGCAGCAGTCTCGGCGTGCGGCAGAGCCGGTGATTGCAGAACCGACAAAGTTGAAGCAGGCCATCGGCGACACCAAGCACATGCCTTTGCGGTACGTACTTGCCGAGACGGAACAGGCACAGACACTTGCCGCCGCACTGCGGGAAGCGGACGCCGCATCGGCCGTATTGCTGGCGGTCGGGCCGGAAGGAGGATGGAGCGCGGACGAACTCGAGCTGTTCCGCGAGCATGGCTGGCATTCCGTTTCATTAGGCCCGACCATCCTCCGCGCGGAGACGGCCGCGATCGCCGCCCTCTCCCTGGCCACCTTGCGTTAGATCGTTCACCAAATTTGCGTAATCCGCGCTCGCAAGCGCATAATCATTTTCATGTCAGACGAAGTAAAGGCGAAACTGCCGCTCACCCAGGAGCAGGAAGCCGCCGTCCGCCATGTCCGCGGCCCGATGCTGGTGCGCGCCGGTGCCGGCACCGGCAAGACCACGGTGCTCACCGAGCGCATTGTTCGCTTGATCGAATCAGGTCACGCCCAGCCGGAACAGATCCTGGCCGTCACCTTCACCCGCGACGCCGCCGGTGAGATCGCCCATCGCGTAGGGAAGCGGCTGGGTACGGAAGTTGAAGTCCGGACCGGGACATTTCATTCCATCGCATTCCGCATCCTGAAAGAGAATGCCGCCGGCTTTGACGTGATCGGCAAGCCTGATCTGTATGCCTTGCTTCGGGAAGAGTTGGATGCCGGGCGCCTGCCTCTCAAACATTTTCTCGAGGCGGCTGACCCTGGGAGGTTTCTACGGGACTTGCTCGAGTTCCTCGACCGCTGTCAGGATGAGTTGATCACGCCGCGGTCATTCGAGGATTTTGTTGATCGCGTGTCCAAAGGCGCCGAGGATCCGCCGCGAATGTTCCGCGGCAGTGAAGCGGACAAGCTTTCCTGCGCCGATCGCCTGGCCCGCTGGCAGGAGATCTCTGAAGTATTCAAGTCTGTCGACCGATTGTTGGCCCGGTATCAGGTCGGCACATTCGGAGCCATAGTGAGCGGGGCTGTACGCCTTCTTCAGGAGAGGTCTGACATTCGCGAGCGCGAACAGCAGCGCACTCGATTCCTGCTGATCGATGAGTTCCAGGACGCCAATCACGCGCAGATCATGCTGGCGGATCTGTTGACTGGGTCAGAGAAGAACGTGTTTGCCGTTGGCGATCCGGACCAGGCCATCTATCGGTTCCGGGGCGCGACCAGCGCGGCATTTGAAGACTTCAAGATCACGTTCAAGCCCGAGAAGGCAAACGTCATAAAGTTGACGGGCAACCAGCGCTCTCTGGAGCCGATCCTCGCTGTGGCCCACGCGGCGATCCAGCCCAACCCGGAGCCGGCGGATGCCGAGTATCGCCGTTCGCCGCTTACGTCGGAGCGCCTGAAGCGGCAAAAGGGTGAAGAAAGCATCGCTCAGCCGGTCGCGGCGGTGCTCCACCGCTCAGTCGAAGATGAAGCCCGCGATGTTCTGCACCGCATGGAAGAGATGCGCGCCAAGGAGACTGAACTGCGATGGCGCGATTTCGCCGTGCTGTTCCGCTCCCGCGCGCATGCCCGGACATTGCAGGAATTGCTCGAGCGGCGCGGCATCCCCTATCGCGTCAAGGGTACAGACCTGTTTGACACGGGATCGGTGCGCGATGTGATGGCGCTGCTCTACGTGTTGGACTCCGCCGATGAGCATGTTGAATTTTTCCGTCTTGCACTCCAAGACCGTTGGGGCGTGGACCTTGAAGATCTTCGGCAAAGGCTGCTGCGGGGAGGGAAGGAAGCGTCCGTGGCCGGCGTTCTGCAAAGCACCGGGCCGGGTAAGAGACTGATGAGCGCGATCGACGGACTGCGTCAAAAAACATTGTCTGCGGGCGCGAACGTCACTCTCATCCTCAAGGCGGCTATCGAGTTTCTGGATCTCGATACCAACGCCCCTGACCTCAAAGCCTTGATGAGTCTGGCGCAAGCTTGGATCGAGGCGCCGTACTTCGCGCGGAAACGCTTGCCCGATTTTCTTCGCTATCTCGAGTATTACCGTGAATCCGGGGAAAAGCTGGAGGCGGAACGTGCCTGTGACCGTCTGGGGCCGAAGGATCCCGATTCCGGCGAAACGCCGGACGCGGTCCAACTCATGACCGCGCACGGCGCCAAGGGGCTGGAGTTCATGCACGTGTTCGTGCTGCGTGTCGCTTCGATCAGTTTCCCGATGTCGTACCGGCCACCTGTGTTTGAGATGCCTGCATCCTTGCGTCACGGCGCTGCCGCACTGACCGCCGATGGTGAGACGGTGCACCACGAAGAAGAACGCCGGTTGTTCTATGTGGCGATCACGCGCGCCCGAGATGCCTTGCTGCTTTACGGCAAGATGCATCCGAAGAACGACAGGCCGCCGAGTCTTTATTTGCGCGAACTGGTCCCGGAGAAAGGCGAAAGCCGCTCGATCCGCGAGCGGCGATTGGCGGGGGACCGGGTGGACTTGGAAGCGGAAGCCGGCGGCCTGCCTCCCTGGCTGGAAGCCGCCCGCGAGCAGGGGATCGGTGATGCGCCGCTCAGCGCCAAGGCCGTGGAGATGTACACCACGTGTCCGCAGCAATTCCTGCTTTCGCGTGCTTGGAACTTGCCCGATGAGCCGGGCCCGGCCGTGCATTTCGGCAATGTGATCCATGAGCTGCTGCGCGACTACTATCGCCGCCGAGCCGAAGACGTCGCGATGACGCTTGACGAGATGCGTGAAGCATTCCGCAGCCGCCTGCGCGCTAAGCCGATCCAGAATGATTTTCAGCGTGAACTCTTTGAAAAGGAAGGGTTGGGTCAGATTGAGTTGTTCTACCGGGCCGCATCTGTACCTCCCTACCCGGATGTGATCACCACGGAGAAGGATTTTAACGAGACCATCGGCGGGGTCCCAATACGGGGGCGCATCGACCGCATGGACCGTGCTAGCGACGGGAGCGTCAGCGTGGTGGATTACAAGACCGGGCGTCCGAAGAGTGAGGAATATGCCAAGGAAAGCCTGCAATTAGGTATCTATGGCATGGTGGCGGAGGCCCTTGGCCACCGGACAGGCGCATTGGTAATCCACAACACAAAGGACGGCTCGCTCGCGATGGCAGACCTGTCGCCCAAGCGGAAAGAAAAGACGTTACGCGCGATCAAGAAAGTGAAAGAGGGGATCGAAGACAGACGATTCGCGCCGAAGACTGGACGCCACTGCCAATGGTGCGGTTATCGCGACATCTGCCCGGCGGTAGAAGTCAAGTTGTCGTCGGTCGCTATCGAAGATCAGTGATTGTCGCCGGCCGGAGGTGACGCTTCGGTATCACCGGCCTCCAGTTCCGGTAAGTCATCGCTCCCGCTCATCTGGGAGACGCGGCGCTTGTAAGTCCCCAAATGTTTCTGTGCGGTCCCAAACGCGTCCTGTGCGCGCTCCAGGCTTTTGCCGATGACTTCAAACTTGCTCTCAAAGTACTGAAAACTTTTCTGCGCCTTGCCAAACTCCTCGATGCTTTTGGCCAACCCTTCCTGCACCTTGTACCACTTGTGCACCATGGCAACACACTCGAGTGTCACCAGCAATGTGTTGGGCGAGACCGGCAGCACTTTCAGCTTGATCAAGTCCTCCCACAGCCCGCGATTGCGCACTGCTTCCATGTAGAGCGTTTCGCTGGGCAGGTACATCAGCGCGATGTCGGTGGTGCCATGCTCCGGATGGATGTACTCCTGGATCTTCTTGGCCTGCGCCTTCATGACCTGCTCGAATTTCTTGCGCGCCTCGGTCATTCGTGCCGGGTCGCTGGCCCCGGCTTCGAAAAGCTCGCTCACCTGCTCGCGCGGGAACTTGGCGTCGATGGGCAGCACCCGGCCCGGGAATTTGATGACGGCATCCACGATGCCGCCTTCCAGCTGGAACTGCAGCTCGTAAAGACTCGGCCCGAGAAAATCATGCAGCAATCGCTCCAGGCTCTCTTCGCCGAATTTTCCGCGCAGGTGCGGCAGTTGCAATAACTTGTTGAGGTCCTGGATGGAGTTCCCCAGGTCGCCGACACTGCGCAACTGTTCTTCGGCCGACTTCAAATACTTCTGCACTTCGCTGAAGTGGGTGAAGCCCTCTTTGATGTTCTTCTCCAGCTTCTCCTGGACCTGCCCGGTGATCTCGGTGAGCCGGGCCTGCACCTCGCCGCGGATCGCCTCCAGGGACTTGCCCACTTCTTCGCGGGAAAGCCGCGCCGCGTCATTCTGTGTCCGCACCAGTTCCGCAAACTTTGTTTCCAGGTTCTGCGTGGTCTGGGCCAGGGAAGCGGATTGCTCGCCGCGGCCTTTGGTCAACTGGTCGTCCACGGCCACGCGCAGGTTATTGAGGCTGGAGGAAAGTTCCCGGGCGATCTCCGCGTTCAGGTCCCCGCGGGTCTTCTCCATCTGCACCGCAACGTCTTTGAAATTGCGGCTGAGCGCCGTGTCCAGTGCGTCCAGGCGCTGGGCAAGTCCCGCAGTATCTCCGCTTCCTCCCTTGCGCCACAGGAGAAAAACGACGATAAGGATGATGACGTTAAGAAAGAGAGAGGCGATCAGCAACGGGTCCATACGCTGCGCTCATTCTAGATGAGGAATCCGGACGGTGGAGGCTTGTTGTCGCAAAAACTTTGAGGGGAGGCTTGTGGCCTCCCCTCGTGGTTTCTTCCATCCGTTGTTACTTTTTCTTCTTGGCTTTCTTCTTTGCCTTTTTCTTGGCTGCCATGGTTACATTCTCCCTTGTTGTTGAATGTGGCGACGATCTCTCGCCGCGCTTGTTGAATGTATAGAGTGATTGAAAGGTGAAGTCAAGAAAAAAGTGAAGCGAAAAGTTCACTCTCCAGCTTCACGCGATCTGCGCCCGCTCACTTCTGGATGCGCAGCAAGAGACTGAGCAACAGTCCGGCGCAGATGTCCTGCCAGGCGTGCGCGATGATCCCCGGCTTGATGCTCTTGCGATAGTACGCGAGCAAGCCCAGCATCGCGCCGAACACACCGAGCATCACGCCCTGGCCCGCGCCTTGGTACGTGTGCCCCGCGCCGAACACGGCGGCGGAAAGCACGATTCCGATGGCGGCATTGCGGGTGAGTGCCGTGAACTGCCTCTGCAGATATCCGCGAAACACGAATTCCTCGCAGAATCCGGCGGAGAGACTGAGCAACACCCACAGGCCCATCTCGAGCCCGGTGCGCGGGATCAGCGGCGCCAGCGCTTTGGTCGCCTCTTTGAGCGCGTTCGGGTTCGACGCATCCGGCACCGTGCCCAAGGCCAGGCGCAACAGATACATCACCAGCAACGCTCCAATCCAAAAGCATCCCGCGAGGAACACGTCGAAGAGAAAGTCGTCGAATGACTTCCACTTCCTGCCCATCAACTCTTTGGCGGAGACACCGCGCAAGCGCAAGCCGTAGGCGGTGACCGCGGCCAGCGTCCAGAGGAAAGCGATCTGCTGGATGTACTTCACCACCAGAGACCCCTGCACCAGACGGCCCTCGCGGCTGGCGATGGCGGAGAGCGCCGCGATGCCCAGCATGATTAGCACCAGGACCGCCGTATGGATGTACGACGCCACCGGCGTGACCGGCGCTTTGGCCAGCACCACCGGAGTATCCGGCGGCACTTCAACGGGAATTAGATTTGCGTCCTGTTCCATAGGGTGTGCATACGGTTGAGCCCCCGGCGGGGTTTCGGCCATCTTATAATGTAAGGTTGCCTTCGCGATACCGGACTTGTCTGGGAGCGAAAGATTTTCCAGGAGCCCTTCATGGCCGTTTACAAAGATTCTGACGTCGTCATCCTCTCCGGCGTGCGTACGCCGATCGGCAAGTTTCAAGGCTCACTCTCGGATTTTCCCGCGCCCAAGCTGGGCGCACTGGTGGTGAAAGAAGCTGTGGCCCGCGCCAAGGTGGACCCCGCGCAGGTGGACGAATGCATCATGGGTAATGTGGTCACGGCCGGGTTGGGCCAGAATCCGGCGCGCCAGGCCGCGATCTTCGGCGGGCTGGCGGACACGGTCGGCGCCATGACCATCAACAAAGTCTGCGGCTCCGGACTGAAATCTGTCGGGCTTGCCGCGCAAGCCATCCAGACCGGCAACAGCGAGATCGTCGTCGCCGGCGGCATGGAGTCCATGACCAACGCGCCGTATCTGCTTCCGCAGGCGCGCAAAGGGTATCGGCTGGGCAATGCGCAGATCGTGGATTCAATGGTGAATGACGGCCTGTGGGACATCTACAACGACTTTCACATGGGCATGACCGGTGAGAACGTCGCGCAGAAGTACAACATCAGTCGGGAGGAGCAGGACGAGTTCGCTTTGAACTCGCACCGCAAGGCCGTCTCCGCGATCAATGAGTGCCGGTTCAAGTCGCAGATCGTGCCGGTGGAGTTGCCGGCCAAGAAGAAGGGTGCTCCCTCGACGTTCTTTGAGAAGGACGAGTCGCCGCGCGAAGACACCACTATCGAGGCGCTCCGTTCACTCAAGCCGGCATTCAAGAAAGACGGCACCGTCACTGCCGGCAACGCACCGGGCGTGAACGACGGTGCGGCGGCGGTGGTCGTCACCAGCTATGCCACGGCCAAGAAGCTTGGAATAGAGCCGATGGCCCGCATCGTGGCCCAGGCCACCAGCGGCGTCGCTCCGGAGTGGGTGATGATGGCGCCCGTCGGCGCGGTGCGCAAGATCTGGCAGAAGACCGGATGGAAGAACGAGGAAGTAGACCTCTATGAACTCAATGAGGCGTTCTCCGTGCAGGCGCTCGGTGTGTGTAAGGAACTCGGGCTCGACATGAACAAGGTCAACGTCAACGGCGGTGCGGTGGCGCTCGGACACCCCATCGGCGCCAGCGGCGCGCGCGTCCTCGTGACGTTGCTGTATGAGATGATCCGCCGCGACGTTCACAAAGGCATCGCCGCGCTGTGCCTTGGCGGCGGCAATGCCGTCGCAATGGCGATTGAACGTTAATCTGGCAGGGAATCGCAAGAAGGCACGGCTGAGGCCGTGCTTTTTCCGTTCTACGCGGAAGTTTGGATCCCACCGACGAACGTTTCCACCACGTGACCATCCGGCGACAATACGACGATGTCCGCATCCATACCCGCGGCCAGCGATCCCTTGCGGCCTTCCACGCCGATGACCCGCGCGGGGTTCAGCGTTGCCAGCCGAACCGCCTGCTGCATCTTCCACTCCGCCATGCTCATGACGTTGCGGATCGCCAGATCCAGGGTCAGGATGCTCCCGGCCAGTCGTCCTTTGTAAAGGCACTGGCCTTTCGCGACTTCCACATCGAGCGTTCCCAGCTTGTATTTGCCGTCGGGCATGCCCGTGGCGCTGATCCCGTCGGTGATGAGCACGGCACGCTCCTCGCCCTTCGCTTTTAAGAACACTTTCAGCGTGTCTGGAGCGACGTGTATGCCGTCGGCTATGACGTCCGCGCTAATGCGGTCGTCCGATAACGTCACGCCCAGGATGCCCGGTCTCCGGTGATCGAGCGCGCGCATCGCGTTGAACGTATGCGTGGCATGAGAAGCCCCCGCCGCGATCCCTGCCTTGCTGGCGGTCGTGCCGGAATCACTGTGGCCCAGGCTCACGCGCACGCGTTGCAACACGGCTTCGCGGATCAGCTCGGCCGCGCCCGGCAGCTCCGGCGCCAGAGTCATCATGCGCACGGCTTCACCGGAGGCTTCGATGAACCGCCGGAACAGGTCGACCGAGGGAGTCTGGATCTCGGTTACCGGATGGACGCCACACTTGGTCTTGCTGATGAACGGCCCCTCCAGGTGCACACCCATGGGACGCGCCCGCGCTTCATTCGGCGACGAGGCCCAGATCGTGGCGCCCAGCATTTTCAGAGAGGTCAACGTGCGGTCGATGGACGCTGTGACCGTCGTGGGGCAGTAGCTGGTCACGCCATGCTTCGCCAGGTGGCGCTCGAAGCCGGCATTCGCGGCCGGGTCGTCGTTCATCACGTCATGTCCGGCGCCGCCGTGGACATGGATGTCGATGAACCCAGGGGCCAGTACACCATCGGGGAAATGAAGAAAACGCTCGCAGCCATCGGTGGATACAGCCTCACGCGTCCCGAACGCTTCAATGCGTCCGTCCTCGATCACCGCCACGGGCTGCTGCACCCGTTCCAGAGGGGTGAACGCCAGCCCGGCCGTTATGCAAGTCTTCATTGGGATGATGCGAATACAAACATATCCTGAGTACGCGACTCTGGCAAAGTCCCGCCGAAGGAACAACATGCTTTGATCCGTTTTCCGAACAAGATGTGGATTCTTGCGGAACAGACACGGAAATGCGTTACACTCCGCCCCCTGGGACCATGCTCTATAAGACCTACAGCGCGGCCGTCTACGGGATCGATGCCAGCATCATCGAGGTGGAAGTGGATGTGGGCTCGAAACAACTGGAGAAGGAGAATTTCACCACCGTCGGACTGCCCGATGCCGCCGTGCGGGAGAGCCGGGACCGCATCCGCGCCGCCGTCAAGAACTGTGGCTATGACATCCCCACCACGCATGTGACCATCAACCTGGCGCCGGCTGACATCAAGAAAGAAGGCTCCGGCTTTGACCTGCCCATGGCTCTGGGCATCCTAGGCGCGTACGGCGCCCTGCAAAAAAAGGAACTGCCCGACCATGTTTTGGTCGGCGAGCTTAGCTTGGATGGTGGCATCCGCGGGGTGCGCGGAACCTTGCCCATCGCCGTCGCCACCCGGGCCCGTAAGATCCCCAACCTGATCGTGCCCGAGGTCAACGCCCGCGAAGCCGCCGTGGTGAGCGGGTTGAATGTGTTCCCGGTAAAGTCTCTGGTGGACGTGATCCAGCTCGTGAACAATGGCAATGGCGTGGCCCCGCTGCGCGTCGATCCCGCGAGCCTACTGGCGGAGACGCAGCAGTTCGGCGTGGACTTCCGCGAGGTCCGTGGACAGCACTCCGCCAAGAGGGCGCTCGAGGTGTCCTGCGCCGGCGGCCATAACATCCTGATGATCGGCCCGCCTGGCTCGGGCAAGACCATGCTGGCCAAGCGCATCCCCACCATCCTGCCTCCGCTTACGTTCGAAGAAGCGCTGGAGACCACCAAGATCCACAGTGTGGCCGGCGTGCTCGACCACCACGCCGGGCTGGTCGGCATTCGCCCCTTCCGCGCGCCCCACCACACCATCTCAGACGCCGGGCTGATCGGCGGGGGGATAGTACCGCGTCCCGGCGAAGTGTCGCTCGCGCACCACGGCGTGCTGTTCCTCGATGAGCTGCCCGAATTTCCGCGCAACGTGCTGGAAGTCATGCGCCAGCCGCTGGAGGACGGGACGGTGTGCATCGCACGCGCCTCCATGTCGCTTACGTTCCCCGCGCGGTTCATGTTGGCCGCCGCCATGAATCCGTGCCCGTGCGGCTATTTCAATGACAAGTCGCGTGATTGCCAGTGCACGCAGCCCATGATCCAGCGCTATGTGGCCAAGATCAGCGGGCCGCTGCTCGATCGTATCGACATCCACATCGACGTGCCCGCCGTGAATTACAAGGAACTGCGTGGGGGCGCCGGGCCCGAAGGCTCTGACCAGATCCGCGCCCGCGTGCTGCGCGCTCGGGAGGTCCAGTTGGACCGCTTCGCCGCCGCGAAAGAGCGCATCTATGCGAATGCGCAGATGGGCACGCGCCAGATCCGCACCTACTGCGAGTTGACCTCGGATTGCGAGCGCATGTTGGAGCGGGCCATGACCCAGCAGGGGCTGAGCGCTCGCGCCCATGACCGCATCCTGAAGGTGGCGCGCACCGTCGCCGACCTGGAAGGCGCCCCGACGATCGAGACCCAGCACATCGCGGAAGCCATCCAATACCGCACCCTCGACCGCAGCTTTTGGGCCTAGCCATGGCTTGGTGCGTCGATTTGCGGACGGAAAGGTCAGCGCAGGCTAAAATGCCTGCGTGTCCTCAACATCCCTGAACAGCGGTGATGTGGCCGGATCCGCAAAACCACAACCCGACGCGATCGGTCCGGCTATGCCCCGGACCGTGCTGGTCATCCAGATCACCTATCTGGTCTGCGTCAGCTTGCTCTTCATCCTGCGTGTGGGCACGCCCAACATCCTGTTCTTCGCCCTGGCGGTCCCCATCGGATTGATCTGGAGCGTGCGTTCGCGCGGATTCATCCTGGCATTTTCCCCATTCGTCGCCATGGTTTTCTTTTATGAGCAACTACGTAGTATCGCGGCCCAGCTGACCCATGCCAGTATTCACATCATCGACCTTGTTGCCTGGGAGCGGGCATTGTTTGGTGGCGCACTACCCACGTTCTGGTTGCAGCAGCGTCTTGGGAGCGGATTGGCCGCCCGGGTCTTGTGGAACTCCTCGATCGTGGTATACGGCACCCACTTCGTCAGCCCGGTTTTGCTGGCGCTGTTGATCTGGTCGCACCGGCGGGACTTTTACTGGCGATATATCGGCGGTCTGCTCGTCATCACCTATCTCGGATTCCTCGGCTACGTGATCTTTCCCGCCGCTCCGCCCTGGTGGGCCTATCATTTTGGCTATATCACCGAACCCATTCGTTCCCACTTGAGCGCCGGCGTACTTTTGCAGACTCCGAACCCCGTGGCTGCTATGCCGTCTTTGCACGCCGCCTGGGCACTCTATATGGCATTGATCGTCTGGCGCCTGTGGGGTCGCTGGATCGGCCTCGGCGCGATGCTGCTCCCGCTCGCCATGTGCTTTGCCACGGTCTACCTGGGGCACCATTATGTGATCGATCAGTTTGCCGGTTGGGCGCTGACCGTCATTCTCTACGTCCCCATGGATTGGGTATGGAGCAGGAGGATCAGCATTGAAGCTCAGCCTGTTTGAGCAAACTCCAAAAATTCATCGTTGATTCCAAGCTCTATTGGCGGTACTATCCATCCCCTCATCGCGGACTCGGGACCTCGGGTTACTCGGCCATTTGCATCCTTTAGTTACTTTCACTCATCTATGGTGATGTATTTAGCTTCATTCTTTAGAAAATTATGAGCAACGAGACCTCGAAATCGCCGGCCTCAGCGCCGGAACAGGGAATGACTGTCACCGGAATCCACAAAAACCTTCCGGTGCTGCCGGTGCGTGACACCGTTTTGTTCCCCCATGCCGTCCTCCCGCTGACCGTGGGCCGGGAAAGTTCTGTCCAGCTGATCAATTCTTTGGGTGATGAGAAACAGATCATCGTCGTGGCCCAGCGCGAAGCTCGGGTGGATTCGCCGGTGCCCACGGACTTGTTCGCGATCGGCACGCTGGCCACCGTCCACAAAGTGGTAAAGATGCCGAACCAGAGCCTGTTCGTGTTTACAGAAGGCGAGGAACGGGTCCGCATCACCAATTACGGCCAGCTCACACCCTACTTGCGCGCGGACAGCGAAGCCCTGGCCGAGTCGCACATCGACAAGACCCCGGAGATCGAAGCGCTGCAGCGCAACGTTTTGACTCTCTTTCAACAGATTGTCTCCGGATCTCCCACACTCTCCGAAGAACTACAGACCGTGGCCATGAGCATCGACGAACCCGGCCGGCTAGCCGATTTCGTTGCTGCGTCCTTGCCCTCGCTGGCCACGAAGGACAAGCAGGAGATCCTCGAGACTTCCGACGTCCGCGTCCGCATGGAGCGCATCAATCGCCATCTGGCGAAAGAGCTGGAAGTCCAATTATTGCGCAGCAAGATCCAGACCGAAGTGCAGGACCAGGTGCAGCAGACCCAGCGCGAGTATTACCTGCGCGAGCAGATGAAGGCCATCCAAAAAGAGCTGGGTGAGAGCGACGAAGGCCAGCGCGACGTCGAAGACCTGCGCAAGAAGATCGAAGCCGCGGGCATGCCGGAAGAGGTCAAGAAGGAAGCGCTCAAGGAATTGAGCCGCTTGTCACGCATGTCACCGGCCGCGGGCGATTACTCGCTCACACGTAATTACATCGAATGGCTCGCCGTCCTGCCGTGGAGCAAGTCCTCCGGCGGGGAAGTGGACATCGTCAAGGCCAAGGACATCTTGGACGAAGACCACTACGACCTGCAAAAGGTCAAGGACCGTATCCTCGATTACCTCTCCGTCCGCCGTCTCAAGCCGGCGATGAAGGGGCCGATCCTTTGCTTCGTCGGGCCTCCGGGCGTGGGCAAGACCTCGCTGGGCCGCAGCATCGCGCGCTCTCTCGGGCGCAAGTTCGTGCGCCTCTCGCTGGGCGGCGTGCATGATGAGGCGGAGATCCGCGGCCATCGGCGCACCTATATCGGCGCGCTGCCTGGCCAGATCATCCAGAATATCCGCCGCGCGGAGACCAACGACCCCGTCTTCATGCTCGACGAAGTGGACAAGCTCGGCCGCGATTTCCGCGGTGATCCCGCCTCCGCCTTGCTGGAGACGCTCGATCCGGAGCAGAATTTCTCCTTCCGCGACAATTACCTTGACGTGCCTTTCGATCTTTCGAAGGTGATGTTCATCTGCACCGCGAACATGCTCGATCCCGTCCCCGAGCCTTTGCGCGACCGCATGGAGATCATCGAATTGCAGGGGTACAGCGAAGAAGAAAAGCTCCACATCGCGAACCGCTACCTGGTGCCGCGCCAGACCGAAGAAAACGGCGTGACTGCGGAGCAGATCGAGTTTCCGGAAGACGCCATCCGCTTCCTCATCCGTCATTACACGCGGGAGGCCGGCGTGCGCAATCTGGAGCGGACCATCGGCACGGTCTGCCGCAAGCAGGCGCGCCGCATCGCGGAAGGCAAGCCGGAAAAATTGGTCGTCACGCGGGATGTGGTCCAGGAATTCCTGGGAGGCATCAAGGTCCGCGTGGACACCGAGGTGGCCGAACGCACCAAGCGCAGTGGCGTGGCCGTGGGCCTGGCCTGGACACCCGCCGGGGGCGACGTGCTCTTCATCGAAGCCAACAAGATGAAAGGCAAAGGCGGCTTCACCATGACCGGGCAGATCGGCCAGGTGATGCAGGAGTCCATGCAGGCCGCACTGACCTGGGTACGCTCCAATGCCCGCGAACTCGGCATCAATGAGGACATGTTCAAGGAGCTGGATCTTCACATCCATGTGCCTGCGGGCGCCATTCCCAAAGACGGACCCTCGGCCGGCGTCACCATGGCGACCGCGCTGGTGTCGCTGCTGACTGATCGCCGCGTGCGTCCTCATCTGGCCATGACAGGCGAGATCACGCTCAGTGGCAATGTGCTGCCGGTCGGGGGAATCAAGGAAAAGGTCCTCGCGGCCAAACGGGCCGGTGTGACTGACGTGATCCTCCCGTCGGAGAACCGCCAGAATGTCGAGGAAGACCTGGACGCGCCGCAACTCGAGGGCGTAAAGGTCCACTACGCCGAGAGCATCGCGGAAGTTCTTTCGCTCGCCCTGCCGCAGACCAAGGAAGACGAGCGGCAGTGTGAAGAAGAGCGGGAGCGGGTCCTCACCAGCGCGCATTAGGCGCCCATTGGCACTTCCTGGAAATCGTCGCGGGTCCAAGCCCGCGACGATTTTTTCATTCGATTACACTAATCCCATGCAGGTCCGCGTTATCTATCAGGGCGTCCTCAAGGAAACACTCGGCCGCAAGGAAGAGACGGTCGAACTCCGCGAGGGCGCCTCGCTGCGCGACCTGCTGGACAAGTGCCAGGAATCCGCGCCTGTGATCGCCGATTACCGCCCCATCATGGCGCTCAGCGTGAACTACGAGTATGCCTTGCTTGACCACGCGCTGCGCGATGGCGATGAAGTGGCCATGCTGCCGCCTGTGGCCGGCGGCGCCACCGCGGCGGAGACTTCGCGCCGCTGTGCCATCGTCCGTGGGCCCATCGATCAGGGTGGGATCTTGAACGAGATCAAGCGCCCGGAAGACGGCGCGGTGAGCGTTTTCGACGGCATCGTGCGCGACAACACACGCGGCCGCCACACGCAATACCTCGTTTATGAAGCCTACGAAGAGATGGCTCTGCGCCAGATGGACAAGCTTTGCCAGGAGGCCATCGACAGGTTCAAGGTCCGCGACGCGCGTATCGTGCACCGCATCGGCCGGCTTGAGATCGGGGAGACCAGTGTCTTCATCGTCGTGGCCTCGGCCCACCGGGCCGCGGCCATGGAAGCCTGCCGCTTCCTCATTGACTCCCTGAAACGCACCGTCCCCATCTGGAAGAAGGAATACTTCGAGGATGGCGCCGTCTGGGCCGATGGCGAGCCGTTTCCCGACGACATCCGCGGAGGCGGCGAATCTGCATCTAAGCAATAACGCCTCCATGACTAAATCGCTGACGCTGGCCCTCGTACTCTCCACTCTCCCGGCTTTCGCCCAGGATATGCCCGGCTCAACACCACAAGAGTCTGACACCACGTTTCGCTCCGAAGTGCGGCTGGTCAGTGTCTATGCCACCGTGACCGACAAGTCGGGTGGCCCCGTGGCCGACCTGAAGAAGGACGAATTTCGCATCGAAGAGGACGGCCAACCGCAGCAATTGGCTGTATTCGAACAGGAATCCGGACGTCCGCTCTCCATCGTCCTGGCCATCGACACCTCAAGCAGCGTGCGCAAAGACATCAAGCTGGAGATGGAATCAGCGCGCAAGTTTGTCAGGTCCATCCTGCGTCCGGTCGACGCTCTGGCGCTCTACCAATTCAGTGAGACCGTGAGTGAATTAGTGCCCTTCACGCATGATCTCAAGCGGGTGAACCGCGGCATCGACAACATCCACCTCGGATCGGGCACCGCCCTGTTTGACGCGATCTATCTCGGCGGGATCGCGCTCGCCAAACGCAACGAACGCAAGGTCATGGTCGTGATCACCGATGGCGGCGATACGCTGAGTGCCGTGAAATACCAGGAAGCCGTGCGCTCCGCGCAACAGGCGGAAGCCATCCTGTATAGCATCATCGTGGTCCCGGTCGCGGCCAGCGCCGGCCGCAATCTCGGCGGGGAACATGCGCTGGTCCAGCTCTCCCGCGATACCGGCGGCAAATTCTACTACGCGGACAGCATCGCTTCACTCGACGCCGCCTTTGAGCAGATCAGCCGTGAGCTGCGCACGCAATATCTTCTGGCCTACTATCCGGCGCGAAAAACCGCCGGACCGGACTTCCACCGCATTCAGGTCACGATCACGCGCAAGGACGCCGGTCTCCAAGTCCACCACCGCACCGGATATTTCACGTCCAAGCTGGAATGAAGTGCGATAATCGCAGCTGATGAGCTTCCTGCCTGAGATCCTGCCCATCGCGCGCGAGGCCGGCGCGCTCCTGATGTCGTACTTCGGCAAGGTCGTCATCGAGTACAAGGGCGAAGTGGACCTAGTCACCGAGGCGGACCGCAAAGCGGAAGCCCTGATCGTGGAGCGCATCCGCTCCAAGTGGCCCACGCATGAGATCACCGGCGAAGAGGGCACGCGCACCGACTCCGGTGGCGCCTACCGTTGGTACATCGACCCCCTGGATGGCACTACCAATTTCGCCCATGGCTATCCGGTGTTCTGCGTCTCCATCGCACTGGAGCACAAGGGGGAGCGGATCGCGGGAGTCGTTTACGATCCCACCCGCGACGAGCTGTTCGCCGCCGAGAAGGGAAGCGGCGCGGAACTGAACGGCCGCAAGATCCATGTTTCGAACACGGCAACCCTGGCAGAGAGTTTGATCGCTACCGGATTCCCCAGCCACAAGCGGCACAAGAACCCGAATATTCACTTCTATCACCGGATCACGCTGCACTCGCACGGTATCCGCCGCGCGGGCTCCGCCGCCATGGACCTGGCCTATGTCGCCTGCGGCCGCTATGACGGCTATTGGGAGTTCAACCTCAATCCCTGGGACACCGCTGCCGGCGTGCTGTTGGTGGAGGAGGCCGGCGGAAAGGTCACCGGTGTCTACAACACACCGTTTGACATCGCCAGCCGGGAGGTCGTGGCCTCGAACACCATCCTGCATCCGGCATTGCTGGCGGAACTGCAGTCGGTCATCGAGGGGCGCGATCGGGAGGAGTTGCCCGATCCGCGCGTCCTTGCGAGGCCCCGGAGTTCCTGATGGCCCGCGGCTGGGAGAGCAAGTCGGTCGAAGAGCAGATCTCACACAAGGAATCCCTGAAAGTCGGCGCCTCACCACCGAAGTCTGCGGAAGAGATCAAGGCCTTACAGGAACGAAAATCTTTGGAATTGGCGATCGCCAAGCTCCGCGCCGACCTTGCTCGCGCCACAAATGTCCGCCATCGCGCCATGCTGGAAGCGGCGACGATTGACCTTGAGCGCAAGCTCGACGCTCTTGATAAAATTAGCGGGTGAGCCATCCTCTGCTGAACCGCGAAGTTACCAAGCGCCTGTCCCAGGTGAAGCTGCCGGGGCGCATACTTTTCCTTACGGAAGACCCTGAACTGATCCGCAAGCAGCTGGCCGGTTGGGACCTGCCTTGGGACACGGCGAACTCCGCGAACAATCCCAAGCTGCGCGATGACATCTCCACGGATGAGATCACCCCGGCGCACTATTGCTTCTATTTCGACGAGACTCTTGGCGAGATCCCCTATCTTGGCCTGAAGTGCGGCAGTGAGATGCCCATCGGCCGCGGCGACGTGAAGCGCGGCGGATTCGTGGCCGCAGTCAGTGGGAAGCGCCGGGGCAAGGGCTCCAGCCGCGAGCAAAGCCCGTACGCGGAATTGTGCGCCGGCATCAAGCTGGTGATCGCGGAAAACATCGAGCGCATCTACAAGCAGAACTGCCAGAACCTCGGCGTACTCACCTCGACCGACTTCAGTCTGATCGCAAAGATCCGCGGCGGTGAAGAGATCCCACTGGCGCAATTCACCCTTGGTGAGGATGAGATCACCCGGCAGGTCATCGAGTACGGCGGCCTGTTCCCGTTCAACGTGGCGCGCTTGCAGGGCAAGGTCTCCCTGCCGCCGATCACGACCCCGAAGCGTCCCATGACTGTCGCCGAAAAGATCTTCGCCAAACACATGATGAACGGCCCGGAGCAAGTCGGCGTGGACGCCGTGAAGCCGGGAGACACGGGCTTCGCGCGCACCGACCTCCGTTTCAGCCATGAGTACGTCACGCCCATGTCCGCGATCTTTTACGAGCAATACGTGGGTAAGGACGTGCCGGTGAATGACAGCAAGACGGTCCTTTTCTTCCGCGATCACCTCACGTTTCTCGACGAAGTCATCAGCGAGGAAAAGAAAAAGATCGGGCTGCTCGATCTGGCCGGCCAGCTCAAGCTGAAGCAGGAAAGTTTTGCCAAGGCGCAGGGCATCAAGCTGCATGGTGAGCTCAAAGATCGTAAGGGATCGGAAGGTATCTGCCATTCGATCATTGCGGAGAGTTATGCGCTGCCCGGCCAGCTCAACGTGGGCTCGGATTCCCATACGCCCCATGTCGGTGCGGTGGGCTGCGTGGCCTTCGGCATCGGCACCACGGACGTCTTCAACTCCTGGATCACAAAAGATGTGCGCGTCAAGGTCCCGGAATCCGTGAAGATCGTCATCCGGGGTAAGCGCCATCCCAACGTTACCGCGAAGGACCTGATCCTCAAGATCCTCTCACTGGACTACGTGCGCAGCGGCCAGGCCCTGGCCAAAGTGATGGAGTATGCCGGGGAAGCGGTGGAGGCCCTGGGCGTGGACGAGCGCGCGACCATGACCAATATGGCGGCTGAGATCGGCGGCTTCACGGGCATCGTCGCTCCGGATCAGAAGGTAGTGGACTTCCTGGGGGAGCGCCGCGGCATGGCTCGTGCCGATGCGGAACGTTTGATCGTCGGTCTGGCGAGCGATCCCGACGCGAACTACGCGCACGTGATCGAACTGGATGCGAAAGAGATCCATCCCATGGTGGCCACTCCCGGCGATCCCGGCAACGGCAAGTACATCCGCGATCTCCACACCCCGGTCCCGGTCGAGATCGCCTATGGCGGCACCTGCACCGCGGGGAAGAACGAGGACATGGATATGTATGCGGCCGTCCTCAAAGACGCGTTGGCCCAGGGCAAACGGGTGGCCGAGTCGGTCCAGTTCTACATCCAGTTCGGCTCGCAGGAGACCCGGGAATATTGTGTGCGCAAAGGCTATCTGGAAATATTCAAGAACGCCGGCGCGCGGGTCATCGAGCCGAGTTGCGGCGCCTGCATCAACGCCGGGCCGGGTGTTTCCACGCGTCCGGAGCAGGTCGTGATCAGCGCGCAGAACCGCAATTTTCCCGGACGTTCCGGTCCCGGCCAGATGTATCTGGCGAGCCCACTGACGGTGGCGGCCAGCGCGGTCGCGGGGCATATTGTGGAGTACGAGCCGCAAACGGAAATGGCTGCGGTCCGTTAAGCGACCATTCAAGGCACACGTGTAACCATTCGCGGCGCGGAACTGTCCAGCGGGTTGGCGACGGTTGCGCAAAACCCGCACCCGCCAATAAGATAAGAGTGATAGCACCAGACTACGGAGAGACCGCTCAATGGCCTATGTGATCGCAGAACCCTGTATCGGCACCAAAGACCACGCCTGTGTGGATGCTTGCCCGGTGGATTGCATCCACCCCAAGAAAGATGAGGCTGGTTTCGGCGAAGCCCAGCAGCTTTTCATCGACCCGGTCGAGTGCATCGATTGCGGCGCCTGCGTCCCGGTCTGCCCGGTCTCGGCCATCTTTGCGGCGGACGATCTTCCCGACAAGTGGAAGGACTATACGGAAAAGAACGCCAAACACTTCGGCCGGTAAGCGATGTACGAGATCTCCGCGCGCGGCTTCGGCCGCGCGTTTTCATTTGCGGGCCTCCCGGCTTTACGAACCCCGCACGCGCGGGCGACAATGGAAGGTTCGCGCTTCCCTCGCGAAGCGCCGGGAAGGAAACTCCAATGCCTGTGACCGGCGAATTGATCCGGCTGACAAATTTCGTGGATGACATCACCAACACCTTGCGCCGGATCAATGCGAACATCGGGGCGATGACTCCCGAGGAACGCAAGACCCTGGCCGACTATATGCGCAAGGCCGAGCCCACTTGCGAAAAGGTGCTGGCGCAACTCGAGAAAGGCAAGGAATGAGGGAGATCAAGACCATCGCGGTGATCGGCGCCGGCATCATGGGCCGGGGTATCGCCCACGTCGCGGCTTTGGGCGGCTATCGCACCATCCTGGAGGACATCCTGCCCGCCAGCCTGCGCCGCGCCGAGAACGAGATACGCGTCAATCTCGATAAGGCTGTCGAACTGGGCAAACTTACCAAGGCGGATGCCGACGCCGCCTATGCCCGCGTCGAGTATGCGGAAAGTGTGGATGAAGCCGCGCGCGAGGCCGATCTGGTCATCGAGGCCGTGCCCGAGGAGATGGAATCGAAGATCGAGATCTTCACCATGCTCGATAAGATCTGCCGCCCGCACACGCTGCTGGCCACCAATACCTCGTCCCTCAGCGTGACCGAGATCGCTTCGGTCACGTATCGTGCCCGTCAATGCGTGGGGATGCACTTCTTCAATCCTGTTCATAAGATGAAACTGCTGGAAGTCGTCCGCGGGCTGGAAACAGAGGAGGCCACGTTACAGGCGACGGCGGAAGTCGGCCGGCGCATGGGCAAGGACGTCGTGGTGATCAAAGAAGCTCCCGGATTCATCACCAGCCGCATCAACGCCATGATCGGCAACGAGGCGTTCTACATGTTGCAGGAAGGCATCGCGTCTGCCTCGGACATCGACAAGGCCCTGAAACTCGGCCTTAATCACCCCATGGGCCCGTTTGAGATGGTGGACCTGGTCGGATTGGACACACGCCTCCATATCCTCGAGTACCTGCACAAAGCCCTTGGGGAGAAGTACCGCCCGGCGCCACTGCTGGTGCAATACGTGAAGGCCGGTCGGTTGGGCCGCAAAGTGGGGCGTGGGGTCTATGAATACCCCGAGGAGGCGACGAAGAAGAAAGCCGCGGAAGAGAAAACCGCCAAGGTCAAGTCGGCGGACTAGAAGGATCCACCCCTCAAACAATGCTTCCCAGATTCTACCCCTTTAGTTTCTTGGAGTTGGAGCGGTCGCGTCATCCCGGGGATGATTGCACCGGAATCCGAGACAAATTTCGCGTGTAACCGTCCAATAGTGAGACACTTAGCGGAACCAAGCGGCCGTTTGATTCGTATCACTGCACAAGGGACATTATGCGCACCTTCCTCGACATCTTCGGCCAGACCATGCGCACGTTGTGGGCGCACAAGTTGCGCTCGTTTCTCACCATGTTCGGCATCGCCTGGGGAGTCGGCTCGTTGCTCTTACTGATCGGGCTGGGCGAGGGCTTTCGCTCCGGCAACGTCAAGCAGTTGAACACGATCGGCGAGAACATCATGTTCATTTTCCCCGGGGAGGTCCCTCCGATCCCCGGGTCGCCAGTTGGCGCCAAGCCGTATTTTCTTACCTATGACGATTGGGTCGAGATCAGCAAGACCGCGCCGCACGTGGCCAAGAGCACGCCAGTGATCAACCGCGGCGACATCCGCGCGCAAAGCGAATATCAGAGCTTTAATGGTCAAGTGTTTGGCATATTGCCGGTCTATAACCAGATCCGCTATCTGCCTCAGGGTGGAGGCCGGTGGATGAATGATCAGGACGAAAAAGAAGAGCGCCTTGTGGCCGTGATCGGCTGGGAGTCTCGCAAGAGCCTGTATCCCGGCCGGCCCGTGCTGGGTGAAACTCTCCTATTGAACGGCCTGCGCTTCCAGGTCATCGGGTTCCTGGACAGCACGGGGAAAAGCGAATTCAGCGCCACCAATCAACGTGTCTTTATTCCGTTGAGCGTGATGCGCAAATATTTCCCGCAGAAGAACACGGACCAGGCGCCGCCCGACGCGGTTTCCTTCATCAACTTCCAGCCGACCACCAAGGAAGATCATCTCTTGGCCCGCGACGAGGTCCGCAAGATCATTGCCCGGCGCAAGAATTTTGATGCGACGAACGAAGACGCTTTCCGCGACTGGGACACCATCCGCAACGCCGAGATGGTGGGCAAGATCTTCACCGCCATGAATCTCTTCCTGGGCAGCGTGGGTTTGGTGACCTTGGCCCTGGGCGCTATCGGCATCATGAACATCATGCTGGTTTCCGTGGCCGAACGCACCAAAGAGATCGGGCTGCGTATGGCCCTGGGCGCCACCAAGCGCAATATCTTGACCCAGTTCTTCCTGGAGGGCGCGATCCTCACGCTGGTCAGTGGATTCGTTGGGCTGGGTGCGGCCAGCGCATTCATGACCGCGCTCAATCAGTTGCCCGCGCCTCCGGGATTTGACCCGCCCCAGTTGGTGGCCTGGTCCGCGGCTCTGGCCATCGGGACCCTCGCCTTGTTCGGGATATTCGCGGGACTCTACCCCGCCAAGAAGGCCGCGATGCTTCAGCCCGTGGAAGCCCTGCGGAAGGAATAACGCCATGCTGCGAGACATTTTGGGACAGGCTTACGAGTCCTTGCAGTTCAACCGCCGTCGCTCCGTCCTGACCATGCTGGGCATGGCCTGGGGCATCGCCACGGTGGTGCTGCTGCTCGCTTATGGTTCCGGATTCGGGCGCGCCATCAACAACATCTTCGCCAATTTCGGCGCCAAAGTGATCGGCGTCTTCCCCGGCCGCACATCCATGCAGGCCGGTGGCGCCAAGGCCGGCGTCCAGGTGCGACTCAAGATTGACGATATCGAGGCCATCCGCGCGGCTGTTCCGCTGGTCACGCATATTTCGCCGACCTTCGATGACCAGATGAAGGTGCAGTATGAAAACCGTTCTTACCAGTTGCCGGTGGAAGGCGCCTACGCTTCCGTGGCCAAGATCCGCAGCCTGGATATTGAGACCGGTCGTTTCTACTCCCAGCAAGAGAGCGAATCCCGGGCCCGGGTCGTGGTGATAGGCTCAGAAGCCAAGACCAAGCTTTTCTCCCAGCAGGAAGCCATCGGCAAGAGTGTGCGCATCGAGGGGATCAGCTTCGAGGTCATCGGAGTTCTTGGCGCCAAGATGCAGGAGGGTGATGACGATATCAATCGCCAGGTGTTCATCCCCTTTAACACCATGAGCGACCTGCGCGATACCCAGTACATCGGCGGCATTTGGTTGACCTTTGAAGGCAATCAAAGCCTGGAGGTCGAGCACGGCGTGCGCGCCGTCCTCGCCAATCTGCACCAGTACAACCCGGCCGACAAGCGCGCTGTTTTTCTGTTCAATTCCATGGAGCAGGTGAAGGTGTTCGGCATCATCACTCTGGCGCTTCAGGTATTGCTGACGTTTATCGGCACGTTGACCCTCGGGATCGGCGGCGTCGGCCTCATGAACATCATGTTGGTGGCGGTGAGCCAGCGCACCCGGGAGATCGGCGTGGAAAAGGCGCTGGGCGCGCAGAAGCGTCACATTTTGATGCAATTCTTGGCGGAAGCTCTATTCATCACCTTTGTCGGTGGTGCACTGGGTATCCTGCTGGCCTATGCCATCTCACTCTCAGTCGGCAACGTGACGCTCTATAGTGCGGTGGCCAAGAACGCCGAGGCCGGAGACATCCGGCTCATCATCTCTCCGATGAGTGTGGTGGTTTCCACGACCATTCTGACACTGGTGGGCCTGGTCAGCGGCATGCTGCCCGCCATCCGTGCCGCCAACCTCGACCCGATCGAAGCTCTTCGCTACGAATAACGGGACAGGAAAATCAAAAGGCCACCTGACCGGGTGGCCTTTTTGTTTTCACCTGACTTTGCCTAACCGCCGGATGCCTTTTCCCGCGTGTAGGGTGCTTCCAGGTACTTGCGCGCCTCTTCCTGGGCTCCGCCGGTTGGGTCGCCGGTCTGAATGGCCTTGCGGTACTCATTGACAGCGCGTTCGCGCTGTCCGGTCACGTCATAGATCTTGCCCAGCTGCACATAGCTCCACACCGTGGTCCACTTCGGCTCGCCATCGCCCTCGATCGAGTCGCGGTATTCGTTGGCGGCCGCCTGGTAATTGCGCTGCAGGAAGAACACCTCGGCGATCCGGTAATGCGCCAGCGAGCTGTTGTTGCTCGCCGCCAGGGCCTTCTGGTACTCCTTCAACGCTTCCGCATAATCGCCCTGCTGCACAAGTTGCTGCCCGCGCAGCACGCCCACGCGCACTTTGAGCTCGTCCGAGTTCTTTAACACCCAGCTGTTGGGATCGATCGTGATCCGGCGCGGCTTGCCGAAGGTCTCGATCACATACGGCGACCGCATGCCCACCACCTCGATGCGCTTCATCTCCGGCTGGCCATCGGTGTCCACGCGGACTTCCATCGGCATGCGGAACAGGTCAAGGTCCTGGCTCACTTCACCGACCACGCGGAATCCCTTGGCCACGCGATAGATCGAATATTTGTTCTTGAATTCCGGTGCGCCGGTCCCGTCCAGCCACTGGGAAAAGAAGCTTACCAGGCTGTCTTCATTGTATTTTTGCGCGACCTCGCGGAAATTGTCCGTGCTCGCGGTCTTGCCGGCGTAGGCGCTATAGAAATCGCGCATCAGCTTCTCAAAGTTCTGGTCGCCCACCACCCAGCGCAGCATGTGCAACACCATGCCACCCTTGTCCGTCACCAGCGACTGGAATTCCGCGGAGAACGGATCCAACCGGCCCGCGCCGCTCAGAGGGATGGTGTCATAGGCCAGCGCGCCCACCGCCATGTCTTTGGTGGCCTCTTCGAACCCCGCCGCGCCAGCCGCATTTTCCACGTAGCGGACCTCGGAATAGCGGGCGAACCCGTCCACGATCCACATGTCACTGCGCGTGGTCGCACTCACACCCACGCCCCACCACTGACGCGCGATCATGTTGGCCAGCAAGCGGTAATTGGTCTTCTCCGTAAGGTTGTAAGCCGCCAGCCCGGCGATCTCCGGTCCCCAGGTGGCCGGGACCGTGTCATTGGGCAGTTCCACCAGATACAGGTTGCGGCTCGGCGCCGGACCATAGAGGCCGGAGAAATACTCGAACTCCTTGTTGGCCGTCGCCAGGTACTCCGCCATGACCGGCTTGCGCTCCGGTTTGACGAACGCCCGGATGACGATCCCGCCGGCCGTGGAGGAGACCTCCTCAAAGCGCCCGGCGATGATCGTTCCCGGAAAGCTGGCATTCGGCCAGTTGAAGCTGTATGTGGTTTTTGCGCCTGCTGTCTTGGGCAGGGCCGCCAGACCGCTCCCGATCACCTGCATGTCCGCCGGGACGGTGATGTTCACCTTCGCCGCGAAGCGATTCACGCCGTATCCCGCAACCGGGAACCAGCGTCCCGCATACAGCAGGTAGGACGTGTCTTCTCCGATGTAGGCGAGCTTTAGCCCTTCCACCGGACTGTCGTCTGCCGAGACCAGCACGCCCTCATACTCGAACGTGAGGCTGGAGATCTGGTCCTTGGTCATCGCCACCGGCAACGCGATGCGCAGCGTGGAGTCCTGCGTGACCCGCTCGGCGCTCAGCACCTGGCCATCCGCATTCGTCACTTTCGTGGGCCGCAGGGCGTTGTGCAGGTCGAAAGTCAGCACGCTGATGTCATCCAGCGCGGTGAAATTCACCTTGGCCTTGGCCACCAGCTTGTGGGTCTTAGGGATCAATTCGGCATCGATCGCGTAGCTGTCCACCCGCATACGCGGGCCCCGGCCTTGCGCAGCCAACGGGGCGGCGGAGACTAAGGCAAGGACGGCGAGCAGGACGGCGCGTCGGGCGAAGCGTCGTGCGGAAAACATAGTCAGGGTCGGTCTCCGGATCAAATGGGCTTCTTCTTGTATGTGATGAGTTTGGATGAGCAATTGTAGCGAAAAGATGTGTCCTCCGGCCTAAATGGCCCCTTACAGCACCCGCAACACGGCTTCTGCCGCCCGTTCCGCCGCAGGCGCTGTCCCCGGCTTCAGCCGTTCCCGGACTTCTGCCAGGTCAGCCTCCATGCGTGTGCGTGCCGGGCCGTCCGGGAGTATCTTCCGCAGCTCAGCCACCACGTTCTCCGCTGTGAACCGGTCCTGGATCAGCTCTGGCACGATTGTCCGGCCTGCGATCAGGTTGGGCATGGCGTAGTGGGGCAGGTCCACCAGCCGCCGGCCCAGCGTCCAGGTCAACGATGCGACCTTGTACACGACGAGGAAGGGCGTCCCGACCAAGGCCGCCTCCACCGTGGCTGTGCCGCTGGCAACCACCCCGGCCCGGGAGTGTGCCAGCGCCGTGCGCGCGTCATTCACCAGCGCCGGTCGCGGACCATGCGCGCCGGACAACTTTACCACCGCTTCTTCGATCCAAGACCTCTCTAACGTGGACGCCACCGGCAACAGGAACTGAGACCCCGGGCCAAGTATCCCCAGCGCGCGGCACATCTCCGGCAGATGTAGAGCCACCTCCTGCTTGCGGCTTCCCGGAAGCATGGCGATCCAAGTCTTGCCGATGTCAAGGCCATGCTTGGCGGCATACGCTTGGCGATCGACCGTCGGCGTTTCCATGTCCGCCAACGGATGGCCCACATACTCAGCGTCCACACCGTGTTTTCTGTAGAACTCTTGCTCGAATGGGAAGATGACCAGCATTCTTTTCACATACTTCTGCACCAGCTTGATGCGTGATTTCCGCCAGGCCCACAATTGCGGACTCACAAAATAGATCACCGGGATACCCAGCCGGTGAAGTTCGTGCGCAAGACGGAAGTTGAAATCAGGGAAATCTATGAGCACTGCGGCGTCCGGCTTGCGCTTCGAAACTTCACGCACCAGACGTCGGAACTCGCCGTAGATCCCAGGCAGATGCTTCACCACCTCGGCCAGCCCGACTATCGCTACATCTTTGGAGTCGATCACCGGGTCGAATCCGGCAGCGCGCATCTTCTCGCCGCCCATCCCAAAGAACTCGAATGCGCTGGTGGGGGACGATCGGCGGAGCGCTTCGATCAACTGTGCGCCGTACGCTTCGCCCGAGGCCTCGCCGGCAGAGATAAGGATGCGCCGGCGGCTCATGGTTTAGACTCCGGCGCGGCCGACTGCTCAGCGATCCCCAGGTACGGGTTGTACAGATATTTTTGCTCCAGGTCGAACTGGCCAAAGTGCCGTTGCAGGATCTGCACCGGGTCGAAGAACCACGAACCCGGCACCAGCCGTGGATCGTCCGTATCGAACCATCCCCACGGCGCATGCGCGCTGTTCGGGCGCGCGAAGTCTCCTTTTAGCGCGTCGCCGATCTTGCCCACTACACACCCCGGCCGTGATGTTCCGCCGACTGCGCAGAATGTATCGCCAAAATCCGTGACTGTGCCGAAGGTCAGATCGGGTTCATGCGTCGTCTTCGCATGGAGCCAGAAGGTGAGATGGATGGGCACCAGGTCATAAGTCGCTTCGCCGCCCTTCATCTGGCTGAACTCGATCGCCGGCCCCGGCCGGAACACCACGATCGGGTCATTTGCCGACGATTGCTCTCCACCGTAGCCATAGATGCCGTGTTTCTGCGACTGCACGTAGATCACCGGCCTGCCGTCCTCGATGCGCAACTGCCCCTTGGGCCGCGAGGGTGGCACCTCCAGGCCGCTGTCCTCGGCGACATAGCGCAACAACTTGTTGTGTGCCACGGTCTCCATGGCGATCGCGCGCAGAGTGCCACCCGCCTCTTTACGCACAACCAGCAGGACCCCCTCCAGGTCATTCTCGTGATTGAACTCCACTTCTTCGCGCGTCTTGGTGTTGAGGATGTCGCCGATCTTCTGTTGCAGCGAATCCAGGACGCTTTCATACGCGCCCTGCACCACGCTCCAGTCGCGTGGATGGTACAACGCGTAGTGCAGGAAGTAGTAGTCCTCCGTTTCCAGCGCGGAATAATAGACGTAGCTATAGAGTTTGTACTTCGGGTCCGCGCCGTGTGCCCAGTTGTTGTTGCCGATCCAATCGCCGTCAAAATCGAACAGCGTGGGAAAATCGAATCGGTGCTCCTCCGCCGACCCTGCCTGCCGGTGATGGATCACCGGCGCGAAACGCTCCGCAATGCCGCGCATCCGCTTTTCCTGGTCCGTCGCGAGCGTCGGGATCGAAGACGATTGCATGGCAGGAGCCGTCGTCTTAGCCGGGACCTGCGCCGCCTTTTCCTGAGGCGATAACGTGTTTGGAAAAGGGAACGGTTCCGATTCTTTCGGTACCGTGATCCCCGGTCCCGTGCTGGGTGTCGGCGTCTGTTGGACGGCAGGACCAGCCGGCGTGGTATCCGGTGGTGTTGGCGTCTTTTTCGTGTCAGGGAATGGGAACGGCTCTGGTTTCGCCGTGGTCTGGGCGTGCGCCACGGTGGACGAGAGGAGTGCTAAGACCGTGAAGGCTGCGAGCTGGCGCATCCGTGGGGGCAGGGCTCAATCGCCGGCGGTGGCGCCCATGTTCTGCAACAACGCGCCGGCCTCCTGGTCCTTGTACTGCAACTGATAGAGTTTCCAGTATATACCGCGTTGTGTGAGCAGCTCTTGGTGGCTGCCCATCTCGCGCAGCTTCCCTTTGTGCATCACCAGGATCTTGTCCGCCTGTTGGATGGTCGAAAGCCGGTGCGCGATGATCACGCTGGTGCGTCCTTCCACCAATTTGCGCAAGGCCTGGCGTACCTTGACCTCAGTCTCGGTGTCCACGCTGGAAGTCGCTTCATCCAGCACCAGGATCTTCGGATCGTGGGCCAGCGCGCGCGCGAATGAGATCAACTGTTTTTGCCCGGTCGAGAGCGTGGAGCCGCGCTCGCGCACGCTCTCATGGATGCCGGAGGGCAGCGTGCGCAGGAAGTCCGCTACATTCACGTCTTCCGCGGCCCGTTCGATGTCCGCGTCGCTGATGTCTTCCGTGCCCAGGCGGATGTTCTGCGCCACCGTGCCGCTGAACAGGAACGGGTCCTGCAATACCACGCCAAAGCGTCGCCGCAATCCATCGAGCGACATCTGCCGGATGTCGACGCCATCCACGCGGATCGCGCCCTTCTGGATGTCATAGAAGCGCAGCAGCAGAGAGATGATCGTGGTCGTGCCCGCGCCCGTGTGGCCCACGATCGCCACATTCTCGCCCGGCTCGATCACGAAACTCACGTCGCGCAGGATCCAGTCGAACGCGTCGCCGTCCGACGGTGATACACCCTCGTCCCGTGGAAGTTCGCGATACGCGAACCACACGTGTTCGAACTCGATCCGCCCCGGGCCCTCGGCGTCCACCGGCCGCGCCGGGGAAGTGATCTCCACTTTCGTATCGAGCAATTTGAAGATTCGTTCACTCGAGGCCATGGCCGACTGCAGGATGTTGTATTTTTCGCTCAAGTCCTGGATGGGCCGGAAGAATCGCTGCGCATACTGGATGAACGCCACCACGATACCCAGAGTGGTCGCATCGCGCATCACCTGATTCCCGCCGAACCAGATCGCGCAGGCCACGGCGGTGGCGCTGAGGATTTCCACCACCGGGTAATAGATCGCATGGGCCAGGATGGCGTCCTTGAACGCCAGCATGTGCTGCTTGTTGACCTTTTCAAACTCCTCGAAGCTCTTGTCCTCGCGGTTGAACAGTTGCAACACCACGATGCCGCTCACGTGTTCTTGCGTATACGCGTTGATCTTGGCGATGGCCGTGCGGATCAGCCGGTAACTGGCGCGTACGCTCGCCCGGAACAGCATGGTCGCCCAGAAGATCAGCGGCAGCACCGCGAACGTGATCAGCGCCAGCTTCCAGTCCATGCTGAGCATGATGGCGATGATCCCCAGCAGCACAAAGATGTCTTCGAAGATCGCCACCACGCCGCCGGTGAACATGTCGTTCAGTGCGTCCACGTCGCTGGTCACGCGCGTGACCAGGCGTCCCACCGGGTTCTTATCGAAGAAGCCGACGTGCAAACGCTGCAGGTGGCCGAAGATCTGCGTGCGCAGGTCGAACATGGCCTTTTGGCCCACCCACTGCATCACGTAGGTCTGCGTGAATTCAAAGATAAAGCTGAAGGAGAGAGCGCCAACGTAGAGGAGGGAAACATACGCAATGCCGGCCCAGGGCTGGTCCGGCCCGGGCAGCCATTTGTCCAGGATGCCGTGTCCGCCAGGCGATTGGACCAAATACTTGTCCACCGCCACCTTGGTCAGATATGGGCCCAGCACATCCATGGCGGCCTTGAGGATGATGGCGACCAGCGCCACCAGCGTCTGCCACCAATAGGGCCGCAGATAGCCGAGCAGCCGCTTCATCAGGCGGCTGTCGTACGCTTTTCCCAGTACCTCTTCTTCGGCGGCCATCGTTTGTACAGTTTATATCGATGCGCCTAGGCCATGCTTCGCACCAGCAAGGCTGAATTCTTCGACCCGAACGCGATGCAGTTGCACACCGCGTGCTCGATCGGCTTCTTACGGCCCGCTTGCGGAACATAGTCCAGGTCGCACTCCGGATCCGGCCTGTCCAGATTGATGGTCGGCGGGACCTCACTGTGTTTCATCGCAACGAGTGTGGCCGCCAATCCGGCCGCGCCGCTCGCGCCCTGCGGATGTCCGATCTGCGACTTCAGCGCCGACATCGGGACCTCGCGTGCGCGTTGCTCGCCCAACGCGAGCTTCAACGCCCGCGTCTCGATGCGGTCATTCAGCTGCGTTGATGTTCCGTGTAAATTCACATAGTCCACGTTATCCGGTCCGATACCCGCTTCTTGCATCGCGACCTGAATGGCCCGCGCCGGCTCTTCACCGCACTCGGCAAGGCGTACTCGATGAAAGGCTTCGCAGGTGGAGCCATAGCCGGCGATCTCTGCATAGATCTTCGCTCCGCGTGCGCGAGCGTGCTCGTGGTCTTCCAGCAGGAACATCCACGCGCCTTCGGCGATCACAAACCCGTCGCGGTCCGCGGAGAACGGGCGCGACGCCTGCTCCGGCGCATGGTTCCACGAAGATGTCATGATCCGCATCAGTGTGAACCCTTTCATGATGCCGGGGGCGAGCGGCGAATCCACGCCGCCGGAGAGGATCATCGGCAATTGTCCCAACTGGATCTGCCGGTACGCGTATCCGATGGCATCGGTGGACGATGTGCATCCCGTCGTCACCACATGGCTCATGCCGCGCAGGCCAAAGCGCATGCTCACTTCGCTGGAGAGCGTGCCCATGGTGCCGCTGGGAATGCTGAACAGGCTCACTTGTTTGATCTTGCCTTGCAGCCACAGTGTGTACTGTTCTTCGCTGTAATCCTGCGCGCCTCCGCCGGATCCCAGCACGATGCCGATCTCACGCTGGTGGTCTTGGGACATGCCGCGGCTTTCGATGCCCGCGTCGCGCAAGGCTTCGTCGGTGGCGGCGACTGCAAGCGGCACCGTGCGCGAAACGTGTTTGCGCTGGTTCTTCTCCACCCACGCCAGCTCATCGAACCCGGTGATCTCGCCGGCGATCTGTACGGGCAGGCCCGAAGCATCGAAGCGCGTGATCCGTTTCACTCCGCTTTTACCGGCCAGGATGGCCCGGCAAAACGCTTCATTGCCGGTCCCGTTCGGGCTCACGCATCCCATCCCGGTGATCACTACGCGCTTCAGACTGTTCATCGGTGAAATAATAGATGTCTGAGTACCCTAGCAGGTTACCTACACCGCACAAAATCATGGCGCTTGGCATTTACATCTCGGTCCCGTTCTGCCGGTCGAAGTGCACATTCTGTAACTTCGCTTCCGGCGTCTTCTCCCGTGACCGCATGCAGCGCTATGTGGACCGCGTCTGCGCGGACATGGCCGATTCGGCTCGCATCGCCGAAAGCCTCGGCGCGGTGTATGAGCGTGATGTAGACACCATCTATCTCGGTGGCGGGACCCCCAGCACGCTTGCGCCGGACCAACCGGAGCAGTTATTTCAAAGCGTGCGCGAACGATTCCGCGTCTTGCCGGACGCGGAAGTCACAGTGGAGTGCGCCCCAGGTACGCTCTCCGCGGAAGTCATCGCCACACTCCTGCGTTGCGGCGTGAACCGGGTGAGCATGGGTGTCCAATCCTTCGTTGACCAGGAGACCCGTGCCGTTGCCCGCCTGCACGACCGGGCCATCACTCTTGCCGATCTTGATCGCCTGCGCGCCGCCGGCCTGGCCAACATCAATCTCGACCTCATTGCCGGCCTGCCGCACCAGACCGAAGAAAGCTGGCGTTACTCCGTGCGAGAATTGATTGCCTCCGAAGTCCCCCATGCCAGTGTCTATATCCTGGAAGTGGATGAGGATTCGCGACTGGGCAGGGAATTGATCGCCGGTGGACAGCGCTATCATGCGCACCACGTTCCGGACGGCGATCAGACCGCGCGATTCTATGAGATCGCGTGTGACCTACTGACGGAAGCCGGGATCGCACAGTATGAGATCTCCAACTTTGCGCGTCCCGGTTTTGAGTCCCGCCATAATCTCAAATACTGGACACGCCGGCCTTATCTTGGGTTCGGCGTGGACGCGCACTCCATGCTGCTCGCTCGGCAGCTCCATCCTGATTTTCCAGAATCCACCGCCGCCGTTCGATTTTCGGCGGCGGACGACCTCGACCGCTACCTCGCGCAAACGACTTCCGAGTACGAGTCGTCCTGCGTCACGCAGCGCCAGGCCCTGGAGGAGGAAATGTTCCTTGGCTTGCGTCTGAACCGTGGCGTGGCCTTGGACGCCCTTTGCGAACATCGTCGGTCCCCGCTCCCACCAGCATTCCACGCGGTCGTGCGCGAGGTGACGGAGAACGGACTGCTTCAGGAATCGGAGGGCCGACTGCTTCTCACCGAACGCGGCCGGCTTTTGTCAAATGAAGTTTTCGCCCGCTTCATAAATCTGTGACCGGCGGCGCAGCGAGTATGAATTTTCCGTTAAAATATCCAAGGTAAGGATTTCCGCAGTCGAGAGACCTGGTTGAGTCAAGCGCAGACCGCATCGCAGTCGCTGGCTTCCCGGAACGTCTCCTCGCCCGTCATCGATCTTCGCAGTGACACGGTCACCCGGCCCACAGCCGAGATGCGCCGCGCCATGGCCGAGGCCGAGGTCGGCGACGACGTCTACGGCGAAGACCCGACCGTAAACCGCCTGGAGCAGCGCGCCGCCGAGATCTTCGGGCGCGAGGCGGCGATCTTCGTCCCCACCGGCACCATGGGGAACCAGATCGCGGTCAAGATCCACACCCGGCCGGGGCACGAGATCGTTTGCGAGGAGCGCGCGCACGTCTACAACTGGGAGATGGCCACGCTGGCCTCCTTCTCCGGCTGCATTGTGCGTCCGGTACGTAGCGAGACCGGGATCATCGGCTGGAAGGACATCGAGCCGTTCGTTCAGCCCAAGATCTATTACAAGGCGCAGACCGGCCTGATCGTTCTGGAGAACACGCACAACATGGCCGGCGGCGCCGTAACGCCGGCCGAGGTCTGCGACGAAGTCTGCGACCACGCCCATAAGGCCGGGCTGCCGGTCCATCTGGATGGCGCCCGCATTTTTAACGCGGCGGCTGCATTGGGAAAGAATGTGAAGGAAGTCACACGCGGCTTTGACTCCATCATGTTCTGCCTCTCCAAGGGCCTGGGCGCTCCGGTCGGCTCCTTGCTTGTAGGTTCACGGAACTTCGTGGACCAGGCCCGCGTATACCGGAAAGCTCTTGGCGGAGGCATGCGCCAGGCAGGCATTCTGGCGGCCGCCGGGTTGATCGCCCTGGAAAAAATGCCGGCGCGTCTGCACGAAGACCATGCCAATGCGCGGTTCCTGGCGGAGGGCTTGGCTCGGATCCCGGGCCTCGCGCTCGACCCGGCCCGCGTTCAGACTAATATCGTGATTTTCGCAGTCTCATCCTCCCGTATTTCGGCCCCGGAAGTGACTAAAAAACTGGCCGAGCAAAACATCCTTGCCTCCAGCCTTGGTCCGAAGCTGATCCGCTTCGTGACCCATATGGATGTGGACCGCACCGGTTGCCAACGCGCCATGCGGGCGATGGAACAGATCTTCGCAGCCTAATAAAGGACGACCCTACGAACGATGGAAGTCAAAGTCGAATACTCCACTGTGGCCCTGTGCCACGTCTCCGATCTTTGGGAGGTCTTTCAAGACATTCAAAACTGGCGCCGGCTGAGCAGCGTCTTCGGGGACGCCGGCTGGGTGCACGGAAAGCCATGGGAGCGTGGTAGCCGCTTCTGCGTCGAACTCAATTATCCCAAGCATATCGATCTTGAGGTCGTGGTGTTGAAGTGCCACGCCCCGCATGAGGTCGTCCTGCTCTGCCATGGCAGCGGGTTTGCCTCGGAGCAATGGCTCTTCTTCACCCCGCGCGACGTCGAAGACGAGACCCAGATCCGCACCGAATCCGCCGTGGTCGGCGGCACGGACTATCTGCGCGAGCAGGTGGCCGGTCCGGTACGCCAGCTCCTCGAATCCTGGTTCGATGGCTTGAAGATGGAAGCCGAGAAACATTGCTCTCTCGTCGCCCTCTGAAACACCGACTTGAAGGGCCGTGCGCCCTTCCCCAACACGGACGAATATTCCTCGTTCTAACGGGCTGGATTTCCGACGACGGAACTGCTGCGTGTGGTGCTGGCATTTCCGTCCCTGAGGCTTCCGCTCGTCACTGCGGCGTGCGTCCAGCCGCTGATATACTTGCCTGTTTCGCCCCTGGCCACCGCGCCATCCGGAGGAAGCCTTGGATTTCCTGCTCAGTGACGAACAAAAGCAATTGAAAAAGACGGTTCGCGATTTTGCCGAGCGTGAGATCGCCCCCAACGTCATGAAATGGGATGAAAAAGGCACCTTCCCCATGGACGTGGTCAAGCAACTGGGCAAGATGGGCCTGATGGGTGTGCTCTTTCCCGCTGAGTATTGCGGCGTCGGCCTGGGATATATCGAATACGTGATCGCCATCGAGGAACTGAGCCGCGTGGACGGCTCGGTCGGCATCATCGTGGCCGCGCACAATTCGCTCTGCTCCAACCACATCTTCCTTGCGGGCAGTGAGGCGCAAAAACGCAAATATCTTCCCAAGCTGGCGACCGGAGAGTTCATCGGCGCCTGGGGCCTGACTGAGCCCGGGTCCGGATCCGATGCCGGCAGCGCTCGAACCACTGCGGTGAAAAAAGGCAACAAGTGGGTGATCAACGGCAGCAAGACCTTTATCACCAACGGCGCCTACGCGGATGTGGTGGTCGTGGTGGCCGTCACCGACCGTGCCGCCAAGACCCACGGACTCTCCGCCTTCCTGGTGGATCGGGGGACCAAGGGTTTCCGCTCCGGCAAGAAAGAGGACAAGCTCGGCCTGCGCGCCAGCGATACCTCGGAATTGATCTTCGAAGATTGCGAAGTGCCGGAGGAGAATCTTCTCGGCAAGGAGTGCGACGGCCTCATTGATTCCATGCGCGTGCTCGACGGCGGCCGTATCTCCATCGCGGCGTTGTCGCTGGGCATCGGTCAGGGAGCATTCGAGTGCGCGCTGAAATATTCGCGGGAGCGCAAACAGTTCGGCAAGGCCATTGCGGAGTTCCAGGCCATCCAGTGGAAGCTTGCCGACATGGCCACTGAGCTCGACGCCGCCCGCCTGCTCACCTACCGCGCCGCCGACATGAAGGACAAGGGCCTCAAGACCACGCAGGAATCCTCCATGGCCAAGCTCTACGCCAGCGAGGTGGCCGTGCGCTGCGCCAATGAGAGCGTGCAGATCCACGGTGGCTATGGGTTCATCAAGGACTATCCGGCGGAAAAGTATTACCGCGACGTCAAGCTCTGCACCATCGGGGAAGGCACCAGCGAGATCCAGCGCCTGGTCATCGCCCGCCAACTTTTGAAAGATTGAGATCGCACTGCAGGCAGGAGTAGCCGTCCGATGATGTCTTACGCCCCCGCTCCGTTCCCTGAGCCGACCCAGGATGAACGCACCATGGCGACGCTGGCCCACGCGTTGCAGATGGTGGGTTCGTTCATCGCCCCGCTGATCATTTTCTTGGTCCGGCGTGACTCCCGGTTTGTTTCCTTTCATGCCCTTCAGGCGCTGTTGCTCCAAGTCTTCTTCATAGTGACTTGGATCGTTGTATTCACCGTGTTCTTTGTGGGGATGTTTCTGTCCATGCCGATGGATGGCAAGCACTCGAACCAGCCCCCTATGTTCATCTTCTTCTTCCCGGTGCTCTGGTTGGTGATTTTCGGCGGCCAGATGACAGTGCTGGTCATGGCGATCGTGTATGCCATCAAAGCCGGGAAGGGAGAATGGGCGAACTATCCGCTCATCGGCCGTCTGGTCCGCAAGATGTTAGGGACGTAAACGTCTCATCCCAGACTTTCGGCGCTTTTCCAGCGTATCTGTGCGTGCCGGTGAAATCTCACCCGAGGGACCAACAACATGAAAGTCATGCGGTTCGTAAAGAGTGCAATCGTCTTCGTCACTGTTTTTTGCCTGCTGGAGCTGGCCGCCTATGCCCAAGCGCCCGCCAAACAGGAATGGATCGAGCGCAGCAACCGGAACGCCAAGGTTGTTCTGGACGCCTTGGCGCGATTCAATCCCGAAGGCGCCGCCCAGATCGGCGCCGAGGGCTATGACGAACAGATCATCGACCTCGCTCCCGGATATCTCGACCGCACCCGCAAAGCCAATGAACAGGTGCTTGCCGATCTGCAAAAGCGGCTGGCCGCCGAAAAAGACCCGCGCGTGCAGCAGGACCTGGAGATCATGATCAAGTCCACGCGCGACACGCTCCACGGCGCCGAGTTGAACCAGAAATACCTGCTGACTTATTTCAATGTGCCCGGCTTCGTCTTTCAGGGACTGCGCAGCCTGCTGGATGACCAGATGCCCGCCGCGCGCCGCCAGGCAGCCCTGGTCCGCTTGCGCAAGTACGCCGGTATGGAGCCGGGGACCAAGCCGGTGACCGAGCTGGCCATGGCTATCACGCGCGAAAAGCTCTCGCAGCCCGGTCTGCTTGGCCCCTTTAAGTCACAGCTTGACCGTGATCTCAACAATTACGGGTTCTACCTCGACGGACTCGGCAAATTGTTCGCCAAATTCCAGATCACCGGGTACGAAGAGCCGCTGGCGAAGCTGAAGGACCAGTTCACGGCGTATGAGAGCTTTGTCCGCAAGGAAGTGGCGCCGAAAGCCCGCACCGACTTCAAACTTCCGGCGGAGCTTTATGCCTATAACCTGGACCAGTATGGCGTGGACATCCCATCCGCCAAACTTGCCGAGATGGCGCACAAGGCCTTTACCGAGATCCAGGCCGAGATGCAGACCATCGCCGCCAAGATCGCCAAGGAGCGGGGCTGGTCGGACACCGACTATCGCGCCGTCCTTCGTAATCTAAAGAAAGAGCAGATCGTCGGCGAAGCCATCCTTCCGCATTATCAGGAGCGCCTGAAGCAGCTTGAGGAGATCATCCAGCGCGAGCATCTCCTGACGCTCCCGGACCGTCCCGCGCGCATCCGCCTGGCCTCGGCCGCCGAGAGCGCGCAACAGCCCGCGCCCAATATGCGTCCACCGCGCTTCATCGGCAACACCGGCGAGCAGGGCGAGTTCGTCCTGCCGCTCAGCATTCCCTCGAAGGACCCGGCGCAGACCAAGCAATATGATGACTTCACCTTCGCTGCCATCTCCTGGACGTTGACCGCTCATGAAGCCCGGCCCGGACACGAGATGCAATTCGCCAAGATGCTCGAAGCCGGCGTCAGCACCGCTCGCACCCTGTTCGCCTTCAACAGCACTAACGTCGAAGGCTGGGGACTGTACGCCGAATACATCAGCAAGCCCTTCATGCCGCTCGAAGGTCAGCTGGGTTCACTGCAGGGACGCCTGATGCGTGCCGCACGGGCCTTCTCCGATCCGGAACTGCAATCGGGCAAGCTCACGCCCGACCAGGTCAAGCAGCTGCTGATGAATGACGTGGTTCTCTCGGACGCAATGGCGACGCAGGAAGTGGAACGTTACACCTTCCGCGCTCCCGGCCAGGCCAACAGCTATTTCTACGGGTACACGCGTTTGCTGGGACTGCGTGCCGACGTGGAGAAAGCGATGGGCAAGAAGTTCAACGCGCAGAAGTTCCATGACTTCATCCTCGCCCAGGGCCTGCTGCCGCCTGATCTGCTGCGCAAGGCGGTGATGGAAAACTTTGTGACCGCGAACTGAGTGACCGGGAGTTCCCCTGGGCGGCGCGGTTCGCGCCGCCCGCTTCATTTATGATGGTTGGTCCCTGACCGAATGACCAACGCATCCATCACCAGCTGGGTCGAGCGTATCCGCGCCGGCGAAGTCCGTGCCATGGCCCGCGCTATAAGCGCCATCGAAGACGGCACGTCGGAATCCGTGGAACTGCTCAAGGCCTTGTTTCCCTTCAGCGGCAAGGCGCACGTCATCGGTATCACCGGGGCGCCGGGCGCGGGCAAGAGCACACTGGTGGATTATCTGGCCCGTGAATACCGCAAGCAGGAGCCGCCCAGGACGGTCGGCATCGTCGCCGTCGATCCCACCAGTCCGTATACCGGTGGCGCCATCCTCGGTGACCGTATCCGCATGCAGGCGCATTACGCTGATACCGGCATCTATATCCGCAGCATGGCCACACGCGGATTCCTCGGCGGCCTGGCCCGCACCACTGCGGACGTCACCACCGCGCTCGATGCCAGCGGCAAAGATTTGGTCCTGATCGAGACCGTCGGCGTCGGACAGGATGAGGTTGATATCGTTCGCCTCGCCGATTGCACCATCGTCATGCTCGTTCCCGGCATGGGCGATGACGTGCAATCCATCAAGGCCGGCATCATGGAGATCGCGGACATCTTCGTCATCAATAAGAGTGACCGCGATGGCGCTGACCGCGTCGAGAAGGAGATCCGCGCCATGCAGTCATTGGCTGCGCGCGCTGACGATTGGACCCCCGGCATCGTGCGCACCGTCGCCAGCGAAGGCAAAGGCGTGCCGGAACTCGCCGCCGCCATCGCCGCGTTCTATGCCTATCTGGAGCAACGCGGCCTGCGCCTCAAACGCAAGGAAGAGAACTGGCGTGAGCGCCTTATCGAGATGCTGCGCGAAGCGCTTCTGCGCCGCGTGATGCGGGAAAAACTCGGCGAGGCCCGCATCGCGGAATATGCCGCCGAGATCGCCGCCCACCGCCGCGACCCCTATACACTGGTGGACGACATCGTGCGGGAGTTCGGCCAATGATCACCATCGACCATCTCGGCATCGCCGTGAAGAGCATCGCCGAAGCACGTAAATTCTATGAACAGTTAGGATTAGCGGCATCCGGTGAAGAAGTGGTTGAACATGAGAAAGTTCGGGTAGCTATGTTGCCCGTAGGCGAAAGCCGCGTGGAGCTTTTGCAAGCCACGTCGGATGATTCCACCATTGCCCGATTCATCGCCAAGCGGGGCGAAGGTTTGCATCACGTAGCTCTGCATGTGCCGGACTTGAAAGCCACGGTCGAGTCGCTCAAAAAGTCCGGGACACGATTGGTCAGCGAAGAGATCAAGACCGGCGCCGGCGGACATCAGTACGTCTTCGTGCACCCCTCCAGCGCCGGCGGCGTTCTCCTGGAACTGGTGCAGGACCCAGGCGCCAAGAAATAACCTGCATGTACATCCTCGCCATTGACACCTCACACCAGAACGGCAGTGTCGCTCTGGCCGAAGGAGGCGGCGCCGTATTCCGGTTGATCGGGCAGTCGATCGTGGAAGGCGGCACCTTTTCCGCGCAATTGGTTCCCAGCATCGCTACTCTCTTGGGCAAACATGGTCTTGACCTCTCAAAGCTCGGTTGTCTGGCCGCATGCGTCGGTCCCGGCTCGTTCACTGGACTTCGCATCGGATTGGCCGCCATAAAAGGTTTGGCGGAGGTGATGCATATACCCATCGTCGGAGTTTCGACGCTGGAAGCTCTTGCCCACCACGCGACGCGAGACGGACTGATCCTCGCCGCAAGTGACGCCCGTCGCAGTGAAGTCTTCACCGGCGAATATCGGCGCACCGGCGGGGAACTGCGCCGGGAAGCGGAGTATCTCTGCACGGCGGTTGAGTTCACGGCGCGGATCCAGGCCTGCGGCCCCAGTGAGGTGGTCACCTCAGACGCGCGTCTCGCGCAGCTCGCCGGTTCTGTGCACGCGCACGTGATGACATTCAGCGATCCGGGCAGCGAAGCGGTGGCCCGCATCGGACTGGCCAAGTTCCTTCGCGGTGAGACCACTTCCGTCGATGAGCTGGACGCTGATTATCTCCGCCGCGATGACAATCTTTTCTTTCCCTCAGCCCGCAGCTCATGAACATCCGTCGCGCCACCATCGACGACCTGACGGCAATGATCGGCATGGCCGCCGTTGCCGATACCTCGGCCCGCTGGAGCGCCGGGCACTTCGCCCAGATCTTCGGGGAGACCGGCAGGGAAGCCTTCGTGGCCGTGACCCCGGAGGATGCCGTCGTCGGCTTTGTCGTGGCCCGCGCCATCACTGTAGAGTGGGAGATCGAGAATGTGGTGGTCTCTCGGGCGCACCGCCGCCAAGGCATCGGTAAGGCTTTGGTCACAACCGCTGTGGAGCGTGCCCGGCTTGCGGGTGCCGTCAGGATTCACCTCGAAGTCCGTGCCTCAAACTCCGCCGCTATCCGGCTCTACGCCGCCGCCGGGTTTCAGGAGACCGGACGCCGCATGGAGTACTACTCCGACCCGAACGAAGACGCTCTTTTATTGACTCTTCCGTTAACTTAGCCAGCTGCACCATTTTCGGTGCAATACGATTTCGCCAATTTCCCGTTGAATTCGATTTTCCACGGTGGTAGGTTGGGCCTGACAAGAGATTGGAGGTCTTGCGATGGAGATCAAAGACCACGTGGTGGCCAGCTCTGACGCCCTTCGGAAGCTGGCTATGGAACACACCCAGTACGACCAGCGTCTGAACGCCCTCCTGCAAAAACGTTATCTCAACGACGACGACAAGATCGAAGAAGTCCGGCTCAAAAAACTCAAACTCAAAGTGAAAGACGAGATCATGAAGCTGGAACACAGCTTCGGCGTCAGTCACCCCGCCTAGTCCAGCAGTATTTGGCCGACTGCGAACAAGGTTTGTTCGACAAATGCGGGGCGAATTGTGTTCTCGTGGATGGCAAGATACATTTGTTGCTGACGTATGAATTTCAAGAGAGCTCTCCTCATCTTTTTTGTATGGTTCCTGCCAATCGGCGCTCAAAGCCAGGAGCCTGCCACCCGGAAAATCGAGCCTACTTCAAAGCGCGGAGCTTCGACTGATATCGAGCGCCGCAATTTTGTCGAGCTGTTCCGCGCGTTGGAAGCGAACCCACTCGGGCCCGGCGCCAAGGACAATCGTGGTGCGCTCATTGCGTTCACTATCGAGGTGCCGGACATCCATGTAACGGTTTGCGA
>JACPNP010000026.1:51634-66735 GCA_016185365.1 Terriglobales bacterium
TGTAACGGTTTGCGATGTGCTCCCGGGTCTCTTGGACGGTAAAAAATACAAATATGAAGTCGAACTTTTGGCGGCTTACACGATCGCGATGACCGCATTCATCATCGAGAATCCTGAGCATTACCGCGATGAGACTCTGGTTCAATATGCGGGGGTAGATGGCGTTCTTAATACGTATCAAGCGATACGAAAAGCTCGGCCCAAGGAGTTGCATCCCACCTTCGATGGTTTGCTCGAAAAACGCGATTCGGGGGAACTTGCCCCGATCATCAAGTCGGATATCGAGAAATGTGCTGCGGGAGCCAAGGAGAACAGGGCCAAGACGATCGAACCCGAAGCGGAAAGCAACCCCTTGCTTCTGTCAGCCACGAAGGTGCGGAACGGCGTTCGAATGTTCGAGCGCCGCTACCTCCTTCCTGCCATTGTGGAATATCAACGGGCGATCGCCCTCAATCCGAAAAGTGCGACGGCATACTACGAGTTTGCCTATGCGCTTTCCGAATATGGCCATGGCGACCCGGTGATTTCCAATTTCAAGAAGTCGATCGAATTGGACCAGGATTGCTGGCTTTGCATGATGGCCCTGGCAAATGTGTATGACGACGGCGGAAACACCGCGGAGGCTCTCACACTCTATCAAAGAGCGATCGATACTGCTCCCCACGAAGCACGGCCCCTATTTAACTATGCTGTTGCCTTGAACCGCTTGAAGCGATACCAAGAAGCTCTGAATGCCCTCGACAAGGGGCTGGCTCTCGCCCCGAAATATGCGTCCATTCTCTATTTACGGGGGTTCGTATTGGCGAATTTGGACCGCTGTTATGCCGGACAACGCTCATTACGGGATTTTCTGGAACTTGAGAATCAGGGCGCGCGCGCCGAACGCTCTGCCAAGGCTGTGAAAGTGGTGGTGAATGTGGATCCATCCAACCTTGACCCCAAGAGCCTTCCGTTTGAAGCCTATGTTCAATTCGGACGGACACGGGCTGATTGGATCAACGAGAAATACCCGGCGAAATACCCGAACGCGGAGACATATCTCCCGACCCTCGAAGAAATGGTCGATGCGTTGACGGAAGAAGCCAAAGCTTGGAAAAAGATAAAGTCTCAGAAGGCAAGTGCGGTGGATCCAGAGCTCGACCGTTTGTTGATGATCTATGAAGCGGAAATGGTGACTGATTTCGTTCATTCCATCTTTCTTGGACCAGACAAGGATCAAACAAAAGCAGCGCGGTTCGTTGAATGGGCAAAGGCCAAGTCCGTCTCTTTCGATCCGATCCGGCAGCGGGTAACGGTCAAGTGGATGGGTCGAGACTGGTAAGAGCTCGTCACATCCCTCCGCGTATAATTGACCTTTGCCTATGGTCCGGGACGGGTACTTCTATGCGCTGGGGATGATGTTCGCGGCGCTGGCGGTCGGCTATTTTGCCTGGCCTCTGGCTGTGATCCCATTGCTGCTGGGCGCTTTTTTTCTCTGGTTTTTTCGCGATCCGGAGCGCACCATCCCTTCCGACCCCGGCTTGGTGGTCTCTCCCGCGGATGGTACGGTCACCTACGTTGGCCCGGCCCACGGGGAAGGCGGGAACCGGTGGCGCATCAGTATTTTCTTGAATGTCTTTAATGTCCACGTGAACCGCTCGCCTATCGCCGGAAACGTTGCGGATGTGCGATACCGGAAGGGCAGGTTCGGCAACGCCATGAACGCCGCCTCCGCCGAGCAGAACGAACAAAACATCGTCCGTGTGGATGGGGAAGGACATAGCGTGGTGTTCAAGCAGATCGCCGGATTGCTCGCCCGCCGCATCGTGTTCCACCCCAAGGTCGGGGACTCAGTGGCGCGGGGTGAGCGCGTCGGCCTCATTAAATTCGGTTCCCGGGTGGATGTGGTCCTCGAGGGAGAAGCCGAGATCGTCGTGAAGGTCGGCGACCACGTTGCCGGAGGCTCCAGCATCCTTGCGCGTTTTCCCGCCATGGCCGCCGTTCGCAATGCCGGCGAAAATGTCAGGCGGGCATCCACGGAGCGGCCACAATGAACGCCAATCCGCTTCGCCCCATCGTGAACCTCCGTCAGAACCGGCGGGTGCGCAAGGGCATGTTCATCCTGCCTTCGTTGTTCACCGCGGGTAACATCGGCGCGGGATACTACGCCATCGCGCAGTGTATCCAGGCGGTCGGCGGCGAGTACATCCGCTTCGACTACGCGGCCATTGCCATCGGTTTCGCCGTCCTCTTCGACGGCCTCGACGGCCGCATCGCCCGCATGACCGGCTCCACCAGCGAATTCGGCAAGCAGCTCGACTCACTTGCCGATGTCATCACTTTTGGCGTCGCGCCCGCCATTCTTGCGTTCATGTGGGGTTTTAAATTCACGGGCGTGCCATTCGAAAGCGGTGACCTCCGCACCAAGCTGCTGCAATTCGGGGCGTTGCTCAGCTTTCTGTTTCTGGTCGCCTCGGCCAGCCGATTGGCGCGGTTCAACATTCAAGTCAACCCGCAGCCTTCGAATCCCGGTCGCCCGGGGCGAAAATACTTTGTCGGCATGCCCACCCCGGCCGGCGCCGGAGTGATCGCGGCCATCATTCACTTCACAGCCGGCGACCCCATCCACGACTGGCGTGCCTCCGCCGTCTGGGCGTTGCTCATCCTGGCCATCGGCTATCTCGAAGTCTGCACCTGGCGCTATTACAGCTTCAAGGACTTCGACCTCCGCCGCCAGCAGCCTTTCCGCAACTTCATTCTCATTGGACTGCTCTTTGCCGGGATATGGTTCTTTTCCCGTCCGGTGCTTTTCGCCCTTGCATTGACGTACATGATCTCCGGCGTGGTCTTGCGCCTTTTCTATCTTTTGCGCCGCCCCCCGCCGGCGCCCACTCCCGTGGATCAGGCGGCCACGAGCCGATGAACGATCCTCGCAGAATGACGGGCGCGCCCCGCCTTGCCACCCCTGGCTGGAGCGGCCTATTCCGTGTGGCCATCGTGGGTGCGGCTTCGCTCAAAGGCAAGGAACTGAAAGACACACTCGAAGAGCGGAATTTTCCTTCGAGTGACATCCTGTTATTGGATGACGACGAATCTCTCGGTCTGCTCGATCAGGTCGGCGATGAAGCCACATTCGTGCAGGCCGTCACCAGCCACAGCTTCGATAATGTCGACGTGGCCTTCTTCGCCGGCGACGCCGATTTCACTCGCCGCACCTGGCGCACCGCCGCCAAGTCGGGTGCGGTGATCCTCGATCTCTCCTACGCGCTCGACGGCGAACCCGGCATGGCTGTGCGCTCACCTTGGATCGAGCAGGAGTTGGAGCCCGAGGGCGGACGCAAAGTGGACCTCGGCACCACGGCGGCCCTGGTCGCGCACCCTGCCGCGACCATGCTCGGTATGCTTCTCCTGCGGGCGCGTGCCGCCGGTGGCGCGCGTTGCATCGCGGTCACCCTGTTCGAGCCCGTGAGTGAGCGCGGTCGCCCCGGCATGGACGAGCTGCATCAGCAGACCATGAATCTTCTTTCCTTCCAGCCGATGCCCAAGGCGGTCTTTGGCGCGCAGCTCGCGTTCAATCTCATCTCGCGCTTCGGGGACGACGTGAAGGAATCCATGCAGCGCTCGGAAGAGTTCATCCTGGCCCATCTCTCGGCGCTGGTGCGCGGCAAGGTTGAGTCGCCCGCGTTGCAGCTGGTCCAGGCGCCGATCTTCCATGGCCACGCAGCCGCTATATATGTGGAACTGGAGCGGAAGGTCACCGCGGGCGAATTCGCCCTCGCCCTGCAGGGGGATCACCTCAAGGTGGTGGCGTCCGGTGACGAGCAGCCGACCAACGTCAATGTCGCCGGCCAGCATGAGATCCAGGTGGCCGTACGCGAGGACGCTTCGCGTCCGAATGGTTTGTGGTTATGGGCCGCGGCTGACAACCTGAAGTTACAGACTTTGACCGCTCATGAATGTGCGCTGGAACTGGTGGCCACCCGCCCCAGCGGCAAGATCCAATGAGCGGAACCACGTAAACCAATTCCGCGACCGGAGTGGACTGTGACAGACTCGAGACCGATGCGATGCCCCCGCTGGCCGCTTCTCCTGCTGCTTCTGACCATGCTGTCCGGCTGCGGATACCACACCGCGGGCCAGGGCACGCGCGTCCCCGCCACCGTTAAGACCCTTGCCATCATTTCGTTCGTCAACCGGACCCAGACCTACCGCATCGAGCAGACCATGACCGCCGCGGTGGTGCGAGAGTTCATCAGTCGCTCCCGGTTCAAGGTCTTGAATGAAGAAACGCCGGATGCCGACGCCGTCCTCAAGGGGACTGTGCTCTCCGCCCAGGTCTCGCCCCTGACCTACGATTCGCAGACCGGCCGCGCTTCCAGCGCCCAGGTCACCGTCACCATGCGGGTCTCTCTGGTCGATCGCGGCGGCAAGACCATTTACGAGAACCCCAATTACATCTTCCGCGAGCAATATCAGGTCTCGCGCGAGATCTCGGCGTTCTTCGAGGAAGAGTCGCCGGCGCTGGACCGCATGGCCCGCGATTTCGCCCGCACCCTGGTCTCCGACCTTCTGGAGAACTATTAATGCCCGCAGGCCGCAGCTTCGCCGCCACCGACCGCTTCATCGCCGAAGTGGCCGGTGGAAAATTGCGCCCCGCCTATGTACTGGTCGGGGACGAAGTCTTTTTCCGCGACCGTTGCCGTGCCGCGCTGATTCAGCATCTGGTGCCGGAGGACCTGCGCGATTTTTGCCTGTGGGACATGGACCTGAGCGAAGTCAGCGTCGGGGAAGTGCTCGATCGCGCCCAGACCCCGTCTCTCATGGCGCCCTTCCAGGTCTTTTTCATCCGCGGCGTAAAGGTGCTCTATGGCCGCGGCTCCCACAAGCAGGACTTTGAAGCCATAGCGGCCTATGGCAAGGACCCGAATCCGAATGCCGTGCTGATCTTCGTTGCCGACCACATCAGCATCCCCGCCGACGTCCGCCGCATGGAGATGCAGGACAAGGACAAGTACGAACGCTTGCGGGAGACCCTGGGAGAGTGTTGCCGGCTGATCGAACTCGCGCGCGTGGATGAGAGTGACGGCATGCGCTGGGTGGTCGAAAGCGCCCAGCAGCAGAGCGTGAAGGTCGAGACCGATGCTGCTCGTGAGCTCGTTGACTCCCTCGGCGCGGACATGATGCTGATCGCGAACGAATTGGAAAAACTCATTCTTTACGCCGGTGACAAGAAACACGTCACCCTTGGCGATGTGGAGACCATGGTCCTCGCCGCCAAGCAGCGCTCGCTCTACGAATTGACCGACGCCATCTCCGCCAAAGACCGCACCCGCGCCCTTGAGGTGCTGGATGCGCTCCTCTCCACCGCCGACGGTGACGAAGCCGCCATCGGCCACCTTTATATGCTGGCCAAGACCTTCCGCCAGATGCTGGTCATCCTGGAAAAGAACGTGCGGGACTCGCGCGCCATCTGGCAGGCGCTGTGGCAGGGCTTCCGCCTGCCCCCCTTCGCCGCGGAAGACATCATCAAGCAGGCCCGGCGTTACAAGTCCCGCCGCGACCTTACCCGCGCCCTCCGGCTGGTCGCCCGCGCCGACCTTGAACTCCGCTCCAACCCGCCCAGTAAGCGTCTAGTGCTGGAGCGGCTGGTGATCGCCCTCGCTTCGGAGCCCAAGATCGTGGTCAACTCCTGGCAACAGGAAGAACTGCCTGTCTAGGGATTTGTTTAGCCGGAATTGAGTCGGCTAAATCCCTTTCTGTCGCGCGTCGATTTTTGCCCTCTCGAAATAGCTAAACTGGTTTTCCTTCATATCTCGCGACGAAACCAAGCTCCTTCAATTTTGCAATGGCTTGATGTGAGTTTGTTGGATCATTTGGTGGAACGCTAGCAGCCGAGAGCACCAATGGACGTGCTGGCAATTCAACATTCTCCACGACAGTTGTCCATTTCGGCATCTTGCGACTCCATTTGAAATTCCGCGCAGTCTTAATAATGTCTTGTCGGGTCAACCCTGCAACTTGTGCACTTGGCATTTTGTCCTCCATTCTCATCATACACAACTTATTATTCATCATCATACATAACTTATTACTCATTGTCAACCAAATAGTTAACATCCTATTTCGATCTAAAAGGGAAAAACGACGGATAGGTCATCGTCTATTGAATGAAGCTTTCTTACTTTTCCCGCAACAATCGGATAGATGCCTTTTGCCCTATCCGGCTATGCTGAGGCATTATGAGCACAGCCGCGATCCATACCGGGCCCATGGCCACTCGCAACCTCCAACCCGCCGCCGCGCCGGACGTCCTCTGGCAGGCCGTCCTCGCACGCAACCGCGATCTCGACGGCGTGTTTTTTTACGGCGTGAAGTCCACGGGGATCTTCTGCCGCCCCACTTGCCCCTCGCGTCGTCCGCGCCGCGATCAGGTTGACTTCTACTTCGACCCGCGCTCGGCGGAGCGCGCCGGATTCCGCGCCTGCCGCCGCTGCCGCCCCACCGAGGCGCAGGCGCCTAATCCGCAGGCGGAGCTGGTACATCGCGTCTGCCGCTACATCGAGGAGAGCCTGGAAGCCACGCTGACCTTGCGCACCATCTCCCATGCGGTGGAGAGCAGCCCCTTCCACCTGCAGCGCACGTTCAAGCATGTGCTCGGCATCACGCCGCAGGAGTATGTGGAACTTCGCCGCGTGGCCGTGTTCCGCGCCGCGGTGCGCCACGGACAACCCATCGTGGACGCCACCTATGAAGCCGGCTTCAACTCCAGCCGCGGCGTCTATGAACGCGCTCATGCTCACTTGGGCATGACGCCATCCTCCTACCAGAAGGGCGCTCCCGGCCAGCAGATCGCTTACGCGATCGCGGAGTCTCCCTTGGGTAATCTGTTGGTAGCGCGTACGGAGAAAGGGATTTGCAAGGTCGCGCTCGGCGACGACGCCGGTTTCCTTGGCCGCAGCCTTGCGGCGGAGTTCCCGAAGGCTGAGATCCGCGAGGACCGCTCCAGCCTGCAGAGTTCGGTCAAGGCGATCCTGGGCTACTTGAACGAGAAACAGACCTCGCTCGACCTGCCGCTCGACCTGCAGGCCACGGCGTTCCAGATGCGGGTGTGGCGCGAGCTGCAGAAGATCCCGTATGGACAGACGATGTCCTACGAGGAGATCGCGCGCCGCATCCGCCAGCCCAAGGCGACCCGGGCCGTGGCCCGCGCCTGCGCGACCAATCCGGTGGCGCTGGTCGTACCCTGCCATCGCGTGGTGCGCAAGGATGGCTCGATGGGCGGCTATCGCTGGGGCGTGGAGCGGAAAGGGAAGCTGCTCGGCATGGAGAGCGCAAAGTTCTGACCGCCTCGAGCAGCGCGGGACAAGCTACTGTACGGCATAACTTCCGACGCACCACGATCCGGATTTTCTGGCAACTGGTAGCTGGCAGCAGGCAGCTGTACTCGGTGAAAGGGTGCGGCTTTAGCGCACCGCAATCGTCCCAATCTCACTAACAGCCCCTTTAGGGGCGACACAAAACAAAAACGGCAGACCGAAAGGTCTGCCGTTTCTTTTTGAAAAGGATCTTACTTTGCGGCCAGCTTGTTAAGATGCAGGCCCAGGCGGCTCTTATACCGCGAAGCGGTGTTCTTGTGCAGCACGCCCTTCTGCACGGACTTGTCCACCGCCGAAGTCGTTTCCCGGTAGATGGCTTCCGCGACCTTCTTATCGCCGGCGGCCAGGGCTTCGCGCATCTTGCGCAGCGCGGTGCGCACGCGCGAGGCATTGGCGCGGTTCCGCGCGCTGCGGACTTCGGTTTGACGGGCGCGCTTGAGCGCGGAAAAATGGTTTGCCATACGGGGTAAGAGTATCCTTGTCTGTCAGTGAGTTCCTGCGGTCGACTGCAACCCTTTTATTTTACGGGAATTAGGGTACATTGGTCAAACCTGCATGAGTTGGAAACAGATGCTCGCCGACCCCAAAGATCACCTCAAGGTGATCTTTGATTCATCCACCCCCCTGGTCATCATCGAGACGGTGGAAGAGCAGCGGGCCATGAATCTGATCCGCATGGCCGCCTCCGAAGTCCGGCTCCCGGTCTTCGAGTGGAGCGTGGTGGACGGCCTGTTCCGCTCCGGCTCCACGCCCGGCAGCGACGAACGCCTCGAACAAGTCAACGCCAGACTCGTCGAACAGGGCCTCCCTTCCGTGGCGGGTAAGGTCGACCCCGCCGCCCGCAGCGGTTCCGCGAGTCCGATCTATAAGACCAAGGAAGCGGCCGCCGTCCTCAGCCATCTGGAGAGCCTGACGCTGGAAGCGGTCTACGTCCTCAAGGATCTGCATCGCCAGTTGGAGGACCCGATGGTGGTCCGTCTCCTGCGCGAGGTGGTGCAGGAGTTCTCGCATGACCGGCGCACCGTGGTGCTGACGGCGCCGGCGTTCAACATCCCGCCTGAGATCGCGAACCTGGCGGAGTATATCGAGCTGCCGCTTCCGGACCGCCCGCGCCTGCGCAAGATGATCGATGCGTGCTTCCAGCGCCTGTCGCAGACCCGCAAGCTCCAATCCAGCCTCGACGCGGCTGGCCTCGACGCCATGGCCGGCAACCTCTGCGGTCTGACCGAAGAGGAGGCCGAGAGGGCCATCAACCAGGCCATTGTCGCTCGCTACGGCCTTTTGCCCGACTCCGTGAACGACGCCATGGAGGCCAAGCGCGACCTGCTGCGCCGCAGCGGCCTGCTGGAGTTCGTCGACGCCGACCGCGACCTCAGCGCCATCGGCGGGCTCGACAACCTGAAGGAATGGCTGCGCAAGCGGCGTGCCGCCTTCGATCCCCGCGCCAAAGCCGCCGGCCTGGAGCCGCCGCGCGGTGTCATCATCCTCGGCGTGCAGGGTTGCGGCAAAAGCCTGTGCTCCCGTTGCATCGCCGGAGAATGGCAGTTGCCGCTGGTGAAGTTCGACGCCTCTTCGATCTTCGATAAGTACATCGGCGAGACCGAAAAGCGGGTGCAAAAGATGTTTCGCGTGGCCGAGCAGCTGGCGCCGTGTGTGCTGTGGATCGACGAACTGGAAAAGATCTTTGCCGGCAGCGGCGCCGATTCCTCCTCCAGCGATGCCGGCACCTCCTCGCGGCTGCTGGGCGCATTCCTCTCCTGGATGCAGGACCGCAAGGCCCCGGTGTTCGTCGCCGCCACCTCGAACAATGTGACCGTGTTGCCGCCGGAGCTGATCCGCAAGGGCCGCTTCGATGAGATCTTCTTCGTGGACCTGCCCACACCCGAAGAGCGCAAGGTGATCTTCCGGGTGCAACTGGAACGGCGCAAGTTCGATGTGGCGCGATTCGACCTTGAGCGCCTGGCCGCCGCGTCCTATCTCTATTCCGGCGCGGAGATCGACGCGGCCATTCAGGCCGCCATGTTCGCCAGCTTCGCCGACCAGATCCCGGTGAACGATGAATTGATCCTGCGCGAACTGTTCAACACCATCCCGCTGGCCACTTCTCGCGCCGAGGACATCCTTCGCCTGCGCGAATGGGCCAAGCACCGCGCCGTCCCCGCTTCGCCACCGCCGGAACCGGTGGTGGAGGAAGCCAAGGCGTGAGATCAGGCGTTAGCCGGTAGTCGTTGGCGACTCTCAGCTTTCAGCGATCAGCCTCCAGATGCCAGGTCAGCGGCGTTGATGAAGCAGGTTTTGTGTTTCGCGACTCACCCTTCGTAAATCACAAATCGTACTTAGGGTACCCCCTCCCCCCCCGGTATCCAATGGAATCAACGACTTACGCTCCGATCAATCTGTAAAATCATGATACGGAAGGGGTTATACGTAAAATCGGACTTCTAAAGGACTTGCACGACTATTTCTTATTGATATAGTGTGTTGAGACAATATTACATTATTTGCAGGGTGGAGTCAAGGGAAAAAGCGTTGTTTTGAGTGGTGAATCCTGGCGTGGCAGAGTACTGAGTCTTGAGCGCATAGGGAGTGGGTAGTGGGCGGGTAAGTTCCAAAATGGAACGAGGCCTAACTCTACTCAAGTTATGTCTTATCAATAGCTTGCATCAAGTAGTAAGCTAGATTAAGAAATGCGAAAAGTTTCAAATTGGCTTATTCCTGTTGCACCAAGAATCGTGCTGTAGTAAACCTTTCTCTTCTGCTCCCAGAGGTACCCATGGCGGGGTCTAAGATTTCCGATGAAACTGTCCGTCTGATAGTAGAACTTGACCGACAGAGTAAGAAGCCTGAAGAAATCGCGCACATTCTGCGGCTCAAGCCTATCCATGTGCGAACCATCCTCGCTTCACGCACAATGACGCAAGAACTCGCTGAGCAACAGACCCCACCTCACCAATCTTTTTCCTCAAATGGCAGTGCAGAAAGTGTCAGGGAGTCAGGGCAAGTTGTAGCAACTCATGAAGTTGGCGAAGTAGAGGAAGTAGAAGCAGACACTTCGGAACAGATGAATGCAGATGAAGGAGTTTACCCGGAAGCAGTGTTCGTTGGAGAAGATGAAGATTATCAGGATTCGCTCCATTGGGAACCAAGCAACCCCAAAGAAGTACCGAATCCACACCTAATGATTATGGGTGAGAGTGGGTCGGGGAAGACCTACTCTGCACAATGTCTGATTGCCGAACTCGCCCTGAAGGGAATCCCATCTATTATTTTCGATTATGGGCAGAGCTTCGAGCTTCAACATCTGGAGAAGCCGTTTCAAAAGTTCGTCAAGATCAGAGAGCATGTCATCGGTGACGCTGGTTTGCCAATTAACCCACTTCAAATCTTTTCAGATGATGCGGGCGGTCCTAAGCGAGTTGCAACAAGAGTCTCAGACGTTTTCGATGCAGTTTACCGGCTCGGAGATATTCAAAGGAAAGTGGTAATTGACGCGATCCTGAAGGCTTTCAAGCAAGTTGGTATTGACGACTCAGACCCAAAGACTTGGAGTAAACCCGCCCCCACGTTAACTGAGCTTCAGCAAGTCTTAGACGATTTATCGGCTGACAAGACCTATGCCAATGCCAAGAATGCCACAGGCGTCTCTGCCCGCATGGTGACGTTTTTTATGCTCGGGTCGGAAGTCAGCACAACTTGGAGTTGGGACGAGCTTTTGGCAAGTGATGCGAAAGTTCACATTCTGCAATTTCGAGGACTTGAAGGAAAGACTCAGCGTGTACTTGTCGAGCTTCTCTTGTGGCACTTTTTTTACTTTCTCAAGAATAGAGGTGCGCACCCGCTTAGCGTCTTCAACGTGCTCGACGAAGCTCACCATTTGTCTTTTAGGGAGAACGGCCCGGTTGACTCTCTACTGAGGGAAGCAAGGAAGTTTGGACTCGGTATAATTTTCGCTTCCCAACAGCCAGCAGATTTTAGTGACGCAGCATTTGCAAACAGTGCGTCAAAGCTTGTATTTCAAACAACTGATCCAAGCGGGAAGGTGTCGCGCCTATTGGCCGCTAAATGCTCGAACCATGAAGATGCAAATGAAATCAAACAACTGATCTCGCAGCTTAAGCAAGGCCACGCGTTCTTTATTAGCAAAAACAAGGGTTATCGCATATCAGTAGCCGACTTCAAGAAACGAGCAACGTTATGGCAACAGAGCCAATAGTCGAGCAGCGGAAGGACGAAGAGGAACTGCTCTTTGCTGCAGTAGTGCGAATTCTGTCTGAAGATTTATACCCCCGCAAACTTGAAGTGATTCGGGAGTACATACAAAATTCCAGTGATGCTATTGATGATTGGTCTAAGGTCGCTGATGTTGTAAATGACGACTCAACGCCTCTGGTGAAGATTTCTATTCAAGGGCGGTCGCTAATCATTTGGGACAACGGCATCGGCATGTCTGAGGAGGACATACCGAAGCTTAAGCGAATTGCCTATTCCGAAAAACAGATGGGAGAGGAAGCCGGTTATAAGGGGATCGGGAAGTTAGCCGGAATAGCAGTGGCGGAGAAGCTAAAAATCACCACAACTTCATACGGAGATGACCGCCTCTGGATGTTTGAGTTTCGTGCCAAAGAAATGTGGCAAGACATTAGCGAAAAGAAGAAGCAAGGAATTCAGGAGCCTGCAAGCCCCGTCATTAGGCGGCACACAAGTATCGAATTTACTACCGTCGATCCCAAAGACCACTACACCATTGTCGAGATACGGAATATCAAGGAATCCTGTTCGGAGCTTCTTGACCCGGACAAAATCTCAGAATTCGTTGGAGATGTAGCTCCGGTGGGGTTCAACCCAGAGTTCAAGCACGGTCAGATCATCAATGAACGACTCAGCCGAGCACTTTCTGACTATTCACCCAAAGCGATCTTTCTCTCCAGACCAGACGGTCGGAAATTTCAAATATTCAAGCCTTTTAACAATCACATGACAATTGCTGAGCCGGGGTTTATCGAAGTGCGAAGTCCGGCAGGGGTTGGTCTTCTGGCAGTCTGCTGGTACACGTCAAACGCTCAGCACATGGGCGAAAAGATACTGCCAAGCGGCAAGATTTTTAGCGTAGAAGGGGATTCAGTCGAAAGAAGGAGAAAATTTGCGGGGTTGGTTTACAAATTATTTGGTTTTTCCATCGGTGATCGAAGTCTTCCAACCCGAACTCTTTGGACTACTGCGAAGGCTAGAGCAGAGTGGTTTTCTGGTGAAATCCACATAGTGGATAAGGCTGTCCAGCCTGTCACTGACAGGTCTGATTTTGTTGAAACAAAAGAGAGAGAGCAGCTGTACGAAGCGTGTCGCAAGGCGATTGTCGAAACTCTAAATGACCTAGCACAAACGATCAGCGATAATCGGCGGGCATTCCAGAGTGCTGAGAAGCTCGGCAAACTCGCCGCAAAGCTTGACCGGATGCTCAATGATGGAGGTATTCAGCGAGCGGATGCTAAGCACTATAAGCACAATTTAGACGAAGGTGTCGGGATTTTGCAGAAGCGAAAATGCACCGATCCTGATGTTAAGGTGCTTTTGCTGCAAACCAGCAAAAGGCTTGCTCAAGTGAAGGCCGACATCGACAACCCAAAGAAGCAAAAAAAATCTCCCTCGCTCGCTGACATCGTTACTGAGCTAAAAATGCCTACGAAGGCACGCAAGGTATTCCAGATCACAATGGATACTCTCCAAGCCCATTATTCCGGTGATTCAGATGAATACGAGACCGTTGCCGGAAAAATATACAAGGCATTAAGGAGCAAGTATTGATGAAAGGGACAAACAGTGTCGAGACTTTTCACAGTAATCCGAACAAGGATTTCGTTCGGCACGACTTTGACAAGGTATTGGTTGGTGACTGGAGTCAGAGGCTTGGGCATAGGCTCAAGTATCTGGGGTTACCTTCGGCTCTGATGTATGACATTGTTGATTGGCAGGAGTACCTAGATCGGTTCTCGACTATCGAACGTGAGGAAAATCAGCAGCACCTTATGTTCTTGAAGGCTAACGTGAGCAACTTCGAGGAGCGATTGCACTCACTCTACGGCGAATTCGACGACATTCTTCTGACTGGCCGAGATCGATATGGTCACAGCCCTCAATGGCCCTACGATTTAGTCAATCTGGACTACTACGGCGGATTCATTTATTCAAATCAGAAAAGGCCGAAAGCGATAAAAAAGCTCATTCAAAACCAAGCAACTTACGAGCAAAGTTTTTTACTTTTGATTACTCAGCATCTTCGAGACGGTGATGCAGGGCACGATCAAAAGTTGACATTCCTTCAGGAGCTTAACCATCTATTGAAGGGCGGCGTAATAGACACCCGCCTGCACCCCAAAATTGACTTGATTACGAGCTGGTACGCCGCACCGAACCTACCCGATGCAGCTCGACAGGCTCTATACATCAACTTCTTTCTACGGGATGCAGGAGAATCAGAACACTTTGACGTTGCTTGCAGACCACCAATCATCTACGAAGGCACAGGCGGCACATGGATGATTCACTTTGCTACCGACTTTGCTTTCAAACGAGGTTTAGCTTGCCGAGTTGCGAGTAACCAGACTCTCGTTGAAGTAATCAACATGGGGCTTCTTGAGGTGCGCAATGGCGCGTTCACTCCTGCACGGTTTGTCCAACCTCGCCTAAACGGAGCCGTCTGAGGGACTTGTTCGGGCCGCAAACTAGGAATCGATTCTTATATGGACTATCGAGTCAGATCAGCGCATCGACGGATCGACTACCACTTCGATCTCAGGTCATTATCCGGCAGTTCAAAGGTCAAGACTGCGCTCCTCATAAACCCTCCTGTGTACGACACACAGTATTGGGCAGAATGGTCGCAGCCCTATGGGTTGCTCCGGATGGCAGCTTTGCTGAAAAAGCACAAGTACAGAAAACTCTGGCTGTTTGACTTCATGGAGACGGATGAAGATAGAAAAGTAAGATCGCATCGAATCCAACCTAATGAAGATTATTCAGAGCGAAACTGGCCTGAGGGACAAGTTAAGCCCATCGAGATCGCAAAAGCACAGGAACGGTTAACCCTCTACAAGCGGCATTACGGAAAAACGTGGGATGAGTTCGAGGAATACATAAGGCGAAGAGGACTACACCGAAATCCGCCTTCAGAAGTTTGGGTTACATCGATTATGAGCTATTGGTGGGAATCCACCAGAGACCTTACTTTTCGGGTCAAGCGACTATTTGGAAAGCGTACCAAGATCGTCTTGGGAGGAATCTATCCGTCACTTGCTCCACAACATGCGCTTGATGGCACTGCTGCGGACGTTGTAGTCGCAGGGGAGGTACTGGAAGCCAACGATCTGTGGACTGACCTCTCGCTCTATCGTGAGAAGCCCAGCTACGCGATAATCACGCCGAGTCGCGGTTGCCCCTACGACTGTAGTTACTGCGCTCAGAAGGCCGTAAACGGTGGCGTATCGAAGGTTCGCTATCGCCCACCATCGGACGTTTTTGCCGAGATGCGTTCAAAGCACGAAAAGTATGGAATCCGAGACTTTGCGTTCTATGCAGACTTTCTTCTATTGAACTACAAGACCAATTTCATCCCATTGCTGCAACAGATTGTAGAAAGTAAACTTCCTTTTCGGCTCTATGCGCCAGAAGGACTGGATACTCGCTTTCTGAGCAGTTCACAAGAATTGGTTGACTTAATGAAGGCCGCGCATTTCCAGAAGGTCTACTTGC
>JACPNP010000026.1:66753-92113 GCA_016185365.1 Terriglobales bacterium
GTCTACTTGCCTGTTGAGAGCATTGACGATGAATACGTGAAGACTCTAAACCGCCGACATGTGAAACTTGAGCATTTTGTGAAGGCCGCTAAGATGTGTGAAAAGGCTGGATTCCAGTTACGTAATTTGGAAGTGAATTCATTTGTCTTATACGGGTTGCCCAATGAAAGCATTGACCGTGTAGTACGTACGGCGATGTTTGTTTCGGAGGTCGTAGGCTCGATTATTCCTATGTTGTTTACACCCGTGCCCTCTACTCGCCTTTACGGCGAATTCTTGCCATATTTCAAGAAGCGAGGTTGGGACAAAGAACTTCATTGGTTGAATGGCAAGATGTTGCCTTTTCTTGACATGAATGAAGGATCAATTACTGATTACATCGACCTCCAGCGTTTCATGTTTGCGCTTAACGCTCATTACCGAAGTGAGTCTTTTAGAGTGTTTGGGCCAACTAAAGTGAGTGATGCCTTCCGTTACAATCTGCGAAACGGCTTTGAAGAGTTTTTGAAAACATATACCGATGAACCTGAAGTAAAGTCCTCGACGTTGCAATTGCAGGTCATCAACTGAGTGAGACGTGTGTAATGCACCCCTCTAGAACTGGACACGGCCCTAAAGGGGCGTTCTTCCACCGGAACACCTTAGTCTCGTGTTCCACCTGAACGAGTCAGTCTCGTTTTCCACCGGAACGAGGCACTCTCGCGTCCCAAAGGAAGCCAAGGCGTGAACGCGGCCGGTAGTCGTTGGCGAACTCAAATTCCAACCGCGTCTCAGGTCGACCCGGATTCAGCCTGCACGATCCGACGCTAGGTTTTGTCCGTAGCCTGCGACCTTCGACCTGTGACCTGCGACGGTTTCCAATTCCCATTGACTTGCACCTGCGAATCGTCCTACTCTTAGCCCTGATGGACGCGGTTCCGCTCCGCAGCGGGCAAGTCAACCCGGCAGTCATTCCCCCAGAAGAAGAAACCGTCTTGTCGCCGGCCGCAGCCGGCGTGCGCGCGCGAACAAGCGCCGCGCCTGCGCCCGGCGCCGGCGGAAGTGCATCGAATGTGTGGACGGGAATAAGGAGCAAGCGAGTTGTACCATCACAAACCTCAAACCTAAGGAGGTAGTCCGATTCGTACCCAATCGGTGGCCCGGATGAAACGCAAGATCGAGATCACGCCCAATCTGGAGACCCTGTTCGGCAAGCGCGATGAGAACCTCATCCTCATCGAAGATGCCCTGGGTGTCTCCATCGACCTACGCTCGGACGGTGTGGAGATCGAAGGCGGCGCCGAGCCGGTGGAGCGCGTGGCGCAGATCTTTGCCGACTTCGAGCATCTACGGCGCACGGGATATGTCTTTCAGAACGGCGACCTGGGCAGCATGTTGCGCGTGGTACTCAACGATCCGGAGACCTCACTGCGCCAACTGGCGGAGACCGGCAAAATGCGCTCGCAGGGCAGCAAGCGCGTGGTGCAGCCCAAGAGCCCGCACCAGAAGCAGTATCTGGATCTGATCGAGAAGCAGGACATGGTGTTCGGCATCGGGCCGGCGGGCACGGGCAAGACTTATCTTGCGGTCGCCATGGCCGTGGCCGCGCTGCTCAGCAAGCAGGTGAACCGCATCATCCTGGCGCGGCCCGCGGTCGAAGCCGGCGAGCGCCTGGGTTTTTTGCCGGGCACCTTGCAGGAGAAAGTCGATCCTTATTTACGTCCCCTTTATGACGCGCTCTATGACCTGATGGAAGCCGAGCGCGTGGACAAGTATCTGGAGAAGAACATCATCGAGATCGCGCCCATCGCCTTCATGCGCGGACGCACGCTGAATGACGCGTTCATCATCCTCGACGAGGCGCAGAACACCACCGGCGAGCAGATGAAGATGTTCGTCACCCGCATGGGCTTCAACTCCAAGGCGGTGATCACCGGGGACATCACGCAGATCGACCTGCCCAACGCGCGGCGCAGCGGGCTGCTGGAAGCCATTGACGTGCTTGGTGGCGTGGAGGGAATCGGCTTCGCCTACTTCGATGAGACGGACGTAGTGCGCCACCACCTGGTGCAACGTATAGTCCGCGCTTACAACGACCATAAAGAGCGCGTTTCCAAGCAGTTGCAGTTATCTCTTGATCCTGCCGCGGAACCGGCCGGCAGCCGATCCAAGCCCGTGAAGCAATAACCGAGTAAAATGATGAAGGGAGGGTAGCTCACCCTCCCTTTTGATTTTTCCCAACATGGAATTGACCGTACAACTTCGCAAGCGGGTGCGCGGCCTGGTGGCCGACGAGCTGGAGTCCTTCATGGCGCGCGCGCGCAAGGCGGTGGGACTGAAAGGCGGCGCCAGCCTGGTGGTGACCTCCAACGCCGAGATCCGCCGCATGAACCGCTGGTTCCGCGGCAAGGACAAAATCACGGACGTGCTCAGTTTCGGCGCCGAGGGCATCGCAGGCTACGCCGGCGACATCGCGGTATCGCTCGATATCGCCGCGGAGAACGCCCGCCGGTTCGGGCACTCCGTCGGGGACGAAGTGCGCATCCTCGCGCTGCACGGACTTCTCCACCTGGCCGGCTATGACCATGAGACCGACCGCGGCCGGATGGCGCGTAGAGAGAAACAGCTTCGTGCCGCGCTCGGATTGCCGGCGTCGCTTATCCAGCGCGCGCAAGAGAAGGCGCGCCGCAAGACCAACGGCCGCAAGAAGCCGCGCGTCCTGAAAGCAAAAGCGCGCAAGAGGAAGGTCCGATGACGCCGGCCATCGCCCTGATGCTGTTCCTCTTGTGCGGCGTGCTCACGCTCTCGTCCTACGTGGCCCGCATCTATCACGAGAAGGGCAAGTTCCTCTCCAGGGAGTTCCAGGAGAACATCGAAGTCTATGAGTTGAAGGTGGAGCCTCGGCTGGGGGGGGCGGCCTCGCGCGCGCCGCTGACCATGTCCGTGCTCACGCACCTGTGCACCGCGCTCACCGCCATGCTGCTGGTGTATCCGGTGATGGCGGAAGACCAGTGGATGGCGTCGGAGATCGCGCAGGCGGTTCTGGCCATCATGCTGGTGATCGTGGTGTTCAATCGCCTGCTGCCGTTCATCTTTTTCACACGCACGAAAGGCGACTGGCTGGAGCCGTTCGCGCCGGTCCTGCTCGGACTGATCTATCTATTGCTGCCCATCACGGTGGTGATCGGATTCTGTCAGCAGATCGCCGCGCTGGCCGAGCCCAGCGAGCCGGTTGCGGCGGAGACCCAGGCCGAGGCCGTGGATGCGCTTATCGAAGCCGGGCAGGAAGAGGGCATCCTCGAGGAAGGCGACCGCCGGCTCATCCAGTCGGTTGTCGAGTTCCGCGATAAGACAGTGCGCGAGGTCATGACCCCGCGGCCGGAGATCACCGCTGTGCCCGTGACCGCCACCATCGAAGAGTTCATCGAACTGATCCGCAAGAAGCCATTCTCGCGCGCGCCTGTCTTCGAGGACTCGATCGACAATATCAAGGGCCTGGTCATCTCCCATGACGTCCTGCAGGTGGCGGACATCGAAGCCAAGACCAGGAAAGTCACTTCGCTCATGCGGCCCATGTTTTTTGTGCCGGAGAGCAAGCCGGTCCAGGAATTGATGCGCGAGTTGCAGCGCGAGAACCTCCACTTCGCCACCGTGATCGATGAATACGGCAGCGTCGCCGGCGTGGTCACGATGGAAGACCTGCTCGAAGAGATCGTCGGTGAGATCCGCGATGAGCACGAGTCGAAGTCGGACGTGATCAAAGAGAATGAGAACGCCTACATCGTGCCCGGCAACATGGATGTGGACCGGTTGTTCGAGTTGTTCGGCGTGCGTCCGGAGAACGTGAAGGCGTCGACCGTCGCGGGACTGGTGACAGAACTGCTGGGCCGCATCCCGCGTCCGGGCGAGACGGTGAGGGACGATGGCCTGCGCTTTGAAGTCCTGCAGGCCACCGATCGCGTCGTCGAGCGGCTGCGCATCAGCGTAGCCCAGCCCGAGCCTTCCGAAGAATCCAAGCCGATGCGCGCCTGAACATGTCCGCCTTCCACTCTGGTTTCGTATCCATCATCGGACGCCCTAATGCGGGCAAGTCCACGTTGCTCAACGCGCTGGTGGGTGAGAAAGTCGCCATCGTCACCCACAAGCCGCAGACCACGCGCAATCGCATCCTTGGCGTTGTGAACGTAAAGGCCGCCAAGGGTCGCCCGGCCGGGCAGATCGTGCTGCTGGATACTCCCGGCGTGCACAAGCCGGATTCGCAGCTGGGCAAGCGCATGATGCAGGAGGTCTATGACGCGCTCGAAGGCCGCGACCTCATCCTGCTCATCGTGGACGCCACCCAGCGGTTCGGCGGCGGCGATGAGTTCGTCCTCGACCTCATCAAGCGCACCGGCGGCAAAGTTTTCTTGCTGCTCAACAAGATCGACTTGATCCCGAAAGAGAAGTTACTGCCCTTGCTGGAGGATTGGAGCAAGCGCCACTCCTTCGCCGAGATCATCCCCATTTCCGCGCACAAGAAGAGCGGCCTCGACCGCTTGCTCCAGGCAGTGATCGCCGCTCTGCCCCAGGGCCCGCGCTATTTTTCCCGGGACCAGTACACCGACCAACCCGAGCGTTTCCTCGCTGCTGAGATCATCCGCGAAAAGATCCTGGTGGCGGCCGCGGAAGAAGTGCCTTACGCCTCCGCCGTGGTCATCGAGGAGTTTCGCGAAGAGCCGCGCCTCACCCGCATCACCGCGACCATCTTCTGCGAGCGGGAAGGGCAGAAGGCCATCCTCATCGGCAAACGCGGGGAGATGCTGAAACGGATCGGGACCTCATCGCGCCTCGAGATGGAACGCATCTTCGGAGCAAAGGTCTTCCTGCAACTCTTCGTCAAAGTCGTGCCCGATTGGCGCAGCTCGCGCCGTTTCGTGGAAGATCTGGATTGGCGCAAGCAATTGGAAGAACTTTCCGTGAAACAAAGCCGTGAAGAGTGATCGTGGCCATCGGTACATTGACTCGTCAGGCAATAACCGATTCAATCCATCCTGAGCCGGGACACGCGATCCCCGTTACACTGGATATCTGCCACGCTCTGGCGCCCGCAACAGCCGCCCATAAAACCCGAAGAAACCCGAAGATTTCCTAAAAAATCTTGTAACTCATTGATAAAAACGGGTTATATTGGCATGAGCGACTGTAGAAACCGGACGCATGGCGCGCATCGAGAACCGCTTCTCCCCCGAGCCTCCCGCGCGCGCTCCTCGTGAGCGCGCGGAACTCGCGTCCCCGGTCACCGAAGATCTCGATCCCGCCCTGGATGAGCTCCGTGACGACGAAGACGAGGAAGACCCGCAGTTTCTGCGGGCGTCCCGCCGCGTCCCCGTGCGCAAGGGCCCGGTCACCCGCAAGACGGCCCGCCGCCTGCGTTGGGTGTTCCTCGGCATCCTCGCGTTCGGGGTGAGTTCCGGCGCCGCCTTTGCTCTGTATCAGTACGGCACCCACTCCTGGCGCTTCCGCATCGAGTCCGGTGACCGCATCGAGAGCCTGGGCCATTCACGCGTCACGCGCGCTCAGATCATGGACGTGATGGGCGCCGACATCGGCCGCAACATCTTCAAGGTGCCGCTCGACGAGCGCAAGCGCCAGCTCGAAGAGATCCCCTGGGTCGAGACCGCCAGCGTGATGCGCCTGTTGCCGGACCGCTTGCGCGTGCAGATCACCGAGCGCACGCCGCTCGCGTTCGTGCGCATCGGCTCCCGGGTCGCGCTGATCGATGCCGGCGGCGTTGTCATGGACCTGCCTTCGCGTCAGCGTTCGGAGTACTCCTTCCCGGTCATCACCGGCATGGCGGAGGCCGAGCCGCTCTCCACCCGGGCCGCGCGCATGCGCATCTATCAGCGTTTGGCGCAGGAACTGGACTCGAACGACCTCGGCTATTCCAAGGACCTGAGCGAGGTGGATCTCTCCGACCCGGATGACGTGAAGATCACCGTGGAAGATGCCGGCGGCGCGTTGCTGATCCACATGGGCTCCGCCGATTTTCTCGACCGCTATCGCATTTACATGCGCCACATTCAGGAGTGGCGGCAACAATTCGCCAAGCTGGAATCCGTGGATCTGCGTTTCAACGGGCAGATCATCGTGAATCCGGACACCCGCAATCAAGTGACCAGCAAGATCGAAGACACCAGGGGAAAGAGCAAGCCGTAATGGGAACGAACGGGCACAATCTAATCACCGTGATCGACATTGGCAGCGCCAAGACCGCGGTCATCCTCGGCGAGGTCGCCGAGGGCGGCTTGAAGTATCGCGGCCACGGCACGGCCGAATCGCGCGGCACGCGCAAAGGCGCGATCGTGGATCTGGAAAAGGCCGCGGCCGCGGTGCATCACGCGGTGGAGCGCGCGGAACTGGTCTCCGGGGCCACCATCGCCAACGCGATCGTGACCGTGGGCGGCACTCTGGTCCGCGGCGTCAACAGCCGCGGCGGTCTCACTCTCGGTTCGCGCCCCCGCGATGTCACCCGCGACGATGTGCGCCAGGCCATCGAGCGCGCGCGCTCCGTCGCCATTCCCGCCGATCGCGAGATGCTCCATCTCCTGCCGCAGGAATACATCGTGGACCAGCAGGGCGCCATCCGCGACCCGCTGGGCATGACCGGCGCGAAGTTGGAGGTGAATCTTCACATCGTCACCGCCTCCTCCAGCCAGTCGCAGAGTGTGGTCACCGCCGCGAACAAAGCCGGCGTTTCCGCCGACGACACCGTGTTCGAGGCCCTGGCCGCCGCGGAAGCCACGTTGCGCCCCGACGAGCGTGAGCTGGGCGTCTGCCTGATCGATATCGGCGCCGGGTCCTCCGAGCTGATCGTCTACTTCGAAGGGTCGGTCGCCCACACCGGCGTCGTTCCCATCGGCGGCGACCACTTCACCAATGATGTGGCGGTCGGTCTGCGCACGCCGCTCTCGGAGGCGGAGAAGATCAAGAAAAACTTCGGGCACGCCGTGGTCACACAGGTCCCCGAAGGACGTGAGATCGAAGTGCCGGGCGTGGGCGACCGTGCATCACGCCTGATGCCACAGCGACTGCTCGCTGAGATTCTCGAGCCGCGCGCCTCCGAGCTTTTCGAATACGTGAGCGACAACCTGCGCTCCGGCGGCGTGCAGGACGCTCTCGGCGCCGGGATCGTTCTGACCGGCGGAGGCTCGCGTCTGCCCGGACTCTTGACCGTGGCGGAAGCGCTGTTGAATGTGCCCGCGCGGCTTGCATCACCCACACCTCTCTCCAAACTCCCCGCATCTCTGGCGGAACCGGAGTATGCCACCGCCCTCGGCGCGTTGCACTATGCCTATCGTGCACGGGTGGCGCGCCGTGTGCCGGAGGAAAACAGTTTCCGGGCCCGCATGCGCACACTGTTGGAACGGGTTTCTGTCCTGTGAGGCTGTAGTTGCAGAAGATTTGTTGAACACGCGCCGGTAGCCCTGGGCTTCAGCCCAGGGTGAGTCCGCCGCAGGCGGGCGAATTCGGCGGAATCAGTTGAGAAGTTCGTTACGAGGAGCAAAACATGGCTGACGGAAACGACATCCGCATCTCATTCGACGACAACCCGCGCAACAACGCCAAGATCAAAGTCATCGGCGTGGGCGGCGGAGGCGGCAACGCGGTCAACCGCATGATCGACGCCAACGTGAAAGGCGTCGACTTCGTGGTCGCCAACACCGACCTGCAGGCGCTGCAGATGTCGCGCGCCCCGGTGAAGATCCAGCTGGGCGTGAAGCTGACCTCCGGCCTGGGCGCCGGCGCGAATCCGGATGTGGGCAAGAAGGCCGCGCTCGAAGATGCGGACAAGATCATCGAGGCGCTCGAAGGCGCGGACATGATCTTCGTCACCGCCGGGCTGGGCGGTGGCACCGGCACCGGCGCCGCCCCGATCATCGCGTCGCTGGCCAGCGAGATGGGATGCCTCACCGTCGCCGTGGTCACCAAGCCGTTCGCGTTCGAAGGACGCCGTCGCCTGCAACAGGCCGAGCGCGGACTCTCCGAGTTGGTGGATTCGGTGGACACCATGATCGCCATTCCCAACGAGAAGCTGCTGGTGGTCGCTCAGGACGCGGGGTTCTTCGAGTCCTTCCGCATCGCCGACGATATCCTCCGCCAGGCGGTGCAGGGCATCTCGGACATCATCACCATCCCCGGCATCATCAACCGCGACTTTGCCGACGTGCGCGCCATCATGAAGGGCATGGGCTATGCGGTGATGGGCACGGCCAGCGGCCGCGGCGAACGCCGGGCGCTCGAGGCCGCGACGGCGGCCATCGCCTCGCCGCTGCTCGACGCCGGTTCCATCGACGGCGCGAAAGGCATCCTCATCAACATCACCGGATCCAGTTCGCTAAAACTGAATGAGGTGAACGAAGCCTCCACCATCATTCAGGCGGCGGCGCACGAAGACGCCAACATCATCTTCGGCGCGGTGCAGGATGAGCGCATGAAGGATGAGGTGAAGATCACCGTCATCGCCACCGGCTTCAAGCACGATCTGCCCAAGCGCGAGGTCCCGGGCCGCGAGCGCATCGTCTCCGCCGCGCAGGCCGCGATCTCGCAGGAGCGGAAAGTCTCGGCGTTCATTCCCAACACGCCAACAGCGCCGGCGCGGACCGCCCCCGCGGCGCGGCATCAGCCACAGACCATGTCCATGATGACCTCGGGATCCTCCACCCCCTTGCGCGAGACGGCCACCGCAACCATCCCGCGTGAGACCTCCACGCTTGACGCCGTGAAGCAGAGCATCAGCATCGCCAACGAAGTGGAGCAGGACGATCTCGACGTGCCCGCATTCATCCGCAAGCGCGGCGACGCCATGTGAGGCATTCCCAATCTTCACCCGCCGCCAGGAATGAAGATTCTCGGCGGCGGGTTTTTGATTGCACCGATCAGAATGCAATTCCCATTTAGGCATTCGCCTCGCTCATTTAGAATAGAGGCTGTTCCGCGCCGCTCCGGGCATTACGAAAGGCACCACACTTTCTCGTAAGTGAATGATTTAATTGACTTTTTACCCCATTTATCAATCTAGCACCCAGTCACTTTTAGGTTGCAATCGTTTGCATACCTCCGGTAGCATCTCGACATCCCGCCGCATCACAGCAAACGGGATGGGAGAAATCTCTAGGATCGGGTCCTAACGCATTCATGATCAAGTCCAGCCTGTTTCGGGTCCTTGCTGCAACATTCCTCGCTTTGACGATGGTTGTCACCGCTCCGGCGAAGACTTCCACCACGAAGAAAACTTCCAGCGCACAACTAAAGAGTGCTGCGAGCACCAAGAAATCTGTGAGCTCGAAGTCGCGCAGCAAGAAGTCGCCGACCACGGTTGCAACTAAGAAGAAACGCAAATACGTCTACCGCTATTCCCAGCCGACCTACGATGACTACAACACCACTGGCGATGTCGCCGAGGGCGAAGACCCGGTGGTGCGTCAGGCGGCTGTGGATGCGCTCGGCAACTTGAACGGTACGGTGTTGGTGATCGAGCCGAACTCCGGCCGCATCCTGGCCATGGTCAATCAGAAACTGGCGCTGAGCGAAGGCGCCAAGCCTTGCTCCACGTTCAAAGTCGCCGTGGGCCTGGCCGCGCTGAGCGAAGGCGTGGTCGACAAAGACGAGATCATCAAAGTCGGCCGCCGCAAGCGCATGAACCTGACCGAGGCCATCGCGCACTCCAATAATCTTTATTTTGAGACGCTCGGCCGTCGCCTCGGCTTCGAGAAAGTCAGCTTCTGGGCGCAACAGTTCGGCCTGGGCGAGCTTGCCGGATACAACATCGAGGGCGAACATCTCGGCACGTTCCCGGCGGAAGAGCCCTACACCGGCGGCGTGGGCAAGATGTGTTCCTACGGACAGAGCATCAGCATGACCCCGCTGCAGCTGGGCGCGATGATGAGTACCATCGCCAATGGCGGCACACTCTATTTCCTGCAGCATCCCACCCGGAGGGAAGAGCTGGATTCCTTCCAGCCGATGGTGAAGCGCACGCTGGACATCGGCAGTCTGGTCCCCGAAGTGGAAGACGGCATGATGGGGGCCGTGGAATACGGCACCGCGCGCCGTGTCCGCCTGAATTTCATCGAAGAGCCGGTGATGGGCAAGACCGGGACATGTTCCGAGAATGGCGCGCGCCTGGGTTGGTTCGCGTCCTATACCAATACGGACACGGGGAAGCTGGTGACCGTGGTCTTCCTGCGCGGCGGACGCCCCATCCTGGGCCCCAAGGCCGCCGAAGTCACCGGCCGCCTGTTCCGCAATCTGTATGACAGCCGCTACTTCGCGTCGTCCAGCATGATGCTGCACGCCGGCAAGTAAGCCATATATGAACGAAGTTTCAGATGCCCTCGTTCGCGAGGGCATCGTCGTTTATTGCCACTGTTTACCCAGCTCCGCGAACAGCGTGCCGTAGATCTCGATCCCATCCCACAGGTTTTTCAGCCGGATGTTCTCGTTGTGGCTGTGCTGGTTGTTATCGAAGTTGGCGATCGGCAGGATCAGCACCGGCGTCTTCAGCTTTTGTTCGAACACGTACATCGGCACGCTGCCGCCCAGGGTGGGCATGCGCAAGACCGGCCCGCCGATGGCGGCCCCCATCACCGCGGCCACGGCCCGCGCCGGGGCGGAGTCGAGCGCCGTTCGCGCCGCGGGATATCCCATTTGCCAATCGAGACGGATGATGCGGGCATGCTTCCGCCGTGTCTCCCGGTCCGGTGGCGCGCTCACGATGAAATAGCCCATCTCCTTCAAAAGCCACTCCACCAATTGCCGCACGGCTTCCGTCGTTTGCCGCGGCACCAGGCGGAAATCGATCGAGGCCGTGGCCTCGGGCATGATGGAGTTCGTGGTCTCGCTGCCGACTCCTCCGGCCCGGACCCCGCGGATGTTCATCGCCGGGTCCAGGATCGCGCGGTTCAGCTTCATGCCTTTGCCTTCCGTGCGGCTCAGGGCAAAGGTCTTGCGCAACTCTTCGTCGACGTCCGGGACCTGCTCCAGCGCTCTCAGCTCGGCGGCGCTGGGTGGATCCACGATGCTGTAGAAACCCTTGATCCGGATGTGGCCTTCCTCGTCGCGCATGGACGCCAGCAGATTGACCAGTTCCGCTGCGGGATTCGGCGCCCAGTTCCCGTAATGGCCGCTGTGCAGCCCGCGGTCCGGGCCGTACACCGTCATTTCCAGACCCATCGTGCCCCGCGCTCCATAGACCAGCTGGATACGCCCGCTTTGATGGGTCGGGCCGTCGCAGAGCAGGAATAGGTCGGCTTTCAGCAGCTCCGCGTACTTGGTCAGCATGGCCCCCATGTGGTCGCTGCCGGCCTCTTCTTCCCCTTCCAGAAAGAACTTGAGGTTCACGCTGGGCGGGACCCCGGCTTCTTTCATGGCATCGAGCGCGGTGAGGAACCCGATGATGGGGGCTTTGTCATCACTGGCGCTGCGGGCATAAAGCCGCCACTCGCCCGACCCGGGTGGAAGCGGAGAACTGAGGGTCGCCAGATCGATGTCCCTTGCACCCTGCCCCAGTACGCCATCCCGTAATGTCGGCGTGAATGGCGGGGAACTCCATCGTGCCGGGATCACCGGTTGGCCGTCGTAATGCGCATAAAAGACGACCGTCTTGGTCGCGCCCGGGGTGAGCAGCTCTCCATAGACCGCCGGGAAGCCGCCTTCCACGTTCAGGATCTCGGTCCGTAGCCCCCGCTGCTTCAGTGATTGCTCGATCGCTTCCGCATTGCGCTGGATGTCGGCGTGGCCCTCTTCATTGTTGTGCGCGACGTTGGGCAGGGACAGCAGTGCCGCCAGATCGCGCACGATCTCCGCCTCATGGCGTTGCCGGTAGTCGCGGATCTTCGTTACCGGATCGGGGGGAGCCTGTGCGGAAACACAGGTGGAAACAACAAGTGCGGCGAGCCATGCACGATAGCGGATCATGTCGGCGAAATACTAGCAGACGCGGACCCTAACTGCCGGTCGGCACGATCGCACTGGTCTCCACCATGAGCACCACCGTCCGCTGCGGAGCGCGGGGCCGATGCATGACTCCCTTGGGGATGACCACGCCCTCACGAGGTGCGAGGTCGAACGTCCGGTCCTCCAGATCGATCAGAAGCCGTCCTTCGACCACGTAAAAGAATTCATCATCGCCGTCATGCTTGTGCCAGTGGTATTCACCCTCAAAGACGCCGAGCCGGACCAGCGCGTCATTCACCTGGCAGAGGGTCTGGTTGAACCATTTATGTGTGCAGGCATCCGCCAGGGCCTTTTCGCGGACGACCTCCAGAGGCTTGTAATAGATATCCATCAGGGTGATGTAGGGAAAGTTCTTGGTCTCGCTCATATAAGCACCTCGGGATGGCGGCCTGAAACATTTCGTGAAACGGGGTTTTTGCGGACGCCTCATGCGAATGATAAAGGGCGCCCGCTTGATCGGGCGCCCTGGCTGAAAGTTTTGTTTGGGATGGGACTAGTCCTTGCGGATCTGCTCGTCCTTATACACCTGGCCGTCGCGGATATGGACCACGCGGTGCGCATGCGCGGCGATATCGTGCTCGTGCGTGACCAGCACGATGGTATTGCCGCGCTTGTGCAGCTCCTCGAATAGATTCATGATCTCGACGCCGGTCTGCGAGTCCAGGTTGCCCGTGGGCTCGTCGGCAAGGATGATGGAAGGATTGTTGACAAGGGCGCGGGCGATGGCCACACGCTGGCGCTGGCCGCCGGAAAGCTCGTTCGGCTTGTGGCTCATGCGGTCTTCGAGATCGACCGCGCGCAGGGCGCCCTTGGCGCGTTCAACGCGCTCGGCGGCCGGGGTGCCGTTGTAGATCAGCGGTAGCTCCACGTTGTGCAGCGCTGTGGCACGGGCCAAAAGGTTGAATGTCTGAAAGACAAAGCCGATCTCTTTGTTCCGGATGCGGGCCAGCTCGTCATCATCCAGTTCGCTTACCTGGTGCCCGTTGAGCCAATATTGACCCTTGCTGGGGGAGTCCAGGCAGCCGATCAGATTCATCAATGTGGACTTGCCCGAACCGGAGGGGCCCATGATGGCGATGTACTCGTTCCTGTGGATCTCCAGGTTCACGCCGCGCAGGGCATGGACCTGTTCCGCGCCCATGTCATAGGTCTTCCAGAGATCGCGGACGCTGATCATGGTATCCGAGGTTGGGGTCATGAGAGGTTCCTTCTCTTCCGTTACCGCGGTGCTCGAAAACATTTCCTTGATCGGGGCGAAAGTGACCATCGGCGTCTCCTAGGGACTAGACCCAAAACCGGGCATAGGCGTTCCTGAGTTAGAAACGAAGGAAGCGGGAAAAAAGTTCCCGCTTTCGTCCCCCGGTTAGACGGCTTTGATTCCAATCGGTTATCCCTTATTTTGACTCCGCGGCCAGGGCCACTTTGTTGTCGATCTGCACGGTCGTTCCGTTCTTTATCGTGCGCAGGATCCGGTAAGGCCCGGTGATGATCTCATCCTCGGCCTTCAATCCTTCGGTCACTTCAATGTCCGTGGCCCCGGTTATCCCGGTTTTGACTGGGACGAACCGCGCCTTGGCGCTCCGGCCCTTGCCTTCGATCCTAAAGACGCCCTGCATCTCCTCCGCTGGCCCTTCTTTGGCCTTGGCGGATGCTTGGGGGACAACGCCCGGTTTCTTCTCCTCCAAGTCTTTAGGCGTGCGGATGGTCAATGCCTGGATCGGGATGGCCAGCACATTCGCCTTTTTGGCGGTCGTTATCTTGGCGGTCGTGGACAAGCCCGGTCGCAGGTTATCGGGCGGATTGTCCAGGGTGATGACCACTTTGAAGTCCTTGGCTTCTTGGCTTCCGCCTGTGGTCTGCGAAGTGGCCAGTCCGCTGGAGCGGAGCAGGGCATTATTGCCGATCTCGGTGACGTGGCCCTTGAAGGTCTTGCCCGGCATGGCGTCCAGAGCGATCTCCGCCTCCTGGCCGAATTGGATGTTGACCACGTCCGTCTCATCCACCTTGACTTCGGCGGTGATCACAGACATGTCCGCCAGGGTCATCAGAGTGCTTCCCGGTGAATTTTGGATCCCCACCACCACCGTCTCGCCTTCGCGCACCGGCAGGTTGGTGATGACCCCGTCGAACGGAGCGGCATAGATGGTCTTGCTCAGCTGATCGGAAGCGCGATCCAAGGTTGCCCGGGCCATGTCGATGCGTCCCCGCGACGAATCCAGTTGGGCCTTGGCCTGGGCCACCCGGGCCTGGGCCTGTGCGGTCTGCGCGACAGCCACTTCGTTGGCCGCCTTTTTGGAGTCATATTCAGACTTGGCGATCAACTGCGACTGGTAGAGGCCCTCGGCACGGTCCCAATCAAGCTTCGTCCTTTCTTCATCGGCGCGGGCGCGATTGAGGTCGGCATTGGCGGTACGGAGCGCAGCATCGGCCGCGACGGCGTCCGTTTGATTCGCGCTCAATCCGGCGCGTTGTGCGGCCACATCGGCGGAGGGCTGGACGTTCTCCAGCTGGGCCAGCAAGTCGCCCCGTTTCACGCGAGCACCTTCGCGGACATACAGCTTGGTGATCTTGCCGAAGGCATTGGCGCCCACATTGACGAAGGTCTTGGGGCGGATCTCGCCGGAAGCGCTGACCACCGTGGCCAACCGGGGCTTCTCTTCCGCTTTGGCCGTCTGCACGACCGCGGCATTCCGCGACCCGGCCGTCACGGAGAAGTACACCACGGCGAACACGGCCAGAACGATGACGGAGATGATTATGATTTTTTTCATGTTTGGGGTCTTGCGCCGGTCCCGGGATTAAGCGGGGGTCTTGCGGTATTGTACGTGTGATCGGACGGGGGAGTTTCAGCCCCCGATTCCACAGCGAAAAAAATTATAGCAAGAGATAGCGGATTGCGCGTTCCAGTCATGAGCTGCGGGCGCTGGGACGAACGGTGGGGATTCGGGCTCCTTGCCGGGATAACCCTGCGCCCGCCGGCTTACATCCAACTGACTGCCAGGCCGAGGGTTGCGCGGCGGGACGTGTGGCGGCTCGCTTGCAGGACCGCTTGCGTATCGGTTACCGGAACCATACAATTTAACAAGCCGCCGTGTGCCCGAACGCGGCCTTTCCAGGAGTCACCATTATCATGCTGATGAAATCATTTTTCCGGAACCCTATCTCCCTCCTCATCTGCCTGGTCCTGGCTGTACCTTTGGCGGCGCAGAACCAGGATGCCAAGGATGAAAAAGACCCGCTCAAGCGCGAATTGACCCCCGAACAGAAGAAAAAGCTGGAAAAGGCCTTCAAGAAAGAAGTCAGCGATACCTATCGGAAATGGCTGGACGAAGACGTGACGTGGATCATCACCGGGGAGGAACTGACCGCCTTCAAGCAACTCTCCAACGATGAAGAGCGCGATCAATTCATCGAACAATTCTGGCTGCGCCGCGATCCCACGCCGGACACGGTCGAGAACGAATACAAAGAGGAACATTATCGGCGTATCGCATACACCAATGAGCGTTTTGCCGCCGGTATACCCGGTTGGAGGACCGACCGAGGGCAGATGTACATCAAGTTCGGTCCACCTGACACGATTGATTCGCACCCCAGCGGGGGTTCGTATCAGCGGCCGATAGAAGAGGGAGGAGGGGAAACATCGACCTATCCATTCGAGGTTTGGAGATATCGATACCTCGAAGGCGAAAACCTCGGCCAGGAAGTCGAGATCGAGTTTGTAGATAAGTGCTTCTGTGGCAGCTATCAGATGACCTTCGACCGATCGGATAAGGATGCCCTCCTCTTCGTCCCAGGGGCAGGTTTGACCTGGTACGAGCAGACAGGTCAGCGCAATAAAGCCGATCGATTCAATGGTCTGAATTATGAAAGGCTTGGCGCTAGCCCATTCACCTCAGGGAACCTGAACTCCAAGGTATTTGACCGTATCGCCCAGTTCAATGCCCTCAGCCGTCCGCCGGCGATTAAATTCAAAGATCTGGCGGAGGTGGTCCGCACCAAGATCCGCTACAACCTTCTGCCGTTTGACGTGCGCGTGGACCTGATCAAAGTGACCGACGACACCGCGCTGGTGCCCATCACCATCCAGGTGAAGAACAAAGACATCACCATGGAGGAGAAGGAAGAAGTGCTCCGCGGACAGGTCAACATCTTCGGGCAGCTCACCACGTTGACCAATCGCATCGCGCAAACGTTTGAAGAGACGTTGTCGATCGAATCTCCGTCCAGTCTGCGCGAACAGGCCCGAGTGGGGACCTCCGTGTACTGGAAGGCGTTCCCGCTCAAGGCCGGCCGGTACAAGCTGAGCATCGTGGTGAAAGACATCAAGAACGGCACCTTGGGAACGTGGGAAAAGAGCGTCGTGGTCCCCAACATGAGTGAGGACCGCGGCTTGTTCGCCAGCACATTGATCGTGGCCGACCAGATGGAAAAGGTCGCCACCCGGTCGGTGGGCGCCGGCAGCTTCGTTATCGGTGACACCAAAGTACGGCCGCGCTTGGATTCGGCCGATGGCAAACCTGCCTCCTTCAAGCAGACCCAGCCAGTGAATTTCTGGATGCAGGTCTATAACCTGGGTCGGGACGAGACGACGAAGAAGTCAGATGCGATCGTCGAATATCAGCTCATCAACACCACCACCAACCAGGCGATGATGACGCTGAAAGAATCTTCGGCGGATCTGGGCAACACAAACAGTGACCAGATGACACTGTCAAAGACGTTACCGCCGGGTAAGCTCGCTCCCGGGCTCTATCAACTGACCATCAAGGTCAGTGATAACGTCACCAAGAAGCAATTGGCGCCGCAGATCGCGAAGTTCCAGATCGAGCAGTAAGCCGGGCGGGAAGTTGGCCCGGTGGGGGACGAGGACAGGGGGCGCAGTCATGGCCAACATTCCGAAACAAGTATTTCTGGGACTGGCATTTCTATTGTTAAGCAGCGCTGCTTTCGCGGCGCCCGAGAACGGCAGCATCACCGGCAAAGTCGCCGATTCCAGCGGCAAGCCGCAGATGGGCGCCGTCGTGGAGATCTTCACCTCGGCCGCCACGCAGCCGTTGCGGGCCTTTACGGATGTGAAGGGGCAGTACACCGTGGCCGGACTCTTGCCCGGCACGTATTTCGTGAAGGCCACCGCCACCCAGTTCCTGCCCACCATCCGTGAGAACGTCACGCTGAGTGCGGGCGCGCGTATCGTCGTAAACCTCACCCTCAACACCCTGGTGGAAGCCTTCCAACTGCTTCCGGCGCGAAAAGTGAGTGACAACAACGAAGACGACTGGCGCTGGACGCTTCGCTCCGCCGCCAACCGGCCCATTCTGCGTGTCCTCGGCAATGACGGCCCGCTGGTGGTGGTCAGCAACAAGGAAGATGGCAGTGACCGCACCCTGAAAGCGCGCGTGGCCTTCGTGGCGGGGACCGGCGGCGATGGCTCGACCGGCGGGAACACCAAGACGGAAGTCCAGCTGGAGCAATCGCTGTTCGGATCGGGCACCATCACGCTCAACGGCGATCTGGGAGGCGCAGGCAGCTTTACCAATGGCGTGCTGCGCGCCGGATATCAGCACAAATTCTCTAATGGCAGCAATCCCGAGTTTGCCGTCACCGCCCGGCGCTTCACCACCCCGGATACGGCCTTGCGCCACGCGGCATTGAACACGCTCGCGCTTTCCTTGTCGGACAGTTTCAGCGTCGCGGACCTGCTTGAATTCAACTACGGCGGTGAACTCCAAAGCGTCCAGTTCCGCGGACGGACAACGGCGTTCCGTCCCTTCGGCGCCGTGACCGCCCACTTCGGGCCCAACACCTTGTTGGAATACCGCTACGCCACCTCGCGTCCGACCACGCGCGGCATCAAAGGCTTTGATTCCGCTCCCGCCGACTTGAGTGAGGCCGATCCCCGGGTCTCCTTGAGCGCCGGTATGCCGCAGGTGGAGCGTGCCGCCCATCATGAGATCGCGTTTTCGCGTCGCCTGGGTGAGAACAACCTGCAGGTCGCATTGTTTCAGGACAAGATCGTGCGCCCCGCCCTCAGTGGCATTGGCGACCTCACCGGAATGAGCGCCGAAGGCAGCGAAGACGTTCTGCCCGACATTTATTCCGGCACCTTCACCTTTACCGGATCCACCTTGGAGTCGCGCGGCCTGCGTGTGGTGGCGCAGCGCAAGCTGCGGGACAACCTCACGGCCACTTTCAACTATTCCATGGGCGGGACTCTGGTCGCCCAACCGGACCAGTTGCTGGCCAGCGCCAGCCAATCCATGTTCCGTACCCAGAAACGCCATGCCGTGACCGCCAAGTTCGCCGGCTCCGTGCCCAAGACCAAGACCGGTTGGATCGCCAGCTATAAATGGACGAACGGCCCGAACGCGGTGATTCCCGTCGACCCATTCAATGCATCCGCCGGCATGAGTGATCCGTTCCTGAACCTGTTCGTGCGTCAACCCATTCCGAATGGGGGCTTTTTCCCCGGTAAGATCGAGGCCCTTATCGACGTGCGCAACCTTCTCTCCCAGGGGTATGTGCCGATGCTCGGCACCGACGGCCGCACCGTGTATTTGGTCCAGTCAGGGCGGACGGTCCGCGGTGGGCTGGCCTTCAACTTCTGAGTTTCCCGCTTTGATCGTTGACCGGCCCGGGCTCTCCCGGGCCGTTCTTCTTGCCCACGATCAGATCTGTTCCACCGTGGATGTCGCGTCCAATGTCTCCCTCACCTTGGCGGCAAGGGCGGCTGTGGTGAATGGCTTGGAGAGAAAGGCAGTATTCGGTCGCAACTGTCCATGCTGCAGCACCGCGTCCTGGGAATATCCGGACATGAAGATCACTTTGGTCTCCGGCCGGGCACGGGTGATCTCCTGGGCCACGACCTGTCCATTGCCCTCCTTCAGCACCACATCAGTGAGCAGTAGATGGATCGGGCCGCGGTGATCTCGGCTAAGCTCCAACGCTGTCTCCGGGTCGGGCGCGTCCAGTACGACATAGCCTTGCGCGGAAAGCACGCGCCGGACCAGCGTGCGCAACCCCTCTTCATCCTCGATCAATAGCACGGTCTCATGGCCGCGGTGGGAAGCCGTAGCTTCGGGTTCCGCCGCGCGCGGCATCTCCTCCACGACTTCAGCGGCGGGAAGGTATACATGGAATGTTGTCCCGGACCCGAGGCGCGAGAGCACTTCGATATGTCCGCCGCTCTGCTTCACGATCCCGTAGGACGTGGCCAGGCCCAATCCGGTGCCCCGGCCTTGCTCCTTGGTGGTGAAGAATGGCTCGAAGATCCTTGACGTGAGATCCGGTGACATGCCGACCCCGGTGTCGGTGACCGAGACGCGGGCATACTGTCCGGCGGCCACGCCTAGGTGCTCCTTCGCGAACAGGTCATCAAGGGTCACGTTCCTGGTCTCGATGGTCAATGTGCCGCCCTGGGGCATGGCGTCATTGGCATTCACCACCAGATTCATGATCACCTGCTCCATCTGGGTCGGGTCGGCCTTGACCGGCCAGAGTGCGGGGTCGCGCCGGAGTTGCATGACCACCTCCGTGCTCAGCAGGCGGCGCAACATCTTTTCCAGATTGTCCAGGATGGTATTGAGTTCCAGGGTCCTCGGCGCCAGCACTTGCTGCCGGCTGAAGGCCAACAATTGGGCGGTGAGCGCGGAGGCGCGATCGGCGGCTTTGCGTATCTCTTCCAGGGGCTCATGTTCAGGGTCGTTGGGGTTGTGCTCAGCCAGAAGGATCTCGGAGTATCCGCGGATCACCGTCAGCACGTTGTTGAAGTCATGGGCGATCCCGCCCGCCAGCCGTCCCACGGCCTCCAATTTCTGCGCCTGTCGTAGCTGCTCCTTCAGCTGTAGCTCCTGATCATGCTGGCGGCGGAGAAGGGAAGTCTGGTTCCGGACCTGGCGGCGCAGCATCCACACCCAAAAGAATCCCAGCAGTCCGAAGATCGTGACCAGCCCCAGCAGCCGGCCGATGCGCGGCAGCGTCCACCAGGAAGGGGTGCGCAGCACCCGGATATCGTCTGCGGTGCGCAGGAACAGGCGATAACTGACGATGCGTCCGCTCTCGCTGGGCCGCGTCCAGTAGATCCCCTGGACCTGGACTTCGGTATTTCCTTCGAACCGCGGTAAGTGCGCGTTGCGATTGCGCACGTCCAATTCCGCGTCGAACGTCTGCTTGCCCACCTGCAAGACCAGGTTGTTCTGGCGCTGCGAGACGACAGTCCCGTTCAGTTGCACAAACTCATTGTTGTAACGGTCGTCCAGCTCGTCGGTGGTGGCGAGTACGCGTGGCAGCGGGACCTGGTGTCCTCCCGTGGTGCGCACGATCGCGTCACGCAGGACCACGTTGTTGTCGAAATAATCGGGAAAACCGGCGGCCTCGATCTCGTCACCGGGGTTCAGGTTCGGAGCGGCCGGTCGTTGCAGGAAAATGGCTCCTGTCCCGTCCGCCATATACGTGGAACCGGAGGCGCGCTGCAGTGTGACCCATCCGCGGACCTTCATGCGGTGAACAAATTGTCCTTGCGGGGTGAAACTGAGCAGGTCCTTGATCGGCGCCAGCACGGCCTGGAAGGGGTCTTGGGGCGCGGGATGGACGACCTTCAGCCGGTCCGCCGAAGCCAGTTGCAATTCGAATCCGATGCGCTGCCGCTTGTTGTTGTAGAGCGTGCGGCAGGCGCCGCTGACCTTGATCTGCGCGTCGGGAAGCAGCGTCGCATCCACACTTCCAGCCGGCATCGTGACCGTGATGGCATTGACCACGCCCGCCAGCCGCAGTCGTAGCAGCTCTCCTTCCACAACATAGGAGCGCACGATCCCTTCGGTCGTGATGTCGGGGGCCCCGCACCCGGAGATGAAAAGCTCTTCGATGGGTGTTTCCGGGGTCGCAGCCGGCGCCGGCGCAGCGATCAGGAGGCACAGCAACACCGCCGCGAACGCGCGTCTGCGGGAAGGCGGGCACGAGTTCCGGATCTCGCCCATGGAGGCCCCTTCCGGGGTGTTGGACCGGGAATAGCCTGATTTTCAGCCAAGGTCCATGGGCTGGCAAGGACAAAACCGGGTCGAGAAGTGACTTTGATAACGAAGGTTGGCAGGGAAGTGGTGAACGTCGACTTCTTCTAATTCAGCGACCCACCAGCTTCTGCAGTTCTTCGGGATAACGTGACCCTTGCACCGGGATCTTGGAGGCCGCGGTTTCCATCTGCCGCAGATCTTCGCGCGTGAGTGCGACGTCAGCGGCGCCGATGTTCTCTTCGAGCCGGTGTAATTTGGTCGTGCCCGGGATGGGGACGATCCACGGCTTCTGCGCCAGCAGCCAGGCCAGCGCGACCTGCGCCGGCGTCGCGTTTTTCTGTTGCGCAAACTTGCCGATCAGATCCACTAGAGTTTGATTCGTTTTGCGGTTCTCCGGCGAAAAGCGAGGGACGACGTTGCGGAAGTCGGCCTTGTCGAATTGCGTATCTTCGCTGATCTTGCCGGTAAGGAAGCCTCTGCCGAGCGGGCTGAACGGGACAAAGCCGATCCCAAGTTCCTCGAGCGTCGGGAACACTTCCGCTTCCGGCTCTCTCCACCAGAACGAGTATTCGCTCTGCAGCGCCGCGACCGGCAGAACGGCGTGCGCCCGGCGTATGGTCTGCGCGCCGGCTTCCGAGAGCCCGAAATGCTTCACCTTGCCTTGCCGGATCAGGTCTTTCACGGCGCCGGCTACGTCTTCGATGGGCACATTGGGGTCGACACGGTGCTGATAGAACAAGTCGATCACATCGGTCTTGAGGCGCTTGAGCGACGCCTCCGCGACTTCCTTGATGTGTTCCGGACGGCTGTCCAGGCCGCTCCAACGCGGCCCGCCGTTAGGGTCAGGCTTGAACCCGAATTTGGTGGCGATCACCACCCGGTCTCGAAGCGGCGCCAGCGCTTCGCCCACGAGCTCTTCGTTGGTGAAAGGACCGTAGACTTCGGCGGTGTCGAAGAACGTTACACCCCGTTCGACGGCGGTCCGGATCAGCGAGATCATCTCGTTCTTGTCCGCGGCCGGACCATAGCCGAAGCTCATGCCCATGCAGCCGAGGCCGATGGCGGAGACTTCCAGATTGCTTTTTCCAAGTTTGCGTTTTTGCATGATTTCTCCTGACTGAATGAAGTTAGGACGCTGCCCTCGCGCGCTGTTTTTCCCGCCAGCGCGCGGGTGGGACCCCTTCCCAGGTGCGGAAAGCGCGAACGAAGGAGCCGGCGTCTTCATAGCCCAGAAGGTAGGCGGCTTCATTCAGTTCGAGCACGGAGTTGTTCAGATATTGACGGGCTAGCTGGTGACGGGCTTCTTCCAGCACGCGCTGGAAGCTGGATCCTTCCTCTTGCAGGCGCCGCTGGAGAGTGCGGGAACTGATATGGAGCGCGTCCGCGATGTCCTCGATGGTGGGACGCCGGCCGGTCAACTGTTGCTGTATGGCGATGCGGGCGCTCTCCACCAGGTTCTTGTCGCCGCCCTCCTGCTTCATCTCCTCCTCAAGCTGTGGCGCGAGAAGACCCAAAAGCTCGGCGTTACGGGTGACGAATGGCCGCCGCGCGTCCGCGGCGCGAAACACGATCGCATTGCGGGGGACGCCGCAGACCACGGGGCAGCCAAAGTGACGCTCGATCTTTTTGATGTGGTCGCGAGGCGCCGCAAGCTCAACGCGCACCGGCGAAAGGAGCGTGCCCGTTCCGTGCCGGGCGATCGAGAGGACCCAGGCGAAACAGCACTCGATCAGCACCGGAGGCTCGGTTTCGTCAGCCAGAAGCCAGCGGAACTGGATGCTCCACTCATCGTCGTCCTGCTCCTGCCGGATCTCTTCCGGGCATACGAGCTGTTTGTAGCGCGCCATTTGCTCCACGGCGGAGCCGAAGTCCCTGGACGACAGAGCGGCCAGGCCGATGGGATGGAACCGCTCGATCCTGCTTTCGGTTCCGAGCAGGAGACCGATCGCCGGGTCGGTGCTGACTTCGCCGATCGCTCGCCACAAGGCGAAAAGTTCCCCGGTGCTGAGGAGCACGCGCGGTTCATCCTTGGATCCTGGGGAAGCCCCGCTCGGCGCAAGACCACCGAAGTGGGAACTCCCAGCTCTTCCAGCCTGTGGAACGTGCTGCCCGAGAAGCGAAAATGTTTGTTCATCGGTTCACTCGGAGCGGAGAGAGGCCATGTCGATGGAGAAGCGGTACTTCACGTCCGACTTGAGCAGCCTGGTGTACGCTTCATTGATCTTCTGGATGGGGATGACTTCGACATCGGCGGTGATGTTGTGTTTCCCGCAGAAGTCGAGCATCTCCTGGGTCTCCGCGATGCCGCCGATGGGCGATCCCGAGAGGCTGTGCCGCCCCATGATCAGGCCGAAGGCGGAAATCGCAAGCGGCTTTTCCGGCGCCCCGACGAGGGTAATGTTGCCATCGCGCCGCAATAGATTGATATACGCGTTGATGTCATGCTCGGCGGAGACCGCGTCGAGGATGAAGTCGAAGCTGCCGGCGTGCTTCAGCATCTCGTCGGCATTTTTCGAGATGACGACCTCGTCCGCTCCCAGGCGGAGTGCGTCTTCCTTTTTGCTCGGTGAAGTCGTGAACACTACCACGTGGGCGCCGAGCGCATGGGCGAACTTTACGCCCATGTGGCCTAGCCCGCCTAGACCGACCACGCCGACTTTCTTCCCTCTGGTGACGCCCCAGTGGCGCATCGGCGAGTACGTTGTGATCCCGGCGCAGAGCAAAGGAGCGGCTCCCGCGAGACCCAGGTTTGCGGGGACCCGCAGAACAAACCGCTGGTCGACGACGATGCTGTCGGAATATCCGCCGTACGTCACGCCTCCCAGATGCTTGTCAGGAAGGTTGTAGGTGAAAGTCACATTCGGGCAGAACTGCTCGAGGCCCGCCAGGCACTCCGGGCAGGTGCCGTCCGAATCCACCATGCAGCCGACCGCGGCGAGGTCGCCGGCCCTGAACTTGGTGACCGCGGGACCGACCTTGGTGACGCGGCCCACGATCTCATGTCCCGGTACGCAGGGATAAACGGTGGGCAGGAATCCGCTCCATTCGTTGCGGACTTGGTGGAGATCGGAGTGGCAGACACCGCAATAGAGGATCTCGATCTGTACGTCATGTGCGGTTACATCACGCCGCGCGATCGTGGTCAGCGCAAGCGGGGATGTCGGACTCGTGGCGGAATACGCTTTGGCGTTTGGCATATGCGTATTAGAGACGTTCCCATGTTGTGCGGATATGCAGAATACGCCATAGTATATGCAAAACACGCCAATCTTGAGCCGTTTTGGCGACGTGAACGACCCTGAACGAAGTGAAGGGGATTTGGGAGCCGACAGACGAAATCCTGAGCGCAGAGAAGGATCCCTGCCCGGACCACTAAACATTGTGGTGAAGTGGTGAGCGCGGAAGGAATCCGACTTTCAACCTACTGATTTCGAGTCAACCCGTGCGGCCTCGTGAAATATAGAGCAAAGCGTCAGAAAACAATGAGTTAACTCAAATTCAGCCCGCACGGTAGGAAAAATTTCCCGCGTTGATTCCGTTGGATTGAGCTGAGTGCGGATGAATGGCTATGTCACAGATACGTCACAAAATCTGGAGCTGATCTTTTGTGACGTGATTGTGACGTACAAGACAGCGCATGCCGGCGTCCGAGTGGACAATCAAATGTCAATTTTCTCGTTGATGTGGCACACTTTGAACTGTGAAGCTACTGAGGTATCTCGAGCTTAAGAGTGGCCATTCCGATAATGGCCCCGCCTGGATTGCGTACGTGGAGCAATCGAAGACTGGACGAACCGTATACTTCAATGGCCGAGGGCTGATGAAGCTCAAAGGCCAGCGGCGCGGCGAATCGGGCGGCAATTATATCGATATGGAAACCGGCGAATCGTTTTGGGTTTCCGGCGTCAAAAAGAATGGGCAAGACCGCCATTGGGCCGGATCGGGGAAAGTTCTCATTGAAGCCGCTGCGGTAGCTGAATACTTGGAAACGATCAAAGCCAAGACCTTGGACACATCGCGTTGCGAGGTGACAATCTCTATCCGTCCGACTGACATCAACAGACTCTCACAAGTGGCGAATTCATCCGGTAAAGGCTGGCCTCATGATCCAGGAGAGCAAACGCCATACTCGTTCACCCGCAATGTGACATCCCCGGACAAATGAAAAACAGGGCAGGTGGCCCACATCTTCTTCGGGCGGTGCCCCACGGAAGCCTGCCCTGAGCGAAGCCGAATGGGCGAAGCTAACGTGGGGCTTTTCATCTGCACTTCGTAAAGACTACTCCTGCTTTCGTCTTTTCGGTACGCGATGGGCGGGATCGGGGTAGTTGAGATCGAGTCAGACCGGACGGTCATGCTAAGGGCGTCAGCAGCCCCAC
>JACPNP010000027.1 GCA_016185365.1 Terriglobales bacterium
GGTTTGCCTTTCAATTCCGCAGTTCCGAACTTTCGCAATTTGCAATTCTCAAATCTGCATTCTCCAATTCCCCGATCACCCAATCACCAAATCACCCGATGTCCCGATCCATCTCCACCACCACACAATGCTTCTTCCGCAATATTTCCGAGCCCATTAATCGCATCCATGGCGTCTTCAGACTTCGAAGGCCGCGCTCCTCTAACATCCCCAACGTCGAGAGATCATGCGACAGATGCATCGGCTGCGACTCCGTTGCTCCCTCCGGCACCGTCATCAGCAGCCGGCCCTTGGGCGCAAGCAGGGAAAGCAAGAACTCCAGTTCGCCTCTCAGGTCCGGCAGATGTTCCAGCACATCCAGTGTGAGGATGGTGTCAAACTTGCCCCGCGCAGCCACTTCAGTCTGTAATTCCTCCTTCGACGAAAGAAATCGCAGATTCGCCTTCCGTCGCGCCGCCTCCCACTCCGCGTATTCACGCGATTTTCCCGGAACATCGTAATAGGTCACATCCAGCCCGCGACGCGCCAGCTCCAGCGCCAGTTCGCCCTTGCCCGCGCCGTAATCCAGGCATCGCCCGCGGCTCAGCCGCAGCATGTCCAGCGTGAACGTGATGTGCTTGTAGGTCAGATGGAACCGCGCCAGTGAGAACATGTAATTCAGCGCATTCTCCGAGTACCACCGCGCCAGCGCCGCCTTGTCTTTCTCATCCAGCGCCGCCTTCTTCCATGACTCGATGATCAGCGCGTGGCTGCTCACCAGCCGTGTCTCTGCCTCCGCTTCGGGCATTCCGGTGAATGCGCTCAGGTCGAGCGCCGTCTTCTTCAGGTTCCGCCGTGCCTGATGCTGCGCCATTAGCGTCAGCGCGCTTGCCGACGCCGCTACCCCCGCCGCCATGACTACTAGATAGCCTGACCCGAATCCGTACGCCTCCGGCAGGACCGCCTGCCGCAAGATCGTCGCGGAGATCGCCATCAGCAGGATCGGGAACCAGATGCCTAAGCCGTCATTGAGTACGATGGCAAACTCGACTGCGATCACCAGTAGCGCAGCGATGAGGAACCACTTTTCTTTCATCACAGTCGCCAGCAGCAAGATCATCAACAGATCGCCGAAGAAATAGAACGGCGCCATCCACCGGTATCCAAGCAACGCTTCTCGCTTGCACACCGTCTTCAGGAACAGATTCACTAATGCGAGCCACACGCCCGACCCAAGCACCACTTCCAGCACGATCCGATCGCGCCCGGCCACCGCCACGGCAAACACCACGCTGGTCGCCACCATGATCCACCGCGCCCGCACCGCCCACCGGTAGCGCCGGTCCGGTTCATGGTGGATGTGCAGATATTTCGGCAGATAACTCAGCGTCCCCGCCACCGCCACGACCGCTGCCAAAAAAGTGACCGACTCCCATGTCACTTTGCGCATCGCGAGCGACGCGCCCACCACCAGCGCTCCCGCTGCCACCATCCACACTGTGGCATAGCGCTCCAGGAACCGTTCCTGCTCCCGATAATCCATCTTGCGTTCCAATCTACCAGAGCACGCCCACAACACTCCGCTACTCAATATTTCCCCGTCACTCACCCCGATTCGCGGTAAAATGAGATTGCTCAGCGGTTCTCCCACCTCGAAGTGAGTTCACCTCCTTAATAAAGTGTGCCTGCCAAGTGGCAGATTTTCGGCGACTTGCTGCATGTGCGGTGCAATATAATGGGTCCGGGCACTACCCTGCCCTATATATTGCGTTTAACCCTTGACCGCGGCCTCTGGCCGGGATATTTTAGTCCCAGCAGAGACGCCGACGCCTCGCCCGCGTCGGTGCGCCCGTATCGGCAGCTAAGTGTTTCCCGCGCCAGGGGTTGGCGCGGCCCGCGCCCTTTTTCCGGGCGCTCAGTTGGAGGAGCAAGCCATTGTTGAAACTCAAGAAGCTGCAGATTCTCGGATTCAAGTCCTTCTGTGACCGCACCGAGCTCAAGTTTCATGGTGAAGGCATCGCCGCCGTGGTCGGCCCCAACGGTTGCGGCAAGTCCAATATCGCGGACGCCATCTCCTGGGTCCTCGGTGAACAGTCCGCCAAGAGCCTGCGTGGCACGCAGATGATGGATGTGATTTTTTCCGGCACCCGCGATCGCAAACCCACCGGGATGGCCGAAGTGTCGCTCACACTGGTCGATCCCGAGGTTTATGACGGCGAGTTCCCTGCTGCGGGCCCTGAGATAGAGATCCAGGATGGCTTCACCACGCAGGACGATTGGGATGAGGAAGCGCTTCGCGCCGCAGCCGCCGTCGCCACTGAAAACCACATTCAGGAAACTGAGCCGGGCCAGGTGCTGGACGATCACGGCGATCCGGTCGAGCTCGTCGCCGATGCCGAACAGTCGCAGGCAGAACCGCTCGCGGAACCGGTTCCCGCAAGCACACTTGGGACCGCCATGGCGGAAGCGAAAAAAGACGTCGTCCTAAAGATCCGCCGCCGCAAATTCAATGCTCAGAAATATCACAGGGGCGAGATCGTCGTGACCCGCCGTTTGTTCCGCTCCGGCGCCAGCGAATACCTGCTTAACGGCAAGCTCTGCCGCCTGCGTGACATTCAGGACCTCTTCATGGGTACCGGCCTCGGGCCGGAGTCGTACGCCATCATCGAGCAGGGTCGTATCGGCCAGATCCTCAGCAGCAAGCCGCACGACCGGCGCGCCATCATCGAAGAGGCCGCCGGCATCACCATGTTCAAGACCCGCAAGCGGCTGGCGGAGCTGCGCCTTTAGGCTTCCAAGCAGAACCTCGCCCGTATCAATGACATTTTTGATGAGGTCACCCGCCAGATGAACTCGCTCAAGCGCCAGGCCTCCAAGGCCGAGCGCTACGCCCGCCTTCGCGACGAGATGCGTGACAAGCTGCGCGTGGTGCTGGCCGGAAAGTTCGCGCAACTCGCGAAGGACCTCGAACAGGTGGACGTCGACATCCATTCCCTCTCCACCCTGATGCAGGAGCGGGCCGCCACCGTCGCATCCATGGAGACCGAGCACGACCAGCGTCAGCAGCGCGGCTATGCGCTGGAACGCGAGTCGGCCGAGGTCCGCGAACGCATCAATTCCATCCAGATGGGATCGGAGCGGTCCACGCAACGCCGGGTACACAACCAGGAGCGCTGTGCCGAGTTGCTCGCTCGCGTGGCCGCAGCCGAGGCCGAACAGGTGCGCACCCAGGAGCAGTTGTATTCACTGGTCCAGGAATGCGCGGCCAACCACGCCATCCTGGAGTCCGCCGCCGCCGATGTTGCCGCGGCTCAGCATGATTCGTTGCTCCGGCAGCAGGAGACTTCATCCGCGATCGCGGCTGTCCTCGAGACCGAGCGGCAGCAGGAAGTGCGCCGCGCCATGGGGATGGAAGTCATGACCTCCACCCATCAGGTGCGCAATCAGATCGCGCAAGGGGAGGAGAATCTTGCTTCCCTGGTCCGTGAGAATGACCGCCTCCAGCGGGAGATCGCCGCCGGCCTCTCGGAGATCGCAGCCCTCGGCGGGCGCCGCGGACAGCTCGGCCTCTCGTTCGAATCGGAGACCCAGCGCGTTAACGCCTTGAAGTGCCGCATCGCAGGCGTGCGCGCCGATATCTCTGCCAGGCGCGAAGCGGAGACCTCGGCCAAGCGGCACCTGGATGGCATGCGCGCGGAGTTCGCTTCGGCACTCGGTCGCCGCGGTTCCCTTGAGGCCTTGATCGCCGAGCACGGCTACTCCACAGAATCCGTCAAACGCCTCTTCCAATCCGGCGGACTCGAAGGCGCACGGGCTCCGGTCGGCGTCCTCGCTGATTTTCTCGCCGTGGAGGACAAGTATGAGACCGTCGTCGAGGACTTCCTCCGCGACGAGCTTAATTTCGTCGTCGTAAAGTCCTGGGATGCCGTGGACGAAGGTCTCCGTCTACTTCGCTCGGATGTGGAAGGCCGCGCCACCTTCCTCGTCCATCCCTCCGACTCGCAGGCCAAGTTCTCTTTCACGGTGGACGAACACGTCCATCCCTCTCTGCCTAACGCGCCCGTCGTCCCCCTTAAAAGCTGCATCCGGGTGCTCAACGGCTTCGGCAAGTCGTTGGAAGTGATCCTGCCCAAGCTGCGCGACGGTTACATCACGCAGGACGCTGCCACCGCCAAGGACCTGGCGCTTTCGAACCCTGACGCCTTCTTCCTGTCGCCGACCGGTGAGACCTTTCACAACGTCACCGTGACCGGCGGAAAGCAGCGCAAGGAAGGGCCGCTCTCGCTCAAGCGGGAATTGCGCGACCTGAGCAAGACCGTCAATGATCTCGAGGCCGCTATTCGCCACGAAGAAGGCCGCATCCTTATCCTGGACCGCGAATTTTCCGAGCTTGACGCCTTGGTGATGCGGCTCGAAGAGGAACTCCGCGAGACGGATAAGCAGGCCCTTACCCATGGCCACGCATTGCAGCAGATGGAGTCAGAGACCGCGCGCATCGAGCAGCGCCTCCAGGCGTTCCACCGGGAGATGGACCGGGTCAAGTCCCAACGCGAGGAGAAGGACGCATTCATCGCCTCCCGCCGCGAGGAACTTGCTTTGCAGGAAGACCGTCATGCGCGATTGGAGCAGGAGATCGCTGCCGCCGTGGACGCCCTGGCGGCGCAAAAGACCGCGCGGGATGCTGCCGCGCAAGCATCCGCCGAAGCCGCCGTCCGTCTGGCGGGGATTGAAGAGCGCCATCGCTCGGCGGCTGGTTCCATGCAGCGCATCGAGTCCCTCGCTGCGGAGGTCAACACTCGGGTAGAAGACTTGAAGAATCAGATCGCCGCCTCACATGCGGAGCGCGAGCAGCGCGAGCGTGAGAACCTTGAGATCGCCCAGCGGCTTATCGCATTTTCAGCGGATCAACAGGCCGCCGAGACTCGTGCCGCCGAACTGCACACGGAATCGGAGCAACTCCGTGCTCGCCTTGCCGAGATCGAACAGGCGCTCAAGATGGCGCGTCACGAGTTGGATGCCTGCCGCGACCGTCGCGGCGAGTTGCAGGCTTCCCAGGCCAAGCTGCAGTCTGACCTGGCCCACATGGCCGAGACCTGCCTGAACGAACTGAATCAGTCCGCCGACGATCTGCGCACGGACCTCACCATTGTCCGCGTGGAAGGCGAACAACTCATCGCCGAAGACGCCGCCTACCGCGAGATGCGCGCTCGTCTCGAAGCCATGGGTCCGGTCAACATGATGGCCCTTGAGGAATACAAGGAGACCGCGCAGCGCCACGAATTCCTGGAAGCCCAGCGCAAGGACCTGGTGGACTCCATCGAGAACACCCAGGACTCCATCAAGGAGATTGACGAGATCTGTCACAAGAGATTCGAGGAGGCGTTCCACAAGATCAACGAGAACTTCCAGCGCACCTTCACCAAGCTCTTCGGCGGAGGCCAGGGTTTCATGCGCCTTACCGACATCGAGAACTCCACCGAGTGCGGCATCGATATCGTGGCCTCGCCTCCCGGCAAAAAACTGCAGAACGTGTTGCTGCTCTCTGGCGGCGAGAAGGCGCTCACCGCCATCTCCCTGCTGGTCGGCATCTTCCAATACCAGCCCAGCCCCTTCTGTATCCTTGACGAGGTGGACGCGCCGCTCGACGAATCCAACGTGGGCCGCTTCGCCGATCTCATCCGCGATATGAGCGCCACCACGCAGTTCGTGCTCATCACCCACAGCAAGCGCACCATGCAGGCCGCGCCGGTCATGTATGGCGTGACCATGCAGGAGCCCGGCGTCTCCAAGGTCGTGTCCGTGCGCTTCAACGAGAACCACGCGCCCCAACCCCAGGCCGCCATCGCCTGATTGATATCGGTTGCGCTATTCATGGTCCGTGTGGCCCAGAAGCCTGCCCTGAGCGAAGTCGAAGGGTCCCCGGCTGTGCCGATGTAACCCCGGCGTCCCGCCGGCTGTCGCGAGGGCGTCCCGCCCTCGCTTGCTTGATTTTGGTTGGGTGGCACAGCCGCCTGCCCTGAGCGAAGTCGCAGAATGCCCCGCCATGCCCAAGTAGCGCCGGCTTCCCGCCTCGCTTGCCTTGATTCCGTCCCCAGCCCTTCTCATCGGAACGATTCGGAAATATCCCCCGCGCTCGTGTGACCGAAAAAGACCCCGGCTTCAGCCCCTCACCCTCACAATTACAAATCCCA
>JACPNP010000035.1 GCA_016185365.1 Terriglobales bacterium
ACAACTACATCGACGCGAACCTGGCGGGCGCTACTGCCGCCGGCACCGCAAAGAGCGGCTACTTCTATCAACCGGGCGCCTGCGGCGCTGCCGTCGCTATCCCGCCGGCCATCGCCCCCGTCACCACGCCGGTGGTCTCGTCCGAGTGGTCGACCTCGCCCGCCAACCTGGGCGTGACCGGCAACCAGGCCTTCTGCACCGACGCGTCGGCTGTGATCTGGAAAGACGTGAACGGCGTTGGAGCCGCCTGCTTGGCTGCGAACCCGCGCGTACCGATCGGTTAGTCAACCTGCTTTGCGACGGAGCCGGACTTCGGTCCGGCTCCGTTTTTTGTGGCCACTGCTCATCTGGCGCTGTGCTAGTCTGCGCCCATGAGCGAGACCCGCGTCTCATGGGTGGAGATTGCGCTGCTGCTGGCCATCATCGCGATGGTCCTGTTCATCGCGGTCCCGGGACTGCTGACCGGTCGCCGCTCGGTGAACGAGAGCGAAGCGGCGAGCGCGCTGCGGACCTTGAACACCATCGAGGTGAGCTACCACAACCGCCATCCCTCGGTCGGGTTCACCTGCTCGCTCGAAGAGCTGCACAAAGACGGGCTGATCGACGCGCAGCTGGCCTCCGGCACGCGCTCGGGATACCGCCTCACCTCGAGCACTTGCCGCAGCGATAGTTCTAAGTCAAAGGTGATCACCGAATACGAGTGGTATGCCGACCCCATCAACCGCGAAATGGGCACACGGCATTTCTGCACCGACCAGCGGGGGGTGATTCGCGCCAGCGACACGTACTCGGGACATAACTGCGTCGTCTTCGGCGCTGAACTCTGAGGCGGTTGACGGCGAATAACGTTTTCTGTTTCCGGCTGTGACATTTTTTGTCATTTTTCGGCCTGTTTGTTACTCCTTGCCCGATTGGTCGCGCACCCGCCGATCAACGTAATCTTGCAAACACCTGATAACAGGCACGATAGCCATGCCGTTCTATGCTGTGGAAAACCGCGGGATTGGCCGCTGACGTGCGACTCGAGAAACCGCAGGGGTTCAAACGCGAACACTCAATCCAAGAGAGGAAGAGGAACAGAATGCGGAAACAGAAAGGCTTCTCGCTTATCGAACTGCTGATCGTGGTGGCGATCATTTTGATCATCGCCGCCATCGCGATCCCGAATCTGCTCAGCGCCCGTAAGTCGGCCAACGAGAGCTCGGCCGTTGGTTCGCTCCGCACCCT
>JACPNP010000036.1 GCA_016185365.1 Terriglobales bacterium
AACATCGCCCAGGGATGGCTGGTACTGCAACTTACGAACTCGGCCTTTTGGCTGGGCGTGGTGAGTTTTGCCGCTGCCGCGCCCTTGCTGGTGTTCACGGTGATCGGCGGGGTGATCGCGGACCGCTTGGACCGGCGACGCCTGCTGTTGATGACGCCAGTGGCGCTGATGGTCTCCGCCTTGCTGTGGGCGGCTCTGACCTGGACGGAGCGGATCACGGTGACGCACATCGTCCTGCTGGCGTTCGTGAGCGGAGTTGCGGCATCACTCTCGGCGCCGGCCCAGCAGGCGCTTGTCCCGCAGCTGGTCCCGCGCGCGGACCTGACCAACGCCATCGGCATCAACTCCGCTCAGTTCAATCTCTCGCGCGTGATCGGCCCGACCGTGGGTGGTTTTGCCATGGAACTGTTCGGCATGGCGGGAAATTTCTTCCTCAACGGCCTAAGTTTTCTCGCGGTGATCATTGCCCTGCGCAACATGCATTGTCCGGCGACCAGCCCCATCGATGAGGGCAGCCTGTGGTCCCGGTTGCGGGAAGGGTTCCGCTACGTTTTCACCAACCCCAAGATGACGGTGCTGCTATGGCTGGTGGTGCTGGTCGCGTTCCTGGGGGTCCCCGCGCTATCCTTTGTTCCCTTGTTCGCGCGTGACATGCTCGGCGCGGGGGAGCGAGGATTGGGCGTGCTGATGGCGTTCTCCGGGATTGGAGCATTCCTCGCCGCGGTGCTATTCGCCTACATGGGCCGGCCGAAGCGGCGCGGCATCGTCATCAGCGCTTCCGGGTCAGCCTATTTTGCGGCCATCGCGATGTTCGCTTTGTCCAAGAACTTCGCGCTTTCCTGTGCCATGCTGTTTCTGGCGGGATTCGCGGCGATCATCCTGGTGGCCATCGTCAATGTGCGGCTGCAGCACATGGCGGACGATGAGATGCGCGGCCGCACCATGAGCATTTACGCCATGGCCTATCTGGGGCTGCCGCCACTGGGCAGTCTGCTGGCGGGATATCTGACGCGCTGGATCAGTGCGCCTCACGCCATCGCCCCCTTGGCGGCGGGCGGATTCATCCTGCTGGGTATTACCCTGGTGACGCAGAAAGAATTACGGCAACTGGACTAATCCTGACTTGGAGCAGACCCACCATGAGTGACCTCAGCTATCCGATCGGAAGATTCGAATACAAGCCTGGCTACTCCGCGGAACAGCGGGAGCAACTTCTCCAGCAGATTGAGGCCGCGCCGGCACAGATGCGCGCGGCGGTGCGTGGGTTGAGTGACGCGCAACTCGACACACCGTATCGGCCTGGCGGATGGACGGTGCGCCAGCTGGTGCACCACGTTCCCGAGAGCCACGCGCACTCGTTCATTCGCTTCAAGTGGACGTTGACCGAGGACACGCCCAAGATCAAGGCGTACGAAGAGAGCGATTGGGCGCGGACGCCGGAAGTGGCGGGGATGCCGATCGACCCATCTCTCGATCTGCTGGAAGCGTTGCACAAGCGGTGGATGTATCTGCTGCGGTCCTTGAAGCCGGAGGACTGGAAGAAAAAACTGATCCATCCTTCGAACGGAGAGATGAGCCTGGAGCGGATGCTGGGGCTCTACGCCTGGCACGGGCGGCACCACGTGGCCCACATCACGGGGCTGAGGGAGAGGATGGGGTGGAAGTAGGAGCTAAAGGCTCACGAATAATTCAACGGTCATTCCGGTCTGCCGAATGATGCCAGCGAGGGTGCCCACTCGAACTTCTCGATGGTTAGGTACTGTTGTGGTCCTCGTACTCCCGTCAGCAAACCTCTTGAGGAACTTGACGTGGCTGCCGCGTTGCCCGACAACTGTCCACCCAGCAGTCTCAAGCTTGCGACGGACCTCCCCGAATGGAAGGGGCTTAAGCGGCGCCAATCTCGACCTCAATGGTGCGCGTTTCAGGAACGGAAGTCGCCACCGGGTCCTCAAAGTGCAGCTCCAAGGCCTCGCGGAGATTTGCAAGAGCCTCGTCTTCACTGAGTCCCTGACTTACGACATCGACTTCGACGCACTGGGCGATAAACCATTCGTCTTCACGCCAAATGCGAGCTGTAAATTTCTTTTTCATGCCCTGAGTATCGCCCATTGTCACTTACGTTTCAATACAGCCTTGGCCGCCTTGACGATGTACGGCGTGGTGAGGCCGTACTTCTCCATCAGTTGATCCGGTGTGGCGGACTCGGCGTAAGTGTTCTGGATGCCGACGAATTCCATCGGTACAGGCGTGGAACGCGTGACGGCGCGCGCCACCTGCGATCCCAATCCGCCGTCGAGCAGATGCTCCTCAGCGGTGACGATGGCGCCGCACTCCTTGGCCGCGGCGGCAATGGCGGCTTCATCGATCGGCTTGATGGTGTGCATGTCCAGCACCCGAGCGTGAATGCCTTCCTCTTCCAGCTCAGCCTGGGCCTGCAATGCGTAGGCGACCTCATTGCCACAGGCGATGATGGCCAGATCGCGTCCGTCGCCGTGGACCTTGGCTTTACCGATCTCAAATGTGTCTTCAGGCCCATAGAGGATGGCGGTCTTGGGCCGACCGGTGCGCATATAGCACGGGCCAATGTGCTCGGCCATCCGGTGAACAAGCGCGCGAGTACAGAATTCATCACTGGGAGCGAGTACCACGAAACCAGCGAGGCCACAGGCGAGCGCGAGGTCTTCCACCGACATTTGGCTGGGGCCGTCTTCACCGATGGAGATGCCGGAATGTGAGCCCACGAACTTCGCGTTCACCTTCGGGTACGCCGCTCCCACGCGGAGCTGGTCATAGCCCTTGTCCATGATGAACACGGCAAAGGATGAGGCGAAGGGAATCTTGCCGCACATCGCGAGTCCGCAGGCGATGGAGACCATGTTGGCTTCGGCGATGCCGGTGGACCAGAAACGGTCGGGAAACTCCTTCGCGAATTTGGCGGCGAAAGTGGATTTCATCAGGTCGGCATCGAGCGCGACCACATTCGGGTTCGAGCGGCCCAACTCGGCCAGGGCCTGTCCGTAAGCTTCGCGCGTGGCCATGCCCATCTTCAACTGGAACTTCGGCTTTGCCGGCGTGGTGGACACTTACTTGACCTCCTGGGCTTCAAGCTCGGCGACGGCGGCCGCGACCTGGTCCGGCTTGGGGGCAACGCCGTGCCACTCCGGACTGTTCTCCATGAAGCTCACGCCTTTGCCCTTGATGGTATTGGCGATGATGCAGGTAGGCTTGCCGCTGGTGTTGGCGCGCGCATTCTTGAGGGCCGGAACGACCTGCGCCAGATCATGGCCGTCGATCTCGACCGTATTCCAACCGAAGGCCTCGAACTTTTCTTTCAGGGGCTTGATGTCGAGGATGTCTTTCAGGAAGCCGTCGAGCTGCAGCTTGTTGTAGTCGACGATGACGGTGAGGTTGTCCACCTTGTGATAGCTCGCGAACATGGCAGCTTCCCAGTTCTGGCCTTCCTGGATCTCACCGTCACCGATCATGACGAAGGTGTGAAAGTCCTTCTTGTCGAGTTTGGCGGCGAGGGCACAGCCGATGCCGAGCGAGATGCCCTGACCCAGAGAGCCGGTGTTGGCTTCGAGAGCCGGGAAGAAGCGCTTGTCCGGATGTCCCTGCAACGGCGAACCCAGCTTGCGAAGCGTGCCTAGAACGTCATGGGCGATGTAGCCGGTCTCGGCCATCACCGCGTAGAGCGCCGGACAGCCGTGGCCCTTGGAAAGGATGAAACGGTCGCGGTCCGCCCAGGCGTGGTTCTTTGGGTCGTGACGCAGCACGGCGAAGTAGAGCGCGGTGAGCAACTCGACCTCAGAAAGCGAGCCGCCGGGGTGCCCGCTGCCGGAGGCGCCGATCATCTTGATGATCTCGATGCGCAGCTTGCGGCAGATGGGTTTGAGAGCGTCGATGGAGTCGATATGGGTGAAGGGCATGCGGTGGTCCCTCCCGCCAGCCTGCTCTGAGCCGCGGAACACCTCACACACGCGCCAAGCGCACATCGATGTGAGTTTTCCGGGTCCGGGATCGAGCGGGGAAGAAATAGTTTAGCAGAGGAGTGAGGCGATTGTAGAACTGCCGAAGTGCGGTATTGCAGAAATGAAGACCAAAGGCAAAACATCACGGCGACCGCTACTTGCGCAAATTGCCACCCAGTCGCATCAGGGCGGCGATGATCTTCTCCGACCAGGAGGCCAGCTCGTCTTCGCGCAAAGTGCGGTCGTGGGACTGAAACCAGGCGCGCAGGAGCAGTGAATACTTGCCTGCCGGGACGGAGCCGCCGCGGAAGATCTCGGCTGGGGCAAGTCTTTGCAGCTCGGCGATCGTAAGGTCATGGACGGCGGCCGACACCTGCGCCCAGGAGGTGGCGTCATCGCATAGGAAGCTGAAGTCGCGCTCGACGGCAGGGAAGCGCGAGAGCTTCGTGTAGCGAGGCACGTGCAGGGGCCGCTCGAAAAGCGAATCGATCGCTACTTCGGCAACATAAACGTCTTGCTTCAGCTTGCGGGCCGTGGCGACCTCAGGGTGCAACTGGCCGAAGTGGCCTATCGCAGTGCCATTCACCAACACACTCGCGCCGCGGCCGGGATGCAGCCACGCCGGCGCCTCCGCCTTGAATGTCACGGTCCCTTCAAAAGGAGCCAGCAGATCTTCCATGTCGCCCTTCAAGACACGGAATATCTCTGTCGAGTCTTTCAAGATACTTTCGAGTGCGCCGGCCGTGACGCCCATGCAAAGCGACGCGGACTCATCGGTCGATGCCCCTTGCATGGCGTAGATATGACCGTACTCGAATAGGCGGACGTCCTGCGCGTCGCGATTCAAGTTGTGCGCCAGCATGTCCAGCATCCCGGGCACCAAAGTCGTGCGCATGGCTGAGGCTTCCTCGCTCAAGGGATTGGCGATACCGACCACTGCTCGAGGAGAGAATCGCAGCGAATCTTCCTTGGCCACGAACGTGTTCGAGAGTGCTTCGTGGTACCCAAGCGATAGCAACGTGCGCCGCACTTTTTCTTCCTGGGCGGCGTGGGGAAGTTCCACCACGCCACCGGCGAATGAGGGGAGCGTGCTGGGGAACTGGTCATAGCCGTGGATGCGGGCGATCTCCTCAATGAGGTCGATTTCGCGCTCCACGTCGAGCCGCCAGGTGGGAATCTCGACGGTGTACAAGCTCGGACCAGTGTCCGACAGTGAGAATCCGAGCCGGGTCAGGATGCGGCGGACCTCCTGCTCGGAGATGTCTTTGCCGAGGACCCGTTTGACCTCAACGATGTTCAGCCTGACAGGCGGATGGCCGACCTTGCGTGCGATGACGTCGATCTTCTCACCGGACAACTGACCGCCGCCCGACTCAAGGATCAGCTCGCTTACTAGATCGGTGGAAATGTCACATGCGGCCCAATCCGCGCCGCGCTCGAAGCGGTGCGAGGCGTCTGTGTGCATGCCGTGGCGGCGCGCGGTGCGGCGGATGGCCGCCGGGTCCCACCAGGCGGATTCGATGAACACATTCTTCGTGCTGTCCGTGATCATCGTTCCCCAGCCGCCCATCACGCCGGCCAGGGCGACGGGTTTCTGAGCGTCGGCGACGACCACATCCTCGGGATGCAGCTTGCGCTCGACACCATCCAGCGTCTTGAGCGATTCCCCGGGTTTCGCCAGGCGGACGATGATCTGGCCGCCGGCGAGCTTGTCCGCGTCGAAGGCGTGCGTGGGCTTGCCGATCATCAGCAAGACGTAGTTCGTCGCGTCAGCGGCGTTGTTTATCGGTTTCTGCTCCAGCTCGGTGAACCGCTTCTGCACACGCGACTGGGCCGGGCCGATCTTCATGCCGCGGATCTCCTGCCCGGTGAAGCGAGCGCAGGATTCGGGGACATCGATGCGGACGGAAATACCGCTCTTGCCGGTCGCCTTCGGCAGTCTCGCGGTAAGTGGCTTGAGATCAAGGTCGTAGATCGCGGCCGCTTCACGCGCCGTGCCGTAGTGGTTCATGGCGTCCACGCGGTTGGTGGTGATGTCCATCTCAAAGACGGACCCCGAGACCTTCTCCACGTTGATGCCGGAGAGCGTGAGGTCTTCCGCGAGCTTTCGGTCGTCGACCTTGAGGTCAACGAACTCGCGCAGCCATTTGGGGCTAATCTTCATTGTTCTGTTTCTAGTTTATTCAATCGTCCCGTTGGGACTTTGCTTTCATCATTCGTTTACCCAGCGCTGAAGCGCTGAGCTAATTTCGTCCGTGCCATCGGCACGATAATCCTTCTGGCTCTACAAGCACGGCGTTTTACCTGGGCGGTTCTAAAACCCCAAACGAGGAACGAGAAACCAGAAACGGCCATCATGCAAACTGCTCCAGGAACCTCACATCCCCGTGATAGAAGAGCTGGATGTCATCAATGTCATAGAGCGCCATGGCCAACCGCTCCACGCCCATGCCAAAGGCAAAGCCGCTGACCTTGGCTGGGTCGTAGCCCACAAACCCATAGACATTCGGGTCCACCATGCCGCAACCCAGAAGTTCGATCCATCCCGTCGACTTGCATAGGCGGCAACTTTCGCTTGCGCCCAGTTTGCCGCTTCCACCACACTTGAAACAGGTAAGCGCCATCTCCGCGCTAGGCTCGGTGAACGGGAAGAACGATGGTTGGAAACGTGTCCTGGTGCTGGAGCCGAAGAATGACTTCATGGCATGGTCAAGCGTGCCCTTGAGGTCACAGAAGGTGATGTGCGTGTCCACGCACAAGCCCTCGATCTGATGGAAGACGGGCGAGTGGGTGGCGTCGGCTGCGTCGTTGCGATGCACTTTGCCGGGGATCACGATGCGCACCGGCGGCTTCTGCTTCTCCATGGTGCGGATCTGCACCGGTGACGTGTGGGTGCGCAGCAACAGGCGATCGCGCTGTGGTTTCTGCTCCTGGCCCACGAGGAAGATGGTGTCCTGGGTGTCGCGCGCGGGATGGTTCGGCGGGAAATTCAGCGACTCGAAGTTGTAGTAATCGGTCTCGATCTCCGGACCGTCGCCCACGGAGTAACCCATGGCCTTGAACACGGCGACCATCGCATTCATGGTGCGGATCACGGGATGCTCGGCGCCAAGGGGACGGCGGATACCGGGCAAGGTTACGTCCACACGACCGGAAGTCATGCTTGACTTCGCCGCGGACTCCGCCAGGCGTTGTTCCGCACCGGCCACCGTCTGTTCTACGGCGTTCTTGATCTCATTGACTCGAGCGCCCACGTCGCGCTTGGCGTCTTTGGGCGCGGCCTTCAGCCAACCGTCGTTGATCTGGGTGAGAATGCCGTTCTTGCGCGCCATCCAGTGGTCGCGGAATGATTTGTAGTCGGAATCGCTCTTCACCGCGGCCGACTCGGCTTCGCAGGCAGCGATGAGGTCCTTTGCCGCGGCGTCCAGCGTGGCCGGCGAGTAGTCAACGAGTTTGGGGACGGTGTACATCGGCATTCGATCGTCTTACGAGAATATAGCAGGCAAGCAAAAGACGCCCGCCGAGGCGAGCGTCTTTGTGATCCCGGAGAGCTGCGGTTACGCGGCTTTCCCCAACGCGGCCTTGGCCTGGGCGACCAGCGATGCAAACGCCGCTGCGTCCTTGGTGGCGATATCGGAGAGGACCTTGCGGTCCAGCTCGATGCCGCCCTTCTTCAGTCCGCTGATGAACTGGCTGTAGCTGAGGCCGTTCTGCTTGGCGGCCGCATTGATACGCACGATCCACAGGGAGCGGAACTGGCGCTTCTTTTGCTTGCGGCCGGAGTAGGCCATCTTCAAGCCGCGTTCCACGGCTTCTTCGGCGGCCTGATACAGCTTGGATTTGGTGAGGAAGTATCCGCTGGCCCTTTTCAGGATCTTTTTGCGGTACTGGGTGCGCTTATTTCCACGTTTTACGCGTGCCATTTGATCGTTACCGGGCGCGGCGGCATCACATCCGCCTGCCCGTCTCCTTTTTTAGTCTCAGCGCCGGCTACGTCCCGGCTGTCTTTGCGGCTGGAGGTAAGGGATCGGGCCTGTGACCTCTTCACACGCAGTTCAGACGCCCGGCTAGGGGCGTCCTCCCCGATTAGTAGGGGATCATTCGTCTTACCTTGGGGGCATCGGCATCGCTGACCAGGGCCGACAGGTCCAGCTTGCGCTTGGACTTGGTGGTCTTGGAGGTCAGGATGTGGCGCGCAAAAGCCTGGTTCCGCTTGATCTTGCCGGTACCGGTCTTCTTGAAGCGCTTCTTCGCCCCGGAGTGGGTCTTTAGCTTGTATGCCATTGGAAACCTTACGGGTTAACTCATGTGCCTTGGCACATCTATTAAGTATAGCAAACGACGCCGGGATCATGGGTCAGGAGGCGTTTTGGCGCGACTTGCGGAGGCGGCGCAGGACGAGCATGAGTGAGCAGAAAGCGACAGCGAAGGGCAGGGCAAGAAGGCTCCAGACGATAATCGACGCAAGTACAGAGTGTTCTGCTACCCAGCGACTCGAAAATGGCAGATCAATGCCGAAGCCAAAGAAGAAACCGGCGAAGTAAGGGAGCACGAATTTCAGGAACAGTGTGGTCCAGATCAGGATGAAAATGGTTCCTGCAATCAGGAATTTAGCGACTTTGTTCACGAGGAGATTCTAATCTTAGTTGTTTGTTCGCGAAGGGCTAAAGCCCGCGCGACCTTTTTGGAGCGGCGCTCTCTTCGCAGCCGCTAAAGCGGCTGCTCCCCCGACTAAAGTCGGGGGCTTCCCAGTCGAGAGTCGGGAGTATGGATGAGAGGCGGGGGCTTCCCTGTAAAGAATCTAGTGTCAGATAATGAGGCGGGGCTTCCCAGTCAGGAATTCAAGGCATCCCGGTCACGAGTGCCCAAACAAAGCAAAAGGCCCGGAACGGGTTCCGGGCCTCCTGATCCAATCTTGGCGCTATACCTGCGGTTTTTGCACTTGGGGCGCCGGAGAAGGCGACGGCGGTGCCTGAGACTTTGGCGGTTTCGGCTTGGCAGTGCCTTCCTTCTTGGGGGCAATGATCAGGTGCATGGTATTGCCTTCCATGCGCGGATACGTCTCGATCATGCCCACCTCGCCCACTTCCTTGGTCAGGCGTTCAAGCACGGCCCGGCCAAGCTCGCGGTGGGCCATCTCGCGTCCTTTGAATCGAAGGCTGGCCTTTACCTTGTCACCCTCGCCGAGGAAGCGGACCACATGGTTGCGCTTGGTCACAAAGTCATGCTCGTCCACGTTGACGCTGAACTTCACTTCCTTGAGGACGATGTTCTTCTGTGATTTCTTGGCGGCCTTTTCTTTTTTGCCCTGTTCGTAGAGGAACTTGCCGTAGTCCTGGATGCGGCAAACGGGAGGCACGGCGGTGGGAGCGATCTCAACCAGGTCGAGCCCGGCTTCGCGGGCCTTCTTCACGGCCTCAAAGACTTGCATGACACCCAATTGTTCGCCATCGGCGCCGATCACGCGGACTTCGCGTGCGCGGATGCGCTCATTGATGCGGATAAAACGCTTATCGATACCGTCCTCCCATGCCCAAGGCAGGTGAAATGGAGTGCCCAGTATAGCAGGAAATGTTTTTGCCGAAGCGCCTAGACGGCCGCGCCGAACAACCCGTCAGCGTTCAGCCCATCGATGCGGGCGGTCACGCGGTGATTGGCGGGCAGCACGCCGGACAGCTGCAGCTTCAGGTAATTCGTAGTCAGGGCTTCGGTGCGGCCATCCTCTCGCGGATGCAGGGTGATGGCCTCGATCTCCTGTCCTTGCAGTGACTGGCGGAAGGCGCGGTTCTTCTCGGCGGCAAGATCGCGCAGGATACGATTGCGTTCCCGCGCGATGTTTACCGGAACCTGATCCGGCATCTTGGCCGCCGGTGTGCCCGGGCGCGCGGAAAAAGTGAAGACATGCAGATAGGTGAACGGCAGGCCGTCGATGAAGCGGCGGCTCTCCTCGAACAGTTCATCTGTTTCGCCGGGGAATCCGACCATCACGTCCGCGCCGATCGCGGCCTGAGGCGCGGCGGCGCGGATCTTGCGGATGTGCTCGGCGTAGTGCCAGGGCCGGTACTTGCGATGCATGGCGCGCAGGATTCGGTCGCTGCCCGACTGCAACGGCACATGGGCGTGCTTACAGATGCGCGGCTCGCGGGCCATCAGGCCGATGAGTTCCTCGCTCCAGTCCATCGGTTCGACGGAGCTGATGCGCAGCCGTTGGAGCGAGGTTTCCCGCAAGATCGCGATCACCAGATCTTCGAATCGTGACTGCGGCGCGAAGTCTCGGCCCCAGCGGCCGAGATTGATGCCGCTGACTACGATCTCACGATATCCGGCGGCGACCAGCGAATCCACTTCCTGCAAAACATTGGACAACGACAGGGAGCGGCTCTGGCCGCGCACGAATGGGATCACGCAGAAGCTACAGCGGTTGTCGCAGCCGTCCTGGACTTTGAGATTGGGCCGGGTCTTGGCGGCATTCACACCGGGTTCGAACACCGGCGCAGCCATCAGTTCCGTATGGGCAAAAATGTCACCGACCAACCGGACTTGCGCTTCCGGCAGGTGAGCCTGACCTGAGAGTTCACTCAGCGAAACAAATCCATCCGACGATGGACCGCTTTGGGCTTGCTCAAAATGCGGCGTTTCCAAATAGCCACTAGATTCCGCTGCAGGAGGTCCGCTCGATCCCGCGTGCCGATGATCGCCATTCGCGGATCGTCCGATCAACTCGGCGACGTGTGACTTGTGAGAATTGCCCACCACCCACTGCACGCCGGGAAGCGACGCGACTTCGCCGGGTGCGCGTTGGGCGTAGCAGCCCGTGACCAGGATCTTGCATCCCGGATTCTCACGGTGGATACGGCGGATGGTGTGGCGGGCATCGGAATCGGCGGCCGCGGTGACCGTACACGTATTCACCACCACTACGTCAGCGCGTTCGCGCGCGACCGAAGCGAAGCCGCGCTCCTGCAAGGCGCGCTCGATGGCGGCGCCATCCGCTTGCGTAGCGCGACAGCCGAAATTTTCCACGAAAAAGCTTGCCACAAGGGGTATTATAGCGGTGTCAACGGCCCCACTTCCGCCCGGTCCTTCGCCCGGATCGAGCTCGACAAAGTTGTCAGTAGTTTGCGGGAGGTCGCTCATGAAGCGACGCATCCTCATCGCAGATCACGAGCTCACGGTCTTACTCACGCTTAAAGCGCTGCTGGAAAGCCACGGTTTCGAGGTGGAGATCGCCGCCACCTCCGGACAGGCCATCCGCCGCCTGCAGAACGCCCAATTCCACATGGTGATCACGGAAGTGAACCTGGAACACGAAAAGTCCGGGTATGAAGTGCTTAGAGTCGCCAAAGAGCAGACGTATGAGCCGGCGGTGGCGCTGCTGACCGCGTATCCGTTGCTGGCTGCGGATTACTCCGCGCATGGCGCCGGGACCATGCTGGTGAAGCCCATCCATGCCAATGTGCTGGTGCGGCAGATCGAGGCCATGCTGGTGAGTCAGGAAGACCGCAAACAACAGCATACAGTCCCGTTACCACCGAAATCCGGATCGGCGCCGGGGAAGAGCGCCACCAAGCGCGCGGTCTAGTTGCCGCCACGCAAGAAAAACAAAACCGGCCTAAGCAGGCCGGTTGATCTATTGGCGTCAGCTTTCCAAGCTCAAGCCGAGACCGGCGCCACCGGAGGAACGCCCTGCGAAGGCGGCGCAGCGGACATGGGCGCACGTTTTTGCTGGAAGCACTCACGGCAGAGCACCGGACGACCCTGGGTGGGCTTGAACGGGACGGTGGTCTCTTTGCCGCAGGCGGAGCAATTGGTCCTCGTCTCCACTTTGGGCGGAGTGTTTGCCGGTTTCACGCCGAGGGCCGAGAGCCGCTTCGTCTTGCACCCCTTGCAACGCTTGGGTTCATTCTTGAACTGCTTGTCATGGAAGAACAGTTGTTCGCCCGCGGTGAATACGAAATCCTGCCCGCAGTCCACGCACTTCAAATGCTTGTCCTGGAATTCCATAGCGCACCACGACCCGGTGATCCCCGAGCTGGGCCCCAGGGCGGCAGCGGCGCTGCATCGCGGAGAGACGAAGCCGGGGGTTGTGTGCAATCCCGACTGGTTCGATTCGGCCTCCGCCGGCCCCGCCGGCGGTCTTGCATGATGAGGACGGGATCCCTGGACACAACCACCAACTAGAATGGGCTGCATTCTAGGAGTGAATGCAGCCCAATTCAAGCGATATTTTCTTTTTTGTGGCTATTGACTGGGTGGTTAATAGGGCTAATCCGCGTGTTCCTTGCGGGCCTTCTTCCGGTTCCGCTTCCTCGCCAATGCCTGCTTCAGACGCTTCTTCTCGCCCGGTTTCAGATAGAAGCTGTGGCGCTTCACCTCTTTGATGATGTCCTCAGTCTGGACCTTGCGCTTGAAGCGGCGCAGGGCGTTCTCCAACGGCTCGCCCTCTTGCACTCGCACTTCCGCCATGCTCGATACACCTGCCTTCCAATCCAGTCGGATGAACTATCAGTGTTTCAGGAAGGGGCAGGGTGCGTCAAGCCGGACCGCATGAACACTGCGTTTCATGGCATCCGGATCGAAGCCGCGCCCACGATCTTCCGCGCCGGCATCAACTGCAGGAATGCGACCAGGTGAAGATTGCTTCGCTTCCAATCCGGCTTGATCTGCAAGTCGGCGAGTGTGGATCCGGGCTTGTGCGGATCGAATCCCTTGACGGCGATCAAGGAACGCACGACCCCTGTGTGCCGCAGCACCCGGCCGTCATTTTCGCCGCGCTTCACGGATGATTCCAGGCCGGATTCGGTGACGGCGAGGAATAGCCGCAATTGTCCCTTCAGGCCGGCGGGAATGTCCGTGGCGGATACTTCAACCTTGAATTGATTCGCGGCACCGGTATCCGGCTGCGCTTGGAGCTTCAATACGGCTTTCGGTTGGCGCGCGGATTCTGCGATCGCACGCCGTGCATGGCCTTCGCTCGTGCCGTTGAACTCAGCCGCGCCATCCACCACCATCTGCGGCGTATAGATGCTGTCCAAGCCGAATGTACCCGCGTATTGGCTCTGTCGCTCGCTGAAATCAGCCGAAGAGAAGCGGTCAGTCCACCCGATGTAATTCCAGTAATCGACATGCTCACCAAGAACGATGATCTCGGCATTGGCGACCGGTTGCTTCTCCAACTCGAACAAAAGAGCATCGGCGGGTGGACAGCTGGAACACCCTTCGGATGTGAACAATTCCACGATCACCGGGACGCGAGGCCCGCCGGAAGACGACTCCGCAGCCGATGAATCAGGCCTGAGCAGTTGGAAGGAGAGGAACAGTATCCCGGAAAGGACAATGGCGGAGACGGCAAAGACACGAATGCCCATGATCGATTGGATGGTACTGCAAGCGAAAGGTTTCAATTCAGAACTTGACGCGCAGGGAGAGCTGGATCTGGCGGGGCGCATAAGAATCCATGGGTTGGAGGAAGGTGCTGCGCTGCCGGAGGTAGCCGGGATAGAACAGACCATTCACTGTTTTTGTGTATTCCACAAAGGCGGCGGCGGAGGAGGCAAAACCGTTGTCACTCAAGTCCACCCTTTTGTTATTGCGGTTGAACAGGTTGAACGCTTCCAGGCTTGCTTCCAGCCTCCATTGGGGAGTGATCACAAATTTTCGCGTCAGCCGGGCTTCGGTTGAGAAGTAATCCGGTCCGGTGAATCGGTTGCGGCGAGCGCCGGCCAGGCGGTCGTTGTTGAAGTTGCCGTCGCGATTGGCGTCGCCGGTCAGGCGTGCGCTCAGGGGGCGTCCACTGCCGGCGCTGACGATGGTCGCGATCTTCCAGTCATTGAATATCCGTGCAAGGGCCTTGCGATCGCGCCCGAAGGGCATAGGGTCGGCGGTCATGGCGAACACCATCCGGTGGCGCTGGTCAGTGACGCTGAGCGCGCGTTCGGCGCGGGTATTGAACGTGTTCTCCACTTGCGAGGAGCCGATGAGTAGCGCGTCCGGGCCGGTGTCGATGGCTTTGGCCCAGGTATAGGCGAACCGGAAATAAAAGTTGTTGGTCATGCGGCGCTTCGCCGAGATGGTCAGGCCGTGATACACGCTCGAGGCCGCGGTCTCGAAGACGTTGATCGCGCCCACGCTGTTGATCGGACGCTGCAGCGGGTCGATGCAGGGCGGGAACGGACAGGTCAGGCTGGGCGCGAACCGCCACTGCGAGAAGGAAGTGACGGGCAGGAACTCGCCGGTAAAGGTAGTGCCGGTATCGTCAAACACGGGGTAGTCGAGTGTGACCGGTTGCGGGAGGTTGGCATCACGAGCGCGAATCAGATGTTTGCCCGCGACAAACAGATACGCCGCTCCGACCGCGGTGCGGCGCAGCACTTCTTTCTCCACGCTGAGGTTGGCCTGTTGCACGTAAGGCGTTTGGTAGCGCGGGGTGAAGCTGGAGATACCGGTCGTGGCAAATCCGGCGACATTGACGGGCAAGGCGCAGGATGTCGCCGTGACACCGCAGGCCACAAGAGGCGCCGGATAGACGGGGAAGACCTGGCGCTGGAAGAAATCGGCGTTGTCAAGAAAGAGGCGCTGCTGGTTCAAGCCGTTCTCGCGCGCGACGGTGGACACATAGATCTGCGGGATCCGGACGTAAAACATCCCGTATCCTCCCCGGGTCACGAACGGGCGGTCGCCCGGGCCGAATGAGGCGGCGAAACCGATGCGGGGCGATACGTTGTTCGTATCACTGGGCAGTTTGCCTGAGTCCGGCCACAAGGGATTGGTCTGAAGACCGTCAACACTCATCGTCTGCAAGTCGTAACGGACACCCAGATTGAGGGCGAGATGATCGCCAAGGCGGATCGTGTCCTGCACGAACAAACTGAAATCATTTGAATTCGGATGGTTCACGGCACTGCCAAAGTTCTGGATGTAGTAGCGCGGGACCACATGGGCGTAGGCGCGCAAGGGCGTGAGCGAAAGGCCGAATGTCTGGGGCACGAACGTGAACGGATTCACTCGGATGTTGTCAAAGATGTATTTCCCACCGAACAGAGAGGGAAAGAAGTTCTCCGTGCGGGTGACCATCGCGTCGCCGCCGAACTTGAGGGTGTGGCGGGGCGAATAGAAGCCCACCGTCTCCGCGATATGCCAGCGATGCTCGTTCGTGGCACGCGGCAGGATGGAGGAGCGTCCGAACCCGCTGATGAGGCCGCTCACCTGCGTGATCGGCGCCGGGCTGTTGGCGCTGGAGTCCTGGTCGTCACGCGAGAATTGCACCCGCAAGTGGCTGGTCCAGCGGGTGCCGAAGACGCTATTCAAGGACGCGTTCATACTCTCCGTGGCGACACTCTCTTCACCGTTGCCGGCAATGCCGAAGGTGGTAAAGGGGCTGGCATCGTCGAAGAACACGTTATTCTCCCCGCCAAAGCGAGAGAGATTCAGCCGTATACCCAAGTCGTGGCGCGGCGACAGCTTGAAATCCATCTTGAGGAACGCCGCCTGGCCGGTCAAGGCGGTACGGAACTGGCCGGCGAGGGTCGAGAGCTGGGTAGCCGTGTCAGCCACGAGTTGCTGGTCGAACAGATCGAAATCCGCCGGTTGCGGGACCACTTGCGACGAACCATCCTCGAACCGCACCACGGTGGGGATGTGGAAGATGTGCTGGTCAAAACTTGCAAAGTAAAAGATACGGCCCCGTTTGATGGGGCCGCTCACACTGCCACCGAACTGGTGTTGACGGTCGGGATATTTCTTGCGGACAAATGGATGGACAGCCGCGAACTCCCCGTCACGCAGGTAATAGAACAAGCTGCCATGCGTGACGTTGCCGCCCGACTTCGTGACCACGTTGATCACGGCGCCGCCGGAACGGCCGACCTCCGCGCCGGCAAGGTTCGACGAGACGCGGAATTCCTGGATCACCTCATTGCTGAATTGATAGGGGGCGCGATACCTTCCGCGGGCCTGGGCAAAGAATCCGTTGTTATTGTCCGAGCCGTCCACCAGAAATGTGGATTGAAATCCGCGGACGCCGCCGAACGCCAGATCGCCGTTGCCGGCTGAGGTCAGGCTACGAGGGTCTTGCGTGACACCGCCGGTCAACACGGCAAGGTCGGAGAACCTGCGGCCGTTGAGCGGAAGATCCTCGACAGCGCGTTGATCGATCACGTCCGTGACTTCGCTGGACTGGGTCTCGACCAGGGGTGCGCCGCCTTCGACTTCCACCACCTCCTGCTGTGTCGCCACCTTCAACTTGATTATCAATGCGACCGTGGCGCCCAGGTCGACTTTGATCTGGGTGTAGCGGGTGGCCTGAAATCCCTGGGCGTGGATCTCAAGGTCATAGAGCGCCGGCGGAAGCAGAGAGAAGGCGAATGTCCCGTTGGGGGAACCCCTCTGCTCCCGCTGGTCTCCGTTCGCCGGATTCCGGAGGGTGACAACCGCCTCCGTGACGCGGGCACCGGTCGGGTCCAAGACCGTGCCCCGGAGCGCTCCGGTCGAAACATCCTGGGCAAGCGCCGGACTCAAAACCGCCAGCAGTAGAGTGAAAGCGCCAACGGATTTGCCCATACGGTTTCGACCTGCGTGGGTTGTATCAAGAACCGGCCACTCGTCCGCAAAAATCGCAATCTTGTTCTGTTTTCGGAACAAGACGAAAAATTTCCGTTTTGGGAAAATCATCTTGAATTCTCCAGAGCATGATATCTTCCATAGAATCAATCTCTTGGCGGGAAGGGCAGGGATGCTGCGCCCCTATCAAGGTGTGCTACCACAGATCGGCGCCGGTTGTTACGTGGACTTTTCCTCGCAGGTCATCGGCGACGTGGTGCTGGCTGAGAATGCCAGCGTTTGGATGAACGCCGTGGTGCGCGGCGATGTGAACTCGATCCGCGTCGGAGCGAATTCCAATGTCCTGGACTGTTCCGTGCTCCACGGGATGCTGAACAAATACAAAGTCATCGTGGGGGACTGGGTGACGGTGGGGCACAACGTCACGCTGCATGGCTGCACCATCGGCGACTGTTGCCTGATCGGCATGGGCGCGGTGGTTTTGAACAACGCGGTGGTGGGGGAGGGGTCGATCATCGCCGCGGGCGCGGTCATCCCGGAGAACACCGTGATCGAGCCCTACTCGTTGTGGGCCGGGTTGCCGGGCAAGTTCAAGAAGAAGATCGATGACGAAGCCACGCAACAGATGATCCTGCAGTACGCGAAGAATTATCTGGGATATCGGGAGCAGTACTTACGGGAGTCCGCGAACCTCTGAACCATCGCCGGGAAGTGTGCTGGTATCCTGTTCCTCTGAACTGACTGCCGATGGCCGACACTCGACAACCGATCAAAGCCGTTCGTGGGACGCGTGACATCCTGCCGCCGGACACATCACTCTGGCAGCACGTGGAGGACTCCGCCCGCCGGGTCTTCCACCGCTACAACTTCCACGAGATCCGTACGCCGATCTTCGAGGCCACGGAACTCTTCGCGCGCGGCGTGGGCGAAGAGACCGACATCGTGGGCAAGGAGATGTTCACCTGGGAAGACAAGGCCCGCGCCCAGAGCGAGAGATCGCAGTCCCTGACCCTGCGTCCGGAGAACACCGCCGGAGTGGTCCGCGCCTATATTGAACACAAGCTGGGCGAGAGCGGGATGCTGCAGAAGCTGTATTACGTGGGGCCGCAGTTCCGCCGGGAGCGTCCGCAGAAAGGCCGTTACCGCCAGTTCTACCAGATCGGCGCGGAGGTACTGGGGCCGCCCAGCGCGGGCAGCGAATCGCCGGCACGGGACGCCGAGGTCATCGTCATGCTGGCGGACCTGCTGCGCGAGGTGGGGATCCAGCAGTGGTCGCTGCATCTGAACTCGGTGGGCTGCGCGGACTGCCGGCCGAAGTACAACGAGGCCCTGCGCGCCGCGCTGAAAGATGTGGTCCACACCATGTGCGCCGATTGCCGGCGCCGGGCGGTGAACAATCCGCTGCGCGTGCTCGATTGCAAGGTGCCGGAGGACCAGCCCAAGATCGCCGCCCTGCCCACCATCGGCCAATATCTCGACGAAAAGTGCCGGGTCCATTTCTCCGAGGTCAAATCGATCCTGGACGCGACCGGGATCCGCTATGACGTGAATGAGCGCATGGTGCGCGGCATCGATTACTACACCCGCACCACTTTCGAATTCAGCCACGGCGGGTTGGGCGCGCAGAGCGCACTGCTCGGAGGTGGACGGTATGACGGTTTAAGCGAATCGCTGGGCGGGCCCAAGGCGCCGGGTATCGGCTTCGCGCTGGGCCTCGACCGGTTTGTGATCGCGCTGGAAGCCGAGGGCGTAACAGCGCCGGCGACTGCGCCACGCGCCTACATCGCGCCACTGGGCGCAGGCATGAACCCAGAAGCAGCCAAGCTAGCGCATGAGCTGCGAGAGCAGGGGATGGCCGTGGAAGTCGGCGATGAATCCTTCCGTCTGAAGAAATCATTCGAATCCGCTGAACGGGCGGGGATCCCGTTTGTGGTGATCATTGGCGAGAATGAAGTGAAGGCCGGTGCGTTTGCGGTGAAGGATCTGACAAGCGGTGAACAGGTCACAGTGTCGCGTGGTGAGATCGTAAAGACTCTGAGCTGAAAAGATTGAGACACTTCGTCGCCGGCCCGGCCCAGCCAACATCGGCTTTCCATTTACACTATTAGTTCCTTTGTACCGGCCGCGATGTGCTGCGGTCCCTGACTTCAATGCTCGATCTTCTCGGCAATCTCGAACGCACCCACGCCAACGGCGCGCTGCGCGCGGCCGATGCCGGCGCTCACGTCATTCTCATGGGCTGGGTGAACCGGCGACGCGACCTCGGCCAGCTGCTTTTCCTTGACCTGCGCGACCGTACCGGCATCACCCAGATTGTTGTCGACGCAAGCGCCGACCCGGCGCTGCACGCCAAGGCGTCATCCGTCCGCTCCGAGTTCGTGCTGGCGGTGGTGGGGCGCGTGGTCAAGCGGGACGCGAACACCATCAACAAGAACCTGCCCACCGGTGAGATCGAGGTGGCGGCGGAAGAGCTGCGCATCCTCAACGAGTCGAAGACGCCGCCCTTCTCCCCGGCCGAGGACGCGACCAGCGCCATCGCCAACGAGGAGATGCGGTTGAAGTATCGTTACCTCGACCTGCGTCGTCCGGCGATGCAGGAGAACCTCGAGCTGCGGCACAAGGTGGCGCTGGCCATCCGCAATCATCTGTCGGCGCAGGGATTTTTCGAGATCGAGACCCCGTTCCTCACGCGCTCCACGCCGGAAGGCGCGCGCGACTATCTGGTCCCCAGCCGGATCTATCCGGGATCGTTCTATGCGCTGCCGCAGTCGCCGCAGTTGTTCAAGCAGATCCTGATGATCTCCGGGTGTGAGAAATACTTCCAGATCGTGCGCTGCTTCCGTGACGAGGACCTGCGCGCCGACCGCCAGCCGGAGTTCACCCAGATCGATCTGGAGATGACCTATCCGCGGCAGGAAACGGTGTTCGCCGTGGTGGAAGGCTTCCTGAAAGCGGCCTTTGCCGCCGCCGGTGTGGAATTGCCGACGCCGTTTCCGCGCATGACCTATGACGAAGCCCTGCGCCGGTATGGCAGCGACAAGCCGGACATGCGCCTGCCCGCACTTGCCGATGTGAAGTCTGCATTTTCCTCCGACGCAGTGCAGACACTCGGGCTCGATGCCGGACTGCCGCTGGTGGCCGTACGCATCCCCAAGGTGGGTGAAGTCTCGCGCAAGGAACGCGACGAAAACCGAGAGCTGTTCTCCGCCAAGGGCGGCGCCAAGGTTATTGACGACTTGAAGCGGCTGGAGAAATCCTGGCCCGAGAGTGTGGCGAAGGTCCGCGCAGCTTCGCAATCCGCCGAGGGAGACCTAATCGTGCTGGTCGGCGGCGGCGCACGTGCGGATGCGCCGCCAGCAGAGTTGCGCAAGGCCGAGACAGCGGTCTACACCTCGGCCGGAATGCTCCGATCGGAGTTGGGGCGCAAGTATGCCGCCAGGCATGGCGCTTTCGATGGTGACGCGAAGGAATCATCCAGTTATCGCCTGACGTGGGTCACGGATTTCCCCATGTTCGAGTGGGACGAGGAAGAAAAACGCTACAACGCGGCGCATCACCCGTTCACCTCACCGCACGAACAGGACATGGAGAAAGTATTGGCCGGGCGCGATCTCGATTCCGTCCGCGCGCTGGCCTATGACGTGGTGCTGAATGGCACCGAGTTGGGGTCCGGTTCCATCCGCATCCATCGGCAGGATGTGCAGAGCCAGATCTTCAAGGCGCTGGGCATGACGGACGAGGAAGCCCGGGCCCGCTTCGGGTTCTTCCTGGAGGCGTTGGAATACGGCACGCCCCCGCATGGCGGCATCGCGCTGGGACTCGACCGCATCGTGATGCTACTGGCCGGCGCCACAAGCCTGCGCGAGGTGATCCCATTCCCCAAGACGGCCAAGGCCGTAGACCTTATGGTGGAGGGTTGCAGAAGCAATTTTTGAAGGAGAAAGTTTCCCGCGCGACACTAAGACTCAACTTGCGATGTCATTACTTTTTGCAAAAGCATTTGATGATAGTCGCGCAAGCATACGGCTTGCTAAATCGGGCTACGGACCACAGGCCTGCGTCCTGGCGATGCAAGTGTATGAGAGTGCGCTTAACGCAATCACAGTCCGAGGTTCAGAGGAATTGGCGAGCACTCTCCTAGATACCGTTGGCCAAAGCGCGAATGTTCTAGCCAGAAGCTTGAATGTTGATCGTTTCACAGGCAAAGATCGCGAGGTGATTGAACAGGCAAGAGCTATACAACCAAAAGGTGGCTGGCCAACATTGGAAGACAGAGTGAATGGACTTCCAGGCGAGATTCGCTCGAAATACCAAGCTGCTTTGCCCCTTAGTATTAGTTACTCAGACTGGCAGCTAAGTAACTTGACAAGCAGGATTGGAGAAATGGAAAACCCTGAATGGACTTTAAGTATCGGGAGAAGCGATCAGGATGTGAGGCTAGCTTTGAGAATTGTTAGTGACTTCTTCTTTGATTTGACTCTTGCGGTAGCCGAATTTTTCGGACGTCCTGTCGACCAACTATCAAATTGGCAAAAACGAGCAATCAAGACGTTTAGCGAGTGATTCTGCAGAGTGCTTAAAGATGACAATTCGTCCCAACCCCAGCGGTCTTCTGAACTATTTCACATGGCAATGTAGCTCGCATTTGATGGGTGTAATTGATGAAACCGCATGACTCTTACTTTGCGGAGTGCCCTTGCATGAACTCCATCACTAGAAGAAAGGCCGTGTCGCCTTTCTCTGCCATCTTGGTCATCGCGGTCATGTGTTTGCGGTCTTTTAGGACCTTCCAGGAACACTCCACACCCAGTTTTGTCGCGGCGGCGCAGAAGGTCTGAGCGTGGCGCAGGATGGGAGGCTGTTCCTGTTCGGCTTCGGCGATCAGGAAGAGGAAGGGCGGCATGGCGGCGTTCACGTGCTTCATCGGCCAGGCGGCGATGTATTTCTCCGGCGTGCCGAACATCTTGTAATGAGTGTCGTACTTGAAGGCCTGGGCGATGCGTTCCTTCGGGGTGTTGGCCGCGATGGCCTCGAACTCCTCATCCCACATGATCGAGCCCATGGGAATCGCTCCGGCAAGATCTGTGGGCTTAAGGTTATGGGCTGCGAGGAACCGCTCGTCGCTGGCGACCACAGCGGCGAGCATCGCTCCCGAACTGTGGCCCATCAGGAAGATCTTTTTCGGGTCACCACCGGCCGCAGCCACCGTCTTGCGGACAAAAGCCACGGCCGCGGCCACATCTTCCGCCTGCGCGGGCCAGTCTGCGTCCTTGGCCAGCCGGTAATTGATGCTGGCGCAGCCCAGGCCGGACTTGGGGAATTGGGTGCAGACATTCTTGTAATCGTCGTCGGCTTTGTCGCCGCCCATGAGGCTGCCGCCGTGGACGAAGACCAATGTCGCGAATCCGGGCTTGGCATCGGGCAGATACAGGTCGAGCGTTTGCGCGGGATGCGCGCCATAGGCCAGGTCGCGCCGGTTCTCCGCGCCCAGGGATGATGCCGCGAGGGTCAGAACAAAAAGGTACAGCCGCAGGATGGACCGGGGATGTGCCTTCATGAGCGGCATCATCATACAGGCGATTCCAAAAAGGACAATGCGATTATTTATGGGAGTTGCTATTCGCGTCCTATTCATCACCAGCGGTAAAAACCAGCGGCAGCGGATAGACTAGAGCCGTGGCCCGCATCCACGTACTCTCCGAACAGGTCGCCAACAAGATCGCCGCCGGCGAGGTGGTGGAGCGTCCGGCGTCGGTGGTGAAGGAACTGCTGGAGAACGCGCTGGACGCCGGGGCGACGCGCATCCGCATCGCGGTGGAAGCGGGCGGCAAGAAACTCATTCAGATCACTGACAACGGCCAGGGCATGGTGCGCGACGATGCCATGCTCGCCTTCGAGCGCCACGCCACCTCAAAGATCAAAGACGCCGAGGACCTGCTGAACATTGCGACGCTGGGCTTCCGCGGGGAGGGCCTGCCTTCGATCGCGGCCGTTTCGCGCATCACGCTGGAGAGCCGGACGGAGGGCGAGGATTCGGGCACGCGCATCGAGATCGCCGGCGGCCGTATCCAGAACATCGAGGAGGCCGGGCTGCCGGTGGGGACATCGGTCACCATGCGCGACCTGTTCTTCAACACGCCCGCGCGCAAGAAATTCCTGAAGGCGGAGTCGACCGAGCTCTCGCACATCGCCACGCTGGTCACGCATTACGCGCTGGCGCACCCGGAAAGACACATCGAATTGCACTCGGCGACGAACGCGATGCTGATCGCCACGCCGGTAAAGTCGCACGCCGAGCGCATCTTCCAGGTGTTTGGCCGGGAGACGCTGGACCAGCTTGTTCCCATCGCCGCCGAGCTCGATCTGGCCCGCGCGGGACTCCCGGAGCCTCCGCCCTGGCGCCGCGAGGCGGAGTACACGCCGCCTGAACCCGGCCAGGTGCGCGTTCATGGATTCGTTTCCAAGCCGGAGATCCAGAAGTTGAATCGAAATTCGATCTTTATCTTCGTCAACGGCCGGCTGATCAAAGACCGTCTGATCCAGCACGCGCTCACTGAGGCCTATCGCAATATCCTTCCGCCCACGGTGTTTCCCGTGGTGCTGCTGTTCCTGGAGATGCCGCCGGCGGAGGTGGATTGCAATGTGCATCCGGCGAAGACGGAGGTGCGATTCCGGCAGCAGTCCCTGGTGCATGATTTCGTGCGCGATTCCATCCGCGCCACGCTGATGAAGGCCCGCCCGGTACCGCAGTTCACCCGGGAGATCACCGCGCAGCCGACGGCGGGGCTGGGACTTTCGCCGGGCGCGATCGCGATGACCGGCGGAGCCTTCTCACTTTCGGCGCCCACACCGCCGCCGATGACGCAGCGCATCGCCTTCGAAGGCGGGATCGCCGTCGAGGCCGATGCCACAGTACCCGCGGCGCGCATGCCGGCGGTGGCGAATGGCAACCTGGCCGACCGCTGTGCCGGAGCGATCGAGGTCGAGGAAGACACTCGCGGCGATCTCACAAGCCTCGCGTCGCTCAAGGCTTTGGGCCAGATCCGTGAATCATTCATCCTGGCGGTGAATCACGAGGGCTTGTGGATCATCGACCAGCACGTGGCCCATGAGCGCGTGCTGTTCGAGCGCGTGCTGCAACAGCGCGACACGGAAACCGTCCAGGGCCAGCGGCTTTTGATGCCTCTGATCGTGGAACTCACGCCGGGGCAGCAGGCCGTCTTCACGGAGATCGCCGGCGAGCTGCGGGCCAACGGATTCGAGGTCGAGCCGTTCGGCGCGCGGACCATCGCGGTGAAGACCGCGCCCGCCGGAGTGGACGCCGGCGGGATCGAGCGCCTGCTGCATGAATTGCTGGAGCAGTTCGAGCGCGAGCAGCAGAACGAGAATCTGGCCGCGGTGCGGCATCGCATCGCGGCCTCCATCGCCTGCCATGCCGCCATCAAGATCAATACGCCGCTCGAGCCGAACAAGATGGACTGGCTGCTGCAAGAACTGGCCAAGACGGAATGTCCCATGACCTGTCCGCATGGGCGTCCGGTGGTGTTGCGCTATTCGATGCAAGACATCCAGCGCGCCTTCAAGCGGATCTGACCCGGACGCCGCGGCCACCCGGTTACAATCAAGGGTGATGCTTCTCGACGAGATCGAATCCGGCCGACGTGCGCACTGGGGACTGGCGGAGGGCGCGCGCCCTGTGCGTACGGCGGAAGATGCGCGTTCTCTCCTGGATGCGACCGGATTCTGCTTGTTCTGCCCGGCCATGCCGCCGATGCCGGCGCCGGATCTGCTCTCTGCCTTTCTCGGCTCGCAGGACGAAGCCAAACGGACCGCGCACAAGCTGACCGATCCGGCGCGAGTGGAAGCGCGTGAGCTCTCCTCTCGGCTCCTCGCAGACAAGTCAGCCTTGGCCGTGCCGTACGCACCGGGGAATGATTTGCTGGTCTCGCCGGCGGAGTTTCCGTATGTCTACGCGGCGATCGGCGACCGCAATCCCAAACGCGCGCCGGGCGCGGGACAGCGCGGGGAAAAACTGCTGTTTGCCCATGCGTTCGAAGTCCTGGAACAGTCCGGCGCTTTGACCGCGCTGGAATTGGCGGGCCGGCTGGGAAAAGGCGTGACGGAAGAAGCGGTTGAGCGGTCGTTGCACGAGTTGAATAGCAACCTTCGCGTGTTGCGCGTTGGCGCGGACCGGTACGCCCTGGTGCAGCACTGGGCGCCGGAGGTGGTGAAGAAGAGTCTCGAGATCTCGGTGGCGGAGGGTCTTTCCGCGCTGGTCTCGCGTTATCTGGAGACGGTGATCGCGGCCGAACCGAAAGAGATCGAAGAGTTCTTCGGGCATTTCATCGCAAAATCGAAGGTGAATGAAGTGGTAAAAGCGCTGGTGGGGGCGCGTGAATTCGAATACATTCAGGTGGGTCCGAAGCGCCTGGTGCGCCGGGCCGACCGCACGGAGCGGGCCGAAGCCGCCGCCCGGATCGCCGCCAAATCCGCCGCCCGGAGCCGAAGCTAGCCGATGCCGGAGAACAAGCCCCGCCGACTGGTCATTGCCATCGACGGCCCTGCCGGGGCCGGCAAGAGCACCGTGGCCGCGCGCGTGGCCCGGAAACACGGCTACCTGAACATCGAGACCGGGGCCATGTACCGCGCCCTGGCGCTGAAGGCCATACAAAATGATGTCTCCTTCGACGAAGAAGCGGAGCTCCTCGATCTGGCGCAGCGCTCGAAGATCGACCTGCAGCCCCAGGTCGACGGCAACCGCGTCCTGCTCGACGGCGAGAACGTCAGCGCCCGTATCCGGGAGCAGGACGTGACCGACGCGGCCTCGCGTGTCTCCGTGCATGCGCGCGTGCGGGAGTGGATGGTGATGCTACAGCGCAGGATGGGTGAGCGCGGCGGGGTGGTGATGGAGGGCCGTGACATCGGCACCAAAGTGTTCCCCGACGCCGAGGTCAAGATCTTCCTCGAGGCCTCGCCGGAAGTCCGGGGCGAGCGCCGCTTCAAGCAACACCAATTGGGCACGGCGGAGCAGCAGGCGGCGGTGATCTCTGAATTACGCAAACGCGACGAGCGCGACCGCACCCGCGCCGCCTCACCGCTCGAGCCCGCGCCGGACGCAATCATCCTTGACACTACGCCATTGTCACTCGATGAGGTGATCGCGCGCGTGGAAGAGGTGGTGGAGGCGAAGATCAAGGCAACCGGGGATTAGCCGATTCATCCGTACAAGAAATACGGGGCGCCGATGTGGCGCCCCGTTCTCATGCAGGGAGACGGCCCTACTTCTTATTGTTCAACGAGTCGTCGACCTTCTTCATGGCTTTATCCACCTTCTTGCCGGCTTCGTCAAGTTTCTTGTCCACCTTGTCCATGGCGCGATCCAGCTTGTCGCCGACTTCATCCGGTGAGCGCGGCGCACGGGGCGTGTCCATCTCGCCCATGGCACGGGCCGAGTTGGTGCTGAAGACGCCGATCTCCCCGTTCTTGGTCCGCAGACTCAGGCGGGGACCGCCCTTGCCGACCGTTCCGCTCAGAGTGGCGACGCGGTTCTCGTCATTCTTCTGCAAGCCCAGGTCCGTGTCCACCTCGCCGCGCTCGGACCGGGCATCCACCACAAAACTGCCCTGTGTGGGTACGGTCACTCGGATGGAGCCATTGCGGTTCTCCACATCCATGTTGCCGACCGGCAATTTGGAGGAGATCTCCACGGCGCCGTTCGAGTTGGTCACTTTCACGTCACCCACCACGTCTTCCAGGCGGATGTCCTTGGAGCGGGTCTCGACACGGAAGGGGCCGGTCAAACCCTGGATACGCAGGTCACCGGAATCCATGTCCATGCTGCCATCGAGCCGGGCCATGTCCAATTCCGTGCGCGACGACTTGAAGCGCACGCCTTTGGCGACCTTCTCCACCTGTGTGGTGCCGAAGTATTCACCCTGCAGGTCGAGGAAGCCCGTGACAGCATTCACGTTCACATCGCTCACTCTTCCTTCCAGACGGACGTCACCTTTAATGCCGCGGGCCTCGAAATCGCCGCTGCGCAGGTGCGTGGTCACGTCACCGGTGATGGCCTCCACTTTCACGCCCCCTTTCGAGGTGTAGTTGCGGACCTCGCCTTCGCGGTCGCGGACGGTGATGTCCCCGCGCACGGTCATCAGGTCGACTGCCGCCTTCTTGGGCGCGAGGATCTCCACATGGATGGCGCCGGCGTTCCAATCGCTGGGCCGCTGGACCTCGATCAAAAGCATCTTGTCCACGATGCCGGCTTTAACGGACGCCTTTTGCGATTTTGCCCGGGCCTCGCCGTCATTTTCGCCGTAGACCACGGTGCGATAGGTCACGTGCACCTTGTCATCCGAACTGGGCAGCACCGTGATGTCGCCACGGTCGCTGGTGACCTTCACACTGCCGCCCGTGGGCAGGGTCTGCTCGGCCAGCGAACCGGGATACTCGAATTTCTGTCCACCGAAGAAGATGGGGAACTCTTCCCCATCGATCTCGACGATATCGCCGAACCGGTTCCCGAACTTGTAGGCGCCCGTCATGCTCGATCCCAGCAGGATCAGGAAGATCAGGAAAAAGATGGTGCCGGCGCCGAGACCGGGAGCGGGCAGGCCCTTGCGCTGCGCGTCCCAGTAATCCCAAAGTTTCTCCAGACCGATGAGGATGATGAGCAGCGGCCAGTACTTGGCCAGGCCGATGAACACCGCCTTGCCGCTGAGAGTTCCCGTGTTGACCAGAAGGAACACGACGCCGAGGCCGATCATGATGAGCGGGCCCATCATGGAGCGCCTGCGGGGCACGTAGACGGGGGTTGGAGTCGGGCTAGCCATTGCGCACCTGACCGTCCTGTCCGGAACCGGACTGTTGTGTGCCCGGCACCGGGGGGATCACGCCCGTGGGCGAGTATCCGGGCTGGATGTGGCCGGCCGTGGAGGCGCTGGACTGTAGCACCTTCATCGCGCCGATCACGATCAGGAACACCGGCCACAGGTGGCGGAATCCCACCCGGCTCGATGAGAAATCGATCAGGAACAACAAGCCCAGGGTGATCATCATCACCGGACCCATCAGGTCATTCAGCCGGCAGCGGGTGCATGGGCAGTTGCGGTTTCGATAGTATTGGTCCATTTGGTTAAGCCTCAGTCACGCAAAATACGTTCAACGGATCATGTGAATGCGTTTGTATGCCATCCAGGCGCCGATCACGATCAAGATCACCGGCCAGCCGCGGGCGAGGAAGTTATGGGGGAGTATTCCCATGGTCGACATCAGCAACAGCACGCCCAGTCCGATCAGGACGATGGCCCCGATCGGGACCGGAGGGCCGGTCCGCACCGGCTCCGCCGACGCCATGGCGCCGGCGACTTCCGAAGGCACTTCCGCGCCGAACAAGCTATTCAGTCCCAGATAGTCCGGCGGCTTCTCGTTCCGTTGCTTGGCGAGCGCCGTTTTGTAAGCGTCGATCACCATGTAGAATAAGTAGAACGGGAACAGGATGCCAAAGGCATCCACCTGCTCCACCATGGCGATCAAGGCCGGGAACATCAGCACATGCACGATGCCCTTGATGAACTGGCCGTTGTACATGGCGCCGACACCGGGAATGAATCCCAGGAATGCTGCCAGCGTGGGGTTAGGCAGGCCGCGGTTCGATGCACCGCCGGGCCTGGGGGGAGGCGCGCTGAAGCCGCTTCCGGCGGGTGCGCCCTGCAGGCGAGCCACGATGCAGTCCTCGCAGTAGATCACGCCGCGCACGTCGCGCTTGCACTCGTCGCACAGCGGTTTTCCGCAGGTCCGGCAATAGGCCGTGGCCGTGGATTGAGGATGGTTCGCGCAGTTCGCCATTATGCTTTTCTCCTGTCCAGCACGCTGATTCCTTCACTGTCTTGCAATACCGCCATCATGATCTGCCCGCGCTGCCGGGAATAATTCTCGTTCTGCTCGCGCTCTTCCTGTTTCTTGCGGCGTGATTCGTTGCTGCCGCCGGGCCCCGGCTTGGCGTCTTTCTTCTCGTCCTTGGCCGGCTCGGCGTCGCCCTTCTGCTCCTGCAGCGACTTCACCCGCGACTCCCACTCGTAATACAAGCGGATGTTCTCGAAATACTTCACCACCTTGCCGGTGGTCTGGTGGTACTGCACCGAGGCCGCCGTGGTGATGGCGCTGGGCCGCAGGTCCATATACTTCAGGTCCGTGACCCGCACGCCGGTGAAGTTCAGGACCATGGACACGGAGAAGAACGCCATGGCCAGGGTCATCGCCAAACGGGGCTGCATCATGGAGCGCATGGCCGGCGCCAGCGAGGGCGAGATGAAGTCCGCAACCCGGCTGAACCAACCCG
>JACPNP010000037.1 GCA_016185365.1 Terriglobales bacterium
CTGCTCTCGATCAGGATGGCCATCATGTTGCGGGTGTGACCGGGAAATGGCTCGACCGAAATGCCGGGCAGGATCTGCGCGCTGCCTTCGAGAAGCGTCATCTGGCCGCTCTGGATGAGGGGATCGTAGTTGTCACTGATGTAGCTCACCCGGTCGCGCTCCAACTGCTTCGAGCCGTGTTCCCACTCGCCGCGCGGGGCGTAGTACTGCGCATTGGGAAATGTGGCGACGGCCTTGCCTTCGCGATAGATGGTGTTGCCGCCGCAGTGGTCGAAGTGCAGATGGGAGTTGATGACCACGTCAATGTCGCCCGGCTCCACCCCGCCGGCGCGGAGGTTTTCGAGCAGCAGTTCTTCGTTGCCGTGGATGGCACGCTGTTTCGGCGTGAGCTTGCCGCCGATCCCGGTCTCGATCAGCACATTTTTTCCATTCGCGCGGACCAGGACGGAATTAAGGCCGGTACGGAAGCGGTTGTGCTCGTCGGGCGTGACGCGGCGGCTCCAAAGCGTCTTGGGGACCACGCCGAACAGGGCGCCGGCGTCGAGAAAGTAGCAGCCGTCGGAAAAAACAGTGAGCTGGAAATCGCCGAGACGGGTGGAAGGGCGGTCCTGGGCGGTCTTGGGCATAGGCAGGGCTCATCTCGCATGATAACGGTTTTGGGCGTAAAATCAGGCTATCCCCGCATCCTCTTGCCCGGAAAGCCGGCCCATGAATCCGAACCTGCAGAATATGATGGCGTTGGAACGCGTGACCCTGGAGATCACCCGCCTGAATGACGAAGTGGCGGCGCTGCCGCGCAAGGTGGCGGAGATCGAAGCCAAGCTCGACCGGGCCAAGACCCAGGTGGAAGCCGCGCAGAAGGCCATCAAAGACTCCGATTCACAAAAAAAGAAGCACGAATCCGACATCCAGGACTGGCAGCAGAAGATCGTGAAGTTCCGCGAGCAATCGTCCGCGGTGAAGACCAATGATCAATATCGCGCGCTGATGCATGAGATCGAATACGCCGAGCAGCAGATCGCGGGCCTCGAAGAGAAGATCCTGATCGGGATGGAATCGGTGGACGGGCTTCAGGCCCAACTCAAAGCGGCGCAGACAGAGTTGAAAGCGGACATCGCCGAGGTGGAGGCGGAAAAGGAACATGCGCGCTCCCTGACCGCGGAAGACGAAAAGAAATTGGCGGAGTTGCGCGCCGAACAGGCGAAGTTGCGCGGGGAGCTCGATCCCTCGATGGTGGCGCATTTCGACCGGGTGGTGGCCAAGCGCAAGAACGCCATGGCGGAGGCGTTCGAACAGAAATGCCTGGCCTGCAATGTGATGATGCGTCCGCAGCGGTACAACGAGTTATTGAGCGGGGCGGAACTGATCACCTGCGATTCCTGTGGGCGGATCCTCTATGTGGACCCCAACCATCATTCTTCGATCCCGGTGAAGAAGCTGAGCGGCCCGGAGCGGGTGTGGTATTTCGTCCCTGATAATTCCGAGGCCGGCCGGTTCCTGCACTTCACAAACACAAAAAGCGGGTGTACGCTGCGAAGCTACGACGCGGGGAACGGACGTTTGCTGGCCGCCGAGTCTCAGCGGAAGACGACCTTCCAGGAAATATTCGCGGAGTTGATCGGCTCCGGACAGCTACTGCATTTCGCCTACGTGCCGCACGACGAAGAAGAGACCCTGCCTCCGGACATCCTGGAGGAGATGCAGTTGAAAGCCCAGATCGCTCCCGGCGCAGTGCAGTAGGCCAGTGATCTGCTGGGAAGTAGGGGGAAACCCTCATGCCTCGTGTCTGCGTTCTCCTCGGGCTGATTGTATTTTCAACACTCCACGTTCCTGCTACGGCTCAGATCCGTTGTCAAGGCCAGGATTCCCGCACGCAGATCCAAGTCCGGGTATCTTTCGAAAACGGACAGCCTGCTGGTCAGAATCTACGCGTAATCCTATTAAGTAGCACATTCGCCATGATTGATAGTCAGTTCACGGACAGTCAGGGTGCCGTCTCATTCCTTGTCCGATCTGTCAATGCCGCCACATTCAAGCTGAAGATCACAGGACTGGAGATCGAAGACTACGAGCCAGAGCGAGGATTCGAAATCAGTCCTTGCCAATTGCTTCATTTCGAAAACGTGACTGTGAAACGCAAGCCGGATGAAAACAGCCAAACGACCTCGTTGCAGGGAGCGATCTCCGAGGCTGAATTGAACATCCCAGACAATGCCCGCGGCGAGTTCACGAAGGGCGCCAAGGCCATGGGCAAGAACGATTTTGATAGGGCGCGCACGTACTTCACTCGCGCCACCGAGATTTACCCGCGGTACGCTGAGGCCTTCAACGCCTTGGGCGTGATCGCCATGAACTCCAAAAGCCCGTCCGAGGGCCGAGCCTTCTTCGAGCGGGCCATCCAGGCCGACGACAAACACCCGGCGGCATTTGTCAACATGGCGAAGATCCTGGTCGGAGAGCACCATGTTGCCGAGGCCACCAACATGGTGATGAAGTCGATCGTGCTCGATCCGAGAAACGCGGAATCGCAGAGTCTGCTGTGCTATTTCCAGTTGTTGCAAGGCAAGCTCGAAGATGCAGCGGGAACGGTGAAGGTCGTCCATGGCCTGCCCCATGAGCGCTTCGCCATGGTGCACTATATGGTTGCGAACGCTCTGGAACGCCAACAGAAAACGCTGGAAGCCATCGAAGAGTACAAGCTCTTTCTCAAGGAAGCACAGACTGGGCCGCAGGTCGAGCGGGCCCGCGGGGCCCTGGCCGCGCTCGAGCATCCGCCGAAGTGATCCACTCTGCCTAAGATAGAATCGCAGACCATGCCTGTGCGCGCGGAGATCCCCGCCCTCGCTGTCACCCCGCGCGCCGCCAAGCGCCTGCGCGCGGGACATCCGTGGGTCTATCGCACTGACCTTTCTCCCAAGACCAAAGGCATCACACCCCAGGCGATGTTGGTCCATGTGATCGATGAGCGGGGCATGTTCCTGGCCTCGGCGCTCTCCAGCTCGTCTTCGCAGATCGCGCTGCGGGTGATCGCAGAAAAGGAGTTGCGTTCCGCGGAGGAAGTGACGCCGCTCGTTCGCCAGCGAGTATTGGAGGCAGCGGCATACCGGAAGCGGTTCGTCAGCGGTTCAGACGCCTATCGCGTGATCTTCAGCGAGGCCGACCGCTTGCCGGGACTGATCGTGGACCGCTACCGGGATGTGTTCACATTGCAATTCCTGACCCAGGCCATGGACTCGGCACCGCTGCGAGCGGCCGTGATCGAGGCGTTGCACGAGGCATTCGGCGCATCGCTGAACCTGGTGGAACGCGTGGACGCGCGCATCCGGGAGCTGGAGTCACTGCCGCAGGCGAAGTCGAGGCTGCTGGAGGGAAAGAAGTCGGAGACCGAGTTCGATCTGAACGGACTGATCTTCCGCATCGATGCCCTGGGCGGACAAAAGACCGGCGCGTTCCTCGATCAGCGCGAGAACTATGCCGCGGCGGCGCGCCATGCCCATGGGTCCGCTCTGGATGTGTTCTGTTACCAGGGCGGATTCGCGCTGCATCTGGGCCGGGTCTGCTCCCGCGTCGTGGGCGTGGATGCCTCGCGCGAGGCGCTGGAAGCGGCGGAGCAGAACGCCGTGCGCAATGCCAAGCAGATGCAGTGCGACGAGATCGAGTGGCTGGAGGGCAGCGCGTTCGATGTGCTGAAGGACTATGCCCATGCGGGGAAGCAGTATGACACCATCGTCCTTGATCCGCCGGCGTTCGCCAAGACCAAGCGGGCGCTGCCCACGGCGCTTAAGGGATATAAAGAGATCAATCTGCGCGCGCTGAAGATGCTGCGGCCGGGCGGCATCCTGGTCACCTGCTCCTGTTCGCAACACGTCAGTCCCGCCGACTTTGCGGAGATGCTGGCTTCGGCAGCGGCGGATGCGAGACGGACGGTGCGAATCCTCGAAACACGGAGCCAGTCTCTCGACCATCCGGTGGTGGCGACAATCCCGGAAACAGCCTACCTGAAGTGCCTGATCTGCCACGTTAGCTAGATAATATTCTATGTAAGCTATTGTAAAATAAGTGTTTATAATATTTGACAATAATACACTAAGATTTTATTATCGTAGATGGCTAATGGAGCATCCAATGCTTCAAAAGCAGTTTGCCATCATTGGCATCCCTCAAGGAGGACAAAGTCATGACAGTGATCACTCGCTGGAACCCGTTTCGTGATGCGGAACAGATACAGAACACTTTGAACCGCATGTTCCAGGACCGGGACGTGAGCCGGTTCAATACCGATGAATTCACCACCACGGGCAGCTTCCTGCCGGCGGTGGATGTGTACGAAGACGAGCACAGCTACAAGCTGAGCTTCGAGATCCCGGGCGTGGATGAGAAGGACATCGACATCCGGCTGGAGAACAACACACTGACGGTCCGTGGCGAGCGGAGGTTCGAGAAGGAGATGAAGGAAGAGAACTTTCATCGCGTGGAGCGCCGGTATGGCAGCTTCGCCCGCAGCTTCACGCTGCCGAACACCATCGACGCGGAGAAGGTGAGCGCGGAGTATCGCGAAGGCGTGCTGACGGTGGTGCTGGCGAAGAAGGCGGAAGCCAAGCCGAAGCAGATCAAGGTGGGCATCGGCAAGAGCCTGGAGACCGGCAAAGCCGCCTAAGGCACAAGACAAGCAGTAGAAGCGCAGGGAGACGGGAGGCCGGTCATCGCGCCTCCCGTTTTTGCGAGAAGGTCACAAAATCAGGAGAAGTCCTATGGCAATCCGTTGGGACAAATTGACGATCAAAGCGCAGGAAGCGGTGCAGAACGCCGGCCAGGAGGCCGCGCAGCACGGCAACAGTGAAGTGTTGCCGATCCACCTACTGGCCGCACTGGCGTCAGACGCGGAAGGCATCGTGGGGCCGGTGCTGGGCAAGGTGGGTGCGGACGGCGAGGGCGTCCTGGCGGAGGCGCGCGCCGAGATCTCGCGCCTGCCGAAGATCACGGGAAGCGCGGCGATGCAGCCGGGTCTTTCGGCGGCGCTCAACAAGACGCTGGACCAGGCGTTCAAGGAAGCTGACAAGTTCAAGGATGAGTACGTCTCGGCCGAGCACCTTCTGCTGGCGCTGACACAGTTGAAGGGCGATGCCGCGCAGAAGATCCTGGCCGCGCAGGGCGCGACCCATGATGCCATCCTGAAAGCGCTGACTGCGGTGCGCGGTTCGCAGAGGGTGACCGACCAGAATCCGGAGGCCAAGTTCCAGGCGCTGGAGCGCTATGCCCGCGACCTGACCGACCTGGCGCGCCGGGGCAAGCTCGACCCGGTGATCGGACGTGATGATGAGGTCCGCCGCGTGGTGCAAGTGCTTTCGCGCCGCACCAAGAACAACCCTGTCCTGATCGGAGAGCCGGGTGTGGGCAAGACGGCGATCGTGGAAGGCCTGGCGCAGCGCATCATCTCCGGTGACGTGCCGGAAGCGCTGAAGAACAAGCGTCTGGTGTCGCTCGATCTGGGCGCGATGCTGGCGGGCGCGAAATACCGGGGCGAGTTTGAAGACCGGCTGAAGGCGGTGCTGAAGGAGATCGAGGACTCGGACGGAAAGATCATCCTGTTCATCGACGAACTGCACACGCTGGTGGGCGCGGGGGCGGCGGAGGGGGCGATCGACGCTTCCAACATGTTGAAACCGGCGCTGGCGCGAGGCGAGTTGCGGGCCATCGGCGCCACCACGCTCAACGAGTATCGCAAACACATCGAGAAGGACGCGGCCCTGGAACGGCGCTTCCAGATCGTATATGTGGGCGAGCCGGACGTTGAGGACACGATCGCCATCCTGCGCGGACTGAAAGAGAAATACGAAGTGCATCACGGCGTGCGCATCCAGGACGCGGCCATCGTGGCGGCGGCCATGCTGTCGCACCGCTACATCGCCGACCGCTTCCTGCCGGACAAGGCCATCGACCTGGTGGACGAGGCGGCGGCCTCGCTGCGCATCCAGATCGACTCCATGCCGACGGAGATCGATCAACTGGAGCGCCGGGCCACGCAACTGGAGATCGAGAAGCAGGCGTTGAAGAAAGAGTCTGACCCGAATTCGCGGGAGCGGCTGGGGGCGGTGGAGAAGGAACTGGCCCATATCCGCGAACAGTCGAATGCGTTGAAGGCGCGCTGGAAGCAGGAGAAAGAAGGCATCCTGCGCATCCAGGCGCTGAAGGAGCAGATCGAGAAGCTGAAGCTGGAAGAACAGCAAGCCGAACGCAAGGGCGACCTGCAGCGCGTGGCGGAGATCCGTTACGGGTTGCTGCGCCAGGCGGAGCAGGACTTGGAGAAACTGAGCGCGGAGATGGCAAAGACCGGCGCGCGTCTACTGAAGGAAGAGGTAGACGAAGAGGACATCGCCCGCATCATCAGCAAGTGGACCGGGATCCCGGTCTCGAAGATGCTGGAGAGCGAGGTGCAGAAACTGATCCACATGGAATCAAGGCTACGGCAGCGGGTGATCGGGCAGGACGCGGCGCTGGTCTCGGTGGCGAACGCCATCCGTCGGTCACGCGCGGGGTTGAGTGATCCGCGTCGCCCGATCGGGTCGTTCCTGTTCCTGGGCCCGACGGGCGTGGGCAAGACCGAACTGGCGCGGGCGCTGGCCGAGTTCCTGTTCGATGATGAGCACAACATGGTTCGCATCGACATGAGCGAGTACATGGAGAAGCACGCCGTGGCCCGCCTGATCGGCGCGCCGCCGGGCTATGTGGGCCATGACGAGGGCGGCCAACTGACGGAAGCAGTGCGCCGGCGTCCGTATGCGGTGGTGCTGTTCGATGAGATCGAGAAGGCGCACGCGGATGTGTTCAACGTGCTGCTGCAGATCCTGGACGATGGCCGACTCACCGACGCAAAGGGACGAACGGTGGACTTCAAAAACACGGTGATCATCATGACCTCGAACCTGGGGTCGCAGTTCCTGCAGGCGGAAGACCTGCGGACACCGGCGGCGTTCGCCCAGGCGCGGGAGCAGGTGCTGAACATCCTGCACGGGCACTTCAAGCCGGAGTTCCTCAACCGGGTGGACGAGATGATCGTGTTCTCGCCGCTGGGCGAGGAGCAGATCGCGCAGATCATCGAGCTGCGGCTGGCCGACCTGCACAAGCTCCTGTCCGAGCGCAAGGTCACGCTGGCGCCGGCCCAGAGCGCGAAGGAGCTGCTGTTCACTGAAGGCTATGACCGGGCGTTCGGGGCGCGTCCGCTGAAGCGCGCCATCCAGCGGCTGATCCAGGACCCGCTGGCGCTGAAGCTGCTGGAAGGCGAGGTGAAGGCTGGCGATACGGTACATGTCAAGGGCGATCGGGAATCGCGGCAGATGCGATTCCATACCGCCAGCAAAGTCGAACCGAAGAAGGCGAAGCCGGAGCGCGAGAAGGTCAGCGTGTAAATAGGCAGCAATGGCAAAGGCCCACGGAGCGATCCGTGGGCCTTTTTTCCTGCAATGAAATTCCAAGCTCAGAAGGGATTCAGCTTGGCCAGACCCTTCTTCTTTTTCTTCTTGCTGGTGGACTCGGATTTCTTATCGACTTTGTCGGCGGTGGCGCCTTTGTCCGTCTGACTGCCGCTGGTGATGGCGTCATTCACAGGCGTGGGCGGTGGGTTGGAGGCGGGACCATCGTCCGAGCGTGGGACTGCTTCGTTCTTGAGCGGGTCGCCCTTCACGGTCTCCGCGCTGACGGTGCTGGCGCCGGGGCCGGCATCAGCCACAGCGGTCATGTTGCGCACCACATCGGTGGCGTGCGTGGGCGGGGGGTCCTGCAGGACAGGCTCGCCGACTTTCACCGCGCGGCTCACGTCCGGACGGGAGCGCATCATGCGCATCATCTTGCCGATCCTGCCCATCTCACTCCGACTCTGCTCCTCCGCCTGGTTCTGGGACAGCATCTCCTGCGAAGCCGTGGGCACAGGCAGGCCAAGATCGGTCAGGCGCTTCGTGGCTTCTTCGGCGCGGTCCATGGCGGGATAGCGGGTGAGAATGCGGCCATAGGCATCGCCGGCCTTGCGCTTCATGTCGGAGAGGAGATTGGACTTTTGGATCTCACTGAAGCGGCTATTGCGGACCATGTCCATCTCCCGCTCATACGCGCTTCCCAGCATGAACAAGACTTCGTCGGCGCCACTGTAGAGTTGGTATGTGTCAGAAAGCGACTTGAGGCGGGCGATGGCGGCCGGCCAGGACTCGCGCAGGAAGTAGAAACGACCCACGCGGAACTCGCGCTCGGCCAGCACTTCCTGCACTTCCATCAGGCGTTTCTTGGCTTCGGGAAGAAGAGAGCTGTCCGGGAACATGCGCACCATCTCCCGGTATTCATCTTCGGCGCGCTTGGCGTGGGTGTAATCACGGTCCGGCTTCTCCATCTGCCGGTAGTGGATCCCGGCGACCTTCATCTGCGCCTCGGCGGCTTCCGGCATGTTGGGGAAGAAGGTGATGAAGTCCTTGTATTCCTGCTCGGCTTGGGCCAGCGCGGCGGAGCCGCCTTCCTTGTACCAGGAGTCCGCCACAGTCAGCTTGGCGCGGGCGATGTACTCGGAATCGGGATAGGTGTTGATCAGGGTCTGCAGGGTGATACGGGCCACGTCGTACTTGTTCTTGTTCAGAGCTTCGACGGCGCGGTCATACAGCACCTTGTCCGGCTGCTTGGAGTCAAGACCCGCGATGGGGTTCTTGATCTTGTTGCGGTTGCAGGCGCCCAGGAACAGCGCCAGCGTGGCGATCAGCAGGATTGCGAGTTTTTTGCGCAGCATGTTCGACCCCGGATACTGGACTTTAGACCTTGGCCATCACGGCTTCATTGGCGACCTTGTGCAGCCGCTCGGTGTTTAGACGCGCATCCCCGTCGCCGAAGATGGCCTGACCGGCGACGATGATCTCCGCGCCGGCGCGGGCGATCTCCGCGATATTGCCTTGCGTGACGCCCCCATCGATCTCGATCTGAAACTGATTCCGTACCGCCTGGCGGATGGCGGCCAGCTTGCGGATCTTCTCCAGCGAAGAGGGAATGAACTTTTGCCCGCCGAAGCCCGGATCCACGCTCATGATAAGGACGAAGTCCACCATGTCGAGCACTTCCACCAGCGTGCCCACGGGCGTTGCGGGATTGATGACCACGCCGGCTTTCAACCCACGGGACTTGATCATCTCCAGTGTGCGGTGAAGGTGGACGCAGGCTTCCTGATGGACACTGATCCAATCAGCGCCGGCGTCGGCAAAGGCGGCGACGTACCGGTCCGGATGCTCGATCATCAGGTGGCAATCGAGAGTGCAGTCCACGGACTTGCGCAAAGCGGCCACGACTGGCGGCCCGATGGTGATATTGGGCACAAAGTGGCCGTCCATCACGTCCACATGGAGCATGGTGGCCCCGCCTTCCAGCGCCTGTTTGGCATGGGCCGCCAAGCGCGAGAAATCGGCCGAAAGTATCGAGGGGGCGATGTGGATCACAGGGGGTTCCGGTCAACCGGGATACGTGGCCATTCTACCACGGTGGAATGCGGCAAATGGGCGTGGAATCAGGGGGTTTTCGTTGATTTTTCTTCTCTGGCGACGGGCGCGACAAGGTGTTTCCCAAAGACCCGGCCGATGCCGTTCAGGATCTTTCGGGCGGGCCATGCGCCATCGGCGTTCGGGAAAAAGATCTCGCCGATGTGGTGGCTGCGGTAGTACCAGCGCTTGAGTAGGGCGAGGTTCTCGGCGAAGGCCGTGGCCGAGACCTTTTCTATGGGCAAAAGACTTGCCACCGCGTGTTCCAAGCGCGTCGCGGGCGTTTCGGTGACGTCGGCCGCGGCGGATTCCGGGAGCGGCTGGGTGAGCATCGGTTGGCCGTAGAGCGAGGAGTCGCCGCTTTCGGCATTCAGGCGCGCCGGCAACATGCCCAGCGTGGAGAATTCAACAGGTCCAAGGAGCTGGCCTTGGGTGAAGCGGAACAACGTGACGGAATCGGGAGCCAGCGATGGCTGGATGATGAGCGCGTCAAGGCGGTCGAGGCGGGTGAAGATCTCATCACAGCCACGCACGATGCTTTTCACTTTTTCAAGCTTCGCGTGCAGCGCGGCGGCCGCCTCGAACTCCATGTCAGCAGAAGCGTGTTCCCGCTGGGCCTCGAATTCACCGATCAATGACTGGCCGCGGGTCTCGAAGAATGATTCCGCGCGATGCATCTCCGCCATGTACGCCTCGTCCGTGCAGCCCTTGAAGCAGGGTGCGAGGCACATCTTCATCTCCGAATAGACGCAGCCGGGGAACGAGGGGTCGGGATCCAGTTCAAAGGTGCAGCGGCGGGACTTGAACAGGTCGAGAGAATCATTGAGGAACTTTTCCGCCGCGGCGCGCGAGGGGAAAGGACCGAAGTAGTTGGACTTCTTGCCGATAGCGCCCAGCTTGCGCGTGATGTAGGCGCGGGGATAGGCGTTCTCCCAGTGGACGCGGATGACGGGCGAGAGGTTCAGCCGCAGGCGCTTGGTGTACGTGGCGGGAAAGACCTCGCGCAACACGCGATAAAGCAGCAGGCCGTTCTCAAAGTCAGAGCCGGTGGGAGTGAACTCGATCTGCGCGCAGCGTTCGCGCAGATTCAGGCGCTTGGAGTGGGATTCCGGCGGGGCCAGTAATCGCTGGATGCGGCGGCGCAGGTCCGCGGCCTTGCTGACGTAAGGCTCCGCCTGCTCGTCATGGCCGCGCAGCAAGAAAACCCCGGCTGTGGCCGGGAGCTGCGCGAAGATCTCGCGGTCACGCTCCGGCGTGAACGGGATGGTGACGGCCGGCACGAGACCATCTTAGCCGGAGATTCTCTTGGCCGCAGATCAACGCAGAAAAACGCAGAAAAACGCAGATCAATGCCGCTGGATGACAAAGAGTGAATGGCATTCCTAGCGGAAATCCGCGCTCTGGACCTTTTGACGGAAGTCGCCGCCGGTCATCTCCACCTTGCGGCACATCTCCGACAAACGGGAACGCATGCGCTCGCCGATGCGGTCCCCCAGGGTCTCGTCGCGGGCGGCGCGGCGGGCGGCGGTCAGCTCCGGCTCGAGGCTGCCAGGCGGCAGGTCGCGGAAGTTGGTGGTGATGATGGTGGTGCGCTTGTTGTTGTAACGCGTGTTGAGGATGTGGCTCACCGTGTCCCACACCCACTCGGTGGGCTTCACCGCGCCGAGCTCGTCCAGCGCGAGGACCTCCGCCTCGAAGACCGGACGAAGAATGGCCAGTTCCGTGGTCTGGACGCTGGGGTTATAGCTGTTCTGGATCTCCTTGAGCAGCTCACGATAGTCATAGAAGAGGCCGGGAATGCCTTTCTCCGCGAGCTCACGCAGGATGCCGACCGCGAGGTGGGTCTTGCCCACGCCGACCGGGCCGATCAGCATCAGGCCGGTGGACTCGACCGGATATTCCTCGACGAAGCGTCCGGCGGCGAGGCGGGCCTTGGCGAGCGAGGAGTCGGCGCCGGGGAAGTGGATGTCGAAATCGGCCAGCGAGCAGTGCTCGTAACGGCGGGGGATGCGGGCGTTGGCCCAGCAGCGTTCGGCCATCTCCGCCTTACGGCAGTCGCAGCGTGTGACCTGGGGCATCCTGGCGGTGGGGTCGCCGGAAGAAAGGGGCTTCCAACCCGTTCCCCCGCAAAACGGACAGACTTGGGCAGCCGTGCTCACGGTCTGACTATAAGCCAAAGCGCCGCGAGGGGCGACTCGGCGCAACCGTTCCAACGCGGAATTTTTGTGGAAAACCCCCGATTCTTGTGCAGCCTGGCGGAATTCCGGTCACCGGTGGGTGCTCGAAAATCGCAGATCGTACATCGCAAATGTCGTACACTTGTCGCCAATCCTTCGAGAACCCATGGCGGATCCCGCACTCCACGGATTCAGCGTCAACACCGCGCCTCCCGGCGCGCGGTCGCCTGAAGGATTTGCGGCGTTCTACGGACCGCTGCACCAGCGGTTCACCCCGTGGCAGCAGGAGCTGGCGGCAAATCGCAAACAACGATTGACTGCGGCGCATCGAGGCGAACTGCCGCAGCATCTTCCACCCTCCGAAGCGACCGAGAGCGATTGGCTGATCCGCGTGCCGGAGTGGGCGCTCGACCAGCGCAACCAGATGACCGGCCCGGCGGACGATGCCGAACTGTGCGTGAAGATGCTCAACTCCGGCGCGCCCGGTGTGATGCTCGACCTGGAAGACTCGATGGCCAACCAGTGGGAGCACCTGGAACTTGGCATCGCGAACGTGTTGCAGTGCCTGCGCGGTTCGCTCACGTTCTTCGACAAGAAACGCAACAAGGAGACCGGCATCCAGCCGAGCAAGACCGTGATCTACACCCGCGCGCGCGGGCTGCATCTTTCGCAGCGCGGAGGATTCGGCGGCGCGGATGAAGAGCTCACGTCGGCGTCGCTCTATGACGTGGCCCGGATCTGTTTTGAAGTGAAGCCGGAGGAGTTGAAGCATCCGCTGTGTTTCTACATCCCGAAATCAGAGGCGGCGGAAGAAGCCGTGTGGTGGGCGGACCTGTTCCAGCGCATTGCCGCGTATAAGAGGTGGCCGCAGGACTACATCAAGTGCATGGCGCTGGTGGAGTCGCACCCGCTGGCGTACCAGATCGAGGAGTTCCTCTATCCTTTGCGCGCGCACATCATCGGCCTGAACCTGGGGCGGTGGGATTACATGGCCAGCCTGATCCACTGGAACCTCGAAGACGCCGGCTGGGTGCTGCCGGACCGCAACACCATCCCGCATGACGTGAAGTTCTTCCAGAACCTGCGCGAACTGATCCCGGCGATCTGCCACCGGCGGGGCGCGCTGGCCATCGGCGGCATGACGGCGCTGTATCCGAGCCGGGAAGATGCGGAACTCAATGTGCGCGCGCTCGATGTGCTGGCCAAGGACAAGAAGAATGAGGCGCTGTGCGGCATGGACGGCGCGTGGACGGGGCATCCTGACCAGAACCAGGTCGCCGTGGCGCAGTTTCCGGACCCGAACCAGATGGGCACGCCGACCGGAAAAACTGACACGAGGTCGAAGGAGCAGAGGTATCCGGACCTGCGTCCGAAGCCCACAGGCGTGGGCAAGCATTCGCTGGAGGGGACACGCGCGGCGGTGCGCACGGTGGTCCGCTACCGCAATGGCGTGCTCAACGGAAAGGGCGCGAGCCTGCTCGACGGATACATGGAAGACCTGGCCACGGACCGCATCTACCGGCTGATGATCGCGCAACGTGTCCGCCACGCGGATGCGGTGTCCATCGCGGGCGAGGGCGGTACGCCGGTGCGACACACGCCGGAGCTGATCGCGCGTTTGTTCGATGAGGAGCTGGCGCGCATCCTGAATGAGCTGGGGACGCAGAAGTTCAAGGACCCGGGAAATCGCGACACATTCACCCGCGCGCGCCGGATCGCGGAAGCCATGGTGCGCCATCACGAGTTCGATCCCGTTTAGCTGAAGACGAACAAGGAGACCCATGAAAAAAGGGAAGACCGCCAAGTCCGCCGCGAAAGTGAACAACCATTCAACCAAATACGCAAAAAAGCGGGTGGCACGCACAGCGTTCCCGGCCGCCGAACTGATGCCCACGCCGCTTTTACCGGACGGTTATAACGTCCCGAAGAGCCGGCGGCTGACGGGCAGCCAGCGCATGCGACAGCTGCTGGACACGGAGCCGTTCCTGTTCGGGCCGGGCGTCTATGATCCGATGACGGCGCAACTGGTGATGTATTACGGCTTCAAGGCGGTCTACTTCAGCGGGTATTCCTTCGCCATCGGGCACCTGGGCACCACGGACATGGACCTGTATTCCTCCACCGAGATCTCGGACGCGGTGCGGCGCACGGTGAGCGGTCTGCGCAAGTTCCAGCTGACGCAGGCGGTGGGCGATCCGGAGAAGGGCATCCCCCCGAAACATTTCGACATCCCGCCGGTGATCTGCGACATGGACACGGGCTACGGCAACATCTTCAACGTGATGCGCACGACGGAGCTGTACGTGCAGGCGGGCGTGGCGGCGGCGCACATCGAGGACCAGGTGATGCCGAAGCGCTGCGGGCACATCGGGGGCAAGGCGCTGATCCCGGCGCACGAGATGATCGGGAAGCTGAAGATCGCGCGGGCCATCGCCGATGATATGGGCAATCCGGAGTTCGTGTTGATCGCGCGCACGGACGGCATCAGCGCGGTGGATGCGCCGGAATCGAAGCGCGGGCTGCAACTGGCCATCGACCGCGGATTGCGTTACCTGGACAGCGGCGTGCCGGACATGCTGTGGTGCGAGTTCTCCACCAGCGACCGCGGCCCGGTGGAGGCTTTCAATGAGGCCATCCTCAAGCGCTTCCCCAAGGCGCGGTTCGCGTTCAATTATTCGTCGAGTTTCAAATGGTTCAACGATACCGACCCGATGACCTTCCAGGAACTGGCCGGGATGGGTGTGCGCTTTATCTTCATCACCCTGGGCGCGCAGCACGCCAACGCCCACGGCGTGAGCGTGTTGCTGCAGGAGATGGGACGCATGCAGGAGCAGGGCTACATCCAACTGCAGCACAAGGAGTGGGACGAGCGCGGCGACTTCCCGTCGAAGAGCCATCACTTCTTCTCCGGCGTGCCCTATCACCACATGCTGGGCAAGAAATATGACGCGGCGCGGCTGGGCCAGGAGTTCGTGGAGCACCTGGACGAGGGGAAAGTGGTGTAGCTAGAGTTCGACCACTTCGCTGACTTGAACGACGGCCGGTACGCTGGCGTAGTTCGGGACATCGGTGATAAGGTCCGCCGCGGTCTCGGCCATCGCATTCCGGAACACGGCAAGGTCGCGAAAAAACAGATGGGCGACCGCATGATAGGGAGCCGGCGTGCCCGGCGGGAAACTGCCCAAGCCGCGATCGATCTCAAGCTTGACCAAACCGCGCGGATCCAGCAGCCGGTGGGCGAGGCTGACGTGTCCTCGGAGGTAATACTCCCAGTCAAAAGTCGATCCCGGGGTCGCCGGGTACATGACGCTGAGTCGGATCATGGGTTCGAGAATACCCTGCGAGCGATGCGGAGGGGACTAGGGCGTATGTTGCGACTCTACGCACCGTCAAAATCTGAAGATTGAATCCCCAAGGCGGGTGTTGCACATCGAATATGCCCGGTCAGAGGAGATCGGCTATGGCATGAGGCTGGCGGTCGCGTAAGCATGGGCAGGGCCCCGCCGCACTCGCCAGAACCGCGCTGAATCTGATAAACTAATGTTTTCCACAGAGGAGTCTGGACCCACATGAAAGCCGGCATTCATCCCGCTTATGACACCGTGCGCGTGCACTGCGCCTGCGGCAACACGTTTTCCACCCGTTCGACCCACAAGGGCGACATCAATCTGGAGATCTGCTCCAACTGCCACCCGTTCTTCACCGGCAAGCAGAAGCTGGTGGACACCGCGGGCCGCGTGGAACGCTTCCGCCGCAAGTACGCCAAGAACGAACCCAAGCAGTAGGGGTTTTCAAGAACAGAACGGCGGCCACGGGCCGCCGTTTTCTTTATTTGAGGGATCGGGCTGGAACGGCGCGGCTGAAGCCGCGCCCCTTCACCACCGCCCAATTAAAACGCGCCCCTCTAAATCGTTTCTTTCCAAAACGCGCCATTCGGGCTGTTTACGCCTTGAGCGCGGCGTCCTGGTTGAAGGCCTTGGCCATCAGATAGACGACGAAGGCGATCACCACGAAGTCGAGGGCGTTGCCGAGGAAGTCTCCGATCAGGAACTTGGAGCCGCCGACCTCGAACACCAGCTGGCGCCAGTCGCCGCCGGGCGCCATCATGCCCACGATGGGCATCACCAGGTCATTGACGAAGGCCGCCACCAACTTGCCCACGGCCGCGCCCATGATGAAGCCCACGGCCAGCGCGACCACGTTGTTCTTCTGCAGGAACGATCTGAAGTCAGCGAACATGAAGAACGCCTCCTAACCAATCTTATTTTTCTTCCCTTGGCACCGACCAAACATACACAAGGGCTCCGGCGCAGAAGTAAATGATCGCCGAAAAGACCTTTTGGAGCAGAAACGGGCCATCGAACGACTGGTGAGCGGTGATGAATTGACTTCGATAGTTGCTCAGTTCCATGAATGAAGCAAATGCGTTGTGACTCGGGGTGCGGACCGCACGGAGTAGGATCAGCAACGCAGTCGCCCAGAGCAGGCCCGCGACAAATTGTCCAATACGACCAGTCTGCAAGATTGCCACGATCCGATTCACGCTACCGGCTCCACCGCGGATTGGATTTTTTCCCGATAGATCCATTGTGCGAGAAAGTAACCGATCCCAAAATACAGGGCGAGATCCAATAGCCGAAACGATATCGATGTGACCATGTCCTCGAACCCAAGCGATTGACTGGCCGAGGAGTTTTGATAACGCTGGACCGCGATCGTGATGGGGTAGATAAGGAGTTGAATCAACTCACCGATGGCCTGTGCCCAAAGGAAGGCAATCAATATTGCGCCAATATGGCGTTCGGCCAATAACTTCTTCAAAGTGCCTCCGGAAAATTCCGCACCACCATAACTGAAGGCCCGATACGCGTCAATCAATCAAGCAATCAATCCAAGTACAATATTGACAATGGTTTCCAAGGTCTATACTGATCCGGCCTCGCGCGCCCGCGCGGACCGCTTTCACGCGGCGGCGGAGGCGTCCGCGCCGGCGCCGGTCACGGCACGTGTGCCGGACGAAGTGCGCTTCGGTGCGGTGCGGATCGCGCCAGCCACCATCCTTGCGCCCATGGCGGGGGTGACGGACACGGTCTTCCGCCGGTTCATCAAGCATGCCAGCTTCGGGCCCGGCACCGCGGAGCCGAGCGGGTGTGGGCTGATCATGACGGAGTTCACCTCCGCGGACGGCATCTATCGCACGCGCGAATCGAAGCGCAAACGCTATCTCCACTTCTATGAGGACGAGCATCCCATCTCGGCGCAGTTGTTCGGCTCCGACCCGCACATCCTGGCCGAGGCGGCGAAGATCGTGGAGCAGTGCGGCTTCGACCTGGTGGACCTGAACCTGGGTTGTCCGGCGAAGAAGGTGGTGAAGTGCAACGGCGGCAGCGGCCTGCTGCGCGACCTGCCGCACATCAAGGTGATCTTTGAGACGGTGCGCGCGGCGGTGAAGATCCCGTTCACGGTGAAGTTCCGCATGGGCTGGGACGACACCCAGATCGTGTGCGTGGAACTGGCGCGGCTGGCGGAGAGTTGCGGCCTGCAGGCCGTGGCCCTGCATGCGCGCACCCGCGAACAGGGTTACAGCGGCGAGGCGCGCTGGGAGTGGATCGCGGCGGTGAAGGACGCGGTGAAGCTCCCGGTGATCGGCAACGGCGACATCCGCACGCCGGAGGACGCCGCGCTGATGGTGGCCAAGACCGGATGCGATGCGGTGATGATCGGACGCACGGCGCCGTCGAATCCGTGGATCTTCCGCCAGATCGCGCAGTACAACGCGCGTGTGGGCAGCGGCGAGCGTCCGCTGTACGAACAGCCCACGGCCGAAGACCGCCACCAGATGATGCGCACGTACTTCCGCATGTTGATCGAGGAGGACGACGGCATCATCGGCAACGCCACCGGGAAGATGAAACAATTCGCCACCTGGTTCACGCACGGCATCCCCGGCGGCAAGGAGCTGCGCAAGGTGGTCTATGACGCGCGCAGCGAACAGCAGGTGATGGACGCGGTGGAGCGGTTCTTCGCGGAACGGGAGGCGAATGCTTCGGAGGAATCGGTAGCAACGCCTTCCAGCCTGGAACAGATGCCGATGGCGGACTGCGGGTAAGAAGTTCAACGCAAAAACCGGAAGTGAATACGTGGGTTGAGTAACTTGTGAATCATTAAGCCCGAAGGGCGCGATAGCAGATAGCCCCGCACGCCTGCCCTGAGCGAAGCCGAAGGGTCAGTGCGGGGTAAGGAGCCGGGAAGAATCGCGAGTCCGCTTCAGCGGACGGCATACCCTTAATCAGGAAACCCTTCCGCTCCGATCATCACTCCATTCAGTCGCAACAATTCCTTTAGCTCCTCATCGAAAGTCCGCCTGCGGTGATGTTCCTTCTGGTTGGCGATGTAGGCGATGGTCTTGGCTGTCATCGATTGGCTCACGCTGAACCCCGCATACTTGCGC
>JACPNP010000009.1:0-35232 GCA_016185365.1 Terriglobales bacterium
GATGGAGATGGCCCACGCCGCCGGCCTGCCCATCGTCATTCACTGCCGCCCCAGCCAGAACGGAGAAGACGCCTGGGACGATACCCTGGACCTCATCCGCCGCCACTGGCTCGCGACCGGCCTCGGTGGCGTCCTGCATTGTTTCACTGGCGCGGTCAAGCATATGCAAGCCGCCGTGGACATGGGTTTCATGATTTCCTTCTCCGGTGCCATCACTTTTCCCAAGTCGGAAAGCATCCGCGCCTCCGCCGTCGCCTGTCCTGCCGACCGCATCCTCATTGAGACTGACTCTCCCTATCTCGCACCCGTGCCTTTCCGCGGCAAACGGAATGAACCGGCGTTTGTGGTAAAGATCGCTGATCTCATCGCCTCTCTCCGTGGCATCTCCCCTGCCGAAGCGGCCGCCCTGACCACCGCCAATTTCCATCGCTTCTTTTCCCGCGCGAACACCGGGTCTTAGGCAGAATCGGTGCATCTCAGGTAGCATAAGTATCAGGAACGCCCCGTCTTACTATGGCCTCGGAAAACTCATTCGACATCGTCAGCAAGATTGACATGCAGGAACTCAACAACGCCATGCAGCAGGCGCTGAAAGAGGTCCATACCCGTTTCGACCTCCGCGACTCCCACTCCAAGATCGAACTGGTGGAGAAGGATTCCGCCCTGCAGATCGCCTCCGCGGACGATTACAAGCTCAAAGCAGTGAATGACATTCTGCAATCAAAGTTGGTGAAGCGTGGCATCTCGCTCAAGGCCCTGACGTACGGTCCCGTGGAAGCCGCTGCCGGAGGCGCCGCCAAACAGCGCATCACCCTGCAACAGGGGATCTCCGGCGACAAAGCCAAGGAGATCGTCCGCACCATCAAGGATGCAAAGCTGAAGGTCCAGGCGGCCATCCAGGGTGACACTGTGCGCGTCAGCGGCAAGGACCGAGACACGTTGCAGCAGGTCATCGCGCTGGTGAAGTCGCGGGATTTTGGCATTGATATGCAGTTCACGAACTACCGTTCCAACTGAAGAACTTCTTACGACCTTGAGCGCCACACCGACATTGACGGCCAAAGAAGTCTTCGACCTGGTCCGTGACGATCTGCTCGCCATCGAGGCCGAGTTCGAGCGCGGCACCGTCTCGGACGTCCGCGCCATCACTGACATCGGCGCCTATCTCCGCGCCGGCGGAGGCAAACGCATCCGCCCGGCCCTGTTGCTGCTTGCGGCCAAGTTGATGAGCTACGAGGGCCGTGGCGCCATCAGACTCGGCGCCGTGGTGGAGATCGTCCACACCGCCACCCTGGTCCATGACGACATCATTGATGAGGCCCAGACCCGCCGCGGACGCCCCTCGGCCAATGTCACTTGGGGCAACGCCCGTTGCGTCCTTGCCGGCGATTGGCTCTACATGCAGGCCTTCAAGATCGCCCTCGAGGAGCGCAACCTGCGCATCCTTGATGTGCTCATCGACCTCACCCAGCAAATGGTCGAAGGCGAGCTGCTCCAGATCGAGAAGCTGGGCCTATGCATCGGGCTTCAGGAGCACCTCGATCTCATTTTCCGCAAAACCGCCTGCTTGTTCTCAACGTCCATGCGCCTCGGCGGCATCCTTGGCGGCGCCACCCTGGAACAGGAACAGGCCCTGCAGGACTATGGCCGCAATCTCGGCATGGCCTTCCAGATCGTGGATGATGTGCTTGATCTCACCGCATCGGAAGAAGTCTTGGGCAAGCCCGTGGCCAGCGATCTCCGGGAAGGAAAAGTCACGCTCGCGGTCATCCACGCGCTTGAGCGTTGCACCCAAGACGAGCGCAAGGTCATCGAGACCGTCCTCGAGGAGCGCGCGTTCCTCTCCGTGAGTCATCAGGAGGTCATGGCGGTCCTGGATCACTACGGTTCCATCGAAGCCGCCGGCCGCTCTGCTGAGCAATATGCCGACCACGCACGCCATGTGATCCGGAACTTCCCTGAGTCCGAGTTCAAGCGCGCCCTGCTCTGGATCCCCGATTTCGTCGTCGTCCGCGACAAATAACCTGTAACGCCGGCGCCTGCCCTGAGCGAAGCCGAACGGGCCCTCGGCTGTGTGTACTCAGTCCGTGTGGCACAGCCGTCCCTGGCTGTGCCGATGTAACCCCAGCGTCCCGCCCTCGCTTGCTTGATTTTGATTGGGTGGCACAGAAGCCTGCCCTGAGCGAAGTCGAAGGGTCCTCGGCTGTGTGTACTCAGTCCGTGTGGCACAGCCGTCCCCGGCTGTGCTGAAATTTCACCATACCGCCGGCGCCTGCCCTCGTATCTTTCCGCCGCTTCCCTTACAATCCCTCTCCATGCCGAAAGAGGTCGAGATCAAATTTCACGTCGCCGATCGCGCTCGCCTCTCCCGCCTCCTGCGCGGCATCGGCCTCACTCTTGCCTCCCGTCGCACCCACGAGGACAACCAACTCTTCGACTTCCCTGGCGCGCGCCTTCGCCGCCGCGGCGAACTCCTCCGCCTTCGCAAGTACGGTTCAGTTTGGACGTTGACTCACAAGGGTCGCGCTTTGAGCCGCCGTCATAAGGTGCGGACTGAATCTGAAACGGCAGTCGCTAATGCGCCGCAGCTGCTCAAGATTTTCGCCGCCCTCGGTCTGCGCAAGAGTTTTCGCTATGAGAAATTCCGCACCGAATGGAGCGATGGCCTTGGGCACGTCGTTGTGGATGAGACCCCCATCGGCGATTTCGCCGAGATCGAGGGTCCGCCGCGGTGGATCGACGCCACCGCGCGCAAGTTGGCCGTCCGCCGCGCGGACTACATCACGGCTTCCTACGCCGGACTATTTTTGGATTGGAAGCGCCGCACGGGAAGCCGGGCCGCTGAAATGACTTGGAAAGAGGTTCGCAAGAAGTAGGTCTACCCTATACCCACCCATTTTTCCTGTACATTTCGTATCCCACCTTCAGCGCGTCTTTCACCTGCGTGCGCACTTCCGGTGTCAGCTTCCTGACGTGAAAACAGCACTTGCCTTTTAGCAGCTTCAACAGCTCTGGCTTGAAAACCTTTTTCATGTCCGGCCTTGCGTACACCGGCATGTAGTAGAACCCCACATAACCCTTTTGATTGATGAGCCCGGCGAACCACATCTCTTTCCGTTTGCGTCCCAGGACTTCGACTTCTTTCTCCGAGACCAGGCCGTAATCCGCCTTATTGCGCACACATCCCGTCCGTGCCGTGAATTTCTTGGCGTACGGGACCATCAGCTTCTTCAGCGATTCGAAGACTTCCATCTGTTCTTCGGGCTTCATGGCCCAGCAATCTATCACAAAACCAAACGGCGGAGCCAATGGCTCCGCCCCGCATCCCATGGTCTTTCAATTCCACACTTCGAACGGACCCGGGTACATCCAGGCTTGAGCCTGGTCTACGCCAACGGTTCGAGATTCAAGCCCCTTTTAGGGGTGACACAAGGTTTGTCATACCGAGCAAGCGGCGCGCAGCGCCGTGCATCGAGGAATCCCATCGTTGACATTACTGCCCGGGTCCTGACGTTCGCGAAGCTGATTGGAGCTTTTCCCCGCGTCGTGGTGCTGCGGGACAGGTGAAGGGGCGCGGCTTCAGCCGCGCCATCGACGTCCCAAAAAAGAAGAGCGGGGCTTTAGCCCCCGCCCATTCACAACACTCGTCGCTAGGTTTCCGCTCCGTGACATTTCTTGTACTTCTTGCCGGATCCGCAGTAGCACGGATCGTTCGGCCTGATTTTTTCTCCCTGGCGCCGCACCTGGATCACCTCATCCACGCTGCCGCCCGCCATGCGCGCCTGTTCCAGCTCCTTCCGCTTGCGCCGCTGGAACTGCTCCTCCATGTCGTCGATGGAAGTCGCCCGCATGCGTCGTGGACGCACTCCCGCTTCCGCCGCCACCGGCTCCGTCTGCGGTTCCACCTCCCGCACCTCCACCTGCATCAGATACAGGTAGCGCACTGTCTCTTCCTGCGCCCGTTGCAGCATCTCTTCGAACATCTCAAAGCTTTCCTTCTTGTACTCGATCAGCGGGTCTTTCTGCCCATAGCCCCGAAGGTTGATGCCCTCCTTCAGGTGGTCCATGTTGAGCAGGTGGTCCTTCCACTGCGAGTCGAGCACGCTGAGCATCACCATGCGCTCGTGATAGCGCATCGCCTCCGCCCCGATCAGGGCTTCTTTGGCGTTGTAGCGCTCCACCAGCTTTTCGTAGACAGAGTCCCCCAATTCATGGCGTGACAGTTCCTCGGCCTTAATGCCCTCCGCGGTCAGATCAACGCCGAATTTGGTCAGGACCTGCTGGCGCAACGCGTCAAAGTCCCATTGGTCCGGGTGGACGTTCTCAGGACAGAATTGCTCCAACAAGTCCGCCAGCATCCCGCGGACGTAGCTGTCGAGGATCAGCGTCTTTTGCTCGCCGCCCTCCAGGAGTTGGTCGCGCAATCCATAGACTGCGATGCGCTGCTTGTTCATCACATCGTCGTATTCCAGGATGTGTTTGCGCGCCGCGAAGTCCTGTGCCTCCACCGCCTTTTGCGCCGCCTCGATGCGCCGCGTGATCATCTTGGACTCGATGGGCACGCCCTCTTCCATCCCCAGCCGCTTGAGCAGGTTTGAGACCCACTCTTTGGCGAAGATCCGCATCAGGTCGTCTTCCAGCGAGAGGAAGAACCGCGAGGAGCCGGGATCGCCCTGGCGGCCGGCGCGTCCACGCAGCTGATTGTCGATGCGCCGCGCCGAATGCCGCTCCGTTCCCAGAATGTGCAGCCCGGTGACTCTGACTACTTCTTCGTGGTCGGCATCGGTCTCCGCTTTATGGCGCACGAAGACTTCTTCCCACTTCTCTTTCAGGGACTCGAACTCGGTGCCCTGGTAGTAGAAGCGGATGTGGTCCTTGTCACTTGACTCCAGATGCAGCTCGCCCTCGGCGGCTTCCACCGGCTGCGCCTGTCCGGTCTTGACCAACTCTTGTTTGGCCAGGAAATCCGGATTGCCGCCCAGCAGGATGTCCGTGCCGCGGCCCGCCATGTTGGTGGCAATAGTGACCATGGCCTTGCGTCCCGCCTGGGCCACGATCTCGGCCTCGCGTTCGTGGTATTTCGCGTTCAACACCACGTGCTTGATGTTTTTCTTCTTGAGGAGTTCGCTGAGCCGCTCGGATTTCTCGATCGAGACTGTGCCCACCAGCACCGGTCTCTCTTCTTTGTTCAGTTGTTGGATCTCATCGGCCACCGCGTAGAACTTTTCCCGCTCCGTGCGATACACCACGTCAGGGAATTCTTTGCGCTGCATCGTCCGGTTCGGCGGAATGGCCACCACATCCAGCTTGTAGATCTTGTCGAACTCGGCCGCTTCCGTCTCGGCCGTGCCCGTCATGCCCGCCAGCTTGTTGTACATGCGGAAGTAGTTCTGGAACGTGACCGTGGCCAGCGTCTGGTTCTCGCGCTCGATCTTCACCCCTTCTTTGGCTTCGATGGCCTGGTGCAGGCCGTCCGACCAGCGCCGCCCGGGCATAAGCCGCCCGGTGAACTCATCCACGATGATGACTTCCCCTTCTTTCACCACATACTCCACGTCGCGGCGATAGAGCGCGTGGGCCTTGACCGCCGTTTCCACGTGGTGCTTCAGGTCCCAGTTCTCCGGATCGGCGATGTTCCCGATCCCCAGAAGCCTCTCCACCTTCTCCCAGCCGGGATCGGTGATGACCACGTTGCGGTGCTTCTCATCCACCACGAAATCACCCGTGTACGACTTGTCCTCGCCGAACCCGTGTTCCTCGCCGCGCTCCAGCTTGGGGATGATGCGGTCGACCTTGAAATACTTGTCCGTGGATTCTTCGCTGGCGCCGCTGATGATCAACGGGGTCCGCGCTTCGTCGATCAGGATGGAGTCCACCTCGTCCACGATGCCGAAATGGTGCCCGCGCTGCACCCGTTCCTTCAGGTCGAACTTCATGTTGTCGCGCAGGTAGTCGAAGCCGTACTCATTGTTCGTGCCGTAAGTGATATCGGAGTTGTAGGCGGCGCGTCGCTGGTCATCATCCAGCTCGTGCACGATCACGCCCACGGTCATGCCCAGGAAGGAATAGATCTTTCCCATCCACTCGGAGTCGCGCTTGGCCAGGTAGTCGTTCACCGTCACCACGTGCACGCCGTATCCGGCCAGGGCATTCAGGTAGACGGGCAGGGTCGCGACCAGCGTTTTGCCGTCGCCGGTCTTCATCTCGGAGATCCGTCCCTGGTGCAGCACCACGCCGCCGATCAACTGACAGTCATAATGGCGCATGGTCAGGGCCCGGCGTCCGGCCTCGCGCACCACGGCGAAGGCTTCGGGCAGGATCTCATCCAATGCGTTCTGTAGCGCCACGCGATACTGCTTCGCGAACTGCTCGGCCGCCTGGATCGCCTCTTCGCCCTCGCCTGTGACCGGCAGGTTGTACTTCCGTAGCTTGCGGTGATGGGTCTGCGCCACCACCTCGGCGCCGAACTCCTCTTCCAACCGCAGGCGGATGCGCCGGCGGACCTCCGCGGTTTTGGCGCGCAAGTCGCTGTCTGTGAGCTTTTCTGTCTCCGGCTCAAGCGCGTTGATCCGCTCCACGAGGGGTTTCAGTCGCTTGATCTCGCGCTCATTGCGCGTGCCGAAGATCTTTGCCAGTGCGGTGCCGATCAATGTGGGGTTCCTTTGCGCTTCAGTGGACGACGGCGGGTGGACGCGTGGTCCCTTCGTCTCAAGTGTAACATCGTCTCCACCCGACCCTGCCTCGGGATTCACGTGCTTCCGTTAGATGAAACCAGCGGCCAAAACGATGTTGCAAAAGGACTTGGCGATTCTTTCAGTGATGGATTCTCTTTCAGGCCAACCGCTTGCCGTGCGACAATCGTAAGGATTCACCCACCCTTATGCAGACCTTTTACAGCCGGTTCCTGCAATCGGTTGAACGATTCCCCGGCCACATTGCGGTCGAGTTGCAAAGGTCAGATCCGGCCTTGGGGATCGTCTCCCATTCGTACGCTGACTTGCGGAGAATGGCGGAGTCCGTGGGTCGGTGGATGCATGACGCCGGCATTGCCGGAGGCGCGCGTTGCGCGATCTTGGGCGCGAACGACCCGCGCTGGGTCGCGGCCTACCTCGGCGCGCTCTCCAACGGAGCTGTCGCCGTCCCCCTTGATACCGCCTTCAAGGCGGACCAGGTGGCCAAGCTTCTGCTGGATTGCGGCGCCACTCTGCTTTTCGCGGACCAGAAGAATCTCGAGATCGCCGATCAAGCCCTCGCGCTTGTGAAAGGCAAACTCGATTGCCGTTTGGTGCTTCTCGACGGGGAGCGCCCCGGCACTCCCGATATTCAGCAGATGTTCGCTGCCGGGGTGGGTGGATTTCAAAACGTCCAGACCGGCCCTGAGGACCTCGCCGTCATCCTCTATACCTCCGGCACCACCTCAGACCCCAAAGGCGTGATGCTCACGCAAGGCAACCTGGATGCCGAGGCGAATGCCGTCTTTGCTTTCATTCAGTTCGATCAGAATGACGCCATCCTGGGCGTCCTCCCTCTTTTTCACGCCCTCGCCCAGATGGCCAATCTCATGCTTCCCTATTCCGTCGGGGCCCGTGTCGTCTATCTCGAGCAGTTGAATACCACGGAACTCTTGCGCGGCCTGCGCGAACGGGGCATCACGCTCTTCTGCTGCGTCCCTCAATTCTTTTATCTCATCCACGAAAAGGTGATGAAGCAGGTGGCGCAACGCAGCGGCTTCGAGCAATTCGTTTTCCGCTTCCTCTTCCGTCTCTCCACCTGGGGACGAAAGCTTGGCCTCAATCTGGGACGCATATTTTTCGCCAAGGCCCACGAAGCATTGGGAAAGGAGATGCGCTACCTGGTGACCGGTGGTTCACGTTTTGATCCCGCCATCGGCCGCGACCTCGACAACCTCGGCTTTGACATCCTTCAGGCCTACGGCCTCACCGAATGTTCCGGCGGCGCCACCGTGACCGGCCTGCGCGAACGATTTGTCGGCAGCGTGGGCCGCGGCCTTCCTGGCGTGGATGTAAAGATCCTCGAAGCAAAAGAGGAAGGTGGAAGGATGATCGGCGAGGTCGCGCTCCGTGGCCCCATCCTCATGAAAGGCTATTTCAACCGCCCCGACGCCACCGCGGAAGTCCTGAAGGACGGCTGGCTCCTCACCGGCGATCTCGGCTATCTCGATGCCGACGGCCGCCTGTTCATCACCGGGCGCAAGAAAGAAGTCATCGTTCTCAGCTCCGGCAAGAACATCTATCCCGAAGAGATCGAGACCCAGTACCTCAAGTCCCAGTGGATCAAGGAGATTTGCGTGATGGGCCTCGTGAGCAAACCGGGTGAGCCGTTCTCCGAGCGCCTGCATGCCGTCATCGTGCCCGATTTCGAAAGACTGAAAGAAAAGAAGATTCTCAATGCCAAGGAAGTCATCCGCTTCGACGTAGAAGACCTTTCCTCGCAGGTGCCCAGCACCAAGCGCATTTTGAGTTACGAGATCTGGCAGGCGGAACTGCCGCGCACCACCACCCGCAAGCTGAAGCGATTCGAGATTCAGAAGATCGTTGAGCAAAAACACGCGGGTGAGGAAGCGGAAGCTTTTGCCGGGAAGCGCGACATCACGGGGCCCGACCGTGCCTGGCTCGACCAGCCGGAAGTCGCTCAGGCGATGCAGGTGATATTGGCCGCTTCCAAGAAGAAAGGCGAGGTCCATCCCAAGGACAATCTGGAACTCGACCTCGGTCTGGACTCCATGGAACGCGTGGAGCTCGTTGTCGCCCTGGAGCAGCAACTCGGCGCCAAAGCGGACGAGGACAAGCTCTCCCATGTCTACACCGTCAAGGAACTCGTCGAAGCCGTGCGTGAAGGCATCGGCGCCTCCGGCGCGCGTGCCCGCGCCGGGTGGGATGAGATCTTCGCCGTTGAGTCGGACGACCCCGAGGTCCACGCCATCCTCGACCCGCGCCCGATCTCCACGCGTCTTTGGTTCATCTTTGGTATCTTCGTCAAACTGACGTTTAAGACCTTCTTCCGCGGCCGCATGACCGGCGTGGACAAGCTGCCCAAGTCCGGCCCCTTCATCCTCTGCCCGAACCACCAGAGTTTTCTTGATGGTCCGGTCGTCACCGCGCAACTTCCCGCTCAGATTCACAAAGATTTGTTCTACGTTGGCACCAGTGAGATCTTCGGGGCCGGCATCGGCCGCAGCCTGGCTCGCTCTCTCAAGCTCATCCCCGTGGACCCGGACACCAATCTGGTGCCTGCCATGCGCGCCGGTTCATTCGGACTGAAGAACGGCAAGATCCTCGTTCTCTATCCCGAGGGCGAGCGCTCGATCGACGGTGTGCCCAAGATGTTTAAGAAAGGCGCTGCGATCTTGGCTGTCCATCACAACGTCCCGGTCGTTCCCGTCGCCATCGAGGGCTTCCATGAGGCTTGGCCCCGCGGCCAGAGCTTCCGCCGCTTCCATCCCCTCCAGATCGCCTTTGGCGACCCTATCTATCCCCCAAAGGACGCGAAAAGTCCCGAAGAGGCTTACGAGCGTCTGACCACCGAGCTGAAAGCCCGCGTCATGGAGCTTTGGCAACCGCTCCATGACAAGAACCCGGCGGTCATTCGCGCAAAAGCGCAGCTTGTCACACACAATTAGAAGCCTGAGCGGATAACGTCTGCAGGAAACGTAAGTCCAATCGTTGCACTTGTGTGCGCGGTCGCCCGAACGGCCTTTTCCCGGATCGCCGCAACATGGGCCCTGGCTTCCGCGTCATGATCGAAAACTAGCGTAGCGCCGGCGTCCCGCCGGCTGTGGCGAGGGCATCTTGCCCTCGCCATGAATTACTTTTTCCTCGCCCGCGGATGTGTTTTGTCGTACACATCCAGCACCTGGGTCATGGAGAGTTGCGTATAGCGCTGCGTGGTCGAGAGCCGCGCATGGCCCAGCAGGTCCTGGATCGCCCGCAGGTCCGCCCCATCCGCCAGCATGTGGGTCCCGAACGCATGACGCAGGGTATGCGGGTGCACATCCGGCGAAAGTCCCTTGGCCGTGGCGATCTGTTTCACGATGCGTCCCACGCTTCGGGTCGTGAGTCTCGTGCCGCGCCGGTTGATCAACAGCGCTTCCGATGTCTTCTTAAAATGGCTGAGGATCGCGGCCCTCGCGGATAAATAATTTCGTATCGCTTCCGCCGCCGCGTCGCCGAGCGGGACCAACCGCTCCTTTTTTCCCTTCCCTCGGACCAGGATGGCTTCGTTCTTCCAGTCAATGTCCTTGAGATCCATCCCCACCAACTCCGAATTCCGTATCCCGCAGCCGTAAAGCAATTCAAAGATTGCGCCATCACGTTCGGGGAAGGTCGCGCCTCCCGCCACCCCGCCTTCCAGCAAGATGCTCATCTCCTCGATGGAAGGCACCCGCGGCAGCTTTTTCGGCAGTTTGGGACTGGACACCAACTTCGCCGGATTCTGCTTGACCAGTCCCTCGCGCCCCAGCCAGCGGAACAGCGAGCGTAGAGACGAAAGCGCCCGCGCGACGGATGGCTTGCTCAGCCCGCGGTCATACAATGCACCGAGATAGCTGCGGATCAGCACATGATCGATGTCCTTCCATCCGATCTCCGGCCCGGCAAACTCGGCAAATCGCTTCAGATCTTTCTCATACGCCAGCAAGGTGTGAGCGGAACAGTTCCGCTCCGCCCGCAAGGAGCGCAGGAACCCTTCGATCCCCTTTTGCAATCGTCCCTGGCCGCTCATATCGCTCTCTGGGCCCGCGGATGATGTTTCCGGAACACATTCTTTAGATGGTCGAGCTTCATATGCGTATAGATCTGCGTGGTCGAGATATCGGCGTGCCCCAGGATCGTCTGTACCGTGCGCAGGTCAGCGCCGTTTTCGACCATATGGGTGGCCGCGCTGTGCCGCAGCATATGCGGACTGGCATGGCGCCCGTCCTTTGACGCCGCCTTGACCACCTGCCATACCCGATGTCGCGTCAGTCCGTGTCCACCGACCGCCAGGAACAAGTACGGCGATTGGCGGTTCCCCGCCAGCCTCGGCCTTCCATCGCGCAGGTATTCGCCGATCGCTTCCAGCGCCACCTGTCCCAGCGGCGCAGTCCGTTCTTTGTCCCCCTTGCCGCGGACGATCATGCACCCGGCATCCCGCTGCAAGTCCATCAGCCGTGCGCCGGTCAATTCCGATACGCGCAGCGCTCCGGCATAGAGTGTTTCCACCATGGCGCGGTCTCGTAAGGCGATCGCCTTCGCCTGGGCCGTGTCTGACTTGGCCCTGGTTGCGTCCGTCATGCTCCCGATCTCTCCGCTCGTGAGCGCCTTGGGCAGTATCTTCCACTGGCGGGGTGAATCTATGTTCAGCGTGGGGTCATGCCGGATCACCTTGTCCAGCAGAAGGAACTTGTAGAACCCGCGCAGCGATGAGATTTTCCGCGCGATCGACCGTCCATCCACTGCGTGATCGTGCAGATTGTCCAGGAACCGGCGCATATCGTCCCGCCGGGCCTCCGCCAGTGGACGTTCCCCGAGGAACACGGCGAATTGCTGCAGGTCCCGGCCATACGCCGCCAGCGTCTGCGCTGCCAGGCCCTTCTCCACCTTCAGGTAGGCCGCGTAGCGGCCGAGCAGCTTCTGATTGTTGCTGAGTGGTGCCACATCTCATTATCCGCCTGCCATGCGTTGCACGGGAGTGACCACACGGATGCTCGGTTTGCTCACGCGCCGGTGCAATCCGCAGAATCACTAAGCCCCATGCGGGGTTTCATCCTCACTGGCCGGATTCTTCCACGCTTTTTTCCACATCGCTGTTGAAAACCCGCACGGCTGCAGGCTCGGCTTCCCTTGCGATACAATAAAAAGTTCGACACCACTTCTTCTATGGCCACTAAAGCGAAAGAGCGGACCGAGACCACCGCCTCCCTGCCTATCCCCGTCGAAAAAATGAAGCAGCTTTATGCCATGATGCTGCGTTGCCGCACTATGGAAGAGCGCGCGCGCATCTTGTACAAACAAAGCCGTTTCTCCGGCAATTATTACGCCGCCATCGGCCAGGAAGCCATCGAAGTCGGCGCCGCCATCGACCTCCGCCCCTCCGATTGCGTTGCGCCTTCGCATCGTGACTTCATTGCCGGACTGATCAAGGGCGTACCCCTTAAGAGTTTGTTCTCCCAGCTCTATGCCCGCAAGACCAGCCCGGATCAAGGCCGCTCCTCGCCGGCGCATGGTGGCTATGCTCCCTTGAACATCATCACTCCGGCCTCCACCATCGCCGCGCAGTGGAACATCGGCACCGGGGTCGCCCTGGCTCTCAAGATGCAGAAAAAGGATGACATCACCATGGCCTTCTGTGGCGAAGGAGCCACATCGCTCGGTTTCTGGCATGAGGCCGTGAACTTCGCCGCTGTCCTCCAGCTTCCCATCGTCTACGTGGTGCAGAACAACCGCTGGGCGGAGTCAGTCAATATCAAGTACCAGATGCGGAACGAGGATGTCGCCACGCGCGCCGCCGGGTACGGCATCCCCGGCATCTCCGTCGACGGGCAGGATGTGGTGGCCGTCTACCGTGTCGTCCAGGAAGCCATCGAGCGGGCCCGCAAAGGCGGTGGGCCCACGCTGGTCGAGTGCAAGTCCTACCGTTGGTTCGGCCACTCGGAGATCGATCCCGCCAAGTACCGTGACGCGGAAGAGGTGGAGTTCTGGCACACCCAGCGCGACCCCATCCCCTTGACCGAGGAATACATGCGCAAGCATGGTGTTTGGTCGGACGAGGAAAAGCAACAGGTGCTCGACGCCTTCAACAAAGACCTCGAAGAGGCGATCCAGTTCGCGGAGAACGCGCCCTGGCCGGAGCCGGTCGAGGCTCTTGACCACGTCTACTCCTTCAGCATCCGGGAACGCGCCTTGGAGCTGGACCGAAAGACCTGGACGCCTCAGGCCCTGAAAAAGATGTGACAAGGTGCACCTTGGGTCGCCCCGTAACGTCGAAGTTATCTTATTGAGGAAGTTATCTTGGTGAATGAGGTTAGCTTGGTGAAGAGGTTAGCTTGGTGAATGGGCTAACTTGGTGAAGGGTTAACTTGGTGAAGGGGCGCGGCTTGAGCCGCGCCGTGATGGAAAAGTCATTTTGGTGAAGGGGCGCGGCTTGAGCCGCGCCGTAGAGATACAACAACGTTCCTCCGGGGCTTTAGCCCCGGCTCAAAATATCATGGCCCTGGTCACATACATCGACGCGATCAACATGGCGCTTCACGAAGAGATGAAGCGCGACGAACGGATCTACGTCCTCGGTGAGGACGTGGCCGTGATGGGCGGCGCCTTCCGCGCCACCAAAGACCTGCTTCAGGATTTCGGCCCCATGCGCGTGATCGATTCCCCCTTGGCCGAAGGCATCATCGTCAGCTCCAGCATCGGCGCCGCCATGGCCGGCATGCGCCCGGTCCCGGAGATCCAGTTCTCCGACTTCATCACACCCGCATTTGACGCCATTACCCAGCAGGCGGCCAAACTGCGCTATCGCAGCGCTGGCTCCCAGACTTGCCCCTTTACCTTGCGAGTCTGCTATGGCGGTGGTGTGAGTGGCGGCCTCTACCACTCGCAGACCAATACCACCTGGTTCGCGCACGAACCCGGCTTGCGTGTGATCGCGCCCAGTACGCCCTATGACGCCAAGGGCATGCTCAAGGCCGCCATCCGCGACGACAATCCGGTGATCTACTTCGAGCATAAAAAACTCTATCGCTCGATCAAAGAAGATATTCCGACGGATGACTATGTCTGCGACCTCGACAAATGCGCCGTCCGCCGCGAAGGTTCGGACCTCACCGCGGTCTCCTATGGCTACACCATGCATCTCATGCTGCAGGCGGCCGAGAAGATGCAGCAGCAGCACGGCATCAACGTCGAGTGCATCGATCTTCGCACCTTGAATCCCATCGATTACGCCACCATCCTTGATTCTGTCGCCAAGACCAGCCGCCTGGTCATCGTGCAGGAAGACCACCGGACCCTCGGTATCGGCTCCGAGATCGCGGCCATCGCCGCCGAGCAGGCCTTCGATTGCCTTGACGCGCCCATCATGCGGGTCACCGCGCCCGACGTGCCCGCCATCCCCTTCTCCAAGCCGCTGGAAGAGTTCTACATGCCCACCGTGGACAAGATCATGGCGGTCATGGAAAAGTCCGCTCAGTACTGAATCGGTCGCGGCTCGCGAACATCGAATAGGGGTCCAGCCACTTTTATGCCGGCCCTTGACCCGCAACTCGCCATGGCGATTCCGTATTACCACGTTGATGCGTTCACGGGTGAGCTCTTCGCCGGGAACCCCGCGGGGGTCTGCATCCTCCCCGCGTTTCTCGCGGACAGCATCATGCGGAAGATTGCCGCTGAGAACAGGCACAGCGAGACCGCATTTGTCGTTCCTCGCGCGGATGGTGATTTCGACCTGCGTTGGTTCACACCCGTAGTCGAGGACGAACTATGCGGGCACGCGACCTTGGCATCCGCCTATGTGCTCGCGCTGCGGAAGCACAACGTGTGGCCGGTTCGCTTCCACACCCGCGGCGGCATATTGACCGTCGCTCAGGACCAGGACGGCTTTGTGATGGACTTTCCCGCCATGCCTCCCCAGCCATGTGAGACGCCAGTCAACCTCTTACCCGCCCTGGGTTTGAATGCGGCGTTAGTCATGAGATCGCGCGATTACCTTGTGGTGGTGGATCAGGCGGAGCAAGTGCGCGCGCTCTCGCCCGATATTGCCGCGCTTGCCGGACTGGACGCCGGCAGGGGAACGATCGTTACCGCTCCCGGCGAGGGTGATGTGGATTACGTATGCCGAATGTTTCTGCCGTCGGTCGGCATCGATGAGGACCCCGCGACCGGCTCGATCCACTGCACATTGGCTCCATATTGGGCGGAGCGGTTGGGTAAGACCACGTTGCGTGCGCAACAACTCAGTTCCCGTGGTGGACTCATGCAGTGCACGATCGACGGTGATCGCGTGAAGATCTCCGGCCAGGCGCGTTTGTATCTTCAGGGCACGCTCGAACTCTAAAGCGTATGCTTCCAGTGCGCGGACCCGTTAAAGCTACTTCAGGCTTAGACCGCCATCCACCGCCAATATCTGCCCGGTGATGAACTTGGGGCAAGTGGCAAAGAACCGCACCGCTACCGCAATGTCGGTGCTTCGCCCCGTGGTCTGCATCGGCGTCATCTTCGCGAACCTTCGGTGCATCGCCCGCCGCTCTTTTTCTCCCAGGTCGATCACGCCCGGCGCGATCGCATTCACTGCGATCTCCGGAGCCAGCGCCTTGGCCATGGCCAGGGTCAGCATGTGCAGTGCTGCTTTTGATGCGCAGTAGTGCGCGTGCTTCGACCACGCCCGCATCCCGCCCAGGGACCCGATGTTGATGATCCGGCCTTTGCGCGTTCGCAGCTCTCTCGTCGCCCCCTGCGACACCAGGAACGCCCCGCGCACGTTCGTGTCAAAGATGTTGTCCCATTGATCGACCGTGATTTTCCCGAACGCCGCTTCCTCGAAGACGGCGGCATTGTTGACCACGATGTCTATCCCGCCGAGCTCACGCTTCACTTCGCGCAACATCTCCTGGACGTTGTCTGCGTCGCGCACATCGCACCGCAGCGCGACCGCCCGCACCCCCAGCCCGGCCAGATCCACCACCGTCTTGCGCGCCTCGCGATCGGAACGGTGGAACGTGATGGCCACATCCGCGCCCTCGCGTGCCAGTTCCAGCGCGATCTCCCGCCCGATCCGTTTCGCCGCACCCGTCACCAGCGCCGTCTTGCCATGCAACGCACCCATCCCGCCATTCTAATGTAGCGCCGGCGTCTCGCCGGCTCGCCTCGGACCGTGTGGCACAGCCGTCCTCGGCTGTGCTGTGGTAACGCCGTGTGGCACAGCCGTCCTCGGCTGTGCTGTTGTAGCGCCGGCGTCTCGCCGGCTGTCGCGCGGGCATCTTGCCCGCGCATTGTTCTACAATCACCCTCGCATGCGCACCCGCCTCTTCGCCGATCCGGAAGGCGTATTCCTCCACGACGCCATCCTCCGGTCCTGCTCCCGTCACGGCTCGAAGGAAGCCATTGTCGACACCTCCGACGGCCGCCGCCTGACCTATTCGGAATATGGAGACCTGGTCGAGAGGACCGCTCGCGGCTTGGTCACCGCCGGCATCCGCCCCGGCGAGGTCATTGCCATCTACCTCCCGAACTCCTGGGAATACGCCGTTATCTACCACGCAGCCACGCTGGCCGGCGCGGTCCCGACGCTGCTCAACCCTGGCTACCGCGAGCGTGAAGTCCGCTACCAACTCGGAAACTCCAGCGCCGTCGCGCTGTTCACCGACGGCCCCCTGATTCTTGACATCTCGCTCACCGGCTTGCCGGCCCTTCGCGGCATTTATTGCACGCGTCATACCGACCCTGGCGCCCGAACGTTTGCCGAGCTTCTCGCACCCGCATCGACTTCCTTGCCCTCGCCCGCACTCGATGCCCGCGCCACCCTGGCCGCACTTCCATACTCCAGCGGTACCACCGGGCTTCCCAAGGGCGTGATGCTTTCTCACTACAACCTGGTCGCTAACATCTATCAATTCCTGGCTCCGGATGAGACGGCTACGACCCGGCCGGACGACCGTGTCCTCTGCTTCCTGCCCCTGTATCACATCTATGGATTGAATGTGGTGCTGAACCCCACACTGGCTGTCGGGGCGACCCTCGTCTTGATGCCTCGCTTTGATGTGGATCATAGTTGCGATCTCGTTTCCCGCGAGCAGATAACGTACTTGCCACAAGTGCCTCCCGTGATGAACGCCTTGTGTCAGGCCGCCGAGGCCGGCAAGTTCCCGGCTTATCACAACATTCGCAGCACCAAGTCCGGGGCCGCGCCACTCGCACCGGAGCTGCCCCGGCGTTTTACCGCTCTCACCGGCATCCCCGTGCGTCAGGGCTATGGCATGACGGAGGCGTCGCCCGTCACCCATATCGGCTACTGTGAGCCTCACCTCGTGCGCGCCGACACCATCGGCCATCCCGCGGCCCTCACCGAATGCCGCGTCGTGGACGAACTCGGCTCTGACGTGCCACCAGGCCTGCCCGGAGAACTGGTCATGCGCGGCCCGCAGTTCATGTCGGGATATTGGAATGCGCCGGAGGCTACCGCCGCCGCTCTGCGCGAGGGCTGGTACTGGTCAGGCGATGTGGTCGTGGTCGATGAGGACGGATTCTACCGCATCGTGGATCGCCGCAAGGAACTCATCAAATACAAAGGGTTCGCCATCGCCCCAGCGGAAGTCGAAGCCGTGCTCCTGGAACATGCGTCCGTCAAGGATTGCGGCGTGGTGGGGCTCAAAGATGAGGAAGCCGGCGAGGTCCCGCTGGCTTTCGTCGTCTTGCGGGAAGGCCAGGAGGCTTGCGCCAGGATGGCACGCGACCTCTGCGGCTATGTCGCGGAACGATTGGTCGGCTACAAACAGCCTCGCCAGGTGCGCTTCGTCTCTGCCATCCCCCGCAACCCCTCCGGCAAGATCCTCCGCAAGGATCTTCGCGCTCAGCTCTGAAAACACCGGTGGCACAGAAGCCTGCCCTGAGCGAAGTCGAAGGGCCCTCAGCTGTACTTCATAAACTCGTGTGGCACAGCCGTCCTCGGCTGTGCCTCCGTCTCGCTAAGGCCAGCCACCCGGCCGAAATGCTTCTTGGGTTTTTCGAGGAACGCCGAACCAGGAACTAGCTCTTGGGCTTGTCGTAGATCGTGTGCTGTTCCTGCGGCCGCTTGAGCTTGATCACGATCTCTTGTTCCGGATCCCGGATGTCAAAATCCTCACCGAACGTCTGGAAATTCGGCGCGATCACCTGCACGCGTATCTTCCCGAACGGCACTCCTGGATACGCGCACCTGCCCTCTTCATCGGTCTTCAACTGCTGCCCGCCACGCTTTTGCTTCCCGGATTTGTTCACCGGATGCAGGATGACACTGGCGTTGCGGATGGGTTTCCCGTTGTATTCCTTCAGGACCTGGAACCTCACATTCGCGATCTTCGGCTCCTGGGCCGTGCCCGCCGATCCGAGCAAAAGAAAGATGACTACGATGGGGAATGCACGCGTCACGTTTGCCATGTCTTAAATCCTAGCATCACGATGTGCCCCGTTTAGATGCGACCGCACGCATCGCCGCTCGCAATTCGTCCACAACTTCCTTGCCCGCCTTGCGCGCCTCATCAGCCCGGTCCGGCGGGAACGAGATGGCCCCCACCCGGGCGTGGCCGCCTCCGCCATAGCGCTCGCAGATGTGGGCCAGGTTCACCATGTCCTCCGGTCGTGTCTTGGTCCACGGGTTCGACCCGATCGAGACCTTCGTCCGGAAGCTGGACTTGCTTAATCCAACACTATAAGTACTCTCTGGATGTAGATAATAAGGAATAAACTTACTATATCCTTCCAAATCATAGCCGGTCACGTCGAAGTACACTGTTCCATCCACGCATTCGGAGTGCTTGCGCATGATCTCGATGGATTTCTCGTGCCGCTCCAGCAAGGCGGGTATGCGTTCCGCCACGAACGGCTGCTCGATGATCTCCGCCAGCGGCCTCTCCGCCAACAGAGGGATCAGCTTCTTGGGAAACGCATCATCCTGGTTCGTCTCCAGTACCATGGTCAGCTTCATCGCCGGCTGCGTGATCTCCACCGCCGTGGGCGCGTCCGGATAGAGCGCGCCGTCGATCACGTCCGCCCAATGCACCATCTCCGCCACCGGCTTGGGGTCGAATCCGAACACCCGGGCCGACGTGTCCGCGATGAACTTGGTGCAGGACTTGTACTCCGGATCGAAGAACTTCTTCCCGCTTGCGTCCCGCCGAAAGTGCTCCTGGTCGGCCGCGGTCAGGAAGGCGCTCTGGTGATGGTCGAACCACCAGGTGATCTTCGGTGACGCCGAGTACTTGAAGTCCACGATGGCGTTCTCGTCGCCCGTGAACTGGCTCTCGTCGAACAGCGCCCCGGCCCGGTGCACCAGCCCGATGTACTCGAACTGCGCTTCCCGGCGCACGCATTCCCGGTAGACGCGGGAGAACAGCGCCGCCGAACACGCGCCATCGAAACATTTGTCGTGATAAAAGACCCGTACCTTCAAACCCTTGGCTCCCGGCTGCATCGGACTGAAAACCGTCTAGGATTAATGCTAATCAGGCCCATGTCAAGCAAAACGGGCGGCTCGCGCCGCCCGTCCGATTCCATCCACTTGGTTGAGACTAGACGCCGGCCATCCTGGCGGCGATGTTCCCGATGATCGGAAGCCTCGTCATCTTGTTCTGATAGGCGTGGATCATCATTACGATCGCCAACACAAACGCGCCTAGGCCGATGAGTGGATATACAAGTAACATGATCATGGCCATGGGTCCAAGGAACGCAAGGATGATCCCCAGGAATATCATGGCGAACCATAGACAGACGAAGGCCACGAACATGAATATGGCCTGAAATGCATGGAAACGGTTGAATTTGTTCTTGCTGAATGGTTCAACCACCAGACTGATGATGATCCCGATCAGCCCCACCGGCCCTGCGTAGCACAGTAGACCGATGATATTCTCATTCCCGCTCGCTGGCGCCGCCGCGCCTCCTCCGCCCGCTGCTTTGCCGCATGCCGGGCATGCCGCGCTTCCATCTGCCATTTGGGCCCCACACGCTGCACAGAACTGAGCCATTTTTGTTTCCTCCAAGTTGTGGAAAGGATGAGAATGCCGGGCACTGCGCACAGGACTGACCCGCGCAAGGTAACAGACTTTCCCCGCCAAGGCAAAGAGATTTTCGGACTAGACCCGGCTGCCGGCCATCTGCGCCACCCGCCGCTGCGCTTTCTTGCGGCAATCGTCGCACAGGCCGTAGATCTGGAAGGTGTGGCGGGTGGTCTCGTAGTGGAATTTCTTGCCGATCTCCTGCTCGATCCGGTCCACTTCCGGCGAAAAGAACTCCACCGAGCTGCCGCAACTGGTGCACACCATGTGATGATGGCTGCGCCGGTTGTGCTGGTGCTCATAGCGTCCCACCCCGTCATGGAACGCCACCTCGCTGGCCAGCCCGCAATCCACCAGCAGCTTCAGTGTGCGATACACCGTGGTCACCCCGATCTTCGCATCGCGTTTCTTCACCAGCCGGTGCAGCTCTTCCACGGAATGGTGCTCCCGGGTCTCCAGGAAGGTATGCAGGATGGTGTCGCGCTGGTCGGTGTGCTTCAGGCCCACCCGCTTCAGGTGTGCGTGGAAAAGCTCCTGCGCCTCCCGCAGCGATTCCCGCGAGATGCTTGGATGGTCGTCAATGCGTTTGTGCAACATGCGTCTGGCGTATGAACTATCAGGATAACACCCCTCGCCCCGGCCACTCTTGGGCATTGTCCGTTCTGCCGCTTGCCCCTAGAATCGTCTCTTCATGTCTGCCACTGCGCCGTCAACCCCCGCCCGCACATTTCCACTTTGGAGATTCCTCGGTAGATCACTCCTGGTCCTGCTGGGCGTGGCCCTGCTGGGAGTTTTGGTTGTCTCCGCGTGGTTCTATCGTGCGGCCGTGTCATCGCTTCCTCAGATGGATGGAGAACTTCACCTCGCGGGCCTTTCCGCCCCGGTAACCGTGGTCCGCGACGCTCAGGGTGTGCCTCACATCACCGCCGCCAACCTCGACGACCTCGCCTTCGCCCAGGGCTATGTCACCGCCCAGGACCGCCTCTGGCAGATGGACGTCAACCGCCGCTTCGGTCGCGGCGAGTTATCTGAGATCTTTGGCGAGCGCACGTTGCGGGTCGACCGCCGCCAGCGCATTCTTCAGCTCCGTCGCGTTTCCGAATCTGCGGTACAGAAGTTGCCTGCGGAGGATCGCCGCCTGCTTGAGGCCTATACCCGCGGTATCAATGCCCTGATCGCATCGCAAAAGGACTTGCCCATCGAGTTCCGCATCCTCCGCTATGCGCCCCGGCCATGGACGCTGGAGGATTCCGTGACCGTCGGCGTCAACATCGCGCAATCTCTCAGCACGCAGTATGACACGGAATACGCCCGCGAGCAGGTCGCTCGCAAGCTTGGCCCGGAACTGGCCGCCGATCTTTACGTGAACGGGTCGTATCGCGATCGTTGGCCGGGTTCGCTGCCTCCCTCCGGCCCGGTGTCCGTGCCGGCGGAGTCCGCTCACGAGCAATCCGTGGCGGAGCTCCTCGATTCCCTTCCCATCCCTTGCGACTCCTGCACCCCGGGCTCGAACAACTGGGTCGTCTCCGGCGCGCACACCGCGAGTGGGAAACCTCTCCTCTCCAATGACATGCATTTGGCCCATTCCATCCCCGGCATCTGGTATGAGGTTCATCTCCGCGCGGCCGGGCTCGATGTCGCCGGTGTGTCCTTCCCCGGCTTGCCGTTTGTCGTGGCAGGACACAATCAGCGCATCGCCTGGGGCTACACCAACCTCGGTCCCGACGTGCAGGACTTGTTCATAGAAGAGTTCAATGCGCAAGGCGAATATAAGACCCCCGCTGGCTGGCGCAAACCGGATTTCCAACGCGAGACGATCCACGTCAAAGGATCACCGGACGTGCAGCTTGACGTGGCCGTCACCCGCCACGGCCCTATCGTCACGGACCTGTTTCCCGGCGAGACTCGAAAGCTGGCGCTGCAGTGGACCATCTACGATCCCCAGACCATCCAATTCAATTTTCGCGCCATGAACTCCGCCCGGGATTGGCCCGGGTTCCTCGCCGCCATCAACGGGTTCGGTGGCGCCACGCAAAACATCGTCTATGCGGACGTGGATGGCAACATCGGCTATCACGCTGCCGGCTGGATCCCGGTCCGCGCCTCCGGTGACGGCACACTACCCGTCTCCGGCGCCGACGCCTCGCAGGATTGGACCGGATACGTGCCGTTTGACAAACTTCCCGCTGTATTCAATCCGCCTTCCGGGATCATCGCGACCGCGAATGCCCGCGTGACGCCAGACGGTTACCCGCTCATGCTCGCCAACCAGTGGGGCTCGCCATTCCGTACCGAGCGAATATATTCCGTCCTCGAATCCGGCAAGTGGTTTACTGCGGCAGATATGTTGGATCTGCAGATGGATACTTTTTCGGCATTCGATCTGCTCGTCGCTCAGGCCTTGGTGGCGGCCGTTGACAACACACCCGGCGCTGGAGGCCGCGTGAAACACGCCGCGGATCTCATGCGCGATTGGAATGGCCGCGTCGACGTGGATGCTGTCGCCCCCACCATGGCCGCCAAGACCCGCCGCAAGCTTTGGCAGATGCTTCTGGAACCGCGTCTGGGCGCCGCCTGGGAGGACTATCAGTGGTTCAGCAGTTCTGTGGCGCTGGAAGATCTTCTGCACGATCGCCCCGCGCGATGGCTCCCGAAGGGATTCAAGGATTGGGATGGCCTGCTCATGGCGGCTCTTGATGCCACTGTGGCCGATCGCTCCGCGCCCGCCGATCTTGCCTCTTGGAAATGGGGCCCTGCCTTTCCTATATCGTTGCAACATCCGGTCCTGGGCTCCATCCCGGTCGTCAGCCGCTGGAGCGGCCCCGGAGAGCACCCGCAATCGGGAAATGGCAGTCTGACCGTAAAGGCCGCAGGCCGCGGATTCGGTGCCTCCCAGCGCGCCACCTATGATCTCTCCAACCTTGATGCTTCCACTCTGAACGTCGTCTGTGGAGAGTCCGGCCAGATCTTCAGCCCGCACTACATGGATCAATGGCCCGCCTGGTACGGCGGCACTTCATTTGTCCTTCCGTTTTCCTCCGCCTCGGTTGACCGCGCCGCCGCCCACACCCTCCGCCTCCTCCCTGCATCCAGGTGAGATTTTGCCCAATGACTCGATACCCGATCACTTTGTCATTCCGGGCGAGCGGGTAGCCTTGGGACTTCAGCATGGGGTGAGCGAGCAAAGCAAGCGAACAGAGGGGTCCCTTTGTTGCTGACCGGGTGGCACAAGAGCCTGCCCTGAGCGAAGTCGAAGGGCCCTCGGCTGTGCTGAAAACAAACGGGTGGCAGAGCCGCCCATTAACGCCGATCCATCCGGGAGGGGCAGGGCTTCAGCCGTGCCGTAACGCCCGCAAAAAAAAGGGGGCTTTGGCCCCCACACCACCTCTGCAATGTCCCGATCACCCGATCACTCGATGATTCTTAGTCCAGTTCTTTCATATCACTCAATGTTCCCGAGATGTTGATGGTCGTGAAGGTCGGGTCTGTCGCCGTCGTGTCATACACATGCAGGTTGCCGGCTTCGATCACATAGACTGCGTTCCGGTTGCGGATCGGCTGGATCGACGTGATGTCCCCGAAGTTCCCACCCCGCGCCACCGCGTGGCTGGTCACGTCCATGATCGACAAACACCCGACCGTCCCCGTGCCCACCACGGCCGGCGTGCATGCCCTCGATCCGATGAACAGCTTGCCGTTTCCGCTCAGGGCCATCTTGGTATGCAGCCCATCGGCGATATCGATGCCCGTCGTGCTCACCGTCATGCTCGTGGTGTTCACAATGTCCAGCTTTCCTGCGGCGCCGCTGTTTCCCGCTACGTAGAGAGTGCTTCCATCGAGCAGCCCCACTGTTGCTCCGCTCACGTTCACGCCGCCCGTGATCATGCCCGTCGTCATATCGAGGACGTGCACTCGGGCCACAGCCCCGCCGCACTCCGTCCCACAGGCGAGGATGTAGGCCTTGGAGTCATCGCTGCTGAAGACCGCCGAGTACGCCGTCCCAAAACCGCTGACCGTGGTCACCGTGCTGTCCGAGGTGTTCACGATCGCTACTTTGTCGCGCGCATCGTCGCTGAACGCCAGCATCTTCGACCCATTGTGCGACATCACCAGCCGCGACACTTGCGAAAGGTTCTTGTCGTTCGTGCCGGTCGTGTTCGTGATGCTCGCCAGCAGGACCTGATTGGTCACGTCCACCACGTTGATGCGGCTCAGGTTCCGGATGGCGGCGTAGGCGCGCGTGGCGTTGGGCAGGATGGCGATGCTGTCCGCCGGCCCATCCAGACTCACCCGGTTGATATACACCTCGTCTTGCGTGTTGATGGTCTCAAGCGAATTGTTTCGGGAGTCGAATACGACCAGGCGCGGCGATGCCGCGGCCGATTCCACCTGCGTCGGGTTGCCTCCCGGTGCGATGCAGCCGGGGACACCCGAGAACGAGCACGCGCCGGTCACCGTCTGGTCCGTTTGCGAGTTCACGATGTGCAGGCTGCCGAAGAACTGATTGGCGACGAGCACTCGTTGCGCAAAACCCGTGGTCACTGGGGTTGGATTATCGCTTGACGAAGACCCACCGCCACAGCTTGCGGCGAACAGTATACCCAGGAGCCCAATGCCTGCGCTTACGATCCGGATTCGTTGCAAAACCGTCTCCTCAGACCTGAAGGAATGTATGCGTAAAACGTTGATTATAGCAGTCAGCTTGGCCTTGTCGGCTCATCTCCCGTCGCTCTGACCTGCTATTCTTGTTGCATCATGCCCGGGGATTTTCTTGACCGTATCCAGCGCGGCCCCATCCTGTGTGACGGCGCCATGGGCACCCTTTTGTATGACAAGGGTGTCTTCATCAATCGTTGCTACGACGAACTGAATCTCTCCCAGCCCGACCTGGTGCGTGCCGTTCATCTCGACTACCTCGTCGCCGGCGCTGAGATCATCGAGACCAATACCTTTGGCGCTACCTCATTTCGCCTTGCCCGGCACGGTCTGGCGGACAAGGTCCACGGCATCAACCTGGCCGGAGCGCGCCTGGCCCGCGAGTCCGTGCACACCAAGGGCGATGCTGCTTTTGTCGCCGGCTCTGTCGGCCCTATCGGAGTCCGTATCGAGCCCTTGGGCAAGACATCTCGGGAAGAGGTCCGCACGGCGTTCCGGGAACAGGCGGCGGCGCTTGCCGAAGGCGGCGTGGATCTCTTCATGCTCGAGACTTTCGGCTACCTGGAGGAGATCCATCAGGCCATCCTCGCCTGCCGCGACTCTGCGCCCAAGATCCCCATCGTCGCCATGGTGACCATTGACGAAGATGGGAACTGCCTTGACGGCTCCGATCCCGAGACCTTTACCTCCAAACTGGACGAATGGGGCGCCGATGTTCTTGGATGCAATTGCAGTGTGGGCCCGGTCGCTATGTTGGATGCCATGGAGAAGGTGCGGGCTGCCACGGAAAAACCTCTCGCCGCCCAACCCAATGCCGGCATGCCCCGCAACATCGAGGGCCGCAACATCTATCTGTGTTCGCCGGAATATATCGCCAGCTACGCCCGCAAATTCCTCCGCGCCGGTGTCAGTCTGGTCGGCGGATGCTGCGGCACTACGCCCGAACACATTAAATCCATGGCGGGCGCCCTCCGCACCGATGACGTCAAGCAGGCCAAGGTGCGGATCGTCCATGAACACAAGACCTCGTCCGCGGTGGAACCGCCCGCTTTGGCGCGGCGCTCCCGGTTGGGAGCGAAGATTGCCGGCGGCGAGTTTGCCACCATGGTCGAGATCGTTCCCCCCAAGGGCATCGACCCGGCGAAGGAGCTGGCCGGCGCCCGTTATCTGAAGTCGGTCGGCGTGGACGCCATCAACATTCCCGACTCGCCTCGCGCCTCCGCCCGCATGAGCAACATGATGCTCTGCATCCTCACCCAGCAGCAGGTGGGCATCGAGACCGTGCTCCATTACACCTGCCGCGACCGCAATGTCCTCGGCATCCAGTCGGATCTGCTGGGCATCTCCGCCATCGGCTTGCGCAATGTTCTTTGCATCACCGGGGATCCGCCCAAGATGGGCAACTATCCCGATGCCACGGCGGTGTTCGACGTGGATTCCATCGGCTTGGTGAACATCGTCTCCGCCTTGAACCATGGCCTGGATATCGGCGGCAATCCCATCGGTGTTTCCACCGGGTTTTCCATCGGTGTGGGCGCCAACCCCGGTGTGCCTGACATTGACGCCGAGATCCGCCGCTTCGAATACAAAGTGGAAGCCGGCGCTGAATATTGCATCACCCAGCCGGTCTTTGATCTCGACCTGTTGGAGCGCTTCCTGAAGCGCATCGAACATTGCCGTATCCCGGTGATTGCCGGGATCTGGCCGCTCACCAGCGTGCGCAACGCTGAATTCATGAAGAATGAGCTTAATGTCTCCGTTCCGGACGCCGTTTTGGACCGCATGGGCCGGGCCGCCACCGGCGATGCCGCCCGCGCGGAAGGCGTCAATATCGCGCGCGAGATGCTCGCCGCTGTCCGCCACTCGGTACAGGGTGCGCAGATCGCCGCGCCCCTCGGCCGCTACTCCTCCGCCGCGGACGTCCTTGAGGCCCTTGGCTCCTCCGCCGGCGCAAAGGTATAAATACTCATGGCCAAGTTTGAAGAATCCTTGCAGCGCCTGGAAAAAGTCGTCGACGACCTCGAAAAGGGTGATATTCCCCTCGAAAAGGCGTTGTCCCTGTTCGAAGAAGGCATGAAGCTGTCTAACGCTTGCCGCAAGGAGCTGGAGACCGCGGAAGGCAAGGTCGAGATCCTGCTCAAACAGAATGGGAAGCTTCAAGCGGAACCGTTCGAAGGCGCCGCGCCGGAGAAGCCCGCAAAGCGTTAAAGTCCCTGTGATGCCGCACACCGCCACGACCTCCGAGCCCACAATGCTGAGAGACGTCCTTGAGAACGGCTGCACCACGATTGACGCGGCCTTGGAGCGCCTGCTTCCCGGCGAGAATATCCGCCCGGAATCCATTCACCGGGCCATGCGCCACAGCATCTTTGCCGGCGGCAAGCGGCTTCGCCCCATTCTTTGCATGGAAGCGGGCCGCGCCCTGCGCGGCGATCTCCCTGCGGGGATCGAGGATCTGGGTTGCGCGCTGGAAATGCTGCACACCTACTCCCTCGTCCACGACGATCTCCCCGCCCTCGATAATGACGATCTCCGCCGCGGCAAACCCACTTGTCACAAAGTCTTCGGGGAAGCCATCGCCATCCTCGCGGGTGATGCGCTGCAGACCACAGCCTACGAAGTCCTCTCAGGTTTGAACTGCCCCGCTGCCGACCGCATCCGCATCGTCGGCGAGATCGCCCGCGGCGCCGGGACGGTGGACGGCATGATCGGGGGCCAGGTCGTTGATCTTGAATCCGAGCGTGTCGCTCCGACCGCGGAGCTGGTCGAATACATCCATCGCTCGAAGACCGGCGCGCTGATCACCGCCAGTGTCGTCAGCGGCGGTCTCTATGCCGGAGCTTCGGATTCCCAGGTGGAAGACCTTCGCGCCTTCGGCCGCGCCATCGGTCTGGCTTTCCAGATCGTGGATGACGTTTTGGACATGACCCAGTCTTCAGAGCAACTCGGCAAGACCGCCGGCAAAGATACCGCCACCAGCAAGGCCACGTGGCCCGCTGTCCATGGCGTTGAGCCCTCTCTCCAGCAGGCAGACGACCTCATCAAAAGCGGCTGCGCCCGGCTGGACTCTTTTGGCCCGCGCGCCTCCACCCTTAAGGAACTCGCCCACTTCCTGGTCCAGCGCAAGAAATGAAGCGGCTCATCCCGTTGCTGCTGCTGACCTCGGGCCTCCTCTGCGCCCAATCCGGGCCTTTGCGCTTGGTGGCGGCCGCCAAAGAACAGATCGCGGTGCGCCGTGGGTATGATCCGCGTTACATTCGCATCGCCTACCCCGGCGGCGATGTTCCCGGCTCCGGCGTCTGCACCGATGTCCTCATCCGCGCCTTTCGCAAGCTCGGCCTCGATCTGCAAAAAGAAGTGCATGAGGACATGAGCGACGCGTTCTCCGCCTATCCAAAACTTTGGGGCCTGCGCGCCCCGGACCCGAATATCGATCACCGCCGTGTCCCCAACCTGATGACCTATTTCCGCCGCAAGGGCAAACAGGCGCGGATCTCGCTCTACGCCATCGACTATCAGCCGGGAGACATTGTGGCCTGGGACCTGGGTGGGGGTGTCCCCCACATCGGCATCGTGAGTGATGAAAAAGCTCCGGCCGCAGACCGCCATTTGATCATCCATAACATCGGGGGCGGCGTGAAAAGCGAGGACATACTGTTTCGCTTCAAGATCACCGGCCATTACCGCTATGATTGAGGCTCATGTCTTCTCTCGACATTCTCGCCATCGCCGCCCACCGGGACGACGTCGAACAGACCTGCGGCGGCACTCTACTGCGCATGGCCGAACGCGGCCGGCGGACCGGCGTCCTCGACCTCACTCAGGGGGAACTCGGCACGCGCGGCAGTGCCGAGAGTCGTGCCGCCGAAGCGGCGGACGCGGCCCGCATCCTCAAAGCCGGCTGGCGACACGCGCTTGATATTCCCGACGGCCGTGTGGAAAATACCTACGAGAATCGCCTCAAGGTCGCGCGCATCATCCGCGAGCAGAAGCCACGCGTCGTCATCCTGCCTTACTGGAAGGGCCGACATCCCGACCACTACACCTGCGCCACGCTCGGCTATGAAGCCTGTTTTCTAGCCGGCCTGAAGAGACTCAAGACCCATGAGGGCGACACCGCCGCGCCCCATCGGCCCTTTAAGATCGTCTACGCCACCCTGTATTACGACATCCGGCCAACCTTCGTGGTGGACATCACCGCGCAGTTCGAGGCCAAGCTGGCATCCATCCTTGCTTACAAGGAACAGTTCTCTGACCAGGCCGCCGGCAGCGGCGACTTCCCCGCGCACGCCGAGATCCGCGACCGCGTCTCTTCCATGGCCGCCTACTACGGGATGTTGGCCGGCGTGAAGTTCGCCGAACCGTTCATACAGAAAGAAGTCGGGCTCGTGGACGACTTGCTCGCCATTCCCGTCAGATCCATCTGACAGATCTTGCGCAGGATGAAACCACTCCTCTGCCGCATCGCCCAGATCGGCGCGGCGATTCGCAGACCCAGCTCACGGCCGCGGTACGCCGCCGCTTTGCGTTTATCGTCCAGGCTCTTGACCGTGGCCTCGCGCACCTTCGCCGCCACGCCCTCAGGAAAACTCTCCATCGAGATCACGTACTCGCCTTTGACTTCGACAGACGCCGGCCCCTCATTGGTCTTCCATCCTGCGGCCGACTGCACCGCCTCGGTGTACCGCTGGGCAAACGTTCTTTCGTAAAAATGCGCGAATTTTTCCGCATCAGCCGCCGTCGCCCAGCGGGTCACCATCACGATGGCGATGTCCTTCGTCAGGGGCGTCGTCACGCCTTTTCGCTGGGCCGCCACATACATCCCGCCGCGCCACGCCGGCGAGACTTCCTTCTCCATTGACTCATCCTTGAATTGCTTGGCCAGCAGCACCACGTCATATTGACCGATCGATCCGATGTCATACCGCTCCCACTCTTTGCCCAGCGCGGACTTCAACTCCGGGACATGCATCGGCGGCAAGATCTCGCTCTTTAAGTAGGATTCCGGTGTCAGGATGTTCCGCGTGGTCGTGGGCGGGTTCTTCAGCGCGCCCGCGAACGCCCGCTCCTTCCCGCCGGCGGTCAGGAGCGCCGAAAGAAAACTCAATCCTTCGCGATACGGGAAAAGCGCCGAATCCCTTATCAAGAGCGGCGCGGTCGCGGCCAGCGACCCCGGCTCCAGCGTGTCCATGGTCTTCTTGAAGTAGTCCACGATGAACGGCGCTTGCGCCACTGTGCGCCCCGCCGGCTGCATGATGTAGTCCAGCATCACCACCACGCCCTGGCCTTCGATCACCGCCCCGCGCGCGCTTGACTCCTCATCGAACTCGACGTCGAACGAGTCCTCGCCCCGCTTCCGGGCCGCCGCCCGCGCTTCGTCGATCCACTTCTCCAGTCCCACGGCCTGGTCTTGCAGCGCATGGGTCAGTTCATGCGCCATCACCGGGCGCTGCGCCTCCGGACTGATCCAATCCAAGAGGAATGCAGTCTTGCGCTTTCCGTCGTAGTACCCGGCCACCTGCTCCTTGTACATCTTCACCAGGAAACTCTTGAGCTCGAAATCGGGCGGCAACAGCCCCAGCTTCTTCACCACGATCTCGCTGCGCTCCAGCCGCTTGGCATCCGGGTCGTCGGCGATCCGCTCATTCAGGTAACTCTCTACCTGGGCGCGGCTTGCCATCGACTTTTTGACGGGTTCCTTGATCGGCAGTCCGGTGTCGTTGCTGGCAAACTCCAGGATCTCATCCAGCGACTTGAAGAGTTCTTCCGCCTCCGCCTGCGTGATTTTCCGGCCCACTTCAAGTTTCGGCTCGGCCGGCTTGGGCGGCTCCGTCTGGGCGATAGCAATGAGCGATGAGACGACAAGGAGTGCGAGGACCCGAAGAATACGCATGATCCCCTATGATAGCCGGATTGGAAACTTCAGTGCGACTCCACGCAGACCTCGTCCCACCTGTTCTAAAATCTCTGCTATGCCCGCTCTACTCCCAAGACTGGTGCCCATGGCGCATGTGGCCGATGTCGATCGTTCCATCGAGTTTTATTCCAAGCTTGGGTTCCGGGTGGTCAACACTCTGAAAGACGAGGCGGGCAAGTCTTTCTTTGCCGGACTCACTCCAGCGCCCGCAGGTTGGGCTGTTCTGATGCTCACCCGCGCCGGTGATCCTGTCATCGCCTCGCAACAGGCCATACTGTTTTATCTCTACACCGATGACATTCGCGGTCTGCGCGCCCTTTGGGAGCAACGCGGCATCGAGGTCTCGCCCATCACCCATCCGTTCTATATGGAGAAGGGGGAGATGCGTGTTCATGACCCCGACGGCTATTGCCTGCTTGTCGGTCAGACGGAATAAGTGCAACAGGTTCGGACGGACACGGAAAGCGCGGGCTGCGTTTTCGTAGTAAAGTCTTTCCCGAGGACGCCGCCATGAGATCCGACCTCCGCCCCGGCGAAAAGCTTCCCGACTTCGAGTTGCCCGACCACGATGACCAGCCCACTCGGCTCTCCAGCTTGATGCGCGGTTTCCCCACCATCGTCGTTTTTTCCCGTGGCTACTATTGACCGAAGGATAAGCGTCAGTTGACGCACTACGTGACCGAACTGCAGCCCGAGCTGATCGTCAACTATTGCAAGCTGGTGGTCGTCTCCGTCGACTCGCCCATGCTCTCCCGTGAGGTCCGCGACGGACTCGGCGCCACCTTCCCTTTCCTCTGCGACGCGGAGAAGAAAGTCATCACCGACTTCGATATCGTCGACTCCACCGACGCCTATCACAGCCCCGTCGCCATCCCTTACACCTTCGTGCTCGATCGCGACCGCACTATCTTCAAGATCTATAACGGCTGGTGGTACGTCGGCCGGCCTACGGTCGAAGAACTCCGCATGGACCTGCGCGCACTCCTCGCCCGCCGCCCGGACTGGTGGTATGGCAAATCGGCTCCGCCGTATGCCATGTGATAGCGCGGTCCGGGTCGCTGCGTTGCTCCCGGCCCACCCCGACTGATATCGTGTCCCTTCAAGGCCCGCTGGCAATCCACCAGCGTCTGCGCCGCGTACTACCTAAGGTAGAGAAAGGTTGCGGGTGATCGGCGCCCATCCCCAGTCTGGAGCTGCGGACAGCCACCTCATCGCCCGTGTCCGCGCGGGCAGCGAGGAAGCCATGGCGGAGGTGTATGACCGGTACTCTGCCATCGTCTACTCCGTGGCCTTGCGCGTGCTGGGCGACACCGGCGCCGCCGAAGATGTGATGCAGGAGATTTTTCTCCGCCTCTGGCGCACGCCGGAGCTGTTCGATTCCAACCGCGGCAGCTTGGGCGCATGGCTGGCTGTCATCACCCGGCATCGCTCCATCGATCAACTGCGCAAGCGCCGGCCGGAGACGGGATTGGAAGACGTGGTCGTTTCCGTGGAAGCCCATCTCGAGCGCGAGGTCGACCGTCATCGCTTCCTTGATCGTGTCCGCGCGGTGCTGCGCGCGCTTCCGGATGAGCAACAACGCGCCATGGAGATGGCCTTCTTTGAAGGCCTGACCCATAGTGAGATCGCGACCCGGACCGGCGAGCCTCTGGGGACCATCAAGACCAGGATCCGCAGCGCCCTCATTGCGTTGCGTAAGGGCCTGGCGGACACGGTGACCGCATGAGCGAAGGACAAATGACCGGCGATCGCTACACCGAGGACCTGCCCATGTACGTGCTCGGCGAATTGGACCCCGCGCGCGCGCGGGACTTCCACGACCACATCGCCTCCTGCGCTGCGTGCCGCCGTGAGGTCGAGCTCCTGCGGAATGACACGGCCCTGCTGGCTCTGGCCGCCACCGGTTCCGCGCCCCCCGCCCGTGCCCGGAAGCGCCTGCTCTCGGCGATTGCCAACGAGCCCCACCGTCCTCACCTCATTCCCGCTCGCCCGCGCTGGTGGTCGTTCGCTCCACTGGTGGCCATGGCGGTGCTGGCCCTGTTCTGCATCATGTTGTGGACTGAGAATCAGGAGGACCGTGAGCGCCTCGTGACCGTCGAACAGGAGCTGGCCGCTCGGAAGTCTGAGACTGCCGCCCGGGAAAAAGACGCGGCGCGCGCCCGGGAGGTTGTGTCAGCCCTGACGGCTCCTGATGCGGCGCATTTCACCCTCGTTGCCGCCCAGACCGGACCGCAACCCACCGGCCGCGTCATCTACGTCCGCGCCAAGGGCCAAGTCTTGTTCTTTGCCGGCAACTTCGCACCTGCACCTGCCGGCAAGGCGTATGAACTCTGGCTGATCCCCACACAAGGCGCTCCCATCGCCTCGGGCACATTCAAGCCGGACGCGCGCGGCTCCGGCTCCATCGTGTTGCCTGCGCTGCCGGTTGGAGTGGATGCCAAGGCGTTCGCCATCACGGTCGAGCCGGAGTCAGGCAGCGCGGCGCCGACCACCGCGCCCATCCTGGTGGGCACGGCCGCACCCTGATCGCGCTCCCGGTTATCCACAGGCGCCGATTTCTTCCCGTTGACGCTCTCCGCCACAGGCCTGAGAATCGAACCATCGGTCCGATGCGAGTCTACCTCTCCGGCGCCATCGAATACGCACCTGGGCATGGTCGCGCTTGGCGCGCCCGCATCACCCCCGTTCTTGAGTCTCTTGGTCACTCGGTCTACGATCCGGCGCTCGACGCGAAAAAGAATCTTACCGACGAGGAGCTTGCTGATTTTCGCTCTTGGAAAATGACGGACCTGCCTCGCTTCCAGCAGGCCGTGCGCAAGATCATCGCCTGGGACCTGGATTGGATCGCTCATCGTACCGATTTCGTTGTCTGCTATTGGGATGAGCACTGCGGGCGCGGCGCGGGTACTCAGGGCGAGCTGACGTTCGCGCACCGTCAGGACATCCCCGTGTACCTGGTGGCGGGCATGCCGCTGGAACAGATCAGCGGTTGGATCCTTGCCTGCAGCACCGAGGTGTTTCAGGATTTTGACGCGCTGCAACAGTATCTTTGCGGCCGCTATGCCATGGCGGCCGTTTTGACGGAGCCCGGAAAAACATCATGAATTTCGCCAAAGGCAGTTTGGGATGGATCGAGGTCGTATGCGGGCCCATGTTCAGCGGCAAGAGCGAAGAACTCATCCGCCGCCTGCGCCGCGCGGAGATCGCCCGCCAGCGCGTGCAGATCTTCAAGCCCGCCATCGACGAGCGCTACGCCGAAGACCACATCGTCTCTCATAGTGACCTCAAGATCCGCTCGGACGCGGTCCGCAACGCCGCCGAAGTCATGCAGAAGGTGGACCTGCGCACCGAGGTCATCGGCATCGATGAGGTGCAGTTCCTCGGACCGGAGATGGTGGAGATCGCCGTCCGCCTCGCCGATATGGGCAAGCGCGTCGTCATCGCCGGACTGGATACGGACTACCTCGGCCGCCCCTTCCATCCTGTCCCGGAATTGCTCGCGATTGCCGACGAGATCACCAAGACCCTGGCCATCTGCATGCAATGCGGCAACCCCGCCAAGCACACCCAGCGCCTGGTGGCGAAAGAGGATCTGATCGTGGTGGGTGCGGCCGGCATGTACGAAGCGCGTTGCCGCCGTTGCTTCGAGCCGGAACTTGCGCACCGGGAAGCGTTGAAGGAAAGACCGGAGACGGTCGCGAAGACCTAGTTCATCATCTTCCGCAGCATCAGCCTCTGTTCCTCGCTGGGGGCGACGAACTTGAGGCCGTAACGGTTCTCCTCCGCGTGCCGGACCTCGGCATGCAGCTTCACCATCAGGTTGTCCTGCGGCGCCTTCATCTCGATCGAGACCGGCTGGTTGGGATGGAAGAACCCCGCGGTCAGGATCGACATCCCGCCTTCGCTCACGTCCAGCGTGCGCCCGCCAAAGATGTTGGTCGTGCCCATCTGTGTGGCGATCAGCACCACCGGCACCTCCACGAACGCGCGGCGATGCACGCGCTGACGGCTGTAGGCAGGAGGGTTCTCTACCATGTCGTTTGTCCAGAACCACCACAGGCACCTCCACGAACGCGCGGCGATGCACGCGCTGGCGGCTGTAGGCAGGAGGGTTCTCTACCATGTCGTTTGTCCAGAACCGGAAGTTCAGGTTGCTATACAAGATAACCTCTCTTCGCCCATTTTGCCTATAGCAAATGGCCAATATCCGCCCCGTCCAACGTTTACAACAAAGGCACCTGTCGCGCGCATTTTTCTGATTCCTGTTTCGGATTCCGAACAGACACTGCTCCCGAATTGGCATTATTCGACCAGAACCCTCTTAAGGTCGTCTTTCAAGCCTCTTTACCCTTGTGATTGTGTGGCACAGAAGCCTGCCCTGAGCGAAGCCGAAGGGCCCTCGGCTGTGCTGACCTTCAACCATGTGGCACAGCCGTCCTCGGCTGTGCTGACCTTCAACCGTGTGGCACAGCCGCCCTCGGCTGTGCTGACCTTCAACCATGTGGCACAGCCGTCCTCGGCTGTGCAAGCACCTGTCCATTCCTCCGAGAAAAACGTGAGTTCCGCTGTACCGCCGGCGCCTGCCCAGAGCGAAGTCGAATGGGTCTCGCCGGCTGTGGCGAGGGCGTCTCGCCCTCGCTACACACTAACCCTTGTCATTCCGAGCGAGGGGCTTCAGCCCCGAGTCGAGGAATCCCTTTCCACTGCACGAACAGTCGTCCGTCCGCCCCCTAGGAAGAAAACTACGCGGGCTTTCCCATCTCACTCCGTCTTGCCGCTCTGCTGTACCGCCAGCCTCTCGCCCTCGCCTGATGTCCCGCCAGCACCAAATATCACTGAGAACATCCCCCAGCACCAATACAGTTGACTTACCGAAAAAGAGCACGGCTTTAGCCGTGCGTCCGCTGCATCAAAA
>JACPNP010000009.1:35249-38687 GCA_016185365.1 Terriglobales bacterium
AGCCCACGCGGCACGGAAAAACGTGCTGCCTATGGCTTGGCTTCCAGCACGATCGCCGGCACGTCATTCTCCTTCACCATGCCGTTGAAGGCCTTCAGATCGCCCTCGACGATCCCCTTCCACTTCGCCGACTGCTCATCCACTTTCCCGGCGAGGAACTCATACACCTCATACGACTGTTTGGTCGGGGCATACCCCACGTTCTCCACATTACCCGCCAGCGCCGCCAGTTGGTTGTTGAGCCTCAGTCCGTAGTTCAGTGGATCTTGACCGGATTTGGACTTGGTTTGAAGCAGCGCCTCTTCCACCGCCGTCATTTTCTCGTCCAGCTTCTTGCCCGCGTCTTTCACGGCCTTTTCCCGCGGGTCCTTGGCATCGGACAGTCGTTTGCTCAGGTCGTTCATCTGCTTGCGCGCGCTGCGGATCTGGTTCACCGTCTCGTGCGCCTGCCCCACCTTTTTCTGGATCTTCTGCACCAGGTCGAACTGCTTGCGCATGTCGTCCATGGTGATGGCTTGGCGCGGGTCGGCCTTTAGTTCGAATGGCTGTGTGTTGCTCTTGCCATTCACGGTGAGCCGCGCCTGGTACTGTCCCGGCAGCGCCAGCGGACCGTTCACCGATCCGCCCCAGAGCACCGATCCCGGCACCTGGACTACGCCGTCGTAGCGCAGGTCCCAGGTGAATTTGTTCAACCCTGCCTCAGCCGGTGGTTGGGTAGCTGGCGCGCCCCCGGGGCCGGCGCCTGCACCTTCCCCGGCTTCAGGAGCATTTTTGTCCGGATAGGTCCGGAGCACATTCCCTGCCGTGTCCAGGATCTCCAGTTTTACCGGTGGCTCTTTCTTTTCTCCATCCTTTTTTTCATCCTTTTTCTCGTCCTTCTTCATTCCCTCTTTCAGGAAATAGTAGAAGCTGACGCCATTCGGTGGGTTCGCGCCCGTCCCCCGGCCCCCGGGTCCGCCAAAGATACGCAGGCTCGCCGCGGGCTTGTGGAGATAGGCTTCCGCATCGGCCGGAGCCGGATCGCGCAGCGGCGTGATGTCATCGAGCGCCCAGAATGACCGCCCGTGCGTGGCCACCACCAGATCGCTCTCCGTGACCGCGAGGTCGCGCATGGAGCTCATCGGCAGATTGCGTTGCAGCGACTTCCAATGCGCGCCATCATCCTGCGAGTAGAAGACCCCGCGCTCCGTCCCGGCGAACAGCAGCCCCTTGCGTTTCTTGTCGCTGCGCACACTGCGCACGAACGCGTCCGCGGGCAGATCGCCTTCCACCCGCTTCCAGGTCTTGCCGTGATCTTCCGTCTTCAGGATGATCGGCGAAAAATCGTCCAGCTCGTGCCGGTCCACGGCCACGTAGACTGTCCCCGCGTCGAACGCCGACGCTTCGATCAGGCTGATGCGGCTCCACTCCGGCAGGTCCTTGGGCGTGACGTTCGTCCAATCCTTGCCGTCATTCCGCGTGACGTGGATCAAGCCATCGTCGCTACCGGTCCAGATCGTCCCCTTTTCCAGCGGCGACTCCGCCACCGTGAAGATGGTGCTGTAGTACTCCGCGCTGGTGTTGTCCTGCGTGATCGGCCCGCCCGATGATTTCTGTTTCTCCGCATCGTTGCGCGTCAGGTCCGGACTGATCTCGGTCCAGCTCATGCCGCCATCGGTGGTCTTCAACAGCTTGTGCGCCCCGTGATACAGCACGTTCCCGCCGTGGGGGGAGAACACGATCGGCGCCGTCCACTGCCAGCGATATTTCTGCTCGCCCACGCCCGACCCCAGCGAATCCAGCGGCCAGGCCATCACCTCTTGCTCCTGGCGCGTCCGTGCGTCGAAGCGCGTGATGTGACCGCCATAGCAGCCGGCATAGATGATGTTCGGGTCTTTCGGGTCCGGCGCGATGTATCCGCTTTCGCATCCGCCCACCGGATACCAGTGGGTGTTGTTGATGCCGTTGTCGTCCGTCCGGCTCGGGATGCTGACCGAGGTGTTGTCTTGCTGCGAGCCGTAGATGCGGTATGGCGCCTGATTGTCCGTGATCACGCGGTAGAACTGCGACGTCGGCTGATTGTCCAGGCTGCTCCAGCTTTCGCCGCCATTCAGGGTGACGGTGGCCCCGCCGTCATTGCCTTCGATCATCCGCTGCGTCTCCGTCGGATCGATCCACAGGCCGTGGGTGTCCCCATGCGGTGCGCGGATCTGCCGGAAGCTCTTGCCCCCATCGATCGACTTCCACATCTGCACGTTCAGGCTGTAGAGGACATCCGCATTTTTCGGGTCCGCGAAGATGTGTGAGTAGTACCACGCTCTTTGCCGGAAGTTGCGGTCGTCATTGAGTAGCGACCATGTCGTTCCCCCATCCTCCGACCGGTACAGTCCGCCTTTTTCCGCTTCGATCTGCGCCCACACTCGGTTGCCATTCGCGGCCACGGTCACGCCCACACGGCCCCACGGACCCGCCGGCAGACCCTTGCCCTCCAGCTTTGTCCAGGTCGCGCCGCCATCGGCCGAGCGATACAGCCCGCTCCCCGGCCCGCCGCCCACATACTCCCACGGTCGCCGGATTGCTTCGTACAGCGAAGCGAACACGATGTTTGCGTTCGTCGGATCGAACGCCAGGTCGATCGCTCCGGTCTTTTCATCTTTGTAAAGAGTCTTGGACCAGGTCTTGCCGCCATCGGTCGACCGGAACACCCCGCGCTCTGCGTTCGGCCCATGCGCATGGCCCATCGCGGCCACCAGCACGATGTCCGGGTTCTTCGGATTCACCAACACCCGGCCGATATGTCGCGTGTCTTTCAATCCGAGGAACTGCCACGTTTTGCCCGCGTCCGTCGATTTGTACACCCCATCGCCGGGAATGATGTTGCCGCGTAGGCAGGCCTCGCCCGTGCCCACATAGACGCCGCCGCCGACCCCGCCGAAGTAGTACGTCAGCGGGTCCCCCGCCACGCCGGCCACCGCGATCACTCGCCCGCCGCGATACGGCCCCACCAGCCGCCAGCTCATCGCCTTCAGCGCCGGATCGTCCTTGTCTTTCTCGTCCTTGGCCGCCATGGCCGACGCGCTGGGTGCCGCATCCGTTTTCGCAGCCGGCAGCTTTGCGGCCGCCGTCGTGGACTTTTTCTCCTTCTTGTCTTGCGCGCTGCCCAGTGTGCAACTTGCGATCAATAGTACGGCGAGAAGATTACGCAGTTTCATGACACGCTCCCGGTGGGATTCAGATAAAACAACGATTCTATATCGATATCCGCCGCCCTGGAAAAGTCCCGCCCTTGTCATCCCGACCAAGCGCGAAGAGTGCATCGAGGGACCTTGGGTTTCAATGTAGCGGCGGCGTCCCCGGGGCCCCCAATGAGCCTGCTTTCGGCTCATTGGGGTGGGTGTCGCCGGCTGTGGCGGCGGCATCTTGCCGCCGCTTGTCATCCCGAGCAAGGCGGCGTTCTTC
>JACPNP010000033.1:0-35860 GCA_016185365.1 Terriglobales bacterium
CACTCCGGCACGCTCATGGCGCCAGTTCCGCGGTCAGCAGGAAATCGTAATTGCCGGAAGCTGACGGATGGACGTTCCCGACCCGCCGGTTGTGCAACAGGACACTGTCCAGATACCAGAGGTGCACATACGGAAGATCGCCTGCCACGATCTTCTGCAACGCACTGTAGATCTGTTTCCGCCGCGCCGGATCGATGGTCTTGCGGCCTTCGTCGATAAGCGCGTCCACCTTCGGATTCGCATAATAACTGCGGTTCGCCCGCTTGGGCGGGAAGCTGGCGGAGTGGAAGATGTGCTCGAAGATGTCCGGGTCTTCGTTCCCGCCGATCCAGCGCAGTGAATACATCTGGAACGCGCCCTTCACCACATCGGAATAGAAGGTGGCAAACTCGAACGTGCGGATGTCCAATGCGATCCCCACCTCGCGTAGTTGCTGCTGGAATACGGCCGCCATCAAGCGGGTCGTCTCTTCGGTCGAAGTCTTCATCACCAGATGAAAGCGCACGCCGGTGGCGGGGTCGGCCCGGTAGCCTGCATCCTCCAGGATGCGCCGTGCTCGGGCAGGATCATAAGGATATTTTTGGACCTCTCCCTCATAGGCCCAATGTTGCGGCGGCAATACGCTGTCCGCCGGCTCCGCCAGACCTCTCCAGAGGTAGCGGATGATCGCCTCTCGGTCGATGGCATAGGCCAGCGCCTGACGGATGCGGACGTCCTTCAACAATGGGTCGCGCAGATTGAAGGCGAGATAGGAGTAGATCGTTCCGGGCGCGACTTGCACCAAGAGGTCTTTCTCCTTGCGCAATGTCTCCGTCATGTCCGCGCTCAGGGCATTGCTGGCGATGTCCGCGGATCCCTTGCGCAGTTCCAGGGCCCGGGTCGTGGCATCCGGCACCACCGCGAAACGCACCTGCGTCACGTGGGCCTTGTCTCCCCAGTACTCGTCGTTCCGCGCAATGACCACTTCACTGTCTTGCACCGCGCGCACAAACTTGAATGGGCCGGTACCGACCAGCCGCTGATTGAAGTCCTTCCCGCTGCCGAATGGCACGATCCCGACCGCTCCATCACTTACGTTCCACAACAAGGTGGCATTCGGCTCGGTGAGATGCACGATCACCGTGGCTTCATCCGGAGCTTCCACGCGATCCACCGTTTTGAAGGTGCTGGCCTTGGGTGTAAGCACAGTCCCGTCGCGCATCGAGTCCAGGGTCCACTTCACGTCGCGGGCCGTCAGGCGCGTCCCGTCATGAAAGCGCACATCGCGGCGCAGATGAAAGATGTACGTGCGCGGATCCGGGATCTCCCAGCGCTCCGCCAGAGACGGCTGCAGGTTGAAGTGCTCGTCGCGCCGGACCAGGGAATCGAAGATCAGCTTGCCGATCCGCTCCGACTGGGCATCGGTGCCGACGCGTGGGTCGAGGTTCGCCGGGCTGCTCTCGATGATGACGACCAGAGTGTCGCTCTTCGGCCGCTGGGTGCACGAAAGCAGCAGCAGCGACACCGCGGCCATTACCAGCCAGGCCTTACGCATGACTGATCTTTCCCAGGATCACGGCTCGATCGGCGCCGGTCGCGGAAGGGACATTCCCCGGCAGCCGGTGCCAGGTCTGATACGCCAGCACCGCAAACGCGATCGCTTCTTTCGCATCCGCGGGGACCCCCATTTCGTCCGACAGTCTGACCTTCAACCCTAGCGGCCCAAGGTCTTCCTTGAGCATCCGTAGCAGCGTGCCATTCTTCGCGCCGCCGCCGGCAAGGATGAAATCCCTGTAGACCGTCCCGCCTTTCGTCACAAAGCGCCGCACGGCGAAGGCTATCGATTGGGCGGTCAACGCGGTGGCCGTCGCAATCACATCCGGCTTGGGCGCACGGCCGCAGCGGCGCAGGAACTCACGGACGAACTCCCGCCCGAATTGCTCGCGCCCGGCGGTCTTGGGTGGTTTGCGTTGAAAGTATGGGGCGCTCAGCAAGTGGTCGATCACGGATTGCAGTACCCGGCCATCGCGGGCCACTGCTCCATTCCGGTCGAATGCGCGGTCGAAGAGCGACTCCATACACGCATCGATCACCATATTGCCCGGACCGGTATCGAAAGCGATGACCTGCTCCGGCTTGGCCTTCGGCGGGATCGCCGTGAGATTGCCGATGCCCCCGATGTTCTGCAGGATGCGGCCCCGGGTGGCGTGCCGGTAGGCGATCAGGTCCAGGAACGGCACCAGCGGCGCGCCTTTGCCTCCGGCCGCCATGTCCGCCGGACGAAAGTCGCTGACCACGGGCACGCCCAGCCGCTGCGCGATCACCGAGCCCTGGCCGATCTGCCAGGTGGCCGCGATCTTCTGCCCGCAGAACTCGGCGGCGTCGCCCTGATGGAAGAGGGTCTGTCCGTGGCATCCGACCAGGTCCAACTTGCGTACTCCGCTTCGCTTCTGCGTGACCTGCACCGCTTTCGCATAAAGCTCACCCAGTAGGAAATCGAGCCGAGCCAGGTCGCCGACATTCGCCGCGCGCGCGTCCATCGCTTCAAGGACCGTCCGTCGCACCGACGCCGGGTAAGGGAAGCGTTCGTGCGCCAATAGTCGGAACCGGGTATTCAGTCCTCGACCCAGCAGACGCACCACGGCCACATCGATCCCGTCCGCCGACGTCCCGCTCATCACCCCGGCGACGATCATCGCCCACCCGCCATGCGCACACGCTCCTGCAGCGTCTCGATCTTGCGCCGCAGGGATCCCACGGTCGCCGTCGTTGGTCGAGGAGACGGTTTTCTCAGCAATTCCGCGCGCCGCGCCTTGTAGCGTAAGACCCGGCTTGCCGCCTCATGCACCCGGCGGGCAAAGTGCCGGTCGTGTTCCGCGGTCCGGACCACGGCTTCGACGGCCTCCCGTACCAGGTCTTCTTTGTGACAGACCAGGAACATATCCGCTCCGGCACGGATGCACGCTACCGCGACCTCACCCACTTTACCCGCAGCCAATACGCCGCCCATCTCCAGATCGTCAGACACGATCAGGCCCCGATATCCGATCCGCTTGCGCAGGACCTCGTTGATCCATTCCCGTGAGATCGAAGCCGGAGTATTGTCCCCTGTCACCGAAGGATACGCGGCATGTCGTCAGATACGATCAGACCCCGGTATCCGATGCGCTTGCGCAGGACCTCGGTGATCCACTTTCGCGAGATCGACGCCGGCGTGTTGTCGCCCGTGACCGCGGGGTAGGCGGCATGGGCCACCATGATGAACGGCATCTGCCGGTGTGATTTCCGATAGGGCATCAGGTCTTCGCTCCACAACCGCTTCCAGGGTTTGTCGATCACCGGTAGCGAGGAATGCGAATCCAGGTTTCCTTCACCCAGCCCGGGAAAATGCTTGCCGCATCCGAGCACGCCGGCGGATCTCAGACCCGCAAGAAATCGCCGGACGTACGCTGTGGTTTCGGCCGGATCAGCGGAGACTGCGCGACTGCCTAGCACGCTCTTCGAAGCATCGAATCCGATGTCCGAGACCGGCGCGAAGTCCGTATTGAATCCCAGGGCACGCGCGCAAGTCCCCAAGGTCTTGCCTGCAAGCGTCGCCAGTGCTGGGTCGTGCGCCGCGGACACCTCGCGTTGCGAGGGGTTTGGGGCCAGTATGTCGCGGAAGCGGTCGACCGTCCCGCCCTCCAGATCCACGCACGTGAACAGCGAGTTGGTCGCTCGCTTCCGGCACGACGTGATCAGGTCATGGCACTGCTCTGCCGACACCAGATTGCGCGCGAACAGGATCACGCCGCCCGGTTGCATCTCGCCAAGGAATGATTGCAAGCCGGTGGTCATCGCTGTGCCGTCGAAACCCGCGATGAGAAGTTGGCCGGCCAGTCGGCGGAGGTCGCGCGCGGACATGGCCTCAGTCTAGCTGCTTCTTGAGGGCGTGGAGCAGGTTGAGCGCTTCCAGGGGTGTTAACCGGTCAGGGTCGGTCTCACGCAACCGGTCCACGATCTTCTGCGAAAGCGGGGTGAACATGGTCAGTTGGGCCGCTGCCACAGCCGACTTTCCCTCAGCCAGATGGCTTGTGACCTCATGCTCGGCGCTCTCGTGCTCGGCCAGCACCTCGCGCGCCCGGGTGATCACCTCCAGCGGCAGGCCGGCGAGCTTGGCGACTTCGATGCCGTAACTCCGGTCGGCTGCGCCCGGCTCCACTTTTCTTAGAAAAACGATCCCGGAGGGGGTTTCCTTCACGGAGACGTGGAAGTTTTTCACGCCCTCCAGCCGCTCGGCCAGTTCGGTGAGTTCGTGGTAATGCGTGGCAAATAACGACTTGGCCCGCGTGCGTGCGTGCAGATATTCGATCGCCGCCCAGGCCAGCGCCAAGCCGTCGTAGGTTGCCGTGCCGCGGCCCATCTCATCCAGGAGCACAAGCGAATGCTGGGTGGCGGTGTTCAGGATGGCGGCGGTCTCGGTCATCTCCACCATAAATGTGGACCGGCCGCGGGCCAGATTGTCGCTGGCGCCGATGCGGGTGAAGATCCGGTCGATCACTGGAAGCCGTGCGCGGCGCGCCGGAACGAACGATCCCATCTGCGCCATCAGGGTGATCAGCGCCGTTTGCCGCAGATACGTGGACTTGCCGCCCATGTTCGGCCCGGTCAGCACCATGATCGCGTGCGTGCTGCCGTTCATGTAGAGATCGTTGGGCACGAACCGCTCGCTCGAGCGCATGATCTCCTGGCACTCGATCACCGGATGCCGGCCCTCCAGGATCTCCATCTCGCCACTCTCGTCGAACTGCGGCCGGCAGTAGTCTCTCTGGGCTGCAATGTGGGCCAGGCCGGCCAGCACATCCACCTCTGCCAATGCCAGCGAGGTCTGGCGGATCCGTTTGGCCTCTCCCGCCACCGCCGTGCGCAACTCCGTGAAAAGCCGCCGCTCGATCTCGACGATCTTCTCCTGCGCGTCAAAGACCTTGGCTTCATAGACCTTAAGCTCCGGCGTGGTGAACCGCTCCGCATTCACCAGAGTCTGCTTGCGCTCGTAGTCCGGTGGCGCCAGCGCCAGGTTCGATCTGGAGATCTCGATGTAATACCCGAACACGGAATTGAATTTGATCTTCAGCGACCCGATGCCGGTCCGCTGCCGCTCCCGTTCCTCCATCTGCGCGATGTATTGCTTGCCGTTTCGGTTCAGGTCGCGCAGCTCGTCCAATTCCTTGTCCACGCCGGGCTTGACCACGCCTCCATCCGCCAGCGAAAGCGGCGGTTCAGGCACTACGGTGTCCTCGATGCGCCCGCGGACATCCTGCAGTTCGTCCAACAAGGCCCACAAGGCCTGCAAACGCTCCGCAGGAAGCTTGCCCAGAGCCGTTCGCACGCCGGGGAGTTTTCCGATGGACTGGGCCAGCGCCAACAGGTCGCGCGCATTTGCGGATTCCAGTGTCACCCGGCTAAGCAGCCGCTCCAGATCCAATATCCCGTCCAGCTTTTGGCGCAGGCCTTCTCGCGCCATAAGGTCGCGGAAACAGACATCCACCGCATCGAGATGTTGCTCGATCTCCACACGGTCGATCGACGGACGCAGGATCCAGCTCCGCAGCAGCCGCTTACCCATCGGCGTAAGCGTGCCGTCAATCGCCCGGAACAGTGTCGCCTCCGTTCCCGCCGCCGTGAATAACGGCTCGATCAACTCCAGATTTCGGACGGTCACCGCATCCAACACGAGGTAGTTCTGGCGGTCGTAATATCCGATCCGATCGATGTGATCGAGTTTGCCCCTCTGCGTGGAACGCACATAGTGCAGGATCGCACCCGCCGCGCACGCCGCCGCTGTCCGGCCTGCCAGGCCAAATCCTTCCAACGACAACACACCGAATTGGTTCTCCACCAGAGGAATCGCATAGTCCGGCGCGAAAGCCCAATCATCGAGAGCCGTCTCTGTAAAAGCCGCTTCGCTGGGCGCTATCTCACTCAAAAGTCTGGCTTGGGGCCCCGCGGCCCTATCGAACAATGGCGCCGTGGAAGGGAAGAGCACTTCGCGCGGACGGAGCTGCTGCAACTCATCCAGGATCCGCCGCTCGGCGTCCTCGCCCGCGAATTCCGTCGCCCGGAACTCCCCGGTCGAGAGGTCCAGTACCGCCAGCCCGACGCTCCCATCGGCCCGCGCCAGTGCGGCCAGGAAATTATTGTCTTCGGAGGCCACCGACTGGTCGATCGCCGTGCCCGGCGTCAAGACGCGCGTGACTTCGCGGCGCACCAGCGTCTTGGCCTTCTTCGGGTCTTCCATCTGCTCGCAGATCGCGACCTTGAAACCCTTGCGCAACAGCTTGGCCAGATACCCATCCGCGGCGTGGTAGGGGACGCCGCACATCGGCACCGCCTGCTCCTTCTCCTTATTGCGCGAGGTCAGAGTGATCTGCAGCTCGCGGGCGGCCACCACCGCGTCCTCAAAGAACAACTCGTAGAAATCGCCCAGGCGGAAGAACAACAGCGCCTGCGGATGCTGTTTTTTGATGGCGGAATACTGCCGCATCAGCGGCGTGGTGGGCTCGGTCATGGCGTCGCGCGATTCGGGCACCGTTGGGCGGATTATAACAAGGCTGTATGATGCTCATCGTCTATGACGATCCCGCGGCTCGCCATCTTCCTGCTCCTGTCCACGCTCCCGATCTGGGCCCAGTCCGCCGCCCCGAATGCTGTGCCGGAAAAACAAAGACTGCTCTGGCAGAGGCTTGAACGCGACGTCCGCCAGGTCGCCGATGGAGTCGATGGTGTCATGGCCGTCGCCATCACCGACCTCACCAGCGGCGAGCAGATCCTGATCAATCCTGATGAGGTCATGCCTCAGGCCAGCAGCATCAAGATCACAGTTCTGCTTGAACTCTATCGCCAGGCCCAATCCGGCAAGCTGAGACTTGCGGATGAATATGTGGTCCGCGGCGAGGATCTGGTGCAGGACAGTGACATCATGGGCGGCCTCACTCCCGGAGTGACCCGCCTCACCTTGCGCGACCTGGCGACCATGATGGTCGCCGTGAGCGACAACGCCGCTACCAACGTGCTCATCGACCGCGTGGGCATGGAAAACGTGAACGCTTCACTGAGGTCGCTGGGGCTCGAACACACCCGCCTCCGTCGCAAGATGATGGACTTGAAGGCCGCGCAGGAAGGCCGCGAGAACGTCGCCACCGCCCGCGAAATGACGTCGCTTTTGCGACAGGTGTACCAAGGCAAGGTGCTCAACAAGGAGATGACCGCGGACTTCTTCAAGGTACTGAGCACCCATAAGGACAGTCCCATCCCCCGCCTCCTTCCCGAAGGCTTGATGGTAGCGGACAAACCTGGCGCCCTCGAGGGAGTGCGCACCGACTCCGGCATCGTCTTCGTTCCCGGCCGTCCGTTTGTCGTCAGCGTCATGGGGACCTATCTCCGTGACGAACGCGCCGCCGAAACGGCCATCAGCCGGATCGCAAAGCTCGCCTATGATCACTTTGACCGGTTGGCGCGCTCGTCTGAATACGGTCGAGTGATCTCCACGTCCAACTCCAGCGTCAAGCCATAGGATGGAACTGCCTCGACTATGGTGCTGCCTTATAATGTTGTTTTGCCGCTCAAATTGCCGGGCGGCGGCCTTCTATGCCCCATCTCTGGTTGCGGGTCGCGGTTCTCTTCTACGGTTGCGCATTGCTGTATGCCCTGGGAGCGTTGCTGGGCCGCAAAACCGTCGCGCGCGGCGTCATTCTTCCGATCGTGGGCACAGCCGGCGTATTCCACCTGGTGTCCGTCTTGGAGACGGTGCTTGCGGCAGACCACTTCGGCGTGGCCGTCACCTATCAGTACCAGTCGATCCTGGCCCTGCTGTTGATGATCGTTTTTTTCATCGTGCTCTGGCGTTACCGGACCACGTCCCATGGCATTTTTGTGTTCCCGGTCGTGTTTCTGCTTACGATGACCGCGGCCATGGAACATGGCGCGCCCGAGCTGTTCTCGCCCCTGCTGCGCAGTAGTTGGACGTACTCGCACATCGTCCTGATCTTCCTCGGGTATGCGGGTTTGTTTTTCGCCTTCGCCTCCAGCCTTTTGTATCTCGTGCAGGAGCGTTCCCTGAAATCGAAATCCGTCGGCGGCTGGATCGGCCTTCTGCCTCCGCTCGCCGTGATGGATGACATCGGCTTGCGCTCCTTGATCCTCGGCTTTCCCTTCATGACCTTGGGCCTGATCGCCGGCTCCGTGCTGGCCCAGGAAAGCTATGGCGCCGTCTATTTTCGGGATCCCAAGATCGTTCTTTCGCTGTTGATGTGGCTGGTGTACATGTTCCTGCTCTTCATGCGCTGGATGTCCGGATGGCGCGGACGCCGGGCCGCGGTGCTCTCCAGCGTGGCATTCCTCTCCGCGACCCTGGCCTGGGCCGCCAACTATGTGAGCGCCGTGCACCGGTTCGTGGAGCGCTGACCAGATGCGATACCTGTTGCTCGGGATCAACCACAAGACGGCGCCCGTCAGCGTGCGCGAGCGCCTGGCCATCCCCGAGTCGCGCCTTCCCGAAGCCATGCGCCGGCTCTGCGAGCAGCCCGGCGTGGAGGAAGGGCTGGTGCTTTCCACCTGCAACCGCGTGGAGGTCCTGGCCGCGGTCGAGAGCGATTCGGCGGATCTGCGCACGTTTCTGCAGGATTATTTTGCGATTGCTCCGGAAGAGTTCGCCTCCCACCTTTACGAGTTCCGCGAGCATGAGGTGGTGCGCCATCTGTTCCGTGTCGCCTCCAGCCTCGACTCGATGGTGGTCGGTGAGCCGCAGATCCTCGGCCAGGTGAAAGAGGCTTACGCCAGCGGGCGCAGCATCGGCGCCGTCGGCGGCCACCTGGACGCGCTCCTCACCCGCTCGTTCGCTGTGGCCAAACGCGTCCGCACCGAGACCCGGATCGGCAGCTCCTCGGTCTCCATCGCTTCGGTGGCGGTGGAGCTGGCCAAGAAGATCTTCGGCAGCCTGGAAGGGAAGAGCGTGTTCCTGGTGGGCGCCGGCAAGATGAGCGAACTGGCCGCCCGCCACCTCATGGCCCAGGGCGCCGGCTCCATATTCGTCTCCAACCGGACCTACGAGCGGGCAGAGAAACTTGCGCAACGCTTCTCCGCCCGGGTGATCCGGTTTGACGACCTGCACGAAAAGGCCGGTGAGGCGGACATCGTGATCACCTCCACCGGCGCGCCTCACGCCATCTTCCGCAAGGAACACGGCAAGCAGTTTTTGCAACGCCGCAAGAATTCGCCGATGTTCTTCATCGATATCGCCGTGCCCCGTGACGTGGCCCCGGAGATGAACGAATTGGACGGGATCTTCGTCTATGACATTGACGACCTGCAATCCGTGGTCACTTCGCATGTGGCCGATCGCCAGCGCGAGGCCCGCTGCGCCGAGGAGATCGTCGAAGCCGAGGTCATCCGTTTCACCGAGCGGATCCGGACCCGCGAGGTGGTGCCCACCATCATCTCCCTGCAGGAGCAGCTTGAGACCATCCGCCAGGCGGAGATCGACAAGGTCCGCGGCCGTCTCGGCGAACTCACCCCGGAGCAGGAGATGGCCATCGAGGCGCTCTCCAAGGGGATAGTGAACAAGGTCCTGCACGCGCCCATCAGTACCCTTAAGTCGGTTGCCAAGGCCAAGGCCCGTGAGACCACCACGGTCATTGAACTGGTCCGCCGCATGTTCAATCTCGATCGTCCCAAAGAGGACGCGGACAAAGAACAAGAGAAGACCACCGAGGTGGAACGCTGATGGCCCACTTGCGCATCGGGTCACGCGGCTCTCAACTCGCCCTCTGGCAGTCGAATCACATTGCCACGCTGCTGCGCGGGCAAGGCCACACTGTCGCCCTTGAGATCATCAAGACCACGGGTGACAAGATCACTGACGTGCCTTTGGCCAAGATCGGCGCCAAGGGGTTGTTCACCAGTGAGATCGAAGAGGCCTTGGCCGCGAATCAGGTGGATCTCGCCATCCACAGCCTGAAAGACCTTCCCACCGAACTGCCTCCCGGCTTCGAGCTCGCCGCAGTCCCGGCGCGGGAAGACCCCCGCGATGCCTTTGTCTCGACGAAGTATCCCTCCCTCAGGGATTTGCCCAAGGGCGCGCGCGTCGGCACCAGCAGCCTCCGGCGCCAGGCGCAATTGCGGGCGCTTCGACAGGATCTGGAGCTGCACGCGCTTCGCGGCAACGTGGACACCCGTCTGCGCAAACTCGTCTCCGGTGAGTATGACGCCGTCATTCTGGCCCATGCGGGACTGAAACGCCTTGGGCGGATCGAATACGTTCGCCAAGTCTTGGATCCGGGCGAGATGTGTCCCGCCGCCGGACAGGGTGCGCTTGGCATCGAGATCCGTGAAGGGGACACGGGTGTCAGACAGGCGCTTGCATTTCTCGACCACCCCGGCGCGCGTGCCGCCGTTTCCTGCGAGCGGGCCACTTTGAATGCGTTGGGAGGCGGGTGCCAGGTGCCCATCGGCGTTCATGCCCAGGTCGCTGGACGTGTTGTCCGGGTGGAAGGTGTCGTCGCTACGCCGGATGGCGCTCGTGTGATCCGCCTCTCCCTGGAGGGCGATGCGGCCCAGCCGGTACATGTGGGTGAGGAGCTGGGCAGGGAATTGCTCGCCGCCGGCGCCGGCGATATCTTGAAGGAAGTCTACGGCGCGAATGCGGCGTTTCCCGAACAGCCATGAACCTTTCCGGCAAACGCGTCCTCGTCACCCGTGCGCGCAATCAGGCAGCGGCCCTCGCCCGTCTGCTGGAAGCCCAGGGCGCTGAGGTCATCCTTGTCCCAACCATCGAGATCGTGCCCCCGCAGTCCTACCAGCCACTCGACAAGGCGTTACACAAGATCCAATCGTATGACTGGCTGATCCTCACCAGCGTCAATGGTGTGCAAGCCTTGAAGAAGCGTATGGACAAGCTTGATGTGGATTCCGGCATGCTGCGCCGGCTAAAGGTAGTGGCGATAGGTCCGGCTACACGCGATGCCTTGGAGGCGCTCGGTGTCAGGGTCGACGTGATGCCGGACGAGTACAAGGCGGAGTCGGTGGTAAGTGCCCTGGAAGGACGCGTATCCGGAAAGACGGTATTGCTGGTCCGGGCCAAGGTCGCCCGCGACGTCATTCCGCAGCGGCTGCGGGAGGCAGGCGCGACAGTGGACGTCGCCGAAGCCTATGAGACGGTCCTCCCATCCACTTCGCGCCGACGATTGGCGGAAGCGCTGAACGGCCGTAACCGGCCCCACATCATAACCTTCACCAGTTCGTCTACGGCGCGAAACTTTGTGTCCTTACTGCCCCAGGGGCAAAGCCCTAAAGTATTACTTGAAGGTGTTCGGTTGGCGTCGATCGGTCCGGTGACCTCCGCGACCCTTCGCGAAGTCGGACTTTGGGTGGACATGGAGGCAAAGGAATTCACCATGCCGGGATTGGTCGGGGCCATCCTCGCCCAATAAGAAGAGCCGCCCGCAGGCGGCCCGACTGCTCTTACTTTAGATCTGATTCTAGTCGTAATACTCCAGCCCCAAATGCGTGATCAGTTCCTCGCCTTTCAGATGCCGCAGGGTGTTTTTCAGCTTCATGGTCTGGATGAACAGGTCGTGCTCCGGGTAGAGTCCCGGCGCCGTCATCGGCGACTTGAAATAGAGGCTCAGCCACTCCTGCACGCCGAGACCGCTCAATTCCTGGCTGCGCTTGGCTAGGTCCATGAACAGCACTAGGTCGAGCACGATGGGCGCCGCCAGGATCGAATCCCGGCAGAGGAAGTTCAACTTGATCTGCATCGGATAACCCAGCCAGCCGAAGATGTCAATGTTGTCCCAGCTCTCTTTGTTATCGGCCCGCGGCGGATAATAGTTGATCCGCACCTTGTGATAGAACTTCGAGTAAAGCTGCGGATATAGGTCCGGTTGCAGGATGTACTCCAGCACGCTCAGCTTCGACTCTTCCTTCGTCTTAAATGACTCGGGATCGTCCAGCACCTCGCCATCACGGTTGCCCAGGATGTTGGTCGAGAACCAGCCGTCCAGCCCCAGCATACGCGCCTTCAGTCCAGGGGCGATCACCGTCTTCATCAACGTTTGTCCGCTCTTGAAGTCCTTGCCGCAGATCGGAGCGTGATTGCGCCGGCTCAACTCATGCATCACCGGCAGGTCCACCGTCAGGTTCGGCGCGCCATTCGCGAACGGGACGCCTTCCATCAACGCCGCGTACGCATAGATCATCGAAGGCGCGATCTGCTCGTCGTTCTTCAGTAGGCCCTTTTCGAACGACTTCACCGAGGCATGCACGCCCGACTGCTTCAGGAATATCTCCGTGGAACCGCACCAGATCATCACCTGGCGCGCGGTCTTGGATGTCTTCTGAAAGTCGCGGATGTCCTCGCGCAGCTGCTCCGCGAGGTCCATCTTGGTCTTGCCCTTCTTCACATGCTTGCCGTCCAGCTTCTTCACATAGTGACGGTCGAACACCGCAGGCCGGGGTTTCACCGATTGCAGGAACGGCTTGATCTGGTCGAGGAGCGAAGTCTCCAGCACGCCGGCGTTCTTCGCCGCGGCGTACATGTCGTCTTCGAAGATGTCCCACCCGGTAAAGACCATGTCATTCAAACCGGCCAGGGGGACGAACTTTTTGATCTTGGGCGAGCGCCCATCCGTGCGTTTGCCCAGGCGGATGGTGCCCATCTGGGTGAGCGAGCCGATCGGCAGCGAGATGCCCTTGCGCACCGCTTCCACGCCGGCCACGAAGGTGGTGGCCACCGCGCCCATGCCCGGCATCATCACGCCCAGCTTGCCTTTGGCCGGCGCGATCGCGCCCGGCTTTGCGGAACTCTTCGATTCGGATTTCTTGTTTGCCATTAGGAGTGTGTAGACCTGCTTCCTGAGAGGATTCAGTGATAGGAAAGAACTTTCCATAGTATCAGCCGCGGAAGGTGAACGCTAGCGCTGTGCGCTGTTGTAGGATGTCTTCGCGACCTCACGATCGACGCACCGATGACAGAGACCAGGAAGATCGCCATCATCACCGGAACCTCCAGCGGCATCGGCCTGCTCACCGCGGTGGAGATGGCCGGCGCCGGCTATCACGTCATTGCCACCATGCGTGATCCCGCGAAAAAAGACCGGTTGATGGCGGCCGCGGAAAAGGCAGGCATCTCCCAAAACATCGAGGTGCGCGCGCTGGATGTCACCCGCTTCGAGGAGCTTCCGTCGATCGTGGAGGGGATCGCCCGCGATCACGGCCGCATCGACGTGTTGGTCAATAACGCCGGATACGCGCTGGCCGGCTTTGCCGAAGACATCCTGCTCGAAGAACTCAAGGCCCAGCTCGACACAAACTTCTTCGGCCAGGTGGCCGTGACCAAGGCCGTCTTGCCGGTGATGCGTCGGCAAGGCAGCGGCCACATCATCATGGTCTCCTCTATCAGCGGGCTGGTCTCGTTCCCCATCACCAGCAGCTACTCTTCGTCGAAATTCGCTCTGGAGGCCTGGAGCGAATCGCTGCGCATCGAGTTGCACTCGCTGGGCATTCGCGTGGTGCTGATCGAACCCGGCGCCTTTGATACCGACATTTGGGAGACGAATGTCCGCCTCGGCAAGCGCGCCATGTCTCCCGAGAGCTCCTACTTTGAGCGCGCCCGCCGCTACACTGAGCGCGTCAAGCAGGAACGCGGACGCCGCGCCGACCCTCGCCGGGTCGCACAACTCATCGTCCGCGTGGCCGGCATGGCTAATCCGAACTTGCGCTACCGCATCGGCAGCGACGCTGCGTTCTTATACTGGATGAGGCGACTGGTCCCATGGCGGAGATATGAGCGCATGATCGCGAAGGGAACACAGATCGATTAGGGTAGCTTAGCTTTGGCAATCGCAAAGTTACCGCGCTCTGGTTTTAGAAAGACTAATTCGCCATTTTGTACACAGCTAAGTATGCCGGCACGAGGCGGGGGCACCAACACATACAGTGTTTCACCTGTATCACGGGAGTAGACGCCGTATCTCATCCTGAACTCCCGCGGGTTCTTATCCTTCAGCGACGTGGAAGGAGATTGAAAGGCGACGATGATTCGGGCTTCATCGAGAAAGAAATCGACGGCCTCTGCATCCTGAAAGGGTGGCTGAAGTTTGAAAACCTTGAGCCGCTTTCCGGACAGCTCGAACATTTCGATGACCAGTTCCCTAGCAGGACGAAAAAGATAGAATGTTCCATCTCCAGCCAGCCGCACCTCGGCCTGGGGAAGCCTACGAGGATCGGTCGCAGAATCAGGCTTGTAAGACGCTGGTAGAAGCGGCCGTTTCTGGACAGCTTCCTTTGAGAAAACACCAAGGAATGCTCTTTCATCCCCTCGAGCTAGACCCGGCTCCCACAGCCCTCCAAGCAAGAAGTCTTCCCCAGGCAACACCGCGAATGTGGTCGGAATGAAATTGAATTCGAAGCTCGACTTCCAGATCAATTCGCCCTCATTACTCATAGCGACGAGGTGATTGGCAATGTGCGTCCCGGCCGGGTCACGTGTAGCTATGATCGCAAATATAAGTCCGCCTTCATCTATCGTAAAACTAAGAATTTCTTGATCTCGGTCTACGTCCGGCAGAACGCGCAATTTGTAATCCGATACCGCTCCACGAGTCGTTATCTTTGAGATTGGGGAGGAATTGGGCGATTGGAGACCATCTTGGTAGCTCGGACTCGGCAGTCCTCTGACATAGATTGCACCTGACCGATCGCACTGAATCGGCCCAAATATTCCCCCTATGGCCCGGTTGGTTCGGGTGGTTTCGCCTTGAAATTGGATTGGTATTTCACGCGGAACGGCCCCATCGACTTGACTCTGGACTGCAGGAATGGCCGTCGCAAGTAGGAGCATCCAGAAGCTACAGATCCGAATCTTCATTCGCCACTCTCACTTGGCGTTGGCTTCTCCTTCGAGTCCCATCCGCCAGTTCGTATCAACACGATGACATGGAAATTGTTCCCGCAATCTGGGAAGTAAGCTTTTGTGAACAGCAATTTGCGTTTCCGATGCGGCAAGACGCGCTGTTCGAAGTACATAGCCCCCACAGGGGCAACTGACCTGTTCACCTTGGTACTTATAACATTCGGTGCCCTGCGGAGAATTATTGAAAGCGATGGTTGATACCGTGCAACCGTTCGGGCAACGCTTCCACAGAGTGTAGGTGGACTGGCACTGTGATGCATTCGCGCCGATGGAAGTTATGACTACTATCGCCAATACAACAAACAGTCTCATGTTCACATGCCAACTCCTTGTCAAAATAATACCGCTATATTTTCGGGGGCTAGCATCGATTACATCAATTGCCGAGTACATTCCCGAAATGGGAATGTTGCTCCGCACCCTATTTCATCTATTTTTCAAGTGCGTCCTAACAAACCAAACCACAGCGATGACCAGCAGAACCACTATCACTTCCTTGAACCGCAGGAAGTACGGTTTAATGTCCATCCAGTGATCGCCCATTTTCATTCCTATGTAGGCCAAGCCGAAGCACCATGGCCAGGATCCCACAAAGGTGTAGATGTGGAACGGGATGCGCTTCATCCGCGAGATACCCGCCGGTAGAGCGATGAAGGTCCGGATCACCGGCAGCAGCCGACCGACAAACACCGCCGCACCCCCATAGCGCAGGAAAAACCGGTCGGCGAGTTCCAGATCGTGTTTCGACATCAGGACGTACTTCCCGTACTTCTCCACCAGGGGCCGGCCGCCGTAGTATCCGATCTCATACGCCAGCACCGATCCCAGGTTGCACCCGAGTGCCCCCGCCGTTGCCGCCCAGTAAAGATTGAAGTGCCCGGTCGAGACCAGATAGCCGGCGAAGGGCATGATCAGTTCGCTCGGCAGCGGGATGCAGGCCGACTCGATGGCCATCAGCAGGACGATCCCGGCGTAACCGGCCCCGCCAATGACCCAGGCAATGAATTGAAAGGCTAATGCAAAGAATTTCTCGATCATCGTGGTCGGAAAGTGAAGGGCGGTTCGTTAGAAATCGGTCGCATCCTGGGTATAGGTGTAGCCGGGCAGGGTGGCGCTATCGTCCTGCTTTTGCACTTTCACTCGAGTAGTACCGGCGTCGGCCGCATTGGAACTGGCCTCCCGCAACATGGCGAATTGGGTGAAGAGTTCGCTATAGAGTTTGGTGACCAGGTAGTTCTTCCCGTTGGCGTCATTGCGCCAGACCTGGCCCAGCTGGATGGATTTGACTGGCATGGTGCCGTTAGCTTATCAGCATCGAATGGTAGCCTGCCACCTTGATGTATCCTCTCGATACTGCGCAGTGATTTCCCCGGAGTTTTCTACGTGCCTACTAAAAAGAAAGTCGCCAAGGCCGGGTCAAAAGCGAAGTACGATCCACTCTCCTCGCAACGCATCCGCGAACTGCTCAAACGCCTTGACAAGACCTACCCCGCGGCCAAGTGCGCCCTTACTCATCGCAACGCCTGGGAGTTGTTGGTGGCCACCATCCTGTCCGCCCAGTGCACGGATGTTCGCGTGAACATGGTCACGCCCGGCTTGTTTGCCAAGTATCCGACACCGCAGGACCTCGCCCGACTCAAACCCGAACAGATTGAACCGGAGATCAATAGCACAGGCTTTTTCCGCAACAAGGCCAAATCCATCGTCGGCGCCGCGCAAAAAGTCGTCGAGCAGTTTGGCGGGGAGGTCCCTCAGGATATGGACAAACTCCTTGCCCTTCCCGGAGTGGCGCGCAAGACCGCCAATGTCGTGCTTGGCTCCTGGTTCGGGATCGCCTCCGGCGTCGTCGTCGATACCCATGTGCACCGCATCTCCCGCCGTCTGGAACTGACCCGGGAGGACGAACCCAGGAAGATCGAGCTGGACCTGATGAAAGTCGTCCCCAAGCACCATTGGATCGATTTCTCCCACCAGATCATCTGGCACGGGCGCAAGATCTGCGTCGCCCGCAAACCTAGGTGCGCCGAATGTCCGCTCGAGTCCCAATGCCATGCCGCCGATAAGACCTGGTCCACGGTTGATGTCCACAAGTCCGCCAAACCATAAGTTCGGCTTGTCCCATACTACTGCGAACCCCGCGTACTGCGGCTGGAGCCGAAAATCGCATCAACCATTCCCGGAAGCAGGGCATCTGATTGCTTAAGACTGGGCCCGGCGTGCGTCCGACGGCCGGTGGGACGCTCCTACCGGCGGTATAATGCGGGCTAGAGGTGGTGCAATGATCCGTTCCTTATTCTCTCGTCTTGCCATGCTTTCTTTCTGCCTCGCTTTGCTGGTTCCTGTGTCCTTTGCGCAGGTATCCACCGACAAGGCGGCCGGCACGCCTCCGGCTCCGGTCGCCACCCGGCAGACTGCGCAGCCGGCCGCACAAGCGCCATCCACGACCGAAGCGACAACGGATGCTGAGCCTCAAGAGCAGAAAGACGAGAAGAAAGCCGAAGCCAAGAAGGGCGCCAAGAATGACGTTGATGCCATCGGCAACCGGGACGTGGGCAAGCGCGGGATGGGCAACTGGTATTCGCTGGAGACCGACATCCGTGAGGGCAAGAGATACGCCCAGATGATCGAGCAGAGCGCCCGCTTGGTCCAGGACCCGGTCGTGAACGAATACGTCAACCGCATTGGCCAGAATCTGGTGCGAAACTCAGATGCCAAGATCCCATTCACCATCAAAGTCATTGACTCCGATGAGATCAACGCCTTCGCTCTACCGGGCGGCTTCTTCTACGTGAATTCCGGCCTGATCATGGCGGCGGACGAAGAGGCGGAACTGGCCGGCGTGATGGCCCATGAGATCGCCCATGTGACCGCTCGTCACTGGGCCCGCCAGAACACCCGCGGCCAGTGGGCCAACCTGGCCACTATCCCCCTGATCTTTATGGGCGGCGGCCTGGGATACGGCCTGCGCAGCGCGGCCAGCCTGGCCTTGCCCTTGACGTTCCTATCGTTCAGCCGCGGATACGAATCCGAAGCTGATTTCTATGGCATGCAATACATGTATGCCACTGGATACGACCCCCAGGCGTCGATCTCCTTCTTTGAAAAGATCCAGGTGAAAGAGAAGAAGAAGCCCGGCTCGCTGGCCAAAGCATTCAGCACGCATCCTCAGACGCCGGACCGCGTGGCCAAATTGCAGCAGGAAATGGCAACGGTCCTGCCCGGCAAGGACCAGTATCTGGTCTCCACCTCGGAGTTTGACGATGTGAAGGTCCGGCTTGCCGCAGTCCAAAACCGCCGCAAGCTGCAGGAGGACAAGGACCCGACCAAGCCCACGTTGCGCCGTGCCGGCCAGACCGACAAGGACAAAGACGGAAAGACAGACGACGATCGGCCCACACTCAAGCGGCGCAATTAATGTTCAAATTGGAATGAGTAAAGGGGCGCTGCTCAGCGCCCCTTATGATTTATCGCCTGCTTCAGAAAGCACACAGATATCAGCCAGGTTGCGGTACTTCTCGGCGTAATCCATGCCATACCCCACCACAAACTCATCCGGGATCTGGAACCCATAGTAATGGGGCTGGATGGGCATGATCCGTCGCGACGGCTTGTCCAAGAGTGCTGCGATGCGCAAACTCCGGGGCTGGGCCGCTTCAAACAGCTTGGTCAGATAGGTGAGCGTCAGGCCCGTGTCCAGGATGTCTTCCACCAGGATCACGTTCTTGCCCTGGACCGGTGTATCCACATCTTTTACCAGCTTGACCTCGCCGCTCGATTGCTTGCCGGCACCATAGCTGGAGACCGCGATGAAATCGAACGTGGTCTCGAGTTCGATGGCCCGCGCCAGGTCGCTCAGAAAGATGCATGACCCCTTGAGCACTCCGACCAACACAACGCTCTCGCCGCTGTAGTCCTTGCTGATCTGGGCGCCGATCTCGGCCACGCGCTGCGCAATCTGCTGGCGGCTGATGAGGACACGGAGGTTGGCGGCGGTCTGTGTAGGCATAGGGAACCATATTGAACCACTATCCTGCGTCCCCTGCAAACCCATTTCCGCATTCACCCCGCACGGTAAAATACCCGCATGAACGTGAACCTGAATGGCGCCAAGCTCACATGGCTGGGCCACTCCACTTTTCGGGTGGACACGCCGAGCGGCAAGACCGTCCTTATCGACCCCTGGGTCATGGGCAATCCCAAATGTCCTGAGGACAAGAAGTCTTTCAATGCCATCCACGCCATGCTTTGTACTCACGGCCACGGCGACCACATCGGTGATGCCGTCGCTCTAGCCAAACAGCATGACCCGATCGTGGTCGGCGTCTATGAGTTGTGCCTGTGGGCCGCCGGCAAGGGTGTGAGGCAGATCGCGCCCATGAACAAGGGCGGCACCCAGACCGTTGCGGATGTGCATGTCACCATGGTCCATGCCGACCACTCCTGCGGCATCGAAGACGATGGCAAGATCATCTACGGCGGCGAAGCCTGCGGTTATGTCCTGGAGTTCGAGAACGGCCTGAAGGTCTACCATGCCGGTGACACCAACGTCTTTGGCGACATGCACATCATCCATGAGCTTTATCAGCCGGAGATCGCCTGTCTCCCCATCGGCGACATCTTCACCATGGGGCCGCGCGAAGCCGCCTATGCCTGCAAGTTGCTGCGGCCCAAGGTCGTCATCCCCATGCACTTCGGCACCTTTCCGCTGCTTACGGGGACCGTAAAAGCCCTGCGCGAGCGCGTGAAGGACCTGGACATCGAGGTATTGGACATCAAGCCCGGCGCCACTGTCAGCTGAGCAAAAGAAAGCGAGAGCCACCCTGTGGGCGGCCGCCGCGGATCCAACGGGACACTTAGGCCGCTTGCGTCCGGATCGGGATCTTCTTTTGGACTTCTGCCTTCGGCAGCTTGATCTCCAGCAACCCGTTCTTGATGTTGGCTTCCACCTTGTCCGGATCCACAGGGATGGGCAGGATGAAGCTGCGGAAGATCTGATTCGACCGCCGCTCGCTATACACCGTCTTGCCTTCTTTCTTTTCTTCCTTGGTCTCGGTCTTGCGGCCGGTGATAAAGACCTGGTCGTTCTCCACATTGACCTCCAGGTCCTTTTCCGAGAATCCCGGGACCTCGGCGGTCAGGATGAGTGCTTTGTCGGTCTCTTTCAACTCCAGACGGACGGGCAACAGCAGCTCCCGCTCTGCTTGCAGCCAGTGGCAAAGTTCATGGCCGAAGTTCCAGCCATTCTCCTGGAACAGAGAGAACGCCCTCCGCTCCACCGCATCATGCAGCCGGGTAAGGCGCTCCATGAGCCCCTCGACATCGCTCCGGGTCGTGGCCGTTTTCACGGGTACGGCTTGTTTGGTGATTTCCTGTGCCATGGTCTTGTCTCCTCTCAGAGATTGCACTCTTGTTTGCGGCGACAGTTGCCCTACGCCGCTTTCTTGCCCTTGCTCTTGTTGTTCCGGCGGACGGCGCTGAATTCCGTCATCCGCTTCAACGCTTCCACCAGTGCCTCGGCCGGAGCAGCGCCCTTCCAGGCCAGGTCCGTCAGTGACACCATGCCCTGCAGGATGCCCTTGCATCCACCACCGGCAACCGGCGCACCCGATACCTGGTCATCATCTCGATCGCCGTGGGAATGTCATCCATCGGCTTGCAGGTCACGGGCCTGTCGCTCATGCACTCGTACACCGTCACATTGCGCGGGTCCCGCTCCCGCGCCGCCAACCCGAGGCAGATGTCGCGGTCCGTCACCACGCCAGCAGCCGCTTGGTCTCTTTGTCCGCCAGCACCGGCATGATGCCCACGTTGTCGTCCTTCATGATCTTCGCCGCCTTCCCGCAATCGTCATGCGGGTAGCGGAACTTGATATTGGCGGTCATCACTTCTTTGATCCGTTTCATAGCTCCCCCTTCCGCGGTCGTTAGGACCGGACAGTCAGGACCGGGCAGGCCGCTTGCGTCATCACGCCATAGGCGGTGTGTCCGGGCAGGTGTGCGGCCATGGCGCGCGCCTTGCGCACGCCCAATACGATGAGATCGGCCTCCCATCCCGAGGCCAGGTTGACCACTTCTTCCGTGCTTTCTCCGAATCGCAGCACATAGTCCACCGTGTAGGCATGGCCCGGGTCCGGCGGGAGGATGTGACGCATCTGGTTCAAATAGATCTGGCAGAGCATGGGCGCATCCGGATTGTTTTCCAGCGCCTTCGGCAATACATGCACCATGGTCACGTGGCCGTGGTGCTTCCGCGCCAGGGCGTCCACGTAGATCGTGGCCCGTGCCGCCTGGGGTGATAGGTCGGTGGGGAACAGGACCTTCCTGAATTCCCGGCATTCCAGGCATTGACGGGGCGCGAACGGCCCCACCGTCAGGACCGGCCTGTCCAGGCCGCGGAATACCGCCTCGGCGGTGGAGCCGAGCATCAATTTGTCCAACCCTGTGTGACCGCGCGTGCCCAGGACCACCAGATCGATGTCGAACTCGCGTGTAAGCGATTCAAGTTCTTTGGGCAGGTCACCGGCAACCGCGTTGATCTTGTATGGGACCTTGCGGAAACGTGCCGTCTCGCCCCACGCCCGCAGCTTCTGATCGGTCTCGGCCAAAAGTTCCACACTCTTCCGGTCCGGCCCGCTTCTGCCTTCGCTCTCCAGGACGTGGGCCAGGTGCAGCGTGGACCCGAATTGTGTTGCCAGGTTAAGAGCCTGGTTGAAGGCGGCTCTCGAACATTCAGAGAAATCCACCGCCACAAGGATGTTTTTGATCTTGATCTCCGGCGCCAGTGCCAGGGTCGCCATAAGTCACCTCCCATTTGCTTCCACGGCAATAGTCTCCGGGATGGGGAATGACTCCTCCGTGACTCCCCTCACAGGAGGTTGTGATAGGTGTCACGACCCAAGGTCGATGGGCTTTTGGGAAAAGAAAAGTGCGGCAGCCGGAGGTGACGCTGCCGCATGAGTGATGAGAGCAGTGCGTTACTGAGTACCCGTATCTTCTCTTGCTAGCGTTATTTCGACTGTGACCCACCTCACGCCCCTCTGTGACGCGGTAAGATTGATGCAGTGCGGCCCCGTAGCTTGAGCCGTGTTGGCGGCGTGAGCGACCCGGAACGAAGTTCCGGGGAGCGGGAGCCGACAAGCGAAATCCTGAGCGAGGCTGAAAGCCGAGCCGAAGGATCACAATTTGTAAGATGGCCCCGTAGCTTGAGCCGTGTTGGCGGCGTGAGCGACCCGGAACGAAGTTCCGGGGAGCGGGAGCCGACAGGCGAAATCCTGAGCGAGGCTGAAAGCCGAGCCGAAGGATCACAATTTGTAAGATGGCCCCGTAGCTCAGATGGATAGAGCAGCGGTTTCCTAAACCGTTGGTCGGCAGTTCGACTCTGCCCGGGGCCCCCATACCTTCACGCGCTAGAAGGAAAATTAGGTGAAAACCGGGCAGCCCTGGGCTTTAGCCCAGGGTGAGGCCTCCGCAGGAGGCCGAAAAGGCAGTTCGACTCTGCCCGGGGCCCCCAGATTCTCCTTAGCTCGATGATGGTTTTCTGAATTTCTCCTCCCACCTCACTTTTCCCGTCATCTGCATCACCACAAACAGGGTGACGATCGACCCAATGGTCACCGCCAGCCCGGTGAATCCCTTGAAAAAGAAGGCGTAGGAGAAAAGCACCAGGTACAGGAACTGGCTGATTCCTGCTTCCACCGCCGCAAAGCGCATACCCACCACCAGCCGCAGGTAGCTCACCACCAGGAAGATGGACACGGCGGAACAGACAACAAAAGCCGCATGGATCGAGATGTGGTCCACCAGGTAGGCCATCAGCAGGTGAAAAGCGAAGAATGCCGTGGCCAGAAAAAAGTAGTTCATCGGATGCAAGTCGATGCCGCGCAAGGTCGTGATCAAGAAGATGATGAAGAAAAAGAAGAACAGGGATACCGGGGCAAAGAAACTGATCTGCCCGGCCAGCGGCCCGGGCTGCAGCTTGTCCGGCATCGCCATCCCGATATCAAGTCCCGTGATCAGGCTCCCATACTTCCAAGTCAGGTCCCAGCCTTGCTTGTTTTCGACCTTGGCGGTGGGAGACAACGCCCGCTCAGGCACGTCAATGTCCTTAAAATCCGTATGCATCGCTAGGCTGAAGTCATTCACTTGCGAGGTCCCATTGCCAAACTGATAGCGCCAGGAGTTCATGCCCTGGGAGTGATAAGACACTTGGAGCTGGGCCTCGGCATTCCCGGCCACTTCCGTCTCAGCGTAGATGGTATTGTCGGCATTCATAAAGGAAAGAGGCGTGCCGTTCACTCTCACCTGGAGTCCGTCATAGACCGCTTCGGACGCAGGCAAGGGAAGCCGGAATCGGACCCGCTCCGGGCCGGCACTGGTGTTTCGGATGCCAAAGTCCCCGCGGAAATCGACCCCGTAGGTGCTGTACCAAAGCAGCCCCTTCTGGCGATGGTCGAGCTTCAGGGTCACGTCGATCCGTGAGGATGTCACCGGCAGGTTCACCGCGTCCCGCGTCGTCACCGTCTTCTTGATCGTCTTGTTTCCCACCGTCTCCTCGACCTCCTGGGTCCGGGCCACGTAGTACTCGGCCGACGGCGGCTCCTGGGTCTGGGCCGTGCCCCAGCTCGACTCCACTTTCCCTCGCAGACCATCCTTGAACTGGAAGGTCCGGGCAAAGAGGGTGGAGCCCAGGATGACCCAGGCGAGGCTGGTGCACAGGAAGATGAACGACAGGGCGGCGATGCGTTTGACCATGGTTCCTCCAGGTGCGAAGTACTTTGCATTGTAAAGTAAAATTTGTCAAGCACAACTTTTTGTTCCCGGCGGGATTAAACTTCTTAGGAGATCATCCGTCTTACACCTTGAGGCCCCATGAAGCGATTTCACATTCTGACGCTTCTCTTCTCAGCTCTGGCTGCCGTAGGCCAAACTTCCAATCCAGCAACACCGGGGAGCAAGACCCCGGGCCAGGCCGCGGACGTGCCGAAGGCCGCTGTTTCTGGAGTGATCCTCTCCGGAGCTACAGGCCAACCCCTGAAGAAAGCCTGGGTCGTGCTGCGTCAGGCGAATGACGGCGGGCCCGGAGGCGGAGGGGGTGGTGGACGGTTTAGCCGCGCGCAGACCTACGCGACCGTCACCAAGGAAGATGGCTTATACCTGATCAAAGACATTCCCGCCGGGAGCTATCGCCTCACCGTCAACCGCAATGGTTACGTCCGCCAAGCGTATGGTCAGCGGGGCACTCGCAACCCCGGCACGGTGGTCCAGCTCACTGCGGGTCAGACCATGAACGGGATGAATTTTCGCCTGACACCCGGTGGTGTCGTTTCCGGCCGGATCGTCGACGAAGACGGCGAGCCTCTGGCCCGCGTCGCCTTACAACTGTTGCGGTACACCTATGTGGATGGCGAAAGGCGTCTCCAGCCTTCCGACTCCGCCACCACGGACGACCGCGGCGAGTTCCGCATCTTCGGATTGCAGCCCCACACCTATTACCTGAGCGCCAACCTCCGCGCCGGTGGCATGGGACTGGCGATGATGGAAAACGCCGGAGGTCCCGGTGGTGGCCTCCAGGGCCCGGCTTCCCCGGACGAGAGCTATGCGACCACTTATTATCCCGGCACGAATGACGTGGAAGGCGCGGCACCCATCGAGGTCAAGGGTGGCGATGAGACCCGTGCAGACTTCACCTTGGTCCCAACTCGGACATTCCGCGTCTCCGGGACTGTCACCAATGGCGCCACCGGCGAAGCCGCCAAACAGGGCATGGCCATCATGATGCCGCGCAACTCCTCCACCGGCTTCTTTGGCGCCAATATGGGCCCGATCAGTGGGAATGATGGAAAGTTCGAGATCCGCGGCCTTACGCCCGGCTCTTACGTCCTTACCGCGTTCGCTCGCGGCGACGATATTGTCAGCGGACGGCAGGAAGTCGAAGTCACGGAAGGGAATGTCGAAGGCTTGAATGTCGTCCTCACGCCGGCGCGCGAGCTGAACGGCTCAGTCCGGGTGGAAGGGATGAGCAGCAACGTAAAGCTTTCCCAGCTGACCGTCGTGTTTCAGCCCCTTGGAGGCTTGACCATGTTCGGGCCTCCGGGGTTCGCGTCTGTAAAGGCAGACGGGACTTTCACGGTCAAGAATCTCACCCAGGAAAGTTATACGACCACCATTCAAAACCTTCCGGTTGGCTCCTACGTGAAGGCGGTCCATGCCGGCGGTGAGGATGTCCTCGATTCCGGGCTTAACGTGAGCAAGGCGCGCGGCGGCGTCGAGATCGTTCTCAGCATGAATGCCGGGACGATACAGGGCTCGGTCACCAAGAGCGACGGGACCGCTTTTGCCGGCGCGGTTGTGGCCCTAAGCCCGGAAAAGCCTGTCAAAGGACGAAGTGGTGGCATTCGCACCACCTCGTCCGACCAGAACGGCAACTTCACCATCCGCGGCCTGGCGCCAGGGAACTATCAGGTTTATGCCTGGGAAGAAGTGGATCAGGAGGACGTGATCGACCCCGGATATCTCAAGAAATACGCGGATCGCGCTTTCAACGTGAAAGTTTCGGAGGGGGCTACCCGGAGCGCGGACGTCAAGTTGATCGAGGCCGATGCCCCCGTCCAGCAACAGGCCGGGAACTGACCGAGGTAACCGACTAGTGGCTAGGCGGGCCCGGGAATCACCCGTATAATTGCCGAATACGTATGCCCAAGTATTCCATCGTCGTGCCGTTCCATAACGAAGAGGAGAACGTCACCCGCCTCTACGACAAGCTCACCGGGGTCATGGAAGCGACCGGGGAGAGTTTCGAGGTCGTGTTCGTGGATGACGGCAGTTCTGACGCCACCTTTCGCCTGCTGCGCGAGATCCTCGCTGTGGACAGCCGCGTCACCGTGGTCAAATTGCGCCGGAATTTCGGCCAGACCTCGGCCCTGGCGGCCGGATTCGATCATGCGACCGGGGAATACATCATCGCCATGGATGGCGACCTTCAGCATGACCCGGAAGACATTCCCCGATTCCTGGAGAAGCTTGCCGAAGGCTATGACGTGGTCAGCGGATGGCGCAAGGAGCGCGTGGACAATTTCGTCATGCGCCGCATCCCGTCGCGCATCGCCAATTGGCTGATGGCCAAACTCAGCAATGTTGAGATTCATGACTTTGGGACCACGTTCAAGGCCTATCGGGCGGAGATCCTCCACCAGATCCCGCTTTACGGTGAGTTGCATAGGTTTATCCCGGCGCTGGCCAGCTGGCTGGGCGCGAGCATCGTTGAGATCCCCATCCGCAATGTGAAGCGGGAGCGCGGAGTCTCGCATTATGGCATTTCTCGCACGGTCCGCGTCTTCTTCGACCTCATAACCATCCGTTTCCTTCTCAAGTACCTGACTCGTCCGCTGCATTTCTTCGGCACGGTCGGGATGCTATCCATGTTGAGTGGCTCGTCGATCGGGATCTACTTATTGATCGCCAAATTCGGCTGGGGACGTAGCATTACCGCGGAGCACGGCCCCTTGATGATCTTCGCTTCTGTGCTGCTGGTGGCCGGTATTCAATTACTTGCGATCGGCCTGCTCGGGGAGATGCAGGTCCGGCACTATCACGAGCCTTCGCGGCGCGCGCCCTATGCCGTCGACCGTGTCCTTCGCTCCAGACCCAGCGAAGAGACCGCCGAAGCCAGCAACTAAAGTTCTTCCGCTCAACAGTTCGCGTACTTCCAGTTCCGGATCTTGCCTTCCGCCATCCATTCGAGCGCCTGCGCCAGTCGTCGGTCCCGGGTCTCTTCCTGTTTCGCGTCCGTCAGCCACTCCACATATTCCTTCTTGTTGGTGTAACTGAACCCCTCGAACGTGGCCTGTGCCTTCTTGTTCTTTTGCAACGCCGCCTTTAGGTAAGGCGGCACCACCAGCGGCTTCTTTTCCTTGGTCTTGGCCCGGGCCGGTGACCTGACCCCCGAATCATTCAGCTCCATGGCTTTCTTGATGTAACCGATGAGCGTCTTGTCCGGCGGCAGGTCGGACAGGGAAGTGAGCCGGCCGAAATTCCCCATGGATTGCTCCACCGGCTTTCCGGCCTTGTCCAGGATCAAGGAGCCTTTCCAGAATCCGAAGGCCGCATGTTGCTTGAAGGCGGCCATACCGCAGAGCATGCCTTTGTACATGAACGTGGGGGCGCTCCACTTGAGCGTCTCTTCCACGTCGGGACACGCTTGATGCACGAGTTTTCGTACGTGCTTCAGGATCGGATGGGCGAATGGCGCAGACTTGGCGATATAGGCGCCGATGCGTTTGTCTTTCTTTCCCATGATTCCCGGTACTCTACCGCTTCAGATTGGGGCGCGCAACATGCTATTCTGGCCTCATGATGCGATTCGGAGTCATCATTTTCCCCGGCTCGAACTGCGATCAAGACTGCCATTACGCGATTGAATCCCGGGCCGGGCAGCCGGCTGTGATGCTATGGCATGAGTCCGAGGATCTGCAAGGGTGTGATGCTGTCGTCGTCCCCGGCGGCTTCGCGTACGGCGACTACCTTCGCACCGGCGCCATCGCCAAGTTCGCTCCCATCATGCAAAGCGTGAAACGGTTCGCCCAAACTGGCGGTATGGTCCTGGGCATATGCAATGGGTTCCAGATCCTTTGTGAAGCGGGGCTTCTGCCCGGCGCGCTGATGCGCAACGCCGGCCTCAAGTATGTGTGCAAGCAGGTCTACATTCGCACCGAGACTACGGACACGCCCTTCACGCATTCCTTGCACCGCGGCGAGGTCCTGCAGGTCCCCATCGGGCACATGGACGGCAACTATTTCTGCGACGAACCCACTCTTGCATCGCTCCAAAAGGAAGAGCGGGTCGTATTCCGGTACTCTTCCCCTGGCGGCGAGCGTACGCCCGAGGCCAATCCCAATGGATCGCTGGATGACATTGCGGGCATTTGCAGCCCGGGACGGAACGTACTCGGCTTGATGCCCCATCCCGATCGCTCCTCCGAGTCCATGCTGGGTTCCGCGGATGGTCTGAAGATCTTTCAAGCCATGGTCGGCGCTCTGGTCCGTAAATAGATTCCAGACCGGTGCTATAATTTTTGAGTTCATTCAGCCTGCTTCGCCGGCCTTCCGGTTGGCTGTTTCCAGGCGTTTCTGCAGCCATTGCACCCACGTTGCGGCCCCAGGCTCGGCGGATTCCGCCCTGCTGCCGCGCGTGCAGGAAAGGAAGTACACCATGTCCGGCCATTCCAAATGGCATTCCATCAAGCATAAGAAGGGCGCCCTGGATGCCAAGCGGGGCAAGATCTTTACCCGGCTGATCAAGGAGATCACCGTCGCCGCCCGCCACGGGGGCGACCCTGATAAGAACCCCCGCCTGCGCAAGGCCGTAGCGGACGCCAAAGCCGTGAATATGCCCGCGGACAACATTAAGCGCGCCATCCAACGGGGGACCGGTGAACTGCCTGGCATTAATTATGAAGAGATCACCTACGAGGGCTATGGTCCGGGAGGCGTCGCCATCCTGGTCGAGGTCACCACGGACAACCGCAACCGCACCGTCAGTGAGATCCGCACACTCTTTGGCAAGCATGGCGGCAACATGGGTGAGGCGGGTTCCGTCAACTGGATGTTCCACAAGAAAGGCCTGATCGTTGTTCCCCAGTCCGCGGCCAAGGAGGACGACCTGCTCAACATCGTGCTTGAAAGCGGCGGCGAGGATTTGAAGAGCGAGGGCGACGTTTTTGAGATCATCACCTCACCGGAAGCATTTGATGCCGTATTGGAGGCCGTGAAGAAGGCCGGCCTCGAGCCGGCATCCGCCCAGATATCCATGCTTCCCCAGAACTACATCAGACTGGAAGGTACGCCGGCCAATCAGATGTTCCGTTTGCTTGAAGCGCTGGATGACCAGGACGACGTTCAGAACGTCCACTCCAATTTTGATTTTGACGAAAAGACCGCCGACGTCGTCGGGTAAGGGAACTTCCTCTAGTACACTGTGGCCGCCGGGTTGGCGGCCATTAACTTTTCTGGAGACGGCACATGGACACGGAACGATGGGTTGACCTTGGCCCGGCCGAGGAACTTCAAGGGAAACCGCTTCGCCAGATCGTGATCGAACGGACCGCGATCGCGCTTTCCTTCAAGGATGGACGATTCAGCGCCGTCTCGGGTGTCTGCAACCACATTGGAGGACCACTGGGCGAAGGCCGGCTCGAGGGTGACTACATCGTTTGCCCTTGGCATGGCTGGAAATTTCATTGCCGCACCGGAGAGGGTGAGCCTGGATTCGAGGATGACTGCATTCCCAGGTACGCCACCAGGATCGAAAACGACCATGTCTATGTGAATCTGGACCCGGAGACCCGCCGCAACAAGAAACCGCACCCTGTCCATCCTCTGGCCCGGAAGGTGGAGCGCCAGCCCGGCCCCGTCCGCATCGTTGGGATTTCGACCACCGCGATGGACTCGGCCAATCCCCGTTACTCCGGCTCCGATGACCTTCTTCAATGTGCACTGGATCACGCTCGATCAGCGCAGGCCACAGAGACCCGTCTGATCCGCTTGAATGACCTCAAGTTCCGGCACTGTGAAGGGTACTACTCGAAGAACGCACGGGCCTGCACCTGGCCTTGTTCCATCACCCAGATGGATCCCAGCGACCAGCTTGATCAGGTTTATGAGGCCATGGTTCACTGGGCGGACGTAGTGCTCCTGGCCACACCGATCCGCTGGGGTTCGGCCAGTTCCTTGTACTACAAGATGGTGGAACGCATGAATTGCATCCAGAACCAGATCACGACGCATAACAAGGTCTTGATCCGGGACAAAGTTGCCGCCTTCATCATCGTCGGCGGTCAGGACAATATTCAAGCTGTGGCCGGGCAGATGCTGGGTTTCTTCGGGGAGATCGGGTTCCTGTTCCCGCAATTCCCCTACATCGCCCACTCCCGCGGATGGACCGCGGAGGACATGGAGAATAATGTCGAGTTCATCAAGACCAGCAAAGAACTGCGCGAAGGCGCCGGCTCATTGGTGGACAGGTCCATCGATCTTGCAGCCCGGCTGATTGAAAAGACCGCGATGCCGGAGGCGCTCCCGCGCGGCGGACGCAAGGCGCATGCCATGGATGGCGAGGACAGGGGAGCAAAATAGGTACCCTTTCAGTATCTTTATTTTCGCCCCATTGCCTGATACATTCCTTGCTTCGCGCTGTCCGAACTCCCATCGGAGACCTAGAGTGAAAAAGATCGTCGCAGTATTTTTGGTCGTATTGGCCTCAATCCCGTTATGCGCCCAGGAAAGAGATGAACCGCTGCAAAAGGGGACAAACGTCCTTGGTGTCTTCATGGCCGGGGGGAACGGTGTGGGAAAGCGCAGCACCACCCATTTTGCCTACGGCGGATTCCGCTATGGCCGCGTCCTCACTGCTTATCACGGCAAGGGTTGGATCAGGGGCAATTTCGAGTTTCGCCTGGAGATCATCCCGCTCGAATACATCTTCCAGCCGCCGCGGAATGCCTTTGGCGCTGAATTCCGTCCTGTCAACTTCATCTGGAACTTCAAGGGCTCAAAGAGGGTAAAGCCTTACACTGCGATCGGCGGAGGGCTGCTGTTGACCAACCACGATGTCCCGGTCGCCACCAACGGCGTGAACTTCACGCCCCAAGGCGGCGTGGGCTTCCACTTCATGCAGGGCGAACATCGCGCCATCACGGCGGAATTCAAATACCTCCATGTCTCCAATGCCGGGTTGACCAACGCCAACAGCGGCATTAACGCCAGTTTCCACGTTACGATCGGCTACACCTGGTTCAAGTAGCTTCGAGACGACACCACGCGTAGCGCCAGTCTGTGGCCCTTCTGCGATTTGGTTTCTGCTACTCTGAATTGCCATGTCCACGCTCGTCGAATGTGTCCCCAATTTCTCGGAAGGCCGCGATAAAGCCAAAGTCGATGCCATCGTCGACGCCATGAAGGTCGATGGTGTCTGGTTGCTCGACCGTGAGATGGACGCCGACCACAACCGTTGTGTGATCACCCTGGTCGGGGACCGCGCCGCGCTCGCGGAGGCCGCTATCCGGGGCGTAGGCAAAGCAGCCGAACTGATCGACCTCACCCGGCACCAGGGCGCCCACCCCCGTCTCGGTGCGGCTGATGTAGTCCCGTTCATTCCCATAGAGGGCGTGACCCTGGAAGACTGCGTCGCCATCGCGAACCATGTTGCGGAGGAGATCTGGAAGCGGTTCCAGGTCCCCACGTATCTGTACGAAGCCGCCGCCCGCCGGCCGGAGCGGCAGGGTCTGGAAAACATCCGCAAAGGACAATTTGAAGGGGTCCGCGAGGAGATCAAGACCAACGTTTCGCGCCATCCCGATTTCGGCGGGGCCGCGCTTCACCCCACGGCCGGAGCCACCGTGGTCGGGGCCCGCAAACCTCTGATCGCTTACAACGTATTTCTCAACACGCCTGATGTGGAGATCGCGAAGAAAGTCGCCAAATCCGTTCGTTTCTCCTCCGGAGGCCTTCGCTTCGTGAAAGGCGCCGGCTTCAGCGTGCGCGGATTGGCGCAAGTCTCAATGAACCTGACTGACTTTGAGCAGACCCCGATCGCCCGCGTCTTCGAAGCCGTCAAAAGGGAAGCGGCCCGTTATGGTGTCTTGCCGCTTTCCAGCGAGATCGTCGGCCTGGTCCCGAAAAAGGCGATCGAGGACGCCGCCGAGTGGTTCCTGCAAGTCGAGAATTTCGATTCTTCGCTGATCCTGGAAAACCGCCTTGCCGCGGTGATGGGAGGGAAAATGTCAGTCGGCGGATTGCGTGCCGGCGTTGAGCCGTTCATCGAGCAGCTGGCCGCACCGACCGCGACTCCCGGCGGGGGCAGTGCCTCGGCGGCCGCGGGCGCCATGGCTGCCGGACTCGGCCACATGGTCGCCTCCATGTCCCGCGGAAAGAAAGCGTTCCTCCAGCATGAGAAGGAGCTGAGCGCTGCGATCGCCCGCCTGAGCGAGCTCAAGGAAGCACTGAAAGTCGCCATCGATGCCGACGCGGAAGCCTACAACCTCGTCATGAAGGCATTTAAGGCGGCCAAGGCCGACCCCTCGGCTGCCGGACAGGTCGAGGAAGCATCCAAAGGAGCGACTTTGGTCCCTATGCGCGTCGCGGAGATGTCCGCGGAAGTGGTCCGCATACTGAAGTCCCTTAAACCGATCACAAACCCGAACATGGCCTCGGACCTGGCGGTCGGGGCTTCGCTGGCCGGCACCGCCATGCAAGGCGGCGTGGCCAACGTCGAGATCAATCTTTCTTCGATCAAGGATGTGGCATTCCTGGCGGAAATGAAAAAGCGCGTGTCGGATTTGACCCGCTAGTCGCTGTCGATTGTCCCGTTCCGCCACCAACCCGGCGCGCCCGCGCAGCGTCTAATCGGTGTAGGATTGACCCTATGCGACGTCTTTTGACCGGCCTGTTCTTTCTCTGTGCCTTGAGCCTTCCCGCCGCCGCCGCGGCCCTGGGGTCCACTGCCCGGACCTTGATCCCCGAGGAAGTCCAACAGATCATTGTGGTGGATTACCGCTCGCTCAACAATTCGCCAACAGCGCTGGCGTTGAAGGACAAGGTCCTTCCCCCTCCTTTGAAGCAGTTCGAGCAGGCGCTCCGCGACGCCGGTATTTCGCCGGAAGAGGACATGGAGCAACTGGCATTCGCCTCCTTCCGCAGCAAGGAAGGTCTGCGTTTCCTCGGCGTGGCCCAGGGTCAGTTCCCCGGCCAGAAGCTTGCTCTGCGCTTTCGCAAACAGAAGATCCGCGGCACGAAGTATCACGACCTGGTCATCTATCCCATGGCCAGCGGCATGAGTCTGGCTCTGGTGGATGACAGCACAATGATCTTCGGGGCCTCCCAGGCGGTGAAGACGGCGATCGATGTCCGCGACGGCAGTGGGCAAAGCTTGAACTCCAACAGTACCGTCCTGGACCTGATGAACAGCATCGCGGGCGAGGCGGTCTGGAGTGTTCTGGACAAGGAAGGCGCGAACTACATGCTCAAGTCCGCCCTCGGCGACGCCGCGCAGTTGGCGGACTATGACATCGTGAAGAACCGCCTCAAAGGCGCGCGCTACAAGATGAGCTTTGCCAGCGGTGTGGATTTTGACCTCGACGTCCTGACTTCTGACTCGGTCACCGCGGCGACCCTGTCTTCACTGATGCAGGCTGGAGTCCTTTTCCGCAAGGCTTCCGCCAGTGGCGCGGAGAAAACTGCTCTGGAGAACGTGTCCGTCGAGTCCAGCAGCTCGAACCTGCGGTTGCGATTCAAGTCGGATGATCAGAAGTTCCAAGCGCTCCTCGACTCCGACCTCTTCAGCAATCTCACGAAATAGGGAAGGGCGGGCCTCGGCCCGCCCCCGAATCCTGCTATTTGCATCCGCACCCTGCCACTAGTTCCTTCACTTCCTTGCTGGGTGTGTAATCCGACTGCTCCGTGTCCCCGTGGACCACATAGACTTCCCAGCGGTACCCGTTCGGGTCCACGGCCCAGATCTTGTCCTGCACGGCGTAGCAACAAGTCACGCCCGTTTCGTCCGCGGTCTTGTAGCCCGCCTGCTCCAGGCGCTGTTTTGCTGTGATGATCGTTCCCACAACCGCGACTCGCACTCCCATGTGATTCAGCCCCGAAATACCTTTGAAAGAGCCGGCCCGCTCATTCAGTGCCAGAACGACCGCCGGCTCATCCAGATCGAACTTGGCGTAGCCGGGCTTTACTTTCGTCGCCTCCACCCCGAACAGCGTGGCGTAGAACTTTCGCGACTCTTCCACCTGATTCACATCCAGCGAGATATGCAGCTTCATGGTGATGCCTCCTTAGATTGATGAACGTCAATATGCCAGAACAAAAAAATTTACACCGCGCTGCGAATGGCCTCCGCCAGTTCCGTGATCGCCTTCTCATTCCGCCGGTACCACATCCACTGCCCGATCTTGCTGGCTTCCACCAGTCCGGCCTCACGCAGTACCTTCATGTGGTGTGAGATGGTGGGCTGGCTCAGATCGAGCTGACCTTCGATATCGCACGCGCAAAGACCTCCCGGCACGTCCACCGCGCAGCAAGAAGGCTTTTTCAACAGCTCGAGGATGCGCACCCGGCTGGGGTCCGCCAGGGCCTTGAATTTGGCAGCTAGGTCTTCGGTCTGGACAGCGCTCTTCATATCGATATCTATCAATACACTGTATATTGATTCATGTCAATATAAAAAGTCTCAGAAAATACCACACGCAATGCAGCTTTTTGCCGATTCATCCATCTCATTGACTAGGCTCAGCTTATGGAACTCTCAGGACTTTTCACCGGTGACGAGCGCAAGCGCAAGGAGCGCGAGATGAGGGAAGCGGGACGCCTTCCTGCCGGCCAGTCACTCACGCTCAAATGGCCGGTCCTGCACTACGGTAGCGTCCCTCACTTCGATTCGTCCAAGTGGAGCTTCTTCGTCCGGGGACTGGTCAAACAGCCACAATCGCTCGATTGGACAGCGTGCAAGGCCCTGCCGCGCGTCGAAGAGCAGAGTGATTTTCACTGCGTCACCCGCTGGAGCCGCTTCGACAATCACTGGCGCGGGATCAGCACGCGCTCCGTGCTTGACCTGGCCTCGCCTTTACCGGAAACGACCCATGTTCTTGTCCACGGCGAGCAGGGGTACACGGCAAACCTGCCTCTAGCAGACTTCACAGCCGACCACGTGCTCTTTGCCACCCACCACGAGGGCCAGCCCTTGACCGAGGAACATGGCGGGCCGCTTCGCCTCATCGTCCCCCACCTCTACGCATGGAAATCCGTGAAATGGGTCCGCGGGATCGAATTGCTTGACCAAGACGTCCCCGGCTTCTGGGAACAGAACGGCTATCACATCCACGGTGACCCCTTCCGCGAGCAGCGTTTCAGCGAATAAAAAGCCCCGTCTCCGGGGCTTCTTGCTCGATGTCCGTCTTCCTGGCGCTCGACGAAGTGGCCTTATTTCTTCAGGATCGCGTTGTACCCATCCGCGGATAGCTTGGATTTCATCGCTTCCGCATCTTTTTGATTCGCGAACGGCCCCACTTGTACGTGGAACAATTTGCTGGTCGGATTGTTGAAAATGAACACAGGATACTGTTTCTTGCGCAGGGAATTCACCAGGGCATCGGCGTCCTCTTGTTTGCTCACCGCCGCCACCTGCACCATGTAACCCGCGCCCGGTTCCACCGTCTTGGCTCCATCGGAGGCAGGCGCCGATTCCGGCTGCGCGCCGCCTGCGGGTGCTTGGCTCACCTTCATGTCGCCGGCGGTGTCCGCCGCCGAAGGCTCCGCTGTCTTCCCGGCAGCCGTTGGCTTGGCCGTCCCATTGCCGCTCACCGGATTCACCTGCGCACTGTCGATCACCGCCGCGGACGCTGCGGGTGACGAATTCCGGCCCACCGCGAAGCCCAGGCTGAAAAATATCCCGCAGATCACCACCATGCCGAAAAAGATGGCCAGCAGCTTGCCTGTGCTCAATGTGAACTCCGTGTCGTAATCGTGTGCGCTCATGAGGCTCCTAGTGTTCCGGCTCTACTTGTTGAGCAGCTTTTCCAGGCCCGCCAAAAGGTTGAGCGGGACGGGGAAGATGATGGTCGTGTTCTTTTCCACTCCGATCTCCGTCAGTGTCTGTAGATAGCGCAATTGGATGGTGGTGGGCTCAGTGGCCAGCACCTTGGCCGCGTCTGCTAAGCGTTGCGACGCGGCAAACTCGCCTTCGGCATGGATGATCTTGCTACGCTTCTCCCGCTCCGCTTCGGCCTGCTTGGCCATCGCGCGCAGCATGGACTCCGGCAGGTCCACCTGCTTGACCTCGACCCCGGTCACCTTCACGCCCCAGGGGGCGGTGTGATGGTCCAGGATCTCTTGCACCCGGACATTCAGCTTCTCCCGCTGGCTCAGCAATTCGTCCAACTCC
>JACPNP010000033.1:35866-46887 GCA_016185365.1 Terriglobales bacterium
CGAACTGAAGGGTCTGATAGCGGTAGTTCTGCACCTTGACCACCGCGTTGTTCACGTCCGCGACCTTGAGGAAGATCACCGCATTCACCTTCAGGGTCACGTTGTCCCGGGTGATGATGTCCTGGGGCGTGACTTCGATCGCTTCCTGCTGCAGCGACACCCGCACGATCTGGTCGATAGGGTAGAACACAAAAATGATCCCTGGACCCTTGGGCGGGATCAGATGTCCAAGCCGGAAGATCACGCCGCGCTCATACTCCCGCAGGATCTTGATGCAGCTCAACAGATAGACAACAACGAACACGACCACGATCGGTACCAGACTGCCCATGGACTTCTCCTTTTGCGCGGATTGTAGCACCCGCGGATTGCTCTTAAGATTGCGGAGTTTGGTTCTCCGCACGTTCCACTTCCAGCTCCAACCCTTTGACTTGCTTCACCACTAGAGCCTCACCCGCGGACGCATGGCCCGCACAGTTCGCCTGCCAGTATTCGCCCTCGATGTCCACGGTGCCACGGGGCGTCAGCGCGGTGTGTGCCCGCACCATCATGCCCACCATACTCTCCGTGCCGATCATGGACTTGTTCATGTGGGCCTTTACCGCCAGTGACATCAGGAAGATCGTGATCAGGGCGAAGGGAATGCTTACCGCCAGCGCCGTGAACAGGCTCACACGCATCTCCGGGATGGGGCCATCCACCAGCATCAATGCCCCCAGGACCATCAAGATCGTCCCCCCGATGCCCAGCACGCCATGACTGGTGTACTTCACCTCCAGCGCGAAAAGCGCAAAAGCGCCCAAGATCATCGCGAGCCCCGCAAACCGGGTCGGCAGGATGTTCAGCGCGAATACCGCGAGCAGGATGCACACCACGCCCACCACGCCCGGCAGCACCGCGCCTGGATTGTTGAATTCTCCATAGAGCGCGAGCATGCCCAGCGAGAACAAGAGGAAGGCGATATTCGGATTCATCAGGAACGCCAGTACCGACTCCTTCACCGTCATGGGGAAGTCTCGCACCGGCTTTCCCTTGATCTGCAATGTCAGGGTGCTCCCGTTGAACCGGGTGACCGTGCGCCCATCCAGTTTTTGCAGCAGTTCCGCTTGGTCCTTGGCGATGACGTCGATCAGATTCTTGTCCAGGGCTTCCTGCTCGCTGAAAGACTTCGACTCCCGCACCGCGCTCTCGGCGGCTTCCACATTGCGGCCGCGCCGCGAGACGTAGGAACGCATGAAGGCGGCAGCGTCGTTCTCCAGTTTCGACTTCATCACATCGTCCATCTTCTCGCCCATGATCACCGGATGGGCGGCGCCCGTGTTCGTGCCGGGTGCCATGGCGGCCACGTCCGCCGACTGCAGGATGAAAAACCCCGCGGACGCCGCGTAACCCCCGGTCGGCGCCACAAACACGATCACCGGGATGTCCGAGGCCAGGATCTTTTCCACGATGGAGCGCGTCGAGTCGACCATGCCGCCCGGCGTGCGGATCTCGATCAACACAGCGTCCGCCTTCACCGCGCGCGCTTCCGCCAGGACCCGCCCGATATACTCGTCCGTGATCGGGTGGATCGTGTCATTGATGACGATCTTCAGGATCTCGGCGTGCGCCCCGAGCGAGGTCACAGCACAGAACAGCACAACGAGGAACAGGGAGCACAGTCGTCGCCGCATGGTTAACCTCCCGGCTTGAGGGCCGCTTGCTTCTCTTCGATCTCCCGCTTCAGGGCCAGAGCGTCGGGATTGTCCCCATCCAGCTTGAGCGCACGCTCCACGGATTCCGCTGCCGGCTTCAGCCGGTTTTGCCGCAGCTCCACCCGCGCCATCAGGACATGACCCACAACGCTCGGTTCCAGGCGATTCGCCGTCGCGGCTTCTGCCCACGCGTCACTCAACTCGCCCCGCCCTTCGAGCACCGTGCCCAATCCAACATGCGCCTGCGCGTTCGTCGGGTCAAGCAGGATCGCCTCGCGCAATACCGTTTCCGCCGCATCCGCCTGCCCGGCCGACAATAGCTTCTGGCCTTCGATCACGTGCTGGCGAGCATGTTCCCGCGCAGGCATCGCCTGCAACCGGGCTTCGTTGGCATTCTGGATCTCCGACTCCAGCTGCCGGTATGCCGTCTCATCATAGTTACGCTTGATGCGCTCCAAAGGTTGCCGGCCTTCGGCTGGACTCTTCGGATAGGGCTTCGCGGAGGTCACGGCCTGCAACACCGTTGCTGCTTCCGCGTCCTGGGGCAGGATCGCCAGTGTCTGCTTGATCTCCCGCTGCGCGCCCGCCAGGTCGCCATTGCGATACAAAACCACACCCAGATTGAAGTGATAGTCCGGATCTTTTGAATCAGCCTGAGTGGCGCGGTCAAAGTACTGCGCTGCGTCCTTCGTCCCCATCCGGGCGCTGACCACGCCCAGATTGTTGTAGACCTCGACCAGCGGGATGCGGTCGGCAGTGAAACGGAACGCCTCGGCCGCTTTGGCATTGTTGCCAAGATAGAATTCCGCGAGGCCGCGAAAGAAATTCGCCTCGGCGGCCAGTGGATTGGCTGGCGTCACTCGCCCGAACGTCGCCGACGCCGCCTCGTATTCCTTGCTCTCGAAGTAGGCCTTGCCCAATGCCAGCAGCGCGGCCGCGTAGTCTGGATTCAGCTTCACCGCCTCCTTGAAATATTTCACCCGGTCCTGGCGACGCGCTGCCAAAGTTCCCCGAATGTAGTTTTCCAGAGCATCCAGTCGGACCCTCGGCGTGCTGCCGGCATATTCCTGCTTCGATTGCGCGTACATGAGGTCCAGCTGTCGCAGCAAGCCCCATGCCAGCGCATTCTGGATCTCGACCAGTTGGGTGAGCGCGCCGGATTCCACGACTTCATTTGTTATTCGTATCTTGCGCAGATCCAGGACCTGCGCGCGCGCCGTGAACTGTTTGCCGTCAAAGTTGAAACGGCCCAGGACGACATAGTCGGCGTCCATCTCCTGCGCGATGCGGTAGACTGTCGCCCTTGAGATCCGCCCATGGGCCGGGATGCCCAGACGGTCAAAGGCATAGAGCCGGTCGTCCCGGCTCACCACCATCAGCCGTGCCGCGACCAGCCGCGGTCCCAGCACCTCCGGGAAAGACTCCCCGATCCACTCCAGGCCCGGTGCCTTCGACTGGTTTTCAAATGGGAGGACGACCACAAGTTGCGCGCCGGAATGTGCTGTCGTGGTCGCGCCCTGCGCCACAGCCGACGCAGCCAACGAGGCTATCAAAACGAGAACAGAAAACCACTTGGCTGCGCGCGGCACGATGGAAAAATTATACGTGACAATGTTGATCGTGTTCCGCCTCGTCACCGCGGTTGATTTAGGTCAGCTTTGGATGCTACTCTCGCTTAGCTGAAGTTGAGATCTTGAGCGGGTCGCGCAGAGGCGTGTCGAAGGATTTCTTGAAACGAAGTTGTGCGGGAGTAGTTCAGTGGCTGGTAGCCCTGAGCTTTAGCTCAGAGTGAGGTGGCCGCAGGCCGCCGAATGAGTCAGCTTCCCAAGTCGAGCCGTTTTACGGGCGTTTGAGCCCGCAGGCGAGGTCCTGAGCGGGCCGCCCTGCGGCAAGTCGAAGGACCTCGGGTTTCAAAGCAAGCGGGAGTAGTTCAGTGGTAGAACGTCAGCTTCCCAAGCTGAATGTCGCCGGTTCGATCCCGGTCTCCCGCTCCATTCTCTTCCTATGTGGCGCACCAGACTTAGATCGGTTGTGGAAGTAGTCGTCCTAAGCCTCGGCGCTTATGCCGCCGTGATCGGCGCTACCCGTTTGCTCGACCTGCGCAACATGGCAGCGGCCACCCTGACTTATTACGCCACTTCATTTCTGGCCGGCGCTGTCCTCACCGTTCTCGGCATCCTCATCCTTGTCTCCTCACAGACACGGCGCATCGTTGCTATGTCGGCCTCCTTTGCAGTGGCCGTCCTTGCCGTGAACCAGGTCGTGGGAGTCACTGTCCAAAGCATCATCTGTTCCACGCCCACCTGACACCGCAACAATGTGCTCCTGGGCGGGGGCCTCGTCATAGTCACCATCCTCAGTGTTTTCCTTTGGCCCAAGCCGGTCCAGTGAGGCTCGGCCGCAGGCGGCGCACCCGCCGTTTATAATCAGCCCTTCATAGAAAGGGACCCCTGTGGCCTACGCTGACCTCCGTGAATGGATCGCCGCCCTCGACAAAGCCGGCGAGCTCAAGCGCATCCGCACCGAAGTGGACCCCATCCTGGAGATCACCGAGATCGCAGACCGCGTCTCCAAGGCCGGCAAACCGGGTATGCCCGCGCTTCCCGCCGGCGGCCCGGCGTTGCTCTTCGAGAACGTGAAAGGTCATCCCGGCGCGCAGGTCCTGATCAATCAGTTCGGTTCCGAGCGGCGCATGAGACTGGCCCTGGACGTCAATGCTTTGGAGGAGATCTCCGGGCGCATCCATCAGTTGTTGAATGTGAAATCGCCCGAGGGTTTTCTCGACAAAGTGAAGATGCTGCCCATGCTGGCCGACTTCGGCAAGTTCTTCCCTAAGACCGTTTCGACCGGCCCCTGCAAGGAAGTCATCAGGAAGGGAAGCGACGTGAACCTGCTCGAACTTCCCGCACTCAAGTGCTGGCCGCAAGACGGAGGCAGATTCATCACCCTGCCTTGCGTCATTACCCGCGACCCGCGCACCGGCAAGCGTAACATCGGCATGTACCGCATGCAGATCTATGACGAACGCACCACTGGCATGCACTGGCAGCGGCAAAAGGTCGCCGCCGAACACTACCGCGAGTTGATGCGACGCCAGGCTTCCGGCTCCGAAGAGTCTGCACGCAATCCCGCTGCGGTCGATGTCATGGCCCGCTCACTGGGGGGAAGCATCCTGGCCGAGGGCGAACGCCCAACCGGCAAGATGGAGGTGGCGGTCGCCATTGGCACCGACCCGGCCCTGACCTTTTCCGCCATCGTCCCGGCTCCCCCCGACGTGGAAGAATTCATCGTCGCCGGATTCCTTCGCCAGAAGCCTGTAGAACTGGTCAAGTGCGAGACGGTGGATCTCGAGGTTCCCGCCTCGGCGGAGATCGTTCTCGAGGGCTACGTCAACCTCGACGAACTCCGCCTTGAAGGTCCGTTCGGCGACCACACCGGTTTCTATACCCTCGAAGATCTATACCCCGTCTTCCATGTCACCTGCATGACGCACCGCCAGAACCCGATCTACGCCACCACCATCGTCGGCAAGCCGCCGATGGAAGACGCCTACATGGGCAAAGCCGTCGAACGCATCTTCCTTCCGCTCATGCGCCTCACCCTCCCGGAGATCGTGGACGTGAATCTGCCGGTCGAAGGCATCTTCCACAACCTGATGTTGCTGTCCATCAAAAAGAGCTATCCCGGCCAGGCACGCAAGGTCATGAGCGGCATCTGGGCCCTGGGCCAGGCCATGTTCACCAAGGTGATCGTGGTGGTGGATGAAGACGTGAATGTGCAGGATCCGGGCGAGGTGCTGTGGAAGGTGTTGAATAACATCGACCCGGAGCGCGACATCCAGTTCATGATGGGCCCCATCGATTCCCTCGACCACTCCTCCCGCCAACCCAATTACGGCTCCAAGATGGGCATCGACGGCACCCGCAAGTGGGCCACCGAAGGCTTCTCCCGACCCTGGCCCCGGGAGATTGAGATGGATAAAACGGTCAGGGATTTAGTCGAGAAGAAGTGGAAGGAACTAAGGTTCGAGGAGTAGAATCACGCGCAGGAGCGAATCGTGTGAAATTCCGCATTCTCATTGAGACCGATGAAGACGGTCTGTTTGTCGCGCAGGTCCCGTCGTTGCCCGGCTGCATTTCACAGGGTAAAACCCGCGACGCAGCGCTGACAAACATCCGCGAAGCGATCACCGGCTACCTGGACAGCCTCAGCAGCCACGGCGAGCCGGTTCCACCATCGATCCAGGAAGAGATCATCGAAGTCGAGACTCGCTCATGAGCGTTTTGCCCCGGATCTCCGGGCGTGAAGCGGTCAAAGCCTTGGCACGGTTGGGTTATGTTGTTGACCGTCAGACGGGAAGCCACATGATTCTTCGTCATCCGCATCCTCCGCACCGTCGCCTGGTCGTCCCGGACCATCGAGAACTGGCGAAAGGGACACTTCGTGCTTTGATCCGCGAGGCCGGTATCACTGTGGACGAATTCCGCGCTTTGCTCTGATCTACCTTGCTCCTCCGCGCCTGCGCGCTGAATACATCACTTCAGTGGTTAAATCCTACCCTCCCGTTTATACTGTCCCCATGTCGGTCCTCAAAGACATCGGCGCCATCGCCAAGGGCATGTCCATCACCTTCGGCGAGATGTTCCAGCCCACGGTGGTGGAGAACTATCCCGACGGCCCCGGTCCTTTCAAGGGCGCCAAGTTCCAGGAGCGTTTCCGCGGACTGCACGTCCTGCAGCGTGATGAGAACGGCCTGGAGAAGTGTGTGGCCTGCTTCCTCTGCGCCGCCGCCTGCCCTTCGAATTGCATCTACATCGAGGCCGCCGAGAACACGGAAGAGCACCGCATCTCCGGCGCCGAGCGCTACGCCAAGGTCTATAACATCGACTACAACCGCTGCATCTTCTGCGGCTACTGCGTCGAAGCCTGCCCCACGGACGCCATCACCCACGGCCACGGCTTCGAGCTTGCCGCTTTCAATGCCTCGAATCTGGTCTACCGCAAAGAACAGCTGTTGATGCCCACTCCCGCCCCGCAATTGCAGCGCTGAACGGCAAGCGTTTTGGATGGCGGATTTGGTGCACCCTGTCCTTCTCCACCCTCATCTGACGTTACAATGAATCAGCAGGCACCCGAACGGGGCTTGACCGACTCCGCATGAGCCTTTTCCTCGACCAACTTCGCGACCGCATCCTGATCTACGACGGTGCCATGGGCACCCAGATCCAGGATCGCAACCTCTCGCTCAAAGACTATTGGGACAATGAGGGTTGCAGCGAGATCCTTTGCCTCTCGCGTCCGGACGTGATTCGCGCCATCCACGAGGGCTATCTCGCCGTCGGCGCCGACGTGGTCGAGACCAACACCTTTGGCGGGACCAACATCGTCCTCGGCGAATACGGCCTACAGGACAAGGTCCGCGAGATCAACCTGGCCGCGGTCAAACTCGCCCGCGAAGCCTGCGAAAAGTTCTCCACGCCGGACAGGCCGCGCTTTGTCGCAGGCTCCGTCGGGCCCAGTACAAAGCTGCCTTCGCTCGGTCACATCAAGTTTGACGACATGGTGGCTGCTTACCACGAGCAGATCGCCGCGCTCATCGACGGTGGCGCCGACGTCATCCTCATCGAGACCTGTCAGGACCTGCTTCAGGGCAAGGCCGCGCTCGCCGCCACCATGGACGCCTTCAAGTCGACGGGGAAACACGTCCCCATCCAGATGCAGATCACTCTGGAAGCCACCGGCACAATGCTGCTGGGCACCGAGATCGGCGCAGCTCTGACCGCGCTCGAGCCTTACGACGTCGACATCATCGGACTTAACTGCGCCACCGGTCCGCTCGAAATGAACGACTCGGTGCGTTTCCTCGGCATCAATTGCACCAAGCACATCTCGATCTTGCCCAATGCCGGCCTGCCGCAGAACGTCGGGGGACGTGCCCATTACACTCTCACGCCCGACGAACTAGCCGAGTTCCACTACCGGTTCGTCACTGAGTATGGCGTGAATCTGGTCGGCGGATGTTGCGGCACCACACCCAAGCACATCGCCGCAGTGGTTAAGAAGCTCGCAGGATTGAAACCAAAGCATCGGGAAGTAAAACCGGTCGGGGCCGCCTCCAGCGCGTATACCGCCGTGCCCCTGGAGATCGACGGTCAGCCCGTCGTCGTCGCGGAGGAGATGAACACCACCACCCAGGTAAAGCACTTCCGCGAACTGGTGCAGAACAAGAAATACGACGACATCCTCGCCCTCGCCAAGCGCCTGGTCAGCGAAGGCTCGCACATGCTCGACCTGTGCACCGCTATCGTCGGCGAGGACGAGGTCGGCTACATGACCTCCATCCTCGATAAGATCGCCACCCGCGTGCCCGCGCCCATTTTGGTGGATTCCACCGAAGCCAACGTGATCGAAGAGGCCCTTAAGCGGATCCCCGGCAAGGCCGTCATCAATTCCATCAATCTGGAGGATGGCGAAAAACGCACGTCCAAAGTCCTGCCCATGGCCAAGCGCTACGGCGCCGCTGTGATCGCACTGACCATCGACGAAGAGGGCATGGCCCTCACGGCGGAGAAAAAGACCGCCATTGCCAAGCGCATCTTCGCGCTGGCCACGGAAAAGTATGGCATCCGTCCGGTCGATCTCATCTTCGACCCGCTCACGCTGCCCATCTCCACCGGCCAGGACGAATATCGCAACGCCGGGATTGAGACGCTGAAGGCCATCGAGAACATCAAGCGCGAGCTTCCCGAAGTGAAGACCATCCTCGGCGTCTCCAATATCAGCTTCGGGCTGAACGCCTACGCCCGCCGCGTGCTTAACAGTGTGTTCCTGAAAGAAGCCGTGGATCGGGGCCTTGATTGCGCCATCATCAACTACAGCAAGATCTATCCGTTGTACAAGATCCCTCAGGAAGAAGTTGATCTGGCGCGGAAGCTGATCTTCTTTGACCGCTCCGGCGGCGACCCGCTCCAGACTTACATGAATTTCTTTACCGGGAGCAAGGTCAAAAAGGAAGAGAGGGACGTCGAAGCGCTTTCCCTCGAGGACCAGCTCAAGCACTGCATCATCAATGGTGAAAAGGCCATCGGGACCGGCGACCACAAGCACACGCTGGAACAGGTCCTCGAAAAGGCCCTCAGCACTTACACCCCGCTGGACCTGATCAACACGGTCTTGCTGGATGGCATGAAGACGGTCGGCGAGTTGTTCGGGGCTCGCAAGATGCAGCTCCCGTCGGTGCTTGATTCCGCCGCCGTGATGAAGGCCGCGGTCGCCTATCTTGAGCCCAAGATGGAACGCCTGGAAGGCACGCAGAAGGGCACCATCGTCCTGGCCACGGTGAAGGGCGACGTCCACGACATCGGCAAGAACCTGGTGGACATCATCCTCACCAATAACGGCTACAAGGTGGTGAACCTGGGCATCAAGCAGCCGGCGGACACCATCATCAAGGCCGCCCAGGAGCACAAGGCGGACGCCATCGGCCTCAGCGGCCTCCTGGTCAAGTCCACGCTGGAGATGAAGTACGTGATCCAGGACCTGCACCAGCAGCGCCTGATCTTTCCGGTGATCTGTGGCGGCGCCGCGCTCACCCGTAAGTACGTCGAGGATGATCTCCGCGCGGAATACGACGAGGCCGTCTTCTATGCCAACGACGCGTTTGACGGCCTGCACGTGATGGACGACCTCACCACCGCGAACGGCGCCCGCGAGAAGCGCCTGCGGGAAGGCCGCACGCGTAAGGCCTTCGAGCCTCCACTTGAGACCGCCGCTATCTATGGCGGCGGAAGCACCAACACCGAGCGTTCCGCCGTGGTGGCGCCTGCTCCGGATGTCCCAACGCCGCCGTTCCATGGTGTACGCACCAAGCTTGATTACGATCTGCGTGAGATCTTCCGCTACATCAATGAGACCGCGTTGTTCAAGAATCAGTGGCAGCTCAAGACCGCGGCGCAGGCGGATTACGCGCGGCTGGTCGAAGAAAAATACCGACCCGTTCTCAATGAGTTGTTCGCAGAGACCATCCGCGAAGGCTGGTTCTCGCCTAAGGTCGTGTACGGCTATTTCCCCTGTCAGAGTGAGGGCAACACCGTCATCGTCTATGACAAAGCCGGTGCGGACGCCAGGGAACTGCAACGCTTCACCTTTCCGCGCCAGCGGGAAGGCCGTAAACTTTGCATCTCTGACTTCTTCCTGGAGAAAGCGTCAGAAAAGTTCGATGTGATCGGCCTGTCGCTGGTCACCATCGGCGACCGCGCCTCGGAACTTACCAGGAAGCTCTTCGAAGGCGGAGACTATACCCGCTACCTCTATCTCCATGGCCTTTCCGTCGAGACCGCCGAGGCGCTCGCCGAACTTCATCACAAGACCATGCGCGAGGAGCTTGGCATCGCCGGCCAGGATGCCGCCGGCGTCAGTGACCTTTTCCACCAGAAATATAGGGGTTCGCGCTACTCGTTCGGCTATCCCGCCTGCCCGAACCTGGAAGACCAGGTGCAGCTATTCGCTCTGCTCGATCCGGTGAAGAACATCGGCGTGCGCCTGACGGAGACCTTTCAACTGGAGCCAGAGCAAAGCACTTCGGCCATCGTGGTCCCTCGTCCCCAGGCAAAGTACTTTGTAGTCTAATCGGCTGATCCAATTTGAGCCTTGGACGCTATCTCTTCGGCGCGCCGAATCCTTTCATCCATGGCTGGATGGGAATAGTTGATTTCTTCTTTCTTGCCATATGTGATCAGGTTTTGTTGTTTCAGCTTTCGCATCGCGGATCCAAAAGCCACCGGATCGCACACTCGGAGCGCAAATTCATCCGCCCGGATCTCCTGCTTCCGCGCTATCGCGAGCAGGATGGCCGCGCTGTAGACGATGACAATACCGGTCGATACCCCAAATTGGAACACACCAGTGATGGAATGCATTTCGAATTCGAAAATGTCGGGAACCGACTTGTACAGAAGCAAGAGTCCACCAGTTTCCAGAACAGCCCTGAGGATCAGGCGTTTCAGCAAGTCATGATTGTGAACGTGCCCAAACTCATGCGCTACGATCGATTTGATCTCGGCGGGCGAACAACTTTCCAGAAGCGTATCGGATAAGAGCACACTGTGCTTGCCAAGAATCCCGCTGACCCACGCATTGGCTTTGCTTGTCACGGCTCCGATATGTAGGACCTGGTATTTCACGATAGGCAACTCAACACTGCGTTCCAAGCCGTGCAATTGGTCAATGACCAACGCGTCGCTCAAGGTCGTTACCGGATGAAACAGCGAAAGCCAATTCGGGTAGAACAAGGTATAGTTCACGCGAAAGGCAAGGATTCCAAATGGT
>JACPNP010000004.1 GCA_016185365.1 Terriglobales bacterium
CGTTATATGCCTCATCCTCGGTTAATGCCCCAACACCGGGATAATCAAAAAGTCGTTCAGTGTAAGACTTGGATTTTCCCGCTAATGCCATGATTTGCGGTAGACCAGCTCCTACGATAACCAGCGGTAATGATCTTTGTGAAACCTGATGAACAGCCATAATCAGAGCGCTTAATTCGCTTTCACTCAGATATTGGAGTTCGTCTATACAAATGGCTATGGCGGTTCTGCGGTCCGCAGCTGCTTCGCCAATCGCGACAAATAACGATGCCAAATCGGCTTCCAGGTCACCGCTATCCGCAGACCCTATCTCGGGCTCGATGCCAAGCTGCAATTCAAGATCGCCGACGGAAACAGATCCTCTGATTGCGCTCATAAAACTGCGGAGTACCTTGAGCCCCCTTTTGGTTTTCGCACTTATGTTTTCCATTGCATCTAGAGAAAACAGAATCTGGCGTAATGGGGGAATAAGAAGTGATGCCAGGGACTTGTTTTCGTGGGCCTCGACCAAGATTGCTTTGAAACCCTCGCTTGTGGCTTTGTCCCGAATTCTGTTTAGGAGAACCGTTTTGCCAACGCCCCGCAGGCCGACAAGAATCATGCTCTTATCTGGCCGTCCGGCCTTGATTCTAGCGAGCGCAATTCTGGCCTTGTCCAATATTGAATCGCGGCCAACAAGCTCGGGAGGTTGCGAGCCAGCTCCGGGAGAGAATGGGTTTGTGAGTTGATCCATTTCAACTTAGTTTACCTAAGTTTATCTCTCATAGCGATAAACTTAGGTAAACTAAGTATAATTGCTGTGGCCCAAGTACCGCATTCTTGGCTCCGCCAAATGATGAGGTAATTGCAGCGGTTTTCGAAATCAGTTCTGTTAATTAATTCCGCGACTGATTCTAACGAGATTGGGTAGGTATCGCGCGAAAATCGACATTGTGTTTGGAAGTTGGAACAACCTGTTGAGACACCACAGCTAAAGCCTGGGGCTAATGATGCTCCGCCGCTACGCGACGGTATCCAGAAGAATGAGCATCAGCGGATGGATACCGGCGCGGTCAGGCTCTGGGCAGCGAAGTCGAGGACGCTCGTCACCTGCTCCCGCGCAAGCCCGTCAAACATCTTGACGATCTCATCGACCGTGAGCCCGTCCTCAAGGTTTTCGAAGACCGCGGCAACCGGAATGCGCGTTCCACGAAACACCCAGGCCCCGCTCACCTTGCCGGGCACGCTCTCCACCGCCGGACATTGCGACCAATCGAGGGCCATAGTTGCCTCCTGCTAATCCTAACCAGTCACGGAACGGGTTACAAGCCGGAAACACGAATCGCTCATTGCCGCAGCTCCCGCGTCCCTTTCCGGATGCGCCGGCCCTCCCCTACGCGTTATGATTACCTTCTTAGGCCGTGAATGTGGCCTATCCGGAAGTCAGTATGGCGCCACCGAACAGCAAGAGGCACACATGGCGCGGAGCACAGGGGCGGAGAGCACCGGGACGAGGACCACCGGGCCGAGCAGCACCACGCCGAGCCCGGGCTCGACGCGGGCGCGGCCTATGCCTACCTGGCCGGGCGCGCGCTGCTGCCCAATCGCGGACTGCCGCTGAATCTTGATCAGGTAGAGGACATCCAGGTGAACACCAGCGCCGCCGAGCGACGGGCCGCGACCCTGGTCACGCGCCGCACGGTGAAAAAAGAGTGGCAGGCGGCCTGGCTGCTGCGGGCCATCACCTGCATGGACCTCACCACCCTTTCCGGTGACGACACCGCCGCGCGCGTGCAACGGCTGTGCGCCAAGGCGCGCCAGCCCTTGCAACATCATCTGGTGGAAGCGCTGGGGATCGAGAGCCTGAACCTGAAGGTGGGCGCGGTGTGTGTCTATCACGTGTTCGTGGAGACCGCGGTGCGGGCGCTGGAGGGCAGCGGCATCCACGTTGCGGCGGTATCCACGGGATTCCCTGCCGGACTTTCGCCGCTGGCCGAGCAGGTGGCGGAGATCCGACGCTCGGTGGAAGCCGGCGCCGATGAGATCGACGTGGTCATCACCCGGGCGCACGTCTTCGGCGGCCAGTGGCAAGCGCTGTATGACGAGGTCGCCGGGTTCAAGCAGGCCTGCGGGCCGGCACATCTGAAAGTCATCCTGGGCACCGGCGACCTGACCACGTTGCGCAACGTGGCCCGGGCCAGCATGGTGGCCATGATGGCCGGCGCGGATTTCATCAAGACCTCGACGGGAAAAGAATCCGTGAACGCCACGCTGCCGGTGGGCCTGGTGATGACGCGCGCCATCCGTGAATACGCAGAGCAGACGGGCATGGCGGTGGGCTTCAAGCCGGCGGGCGGCATCCGCACGGCGAAGCAGTCCATGGACTGGCTGGCGCTGATGAAGGAGGAGCTGGGGCCGAGCTGGATGCAGCCCAGCCTGTTCCGCTTCGGCGCGAGCGGGATGCTGGCGGACATCGAGCGGCAACTGGAGCATTTCGCCACCGGACGCTACTCCGCCGAGTACCGGCATCCGATCGCGTAACTTTTGCAGGACGGAGTCACGAGCACCCGACCATGAGCATCGTAGAGAAATTCCTGAACATGGAGTACGGCCCGGCGCTGGAAGATCCCAAGGAAGCGCTGGCCTGGCTCGACCGCCACGCGCGCCGCTTCGGGCATTTCATCCGCGGCGCGTGGCAGCAGCCCGATGCCGGCGAGTACTTCGACTCCACCGATCCCTCCACCGGCGAGCCGCTGGCCAAGATCGCGCAAGGCTCGGCGAGCGATGTGGATTCCGCCGTCAAGGCCGCGCGCGCCGCGCTGGGCCCGTGGCAGGCGCTCACGCCGCACGCCCGCGCGCGCTATCTGTATGCCATCGCGCGGCTGTGCCAGAAACATTCGCGCCGGCTGGCGGTGCTGGAGACGCTGGACAACGGCAAGCCCATCCGCGAGAGCCGCGATATTGATATCCCGCTGGTCATCCGCCACTTCTATCACCATGCCGGTTGGGCGCAGCTGGTGGAGAAGGAATTCCCCGGTCACACGGCGTGCGGCGTGGTGGGACAGGTGATCCCGTGGAATTTTCCGCTGCTGATGCTGGCATGGAAGATCGCGCCCGCGCTGGCCGCAGGCAACACGGTGGTGCTGAAACCGGCGGAGTTCACGTCTATCACCGCTCTGGCCTTCGCGGAGATCTGCCAGGAGGCGGGATTGCCGGCGGGTGTGGTGAACATCGTGACCGGCGATGGACGCACCGGCGAAGCGCTGGTGGATCATCCGGACGTGGACAAGATCGCGTTCACCGGGTCGACGGAAGTGGGGCGCATCATCCGCAAGGCCACGGCGGCGTCGCACAAGAAACTTTCGCTCGAGCTGGGCGGCAAATCACCGTTCCTCATCTTCGACGACGCCGACCTTGACAGCGCGGTGGAGGGCCTGGTGGACGGCATCTGGTTCAATCAGGGCCAGGTGTGCTGCGCGGGCTCGCGCCTGCTGATGCAGGAGAGCATCGCGGAGAAGCTCACCGCCAAGATCCGCGCGCGCATGGAGAGCCTGCGCATCGGCACGCCGCTGGACAAGGCCATCGACATCGGGGCCATCGTCGCGCCGGTGCAGTTGGACCGCATCCGCCGGCTGGTGGACCAGGGCGTGGCCGAGGGCGCCACCTGCTCGCAGCCCGCGACCAAGCTGCCGGGCAAGGGCCTGTATTATCCGCCGACACTGCTCACCAATGTGCATCCCACCTCGACCGTGGCGCAGGAGGAGATCTTCGGCCCGGTGCTGGCGGCGATGACCTTCCGCACGCTGCGCGAGGCGGTGGAACTCGCCAACAACACCGTGTACGGACTGGCCGCCAGCGTGTGGAGCGAGAACATCAACGTGGCGCTGCAAGTGGCCGCGCAGATCAAGGCGGGCGTGGTGTGGGTGAATTGCACCAACATGTTCGACGCCTCCACCGGATTCGGCGGATACCGCGAGAGCGGCTACGGCCGCGAAGGCGGACGCGAGGGCATGTTCGAGTATCTGGAACCGGCGTGGTTCAAGAACGCGCCAAGACTCAAGGCATCGAAGCCTGCGTCGGCGCAGGAACATACCGATGACGACGCGGGCATGCCGGCGATCGACCGTACGGTGAAGCTTTACATCGGCGGCAAGCAGGCGCGCCCGGATTCCGGATACAGCTTCCCTGTTTACGGCGCTGACGGCACTCTGCTCGACGAAGCGCCACTGGGTAATCGCAAGGACATCCGCAACGCGGTGGAAGCCGCACGCAAAGCGGAGGGCTGGGGCAAGGCCGCTGCGCACAATCGCGCGCAGGTGTTGTATTACATCGGAGAAAATCTTTCGCAACGCGCCGCGGAGATCAGCGCGCGGCTGGCGCGGGTGACCGACGAGAAGCAGGCCGAGGAGGAAGTGCGGCTCAGCATCGAACGCGCGTTCGCGTATGCCGCGTGGGCGGACAAGTTCGACGGCGCGGTGCACAATCCCCCGATGCGCAACGTGACCCTGGCCATGAATGAGCCGGTGGGCACGCTGGGGATCGTGTGTCCGGAGGAAGCGCCGCTGCTCGGGTTCCTTTCGCTCGTGCTGCCGGCGATCGCGATGGGCAACACGGTGATCGCGATCCCTTCGGAGACCTATCCGCTGATCATCGGCGACCTGTATCAGGTGTTCGACACCAGCGACCTGCCGGGCGGCGTGGTGAACATCGTGAGCGGACGCGCGGCGGAGTTGATGAAAGTCGTGGCCGAGCACGATGACCTGGACGGCATCTGGTGCTTCAAGGATGAGTCTGCCGGCGCGACGGTGAAGGCGCTCTCCATCGGCAACCTGAAACAGGTATGGACGAACGAAGGACGCGCGATCGACTGGTTCGACGCCGCGCAGAGCGAAGGCCGCTGGTTCCTGCAACACGCGGTGCAGGTGAAGAACATCTGGGTGCCGTACGGAGAGTGATTGCGGCTTGATCTAGGGCTTGAGCCGCCGGATGCTCCAATCCAGCAGCACGATCTTCCAACCATCGGCGCGTTTTTCCAAAACGTAGGCCGACCAAAGCTCGACCCGCGACGGCTTTCCGTCTTTACCAGCGAACGCGAGTTCGGCGCGGCTGTAGCCCCAGCCCATGTTCCCACCGGCCTTGATGCGGATGATCTCAGACTTCCCTTGCGGGGCCGGCTCGGCCAACTCGGGCTTGAGATGATTGTCGCGAAAATCCGTCCACCCGTCGTTGCGGTGTCCGTTCTCAAACACCACGAGGTCGTCCGCAACCACGGCCTCGATCTTTTTCAGGTCGCGTTGGGCCACGCCTTCTTCAAACTGCTGGATCACGCGGCGCACATCCGCCTGGGCGTCCGGAGATTCTGCGGGGCCAGGCAGAGCGAAACCCAGAACAATGATCGCTGCCCAAACAAAGTGACGCATGATGCCTCCTTAGTGGTCGTGTCCGCTCTTCGCAGCGGTTTTTTGGGGTTGAGCGCCGAAGCGCACCTGGGTCGCGTGCAGCTTGTCACCGGTTTCCTGCACGTCGACCACGACCCGGTCGCCTGTCTTTAGATCTTTGACGGTGGCCTTGACCTTGCTTTTCTCAAAGACCGTGCTTTGATCGAAGTGGACGGACTTGGACTCGCCGGCCGGAGTCTTGACCGTGATGGAATCGGCGGTGATGGCGGTGACCGTCCCCTTCACGTGCCCGCCTCCACCGTGGGCCGGCGCGATACCGCACAACATCAGAAACATCACCGTCGCTAAGGAAATCGTTCGCATGGTGTTACTCATCTCATCTCCTTGTGGTCATGGGAATGGTGCGGCTTCACTTCCATCACGGAAGCAGTGTCATGACAGGACATCTTGAGATTGAAGACCGTGGTGATGGGCCACCGGCATGGTCATTTCGGAGGAGCTGTGATGCGCCTGGGGCGCACACGCTTCCGGACACACCGCCGCCCAGCCCGCCGGCACGAGCAGCAAAAGCGTCAACAGTGTGGCGACCGCATGACGACGCATAAAAACGGGCTCTCTACGGCGACTCTAGAACGAGAGTAGTCAGGATACAGCAAAACCGCCGCATATCACTTGGGCGGGACCTTCATCGCCCGCTCCACCTGGGGCGGCCAGCCGATAATCAGATTCTCCCCGTTCCAAAGGAAAAATCCTTGGCAACCGCAGTTCTGTCGAGTAACGTAATTGGCGATGTCAGACTTATCGCAGGACCTCTTGGAACTTCAGAAGCGGCTCGCGGAACTTACGCAGCGCGTTTATCGGCTGGAGCGGGAGGCCGGGTTCGTGGCCGCGGCGAAGCCAGCCGTGGATCCGTTGGCCTCTCCGATCCCGAAGGAGCCGCAAGCAACCTCCACGGCGCCTCCGATGGAACCCACAGCCCCTCCTTCTGTGCCACCACCCCTGTTCCTGGCGTCGACCGGAAAAATCAACTCCCCATTCGTGGAGAGCGATGAGTCCCTTGAATCGGCCATAGGATCGCGCTGGTTCAACCGCATCGGCGTATTCGCCATCTTGATCGCCGCATCCCTGTTGTTGAAATTCGCGTTCGAAAATAATTACATCGGCCCGGCCGGGCGGGTCGCCATCGGTCTCATCGCCGGCATCGTGCTCGTTGGCTGGAGTTCCCGACTCCATGCGCGGGGCAATATCTATTTTTCCTATTCGGTGACCGCAACCGGTGTCGGCATCATGTATCTCTCGCTGTGGGCGGCGTTCCAGCTCTATCACCTGGTCCCGGGAGGAGTGGCCTTCCTGGCCATGATCATCGTCACGGCGTCCGCCACCGCATTGGCCTTGAAGCAAGACGCACAGATCATCGCCGCCGTGGCCCTGCTGGGCGGTCTATCCACACCGGCACTGCTCTCCACGGGCGTGAACCGGCCGGTGGAGCTGTTTTCCTATCTGTTCCTGCTGGATGCCGCTGCGCTTTGGCTGGTGATGATCCGGCCGTGGCGCCGGCTCCTCGCCGCGTGCTTCTTCGGCACGATGGTCTATTATGCGGGCTGGCACGGACAGTTTTTCACGCCGGCACAGCGGCCCATCGCGCTTTTCTACGCCAGTGTGTTCTTCGCGATGTTCGCGGTCCTGCCGGTCATCAAATTGATGAAACCGGAGTTCGGACTGCATAGCGGCTGGGCCCACTCCAAGACGTTCGTCGCCGTCGCGCTCATCAATCCATTCATCTACTTCATGGAGCTTTATGCCATTTTTGAGAGTGAGCCGGACTACCAAAGCATCCTGGCATGGGCTTCCGTCCTGCTGGGCGGATTTTACATCGCGTTGATCCGGACCGCGCCGGCGCCGGGCGCACCCGGAATCGCATCGGAGGACCGACGGCTCCAGACCTGGCTGCATCTTGGAATTGCCCTGGGCTTCTTAACATTGGCCATTCCGCTCAAGCTGGAAGGCCATTGGATCACACTGGCCTGGCTGGTCGAAGCCGCGATCTTATTGCAGGTCGGAGTGCGCCTCGAGCACACATTCCTCAAGTACGCCGCCCTCGCGGCGCTGATGCTGGGGATCTTTCGGCTTCTCTTCCTGGATGAATTCGCCGCCACCAGGATCCTCTTCAACGCCCGTTTTGCCACCTATCTGGTCGCGGTGATCGTGTTGGGCTTGATCGCTCACCAAGTCAGGGCCGAAGGGAATGAAAGGCATTGGGGCTATGTGTGGGCCACGATCACTTTGAACATTCTGGCTCTTATGGCCCTCAGCTATGAAGCCCGTGATTTCTTCTATCGAGGCTACCTGGCCGTGAACGCCGAAGGACAGAATTGGCTGGACTTCCAAACCTATCGCGACTTTGCCTATTCCCTGGTCTGGATGATCTATGGCGCGGGACTCATGGCCTATGGATTCATTCGCCAAGTGACCGTACTGCGGTGGCAGGCTCTGGTCCTGATCTCCGTGGTGCTGGTGAAAGTCTTTGTCTACGACGTGAGCCAGCTCAGCACCGGACTTCGCGGCTTGAGCTTCCTTGCCCTGGGCGTGTTGCTGCTTGGCATCTCTTACGTCTACCAAAAAGACATACTAAATCTTTCCGGGAAGAGATCATGAAGTTATTAGGAACCACACTCCTTGTCATTCTTGTCATTTCTGCGGCGGCCCAAACTCCGGCGGACAAGGTCTCACACTTCCGTTTTCAACGCGACCTGGCCCCCAATGCATCGTCGCGGCTCAACTATGCCGTGGTGGATGCCTCTATCTTTCGAAATTCGCGCACTGATCTGTCCGATCTGCGCTTGTATTCCGGTGCGAACGAAGTGCCTTATGTACTGCACGTGGAGGGCGGCTACTCGACCGAGGGCAAGCGCGAGGCGCGCATCCTCAACCGTGGGTCCGTCAGCGGCGTTGCGGAGATGGTCCTGGCGGTCGACATGCCCGAATATGACCACATCGAATTCACGATCAACCATGCCGGCGACTACATTTCCCGCGCTACTCTCGCCGGCGCCAATGATGCCCGCTCCTCGCGCTGGATCGAGCTCGGAAACCAGACCGTGTTCTCCCTGCACGAAGAAGGACTGGGCCGGAACACGCGCTTCCAGCTCAAGACCCCTTCCACATTCCAATTCTTGCGCGTCCGTTTTTCCGCGCCCATCCTTCCGGACGATGTGACCGGCGCGTACCACGAGCTGCTGCAGGAGCAAAAAGCCCGCTATGTGGATGTGCCGGTCGCACCCGCAACCTCAGCCGAAGGCAAGAAGACCGTGATCCGATGGAATTCTGATGTTGCCCTGCCGCTGGAACGCGTGAGCTTTACGGTCGATCCCGCGCAGGTGAATTTCAGCCGGCCGTTGATCGTCTATTGCGACCAGCGCCGTGCCGCCGGCGGAGAGATCAGCCGGGTCCGCCTGCAGCGCCGCCAACAACGCATCGAGTCCGAAGACCTGTCCGTCAACATGAGTGGCACACGATGCAAGGAAGTCCGCATTGAGATCGAGAATGGCGACGATCGCCCGGTGAGCATCACCGGCATCCGCGCTCAGATGCTCGAGCGGCGGCTCTATTTTCAACCTGCCGGCTCGCAGCGGATCACGCTTTACTATGGCGACGAAAAGCTCCCTGCACCCCGCTATGATTTCGCCCGGTTCTTTGTACCGACGGACGCCGCGGAGGCTACGGAAGCAGTCTGGAGCGGCGAGATCGCCAATGCTGCCTATGTGGACCGTGCCGATGAACGTCCCTGGACGGAACGCCACCCCGCGGTCATGTGGGCAGCGATGATCCTGGCAGTGGCCGGCCTGGGAGTCTGGGCGATTCGGGGATTCAAGAACACCTAGTTCCCGAACTCTACCGCAGCGCCTCTTCCACCTCGCTCAACCAATCGGGGCGCTTGAGGATCTCGCGCGGCTTGGGGCCGTCGGCCGGGCCGACGATGCCCTCTCTCTCCATAAGGTCGATCAAGTGCGCGGCGCGGCCATAACCGATGCGCAATCGCCGTTGCAGAAGTGATGTGCTGGCCTTGCCGAACTCCAGCACCAAGCGCACGGCATCTTCGAAGAGCTCGTCGTTCTCCTCGCCGTCTTCGCCCGGCGCGCCGCCTTCGGTCTTGCCGGATTCGTCCTTCGGCGCGGCCAGGAACTTCTCGTCGTACTGCGCCGATGCCTGCTTCTTCCAGAACTCCACCACCGCGGCAATCTCTTTCTCGGTGACGAAGGGTGCGTGCACGCGATGGACGCGCGATGAGCCCGAGGGCAGATACAGCATGTCACCCTTGCCCAGCAGTGACTCCGCGCCGTTGGCGTCAAGGATGGTGCGGGAATCGATCTTGGTGGCCACGCGGAAGCTGACGCGCGCCGGGAAGTTCGCCTTGATGAGCCCGGTGATCACGTCCACGCTGGGGCGCTGCGTCGCCAGCACCAGGTGGATGCCGACCGCGCGTGACATCTGCGCCAGGCGGGTGATGGATTCTTCCACGTTCTTGCCGTCGAGCATCATCAGGTCCGCCAACTCATCAATGATGATGACGATGTAAGGCAGCGGGCGGTGCTCGCCTTCCTGCTCGCCGTCGAACAGGCTGATGGTCTGGCCCTCGAACAGCGCGTTGTACTGCAGGATATTGCGGACGCTCTTTTCCGCCAGCAGTTTGAGGCGGCGCTCCATCTCGCGCACCGCGTTGCGCAGCGCGTAGCTGGCCAGCTTGGGCTCGGTGATGATGGGGGTATAGAGATGGGGCACGCCTTCGTAATTGCCGAGTTCCAAGCGCTTCGGATCCACCAGGATCAGCCGCACCTGGTCGGGCGTGGCCTTGTAGAGCACGCTCATGATGAAAGCGTTGATGGCCACGGACTTGCCCGAGCCGGTCGAGCCGGCGATCAACAGGTGGGGCATGGCGGCGAGGTCGGCGGTGATCAGCCCGCCGTTGATGTCCTTGCCCATGGCCAGCGTCAGCTTGGATTTCGAGCCGGCGAATTCCTGGGACTCGATCACTTCGCGCAGCCAGATGGTCTCGCGCACGCGGTTCGGCACCTGGATGCCCACCGTCGCCTTGCCCGCCATGCGTTCGATGAGGATGCTCTCCGCCTTCATGCCCAGGCAGAGGTCCTCGGCCAGCGCGGTCACGCGGTTGTATTTCACGCCCGCCTCGGGCTTGAATTCGTAGGTGGTGACCACGGGGCCGGGGTTGATGTGCGTCACCGCACCGGTCACGTCGAACTCGGCGCATTTTTCCACCAACAATTGCGCCAGATGTTTCAGCTCTTCTTCGTCCACCGCTTGGGCTTCATCTGGACGATGCAACAACGCGCTCGAAGGCAGCTTGAATCCGCCGGCAGCCCGCGGCAAGGTGGTCTTGGTCTTGCGTTCGCTGTCCGCGCGATGGCCCACTTCGATCTCGGCGATGTCCTGTGACTTATCGGCTGTCGGCGTGGGAGGTTGTGCTGGCGCTGGTGCCACGGGAGCCAGTCGTTCTTCCAGTGCGCGATCGATTCCTGAGAGTCCATCAACGGAACGCGGCGCGGAAGTCATCGGTACGGGAGCCGCCGGTACGGGCCTGCGCGCGGGGATCATCTGCGAGGCCACCACAGGCTTCACCTGCTTGCGGCGGGCAAGCTCGCGCTCGGCACGGGCCTTGGCGCGGGCTTCGCGCCAGTCGGTGAAGCGCTCGTGCAGCGCGTAGAAGAAGGCGAACCGCGTCTGCGCCCAGAGTTGCAGCGTGCTGAAGCTGAAGGCGGTGGACACGTACATCGCGATGGCGATCGCGCTCAACGTCAGGATGTACGCGCCGGTCAGGTTGAAATAATGGACGAAGAAATCGCCCACGATCCGTCCCAATAGCCCTTCCAGCGGGACGGCGTGCAACCACCGCCAGTGCCAGGGCAGCAGGCTGAAGAAGGAGGCCGTGAAGATCACCAGGGCGATCCCGCCGAGCGTTTTGGCCAAAGGCGAAGCCACAGCTTGCGACTTCCACCAGCGCAAGCCGAGCAGGCCAAGCATCAGGGGAATGCCGAAAACGGCCAGTCCCAGCGATTGCAAAGCGAGGTCAGCCACCAGAGCGCCGGCCATGCCGATGAAATTCTGCGGCGGCCGGACGCCGGGCCCGGGCGCGGCGGTGTTCATCGAGGGGTCGAAGGGTGAATACGAAGCTAATGCGAGGAAAAGGAGGGTCGCGGACACCAAAAGAAGGAATCCCACCAGCTCATTGAGCCGGCGGTTCTTCGTCGGGGTGAAAACCAGTTGGAAGAACTTCATTGAGGCGTGCCGCACCTTTGGGCTGCGAAGCCCACTTCAAGGTGCCGGAAAACCCCAGAGCAATTCCGATTATGCAACGTAAGTGCTTGGATTACAACCGATTTTGCGGCTTGGAGCGGGCCTCAAGTTGCTTCAATGGGTACCCCGGATGGCCCAGGCCAGCACACCCGCACCCGCCACGATCCGGTAGATGGCGAAGGGCACGAAGCCCCGGTTCCGAACCCAGTTCATGAACCAGGCCACGACGCCATAGGCCACCACGAACGAGACGAAAAAGCCGATACCCAGTACTACCCACTGGTGCGCATCCATACTCAGCGAGCCGATGGCGCCGTTCGCACCCGTGGCCCCATGCCGCAGGGACTTCCACAGATCGTAGAGCGTGGCCGCGGCCATGGTCGGCATGGAGAGGAAGAAACTGAACTCGAGCGCCGCGGTGCGCGACATGCCTGTCACCTGCCCGGCGGCGATGGTCGCCATGGAGCGTGATGTGCCGGGAAATACGGCCGAGAGCACCTGGCAACAGCCGATCCACACCGCCTGACCCACGGACATGTCATCCATGCGCCGCGTGGTGTGGATGTCGGCGAACTTCGCGTCGATCACCCACATCACCAC
>JACPNP010000002.1 GCA_016185365.1 Terriglobales bacterium
CCTTGCCGTCGGTTTTCGCATCGGGAAGGGGAATGTCGGACGGCATCGGCGGGTAGGCAGACGGCGGCGCCGCCTGAGCCTCGACGCCCAGGGGCTGGCCGCAGTTGTTGCAGAACCGGCTGGTATCCGGGTTGTTGTTGCCGCACTGATTACAGAACATCGGACCTCCAAAGGGTCAGGGACGGACTGGGGCAACGTACGCCCGCTACTTCCCGCCACTCCGATCTAATTCTAAACCTCACAGCACAGGGTAGCTGCCGCGTAGATCGGGTCTCACTGCCATGCTGGGTCACTTCCATTCGGCGCCGGGAATAGTGGTAAACGCGATACGCAGCGGGGTGGTGTGCCGGACTTCATGCACACCGCCCAGGTAAAGAGTGCTCGGCCCGTATTTCAAGTTCACCGTGTCCATGGCCGCCGTCAGATTTTTGCACCGCGGATCTTCGTACAGATCACTGAACAGATTCAGGGAGTTCCCTGAAGTTAGGTCCGACAGGGTCACACCGGTCAGCAGCGGTTTGTGCCGCGGACAAGCAAGCCAGGCGCGGTTGAGCACTTTTAACAATGTCATCGTGTCCTGGCAGGGAGGGAAGCGGGAGCAGCTTTGCCATGACGGGAGGCCTTGGTGGCCCCATTTGCCCCCCCAATCGTGTTCGTGGCTGAGGAAAAGCACGTAGAGAGTCAATGCGCCGGCATACATACCGGCTTGACGCAGCCGGAACGCGGCCTTATGGAGCAACGCCTTGGCAATGGCGGCCGCTTGCTCCGGTGTGCGATGTTCAGGTGCAAGCACATGCTGGTGACCGAAGCTGCTGGTATGGGTCGCACGATCGTCGAAGTCTTCGCCACGCAGCCGGAGCCAGAACCTTGTGCCCAGCACACTGCCCCAGATCTCCGTCATCTGCTCCCGGGAAAGCCGGCAGAGTTGTTCCACGGTATGGACACCGTGTGCCCGCAAGCGCCTGTCCCTGCGTGGGCCGATCCCGCATAGGTCCTGCAACTCCAGGGGAAACAAGATTTGGGGAAGCTGCGGCTTCCGGATCACGGTCAAGCCATCGGGCTTCCGCATGTCGGAAGCGGTCTTGGCCAGGAACTGGTTCGGCGCCAGCCCGATGGAACAACGCAGCGTGGCGCCGGCATGATCGCGGATCGCCTGCTTCACCTGCTGCGCCAACCGGACAGCGTTTTCCACGATCTGTTCGCGTCCCATGAGCCGGCAGGCCACCTCATCGATGGAGACCACTTTGGAGATTGGCAGACATCGCTCCACGGCAGCCCGGATGCGGCCGTGATACTCCAAATAGATCTCATGGCGGGCCAGGATCACCTGCAATCGCGGACACAGGCGCTTTGCCTCAGCCACGAGGGTGCCGGTACGGACGCCAAGCCGCTTGGCCTCATAACTGGCGGCGATGCAGCAGGTGGAATCAGCCGCGGCATTGACCACCACGACCGGCTGGCCGCGCAGATGAGGTTGCACCTCCTGCTCGACCGAGGCGAAATACGAGTTCAGGTCAAGAAAGAGCCACTGGACCCGAGCAGCGTCTTCCGGGGTGGCAAGCATGGAAGGACACTATCATAATCGGCGAATAAAAAGCGAATATAACAGAGATTTTTTTTCCGCCCTCTGAAGATAGGGCATTTTCACAGGAGTCAGGCTTGGTAGTGCACGATGGCCGCAAACGACTTGGGGTCCAGGCTGGCCCCGCCGACCAGGGCGCCATCCAATTCCGCTTCTGACATCAACGCTTTCGCGTTCTCAGGCTTCACGCTGCCCCCATAGAGGATGCGCAGCTTCTCCGCGAATCCCTTTCCGAAGGCCTTGGACGCTTCGTGGCGGATGGTCTCGTGGGCCTGCGCGGCAAGTTGCGGCGTGGCGGTCTTGCCCGTGCCGATGGCCCACACCGGCTCATAGGCGATCGCCAGCTTCGCCGCCTTGGCCGCGGAGATGCCGCGGAAGGCGCTTGTGCACTGGCGGCGGAGGACATCATCGGTGAGTCCGGCCTCGCGCTCTTCGATCACTTCGCCGACACACACGATGGGCGTGAGCCCTGCTTCCAGCGCGACCTCAAGTTTGCGGTTCACCGTGGCGTCGGTCTCGCCAAAGTACTGACGGCGTTCGGAGTGGCCTAGGATCACGTACTGGCATCCGCTGGCGGCGATCATCTCGGCGGAGATCTCGCCCGTGAATGCGCCTTCCTTCTCCCAGTGCATGTTCTGCGCGCCCACGCCGATGCGTGAACCCTTTACCGCACCGGCCACGGCGGAGATGCACACCGCCGGTGCGCAAAGCGCGATATCATCGGCGGTCACATCGGCGACCATCGGCAGAAAGGCAGCCACGAACTCCGTGGCCTGCGGCGGCGTCTTGTACATCTTCCAGTTGGCGGCAAACAGTTTGTTGCGGGTCATGGCTATGCCTTGTCGGTCAGCGCTTCCACGCCGGGCAGCGTCTTGCCTTCCAGGAACTCGAGCGAGGCGCCGCCGCCGGTGGAGATGTGGGTGATCTTCTCGGCCACTCCGGCCGCCTGCACCGCCGCGACCGAATCGCCGCCCCCGATGATGGACGTGGCCGCCACATTCGCCGCCACGGCCTGCGCGATCTTCATGGTGCCGTTGGCGAAGGGCGCCACTTCGAACACGCCCATCGGTCCGTTCCAGACGATGGTGCCGGCCGCCGCGATCTCTTTGCTGAACATGGCGACGCTCTGCGGGCCGATGTCCAGGCCCATCTGGTCGGCGGGAATGCCCGCCTCGTTCGTGATCACGCGCGTGGATGCGGAAGCATCGATCTTGTCCGCGATCACGTGGTCAGTGGGCAGCAGAAATTTCACACCTTTGCTCTTTGCTTCGGCCAGGAGTGACTTGGCCAGGTCCAACTTGTCGTCCTCCACCAGCGACTTGCCCACCGCCATGCCTTCCGCCTTGAGAAAGGTATAAGCCATGGCGCCGCCGATGAGCAGCGCTTCCACCTTGCCCAGCAGGTTCTTGATCACATCGATCTTGTCTGACACTTTTGCGCCGCCAAGGATGGCGACGAACGGCCGCTGCGGCGCCGCCAGCGCCTGACCCAGATACTTCAGTTCTTTTTCCATCAGGAATCCCGCTACCGCCCTCTTTACATGATGCGCGATGCCCTCGGTCGAGGCGTGGGCACGGTGCGCGCTGCCAAAGGCGTCATTCACATAGAGGTCGCACAGGGAAGCGAGCTGCCTGGCAAAGGCGGGGTCATTCGCCTCTTCCTCTTTATGGAAACGCACGTTCTCCAGGAGCAATACGTGTCCGGCCTCGAGCTTGCTGACCATCTCCTCCGCTTCCGCGCCCACACAGTCCGGCGCGAAGCCCACATTGCAATCGCGCTCGAGCCTTTCGTCGAGCAACATACGCAGGCGCTCCGCGGCGGGGCGCAGGCTCATCTTGGGATTCACTTTGCCCTTGGGCCGTCCCAGGTGCGAGGCCAGGATCAGCCGCGCGCCGTGGCGGATGGCGTACTCGATGGTGGGCAGGGTCTCGCGGATGCGCGTGTCATCGGTGACGTGCATCGCGTCATCCAGGGGCACGTTGAAGTCCACGCGCATGAAGACGCGCTGGTCCTTGAGCTCGAGGTCGGTGATGGACAGTTTCATTTCAGATTGCCTGAGTAAAGGATTGCGGGATGCCGGTGCGGTCACATCAAAAGTCGTTGTCTTAGATTCGGCAATTCCGCAGTTCCACGATTTTCAATCGTTACAGGCCTTTCTTGGCCATGAAGTGGATCAGGTCTCGCACGCGGCAGGAGTAGCCCCACTCATTGTCGTACCAGGAGATGACCTTCACACAGTTCCCATTCACTACCATGGTCAGAGGCGAGTCCACGATGGACGAGCGCGAGTCGCCGCGAAAATCCATGGAGACCAGTTCATTGGTCTCATAGCCCAGGATGCCCTTCATCGGGCCATCGGCCGCGGCTTTCAGCGCCGCGTTCACTTCGTCCTTCGTGGTCTTCTTCTCCACGAACGCCACCAGGTCCACCACGGAAACGTTCGGCGTAGGCACGCGCATGGCGAAGCCATCCAGCTTGCCTTTCACGTCCGGGATCACCAGGCTGAGCGCCTTGGCCGCGCGGGTTGTGGTGGGGATCATGCTCAGCGCGGCCGCGCGGGCGCGCCGCAGGTCCTTGTGCGGGAAGTCGAGGATCACCTGGTCATTGGTGTAGGAGTGGATCGTGGTCATCGTGCCGCTCACGATCTTGTAATTGTCATTCACCACCTTGGCCACCGGGCCGAGGCAGTTGGTGGTGCAGCTTGCGTTCGAGACCACATGATGCTTGGCCGGGTCATACATCGCGTCATTCACGCCCAGCACCAGGGTCACATCCTCATTCTTGGCCGGAGCGGAGATGATGACCTTCTTCACCGTACCCTTGAGGTGCTTCTTGGCATCATTCGCGTCCGTGAACTTGCCGGTGGATTCGATCACCACCTGCGCGCCGAACGACGACCAATCGATCGCGGCCGGGTCTTTTTCCTTGAAAACGTGGACCTTTTTGCCTTCGACCTCGATAGAGTCCGCGCCGGAGGTGATGGTCTGCTCCAGATTACCCAGGATCGAATCGTATTTGAGCAGGTGGGCCAGTGTCTTGGGGTCGGTCAGGTCATTCACGGCCACGAACTCGAGGTCCGGGTCTTTGAGCGCGGTGCGCAACACGTTACGGCCGATGCGGCCGAATCCATTGATGCCGACTTTGATGCCCATGGAAGTCTCCTTAGCGGGAAGATGACAGAACAGCCGGTCGACCGATCGGGAACTAGAAATGCTAACAGAAACCCTGTCCGGCGGCACTTGGAACCGGGGTCGACAAACGAATACTAGCCTCCGGACAACTCTCTGTGTTACAACCAAAAGGTATGCGCAAGTGGATGCGCGAGCGATTGAAGCGCCGCAAAAAATCTTCCGACAACCCCAGCGAACAGACCGGCAAGATCGGGCAGTCCATCGACCCGTCCAAGCCCGCGCCGATCATTCCGTCTTATTCCCTGGATGATAACGACGACACCGAGCCTGCCGCCGAGGACAATGGCCCCACCCCGCCCGCTGTCACCCGGGGCAAAATGGTGGTGGAGACCCAGCCGGAGTCGCCCATGGCGCCGCCCGCCGCTGCGGATGCCGCCACCGGCAAGCCCGCGCAAGGGAAGCGTCCGCCCAAAGGCGTGGTGGTTCTGACCATCGGCCTGCCCGGGTCGGGCAAGACCACTTGGTACAAACGCCGCGGTGTGACCCCGCTCTCCAGCGACATGCTGCGCACCATCCTGTTCGACAACATCACCGAACAGCGTTACCAGGGTCTGGTTTTTTCCACGCTGCGCTCGTTGCTCCGCGCCCGGCTCATCGCCAAGATGCCGTGGAATTACGTGGACGCCACCAACCTCTCCCCGCATGAGCGCCGCCAGTGGATCAAGATGGCCAAAGGCTTCGGCTACGAGGTCCATGCCGTGTTCTTCGATGTGCCGCTCGAGTTGTGCCTGGAGCGGAACCGCAAGCGCGAGCGCCAGGTCGCGGAAGAGATCATGAATCAGATGGCCCAGAAACTTAAGCCACCCACATTCAAGGAAGGGTTCTCCAAGATCGTGGTGGTGCGGGTGAAGGACAAACAAGGGGCATAAACGCCCCGTGAACTTCAAGGGCCGGGGCATTCTCGCGCCCGGCCTTATATCTTGGGACGACCACACACCTTTTCGGGAAGAGCGCGGGGCCTTTGCGCTTCCTCACTCGTCCTGCAATCCGATCTGACTCGAAGGAGACAACGATGAGACTTCGTTGCATGCTGGCGCTTTTTTGCCTGACGACCGCCCTGTTCGCACAAGAAAAGCCGCTCGGCGGTGTCGAACTCGGAGACCTGAACCGCAGCGTGGACCCCTGCGAGGACTTCTTTGAATACGCCAACGGCAATTGGCGGGTGCAGAATCCCATCCCGCCTTCCATGGTGCGCTGGAGCCGGCGCTGGCAGGGCGGCGAGACCAACAAAGAACAACTGAAGTCCATCCTCGACGACACCTCGGCGAAGAAAGACTGGCCCAAGGGCAGCGCCGAGCAGCTGATCGGCGATTATTACGCCTCCTGCACCGATGAGACCGCGGTCAACAAGCGCGGTGCCGAGCCCCTGGCGCCATGGCTCAAAGAGATTGACGCCATCAAGACGCCGGCCGACGTGGCCCGTGAGATCCGCCGCCTGCATGAGATCGCGGTGTTTGCGCCTTTCGGTACCGGCGGCAACCAGAATCCGCATGATCCGAACATGATCATGGCGGATATTTACGCCAGCGGCCTCAGTCTCCCCGACCGCGATTACTATTTGAAGCCCGACGCCCGCTTCAAAGAAGCGCGCGAAAAATATCATGAGCATCTGATCAAGATGTTCGGCCTGCTGGGTGACGATGCCGCGAAAGCAGGCGCCGCCGCCGATGTTGTGCTGGCAATGGAGACCAAACTGGCCGAGGCCTCGCTCGACAACGTGGCCCTGCGGGATCCGCATGCCACCGATCACATCACTTCCTTCGCCGACCTGAAAAAAATGGCGCCGCACGTGGGTTGGGAGGAGTATTTCAAAACGGCAAAGTTCTCCCCCGCAGGCACCATCAACGTGCAGGAGCCGAAGTTCGTGGCCCGGGTCGAGGCCATGCTGACAGGCGAGTCGGTCGCGGATTGGAAGACGTACTTGCGCTGGCAGTTGCTCAACGCCACCGCCAATGCGCTCTCCGCTCCGTTCGTGGAGGAGTCATTCGCGTTCAACGGAAAATATCTGGGCGGCGCGCGGGAGATGCGCCCGCGCTGGAAGCGCTGCGCGGAAAGTACGGACGCCTTGCTGGGCGAGGCCCTGGGAAAGAAATACACGGAAAAATATTTTCCGCCGGCCGCCAAGGCGCGCATGCAGGAGATGGTCAAGAACCTCCTGGCCGCCATGGGGGATGACATCCGACAGCTCGAATGGATGTCTCCGGAGACCAAGAAGAAGGCGCTGGAAAAGCTGGCCACCTTCTTCCCCAAGATCGGCTATCCGGATAAGTGGAAGGACTACAGCGCCGTCAACGTCGACCGCAACGCCTACTTTGAGAGCCAGCTCTCCGGCCGCCGCTTCGCTGTTTCGGACGACCGTTCCACCATCGGCAAGCCAGTGGACCGCGGGCGCTGGGGCATGACGCCGCCCACCTCGAACGCCTATTACAACCCGCTGCTGAATGAGATCGTCTTCCCGGCCGGCATCCTGCAGCCGCCCGGCTTCTCCATGAGCAAGGTGGACGCGGTGAATTACGGCGCCATCGGCGTGGTCATCGGACATGAGATCAGCCACGGCTTCGACGATCAGGGTGCGCAGTTCGATGCCGGCGGCCACTTGGAGAACTGGTGGTCGGAAGAAGACCTGAAAAAATTCACGGCACGCGGCGCCTGTGTGGTCGACCAGTTCGATAACTACTTCATCGAACCCGGCGTGCATCACAACGGCAAGCTGGTTCTGGGGGAGAGCATCGGCGACCTGGGCGGAGCGCGCATCGCCTACATGGCCTGGAAGCTGGCACTCAAGGGCCGGCCTGCGCCTCAGGACATCGACGGCTTCACCCCGGAGCAGCAGTTCTTCATCGCCTGGGGACAGTTCCGCGGGGACGCCATCCGCATTGAGACCCAGCGTCTGATGGTGCAGGGCGATCCGCATCCCACGGGCAAATACCGCGTGAACGGACCGCTCTCCAACCTACCGGAGTTCCAGAAAGCGTTCGGCTGCAAGGAAGGCCAGGCCATGGTCCGGCCCAAGGAGAAACGCTGCGATATCTGGTGAGCGCGCCGGTTGACCGGCCCGCATCAACCCTCATACAATCAATGGAGTGGGGCGCCCGCCTCACTCCTGTTTTTTTTGCTGCCCCCTCGTTCAATGGTAGGACAGCTGACTCTGGATCAGCATATCGGGGTTCGAATCCCTGGGGGGCAGCCAGCCGATCCGCAAGGTACACCCGTCCTTACTGGTATTAACGGAAGTTTTGGGCGAAATCTTTCAGCCTAAGGACCTAGTCGTAACGCTTGATCCAAGTCGGCCCATAGGTCCTCGACGGCCTCGATGCCCACGCTTAGCCGTAGAAGCGTCGGGGGTAGGTGTTCCTGTCCGGGAATGATTGCCCTCCGTTCGATGGTGGACTCGACTGCTCCCAGGCTGGTGGCGTGTTGGATGAGGCGCAGTCCGCCGCAAACAGAGTCGGCGGCAGCACTGTCTCCGCGCACGTCGAACGAGATGATCGTGCCGAAGCCCTTGAGTTGGCGTCGCGCGGCTTCGTGAGTCGAGTGACTCGCCAGGCCTGGATAGCGCGTCAGCGCGACGTTTGGATGGCGCGCGAGCCGCTCGGCCAGAGTCATCGCGCTGTGCTGGGCGCGCTCCAGCCGCAGGGCCAGCGTTCTCGCCCCACGCACCGCGAGAAACGTCTCGAGGGCGCCGGGGGTTGCACCTGTGAGCTCCCGGGACTGCCGCAGCATTGCCAGCAGGTTGGCGTCGCGTACGGTGACGACGCCGCCAAGCAGGTCCGAGTGTCCGCCGATGAACTTCGTCACCGATTGCACGGACACGTCGGCCCCGAGCGTCAGTGGACGCTGATTGGTCACCGATTGCACGGACACGTCGGCCCCGAGCGTCAGTGGACGCTGATTGAGCGGCGTTGCGAAGGTGTTGTCCACGCCCAGGATCGCTCCACGCTTCCGTGGCGCGGCACAGATCGTATCCAGGTCTCCGACCGTCAGCAGCGGGTTTGAGGGCGACTCCAGCCAGATCAGGTCGGCCACGCCGCACAGCTCGACCCAGCGCGCGGTGTCGGCCACGGCCACGCGATGCAAGGTCCACCGGCCGCGGCGTTGGCCAGCCTGTGCGAGTCCCGCGACACCTTGGTAGCAATCGTCCGGCAGGGCCACGACCGAGCCTGCGGAGAGTTGATCGAAGATCGCCGCGATCCCCGCCATGCCGGAGGCGAAGGCGACCGAGGAACCACCTTCGAGGCCGCCGACGATCTCTTCCAGGGCCTCCCAGCTCGGTGTGCCGTCGTCGCGCGAGTACGCACGGCCTTCGCCCAGCACAAAATTCGACGCCGGGATCGGCGGCACATTCAGCGGCGAGCCCGGGCGCCGGTCTCGTCCTGCCGAAACCAGCCATGATTCGACCGAACCATGATCGTTGGTGTCGTGCCGCGTCTTATTCATCGATGTCATAGCTCGCTCCTAGGCGGAAGTCGACAGCTTAATGAGGCTCAGGCCGGCCGCGATGAAGGCTGCAGCAAGGACGCGCTCGATTGTCAAAGGAAAGTGATGCGAAGGCTCCCTCGATTCATGATGCGGTTCTTGATTTTCAAATCAATTGTGACCCATCGCGGCCTGTCCTTATTATGCGATAAAGTCGGGTGCTGAGATTTCGCGGTTCCATATCCACCCGCTACAATGCTCCGCGTATGCCAAGGTTTGATTCCAGATGAACGCCCGGCGCGTCCGCGTGATCGATTCCCATACCGGTGGCGAGCCCACGCGGGTGGTCGTCTCCGGCGGGCCGGATCTCGGTCCGGGGCCGCTTACGGAGCGGCTGCGCATCTTCCGCGAACAGCATGATGACTTTCGCTCTGCCGTGGTCAACGAGCCCCGCGGGTCAGACGTGATCGTGGGTGCGCTGCTCTGCCAGCCGCTGGACAAGTCCTGCGCCGCCGGTGTCATCTTCTTCAACAATGTGGGTTATCTCGGCATGTGCGGACACGGCACCATCGGCCTGATGGTCACGCTGGCGCACCTGGGCCGTATCGGCGTGGGCGAGCACCGCCTCGAGACACCGGTGGGTGTGGTGACGGCGCGCTTGGAAGCAGAGAACCACGTCACCATCCGCAACGTTGCCAGTTACCGCCTGCGAAAGGATGCTGAGGTAAAGCTTCCCGATGGCTCGAAAGTGCGCGGTGACGTTGCCTGGGGCGGCAACTGGTTTTTTCTGATCCAGGACCACGGCAAGGAGTTGTCGCTCGACCGGGTGGACGAACTCACCGACTTCACCTGGACCATCCGCCAGGCGCTTCCGCAGCAGGGCATCACCGGCAAGGACGGCGCTGAGATCGACCACATCGAGTTATTCGCGCCGTCAAAACTGGCGGGCGTGCAAAGCAAGAACTTCGTCCTCTGCCCGGGCAAGGCCTACGACCGCTCGCCCTGCGGCACCGGGACCAGCGCGAAGCTCGCCTGCCTGTTCGCCGACGGCAAGCTGAAGCCCGGCGAGGTCTGGCGGCAGGAGAGCATTGTAGGCAGCGTCTTCGAGGGCTCGGTGGAGCTGATCGGCGACCAGATCTTCCCGCACATCCGCGGCTCCGCCTGGGTGAATGCGGAGGCCGAACTCATCCTTGACGCTCGCGACCCGTTCCGCATGGGCATCCGCCGATGAGTAAAAGTTTCGACGCCGTGATCGCCGGCGCTGGCATCGTAGGCACCGCTTGCGCGCTGGAACTGGCGAAGGCCGGACTGTGCGTCGCCGTGGTTGAGCCGCATGTGGTCGGCGGTGGCGCCACCGCCGCCGGCATGGGACACGTGGTGGTGATGGACGACTCCGAAGCCCAGTTCGCGCTCACGCATTATTCGCAACAACTCTGGCAACAGCTGGCTGAAGAGCTGCCCGCATTCGGCGAGTCAGAGCAGCGCGGCACCATCTGGGTGGCGGCCGATGAAGAAGAGATGCTAGAGGTCCGCCGCAAGCAGGCGTATTACAACGCGCGCGGCGTGACCGCGGAGATCCTAGACGCGCACGCATTAGCGGAGGCCGAGCCTAACCTGCGTCCGGGACTTCCGGGTGGCCTATTTGTACCCGGCGATAGCGTGGTCTATCCGCCCTGTGTCGCGGCACACCTGATGCGGCGCGCCCAGGACCACGGCGCGGTCTTGATGCCGGGGCGCAGCGTGACCGCGATCGCCGATAACGGCGTGCGCTTGAGTGACGGCACCAATGTTCCCATGGGGCTCTTCGTGAATGCCGCCGGAAGTTGGTCGCCGGAGCTTGATCCGGGCATCGGAGTGAAGAAGCGCAAAGGCCACCTGTTGATCACGGACCGCTACCCGGGATTCGTCCATCACCAACTGGTGGAACTCGGCTATCTGAAAAGCGCGCACTCCATGACCAGCGAGTCAGTGGCGTTCAACGCGCAACCGCGCAGCACCGGGCAGGTGTTGATCGGCTCATCGCGCCAGTTCGGCGCCGAAGGCGCTGAGGTCGAGGCCCACATGCTGCGCAGGATGCTGCTCCGGGCGTGCGAATACATGCCCGGCCTGGCGCGGCTTCGCACCGTGCGCACCTGGACCGGATTCCGTGCGGCCACGCCGGACAAACTGCCTCTCATCGGACCGTCGCCCGGCCGCGAGAACCGCTACCTTGCCACCGGGCACGAAGGTCTGGGCATCACGACCTCACTCGGAACGGCCAAGTTGCTTGCCGACCAGATCCTGAAGCGGACACCCTCGATCCCGTTCGCACCCTATCTTCCCAGCCGTTCCATGGAACACGATGCCCATGCCTGAGACCGTCTCCCTGCGTATCAACGGTAAGGAACTGTCCGTGGCGCCGGGCACGACCGTGGCAGCGGCCATCCTGATCGCGGGACACTCAGCATTCCGCCGATCCGTAGCCGGCACGCCGCGCGGTCCGCTGTGCGGCATGGGCATCTGCTTCGAATGTCGCGTGACCGTCAACGGCGAGCCCCATGCGCGCAGTTGCCAGATCGAGTGCATGCCGGGCATGGAGGTGCGCACCGGTGACTGAAGCGCACGTCTCCTGCGATGTCCTGGTGGTGGGCGGCGGTCCGGCGGGACTCACTGCCGCTCAGGTTGCCTGCGAATCCGGAGCGAAGACCATTTTGCTGGATGACAACCCGGCTTTTGGCGGACAGATCTGGCGCGGCGCCAAGCATTTTCGCTTTGACAACAAAGTTCTTGACCTGATCTCAGACCAAACCGCCGCCCAACTCGGAACGACGGACGAACCGGCTCGACTGCGGAAAATGCCGGGTTGGCGCGTCGTCGCCGCTCCAAGGCCGGGTGTCGCAACCGCGGAATCCTTGAGCGAGACCAATTCGATCCATTTTCAAAAACTCATACTGGCCACCGGCGCACGCGAGCGGTTCTTGCCATTCCCCGGGTGGACCCTTCCCAACGTGATGGGCGCGGGCGGCTTGCAGGCGATGGTCAAATCCGGGCTGCCGATCGCCGGCAAGCGTGTGGTGATTGCCGGGACCGGTCCGCTCCTGCTGGCCGTGGCTGAATATTTGAAGCAGTGCCGCGCGGATGTACGCCTCATCGCCGAACAGGCAAGCGGCAGCTCGTTATTCCGCTTTGGACTCTCGCTGACCTCCCACCCGGCTAAATTGTTTCAAGCGGCGATGCTCAAAGCCCGATTGCTGACGGTTCCATACCTGACTGATTGCTGGGTCACCCGCGCCGAGGGCAAGGACACTCTCGAACGGGTCTGTCTGCGGCAGGAAAGCAAAAGTTGGCAGTTAGAGTGCGACTATCTGGCCACCGGGTTTCACCTGATACCGAATACCGAGCTCGCGGAACTGATGGGATGCGCGATTGAGAATGGCTGCGTCAAAGTGGATGAGGACCAGCAGACCTCCGTGCCGAATGTCTATTGCGCGGGCGAGCCGACCGGGATCGGGGGCGTGGAGAAATCCGTGGTCGAAGGCCGCATCGCGGGGCTGGCCGCCGCCGGTCTTGCGCAGGAGGCCCGTAAGTATCATGCCGTGTGGCGGCACTGCGCGCGATTCGCCGGGCGGCTGAACGAGACCTTCAGGCTGCGAGAAGAGCTAAAGGCGCTGTCAACGGACGAGACCTTCGTCTGCCGTTGCGAGGATGTCACCTTGGCCCAACTGCGCGAATGCAGCACCTGGCGCGCAGCCAAATTGCATCGTCGCTGCGGGATGGGGCCTTGTCAGGGACGCATTTGCGGTCCGGCTGTAGAATTCCTCTTCGGCTGGAAACCGGAGTCGGTGCGCCCTCCGGTGTTTCCTGCGCGGGTCGAAAGCCTCACGCAAGCCGATGTCGAAGAAAAAAGTTCCTAGGAGCAGAGCAAACATGGATTGGAAAGGCGTCATGCCGGCCATCACCACTCCCTTCCGGGAGGACTTGAGCGTGGACCACGAGTTCCTCGCCCGGCACGCGAAGTGGCTGGTGGACCAAGGTTGCACGGCGATTATCGCCCTCGGGTCGCTCGGGGAGGGCGCCACCCTCGGATCCGCTGAGAAGGTCGAAGTTTTGAAGACCTGCATCGCAGCTGTGGGAACTAGAATCCCGGTCGCGGCGGCAATCTCTGCCTTAAGCACGGCACAGGCGGTTTCACTCGCCAAGCAGTCGGCCGATGCAGGATGCAAAGGTCTGATGGTGCTGCCACCCTATGTCTACCGCTCCGATTGGCGGGAGATGAAAGCGCACGTCGCGGCCGTCATCCAGGCCACGCCGCTCTCCTGCATGATCTATAACAACCCGGTCGCCTATGGCACCGATTTCCTGCCGGAGCAGATCGCGGAGTTGGCCGCCGAGCATGAAAACCTTCATGCGGTGAAGGAATCGAGCACGGACGTGCGCCGCATCACCGCCATCCGCGCGCTCATCGACGACCGCCTGCAGATCAGCGTTGGTGTCGACGATGTCATCGTGGAAGGCATCGAGGCCGGCGCCATCGGCTGGGTGGCCGGTCTTGTGAATGCATTCCCCAAGGAGTCCGTCGCGCTGTTCGATTACGCGCGCAAGGGCCAGACCAATAAGGCATTCGAGCTGTACGCCTGGTTCCTGCCGCTTCTGCGCATGGACACCGTGCCCAAGTTCGTCCAACTGATCAAGCTGGTGCAGCAGGAAGTCGGCATGGGCAGTGCGCGAGTGCGTCCGCCGCGATTGGAAGTCGCCGGCGGGGAGTTGGCGGAAGCGCAACGCGTCATCCGTGAAGCGTTGGCACAGCGTCCTAAGTTAACGGTATGAACGAGATCAAAGGCACATCGCTCATCGGGTATCAACGCGGCGCCTTGGGCGGCACCGCGTTCCGCGCTTTCGATCCCTCACGCGGCGAGTCCATTGCGCCCGACTTCCATTCGGCTAGTCTCGCCGAGCTGGACCGCGCGGCCCGGATAGCGGAATCGGCTTTTCACACGACCAGCCGGTTCTCAGGGAAAACCAAAGCGGTGTTCCTGCGCAAGATCGCGGCGAATCTCGAGTGGCTCGCGGATGGGTTCGTTTCGCGTATAGCCCAAGAGGCGGCGCTGCCGGAGGCTCGTATTCGCGCCGAGTTGGGACGCACCTGCTTCCAGCATCGAATGTTCGCTGACTTGGTGGAAGAGGGTTCCTGGGTGGCGGCGCGCCTGGACCGTGGTGATCCGCAACGCCAGCCGCAGCCCAAGCCTGCGCTGCGCTCCATGTTGCGCCCGCTGGGCCCGGTCGCCGTATTCTGCGCCGGCAATTTTCCGTTGGCCTATTCCGTCGCCGGAGGAGACACGGCGTCCGCCTTTGCCGCCGGGTGTCCGGTGATCGTTAATGCGCATTATGCGCACCCGGGCGCGGCTGAGCTTGCCGGCAACGCCATCATCGAAGCCGCCCGCAGCTGTGGAATGCCGGAAGGGACTTTCTCCCTCCTGTTCAGTGCGGGACAGGAGATCGGTCAGGCCTTAGTGCAGCATCCGAGTATCAAGGCTGTTGGATTCACCGGCTCACGCCGAGGAGGCACGGCATTGATGCGGCTGGCCGGCGCACGGCCCGAGCCTATCCCGTTCTACGCCGAGATGAGCAGCGTGAATCCCATCTTTTTCCTTCCGGGTGCGCTGCGCGAGCGCGGTGATGCGATTGCCGCCGGGCTGCACAGCTCCGTGACCCAGGGTGTGGGCCAGTTCTGCACGAATCCGGGATTGTTATTCGCCGCGCGCAACCCTGAGACCAATGCGCTAGCGGAAAAGTTGAAGGGATTGATGTCCCAGACCCCGGCTGCCGTGATGCTCACTCCAGGCATCCATCAGGCGTATCAGTCCGCCACCGGCGCCCGGGTCAATTCGGAAGGCGTTCGTACGCTGGCGCAGGTCACGCCGACCGGCAGCGGATGCCAGGCCGGCGCGGCGTTGTTTGCCACCGATGCGGAGACATTCCTCAAGCGCCGCGAGCTCGCCGAAGAAGTCTTCGGCCCTGAGACGCTGCTCATCACGCACAACGACCGCACACAGCTGCTCGCGCTGGCTGAATCGCTGGAAGGCCAGCTGACGGCCACGGTCCACGCCACGGAATCAGACCTCGCCGAGCACGCAGACTTGCTTGCCATCCTCGAGCGCAAGGCCGGGCGCATTGTATTCAACGGATATCCCACGGGTGTCGAAGTCGGCCACGCCATCGTGCACGGCGGGCCGTTCCCGGCGACCTCGGACGGCAGGACTACTTCCGTCGGCACCCGCGCCGTCGAGCGCTTCACCCGGCTTGTCTGCTGGCAGAATGCTCCGGAAGCACAGCTCCCGGAAGAGTTGCAGGCCGCCAACCCGCTGGGCATCTGGCGCCAGCTCGACGGCCGCCTGACCCGCGATCCACTGTCGTAAGGAAGAGACCCAAGGATGCATATCACCACACTCGACTGGGTGATCGTGGTTGCGTCGATCATCCTCTCCTTTCTCCCGGCGCTGTGGATGGCCCGGCGCGCGGGCAAAAGCACGGCGGAGTTTTTCACCTCCGGCCGCGCGGCGCCGTGGTGGCTGATCGGCGTCTCTATGGTGGCCACCACCTTCAGCACGGACACGCCCAACCTCGTCACCAATCTCATCCGTGAAAAAGGTGTGGCCAACAACTGGCTGTGGTGGGCTTTCCTGCTCACCGGCATGACCACGGTGTTCTTTTACGCGCGGTTGTGGCGCCGCTCCGGCGTGCTGACGGATCTGGAATTTTACGAGCTCCGCTATTCAGGACGCGCGGCCACCTTCGTGCGCGGATTCCGCGCCGTCTATCTCGGCTTGTTCTTCAACTGTGTGATCATGGCCTCGGTGAACCTGGCCGCGGCCAAGATCGCCAACGTGATGCTGGGTTGGCCCATGTGGCAGACGCTGGTGATCTGCGCCGGGATCAACGTGGCCTTCGCCGCCACCTCCGGACTGTGGGGCGTGCTGGTCACGGACTTTATCCAGTTCGGCATCGCCATGACCGGCTCGTTCGCCGCGGCTTACTTCGCGCTCAAGCAGCCGCAGGTCGGAGGTCTGCAGGCGCTGATCGCGCACACCGATCCGAAGATCCTGAACCTGCTGCCCGATTTCAGCGATTGGAGCATGACGCTGGCGGTGCTGATCATCCCGCTGACCGTGCAATGGTGGTCGGTATGGTATCCGGGGGCGGAGCCGGGTGGCGGCAGCTATATCGCGCAGCGGATGCTGGCCGCGCGCACCGAGAATGACGCGCTCGCCGGCACGCTCCTGTTCAATCTGGCCCACTACGCCTTGCGCTCCTGGCCGTGGATCATCGTGGCCCTCAGCTCGATCCTGGTCTACCCCACGCTGGGCGACATTGCTCGCACGTTTCCCTATGTCGACCCAAAGCTCATCGGGCATGACATGGCCTATCCCGCCATGCTGCGCTTCCTGCCCGTCGGTTTTATGGGGTTGATGCTGGCGGGGATGCTCTCCGCGTATGTATCCACCATCTCGACCCACTTGAACTGGGGCACTTCCTATCTTGTCCATGACCTGTACCGCCGATTCATCCGCCCGGATGCGACCGAAAAACATTACATTGTCGTTGGGCGATTGACCACGGCCGGCCTGATGGTCGTCGCCGCCCTCATCACCCTGGCGCTGGACACCGCCAGCCAGACCTTTCAGCTGATGATGAGCGTGGGCGCTGGTACCGGGTTGATTTACCTGCTGCGCTGGTTTTGGTGGCGCGTGAACGCCTGGTGCGAGATCACCGCCATGGTGAGTTCGTTCCTCATCGCTCTGGGATTTTTTGTCGCGCAAAAAATGGGAATGGGTGTGCCGGTGCACTTGGCCCTGGTCATTACTGTGGCCACGACCACCGTGGTCTGGATCGTCACCGCTTACACCACGGCGCCCACGGACCGCGCCACGCTGGTGCGTTTTTACCGCTTGGTCCGGCCCATGGGCCCGGGTTGGGACCGGGTCAGGGAAGAGGCCGGCGTGGGCGGCTCGCCGGACAGCTTCGCCCAATCACTGCTTGGCTGGGTCTGCGGCTGCTGCGTGGTCTATGCCGCGCTGTTCGGCGTGGGCAGCCTGCTCTACGGACGCACGCTCCAGGCCACGACCTGGGCTGTGGTGCTTGTGGTGAGCGGGGCCGGCCTGATCCATGTATTGCGCGGCATGAGTGCCACGGCCGCTCCCGGGCAGGATTGACGCCCTTCTCGCCTGCGCCGACAATCCTTGCAGACATGGCCGACAAGAACCTCAAACCGGCGGGATCGGAGCCAGGCGGCCTGGTGCAATCGCTGAAGTATATGCACCTGGCGTTCGTTCTGCCGACATCGGCGGTTGCAGGCTGGTTCCTCGGTGGGCTCATCGACGGGTGGCTCAAGACCACATGGATCGCCAAGGCCGGCGTCATCCTCGGCGTGGTGGCGGGCGTGGTGGAGGTGTCGCGCATGATCCTGCGCATCCGCCGGGAGATGCAATGAGCGTCACCCTCGAGGAGATCCAGACCGGCGCGCCCCGCCGCATCCTGATTTCCGTGGCGACGTTCGGCGCCATAGGCACGGTCGCCGCGGACATCCTCTCCGGCAATGCCATGGCGGGCGGGGTGGCGATGGGCGCAGTCGCGACCTGGCTCAGCTTCTTCTGGCTGCGCTTCACCATGAAACGGCTCACGGAGATCGCCGCCGGGGACCCGGAAACGAGGTTCTCCGTCCTTGGCCTGGTGCTGCGCTTCCTGCTGCGCTACGCCGTGGTCGGTCTTTCGGCCTATGTTATGATGAAAAGTTCGCATGTGAGCGCAGTCGGCATCGTCATCGGCCTGCTTCTGATCGTCCCGGCACTATTCCTGGAATCCGTGTATTTGTTGGTCCAGAGCCGGCGTTTCGGGGCCTGACTTCCGCTCCTAAGACCATTCCCAAGGTTGAGGCATGCACGAGCAACTCTGGTTCACCGCGCTACTTAATAAGTTCTTCGGCGGCGTAGCCAACACCCTGCTGGGCGCGCTGGGCATTCATGCCCACGACCCGGCCCATCCCATCACCAACGTAGTCGCCATGCAGATACTGGTGGCGCTCATCATGCTGACATTCTTCTTGCTGGTGCGCTCCCGCCTTTCCGTGGAGCAGCCCGGCAAGGCCCAGTACTTGATGGAGACCATCTACGAGTTCTTCGACAGGCAGGCGCATGAGGTCATCGGCCACCACTACGAGCGCTATGTTCCGTATGTGGTCACGCTGGGCCTGTTCATCCTGATCGGCAATTTATTGGGATTGGTCCCTTCCTTCATGTCGCCGACCATGACGCCCTATGTGCCTCTCGGATGCGCCCTGGCGACCTTCATCTATTACAACGGTCACGGATTCCGCCATCATGGCCCGGGCTATGTGAAGCATTTTGCCGGTCCCGTCTGGTGGATGGCCTGGCTGCTCTTTCCCATCGAGATCATCAGCCACAGCGCGCGCATCATGTCCCTGACCATCCGTCTTTACGCCAACATGTTCGCGGGCGAGATGGTGACGTTGGCGTTCTTTTCCCTGGTCCCGGTCTTCATTCCCTTGATCTTTTTGGGGCTGCACCTGCTGGTGGCATTCGTGCAGACATTGATCTTCGTGCTCCTGACCATGGCGTATCTGCAAGGCGCGGTCGCGGAAGAGCACTAAAAAGATTCGCTGCCAGCGTGAGGGCGTCAGCTCGGTGAACGCCAACCACCCACTGGCAACGATTTACTAAGGAGAAACACATGAACAAGAAGCTGTTGTTTATCGCTCTCATCGCGATGCTGCTGGCTACGCCGGCCTTCGCACAGACGGGTGACGCCGCCAAAGCGGCCCCCGGCATCGGGAACTGGAGCCTGGCTGCGATCGGCCTGGGCATCGCCGCAGGTCTCTGCGGCCTTGGCCAGGGCAAGGTCGGCGCCGCCGCTCTGGAAGGCATCGCCCGCAACCCGGGCGCGCAAGCCAAGATCTTCACTCCGATGATCCTTGGCCTGGCCTTCATCGAATCACTCACGCTGTTCGTGTGGGTCATGCTCTTCCTCTACGCAAGCAAGTAAAGGATCCACGCAACAGGATCCACGCGCCTCCGCCTTATGGCGGGGGCGTTGCTTTTTTGCCATCATGTAGAATCCAGCCCATGGACGCCGCGCTCAGCTTCCAGGACCTGACCAAGGACTACCGCAAGTGGCCCTGGAGCAAACCGTTCCGCGCACTGGATGGATTCACCCTCAATGTCAATCGCGGCGAGATCTTCGGCTTCCTTGGCCCCAACGGTTCCGGCAAGACCACCTCCATCCACATCGCGCTCGGGCTCACCCGCGCCACGCGGGGCAGCGGGACGATGCTCGGCCAGCCCTTCGGCCACGTGCCCACGCGCCGGCGCATCGGCTTCCTGGCGGAGAATGTCGCCTACCACCACATCACCGCATCCAAGCTGGTCAAGCTGCACGGCGCGCTCAATGGCGTGCCCGGTCCGCTGTTAAGAGATAGGACGAAAGAGTTGCTGCAAGCGGTTGACTTGGAAGAAGTTACTGACAAGCCGACACAGAAATTTTCCCGCGGCATGGTGCAGCGCGTCGGCCTTGCCATTGCCATGATCAACGACCCGGAGCTGCTTGTGCTGGACGAACCCACCTCCGCGCTCGACCCCGCCGCGCGTGTACAGGTCCGCGAGCTGTTGCTCGAAGCCCGGCGGCAGGGGAAGACAATTTTTCTCAGCTCGCACCTGCTCTCCGAGATCGAGCTGATCTGCGACCGCATCGGCATCCTGCACCGCGGACGCCTGATCCGCCTGGGCACGATCAGCGAATTGCTGGAAGAGCGCGACCGCTTCGAGATCCGCGCTCGCAATCTTGCGGGCGGTCCGCCGGAAGGCGCCGTCGCAGAAAACGGCTTTGTCACATGGACTGTGCCCGCGGCGGCGCAACGCGCGGCCATCGAACGCGTCTGGGCCGCGGGAGGGGAATTGATCAGCGTCACGCCTTCGCGCAAGAACCTGGAGCAGGTGTTCCTCGAATTGACCGGCAAGGACAGTACTGGAGGACCGCAGGCGTGAGGGCCATCCTCTACATCGCGTTCAGTTTCTTCCGCCAGCAGAAACTGGTGGTGTTGGTGCTGCTCGCTTTCACTTTGGTCTTGCTTGGCGTGTTCCTCTCCGAATCGGCGAACAACCCGGCCAAGACCGAACTCGCCATCCCTTACTTGCAATTGATCGGATACGGCATCTTCATGCCATTCCTGCTCTGCACGCAGATGATGTATCTCGAGCGCAAGACCCGCCGCATCCTGGGTATCCTGTCGAAGGGGATCTATCGCTGGCAGTACATCACGGGGCTTTGGCTGGCCGGCATGTTCGTCTCAGCCACACAGTTGACGGGCCTTGGTCTGGCGATGCAACTCGCGGCGGTGTGGCGAGGCTGGGAGTTCCACATCTGGCCCGCGCTGGGCGCGGCGTTTGTGGCTGCGGCGCTGGCTGGGGCCGTGGCTGTGACCTTCGGCTGCTTCCTGCATCCGATGGTGGCCACATTCCTCGCGGGCGGATTGCTCGCAGTCCCGTACTGGCTCTCGTCGCGCAGCGTGGGAGGATTCGACATGCTGCTGCCGGTCGTTCCCATCTTCCGCACCATCATGCGCTCCGCGCTGCTGCATCCCTGGGGTGGCGATCCGTGGTTGCTGGTTGTGGCTCTGGCCCAGGCGGCGCTGTTGTTGTATCTCGCCAGCTTGCTCTTCGCGCGCATTGATGTCACGTCGGCAGTGGAATGACCCGACTCAGGCCATTCGGCCAGTCAGGGCGCGGGTTTACCCGCGCCGATCGAAGGCAATTCAGTGAAGGGGGATGGCTTTAGCCATCCCGCTACTGCCACTAGCGATTCGAGCCCCGTAGGGGCGACACAATCAGCCGCTCGGAATTTCGCCGAATCTCCGGCCAGTCAGGGCGCGGGTTTACCCGCGCCGAAAGTCGCACCCCCAAATAATCCTCTGGTGGGCTTTAGCCCGCCACCATGAGCATGGGGCCCTTCCGATTTGCCAACACACCTTGATCGTAAAGGGAGCTATCGGCCGCGGGCCACTAAGAAAGTCAGGGCGCGGGTTTACCCGCGCCGAAAGTCGCACCACAAAATAATCCTCTGGTGGGCTTTAGCCCGCCACCATGGTGGATCAAGCTTCAGTGGATCAGCAGAAGTTGCCGCGCGCCTTTGATCGCAAAGTCCAGCGTCGATTCCGGCAGGATGCCGAGATAAAGCGTCAGCCCGGCGGCGACCAGCAGGCCCGTGGCCACGCTCACCGGGACAGGCAGCAGCGGCGTCGACTCGTCGCCTTCCTTCATATACATGACCACGATGAGCCGCAGGTAGTAATACGCGGCAATGGCGCTGTTAGCCACGCCGATCACCGTGAGCCAGATCATGTCGGACGCGAGCGCCGCCTTGAAGACATAGAACTTGGCGAAGAAGCCGCCGGTCAGCGGGATGCCGATCAACGAAAGCATGAAAATGGTGAGCGTGGTGGCCAGGACCGGCGAACGGCGGCCGAGTCCGGCGAAATCGTCGATGGAGACGTAGCGCTCGCCCTCGCCCGCCTGGTAACTGGCCACGGCGAACGCGCCCACGTTCATGGCCGCATAGGTTGCCGTATAGAAGATGGCCGCGGACACGCCCGCTTCCTTCTGCGCCGCGAAGGCCACCAGCACGTAGCCGGCGTGCGCGATCGAAGAATACGCCAGCATGCGCTTCACGTTGTTCTGCATCAGCGCGCCGATGTTGCCCAGTGTCATGGAGAGCACGGCGGCCACCCAGATCAGCGGCATCCACCATTCGTTCAGGCTCCCGAAGGCGCCGAACAGGACGCGTAGCATCAGCGCGAACGCCGCGGCCTTCGGCCCGGTGGACATCAGCGCCACCACCGGGATGGGCGCGCCTTCGTAGACGTCCGGTGTCCACACATGAAAGGGAGCGGCGGAGATCTTGAACGCCATGCCCACGATCATCAGCGCCAGCGCCATCACCGTGAGCCCGGTGGTGCTGCCTTCGGCCAGCTTCGCGGCGATGGCCGGGATATTGGTGGTGCCGGTCGCGCCGTAGATCAGGGCCACGCCATAGAGGAAGAACGCCGTGGCGAATGAGCCCAGCAGGAAATACTTGAGTGAGGACTCCGCGCTCGCCGCCGAGCGCAGCCGGAATCCGGCCAGAACATACGTGGCGATGGAACTGATCTCCAGTGCGATGAACAGCATGAGCAGTTCGCGCGCCGAGGTCATCAGGCACATGCCCACGGTGCCGAACAGCAGCAGGGCATAGTACTCACCCGCGCGGATGCGCTGTTGTTCCAGGTAATCCAGCGAAGAGAGCGTCACCACCGCCGTGATGGCGATGATCACAAAGTGGAAGAACACGCTGAAGTCGTCCACCTGGATCACGCGGAAGTAGCTGGCGCCCGGCGACGAGCGCTGCATCGCGGTGGCGAACAGGGCCGCCACCGTGCCCGCCAGGGCCAGATAGCCCAGCGGCCGGCGGTTGGACTTCGCGCCCAGGAACGGGTCCGCCAGCATCACCACGATGCCTGCCACGGAGAGGATCAACTCCGGCAGGATGGCGATCGATTGGATCTCGTTGGTCGTCGGATTCATCGTTGTCCGTTCACTTCCGCGTGGACTCCACCTTCACGTATTGCGATGTCGGGTCATTCAGTTTCCGGGCCGACGGGTCGATCGACTTCATCCAGTAGGGCGAGGCCAGCCCCATCACGATGGCCATGACCACCAGCGGGACCAGCGCCAGCCGCTCCCGGAAGGTGATGTCCGGCAGCGTGCGGTTGGCCTCCTGCCTGATCTCGCCATAGAACGCGCGTTGCACCATCCACAGCATGTAGGCCGCGCTCAGGATCACGCCCGACGTGGCCAGGACCGCATAGATCGGCTTGGCCTGGAACGCGCCGGTCAGGATCAGGAACTCGCCGATAAAGCCGTTGAGCAGCGGCAGCCCGATCGAACTCAGGGTGATGATCAGGAACAGCGTGCTGTACACCGGCATCGGTGTGGCCACGCCGCCATATTCGTTGATCTCATAGGTCTGCCGCCGGTCGTACAGATAACCCAGCATCATGAACAGCGCGCCGGTGGAGACACCGTGATTCAGCATCTGGTAGACCGCGCCGTCCGCCCCGGCGGCGGTAAAGCTGAAGATGCCCAGGGTCACAAAGCCTAGGTGGCTGACCGAGGAATACGCAACCAGCTTCTTCAAGTTGGGCTGCACCATCGCCACCAGCGCGCCATAGATGATTCCGATGATGCTCAACGCGATGATCCAGCTGGCGTTGGCGCGTGACTCCTCCGGCAGCAGGCCCAGGTTGAAGCGCATCAGGCCGTAGGTGCCCATCTTGAGCAGAACCCCGGCCAGCAAGATGGAGCCCGCCGTGGGCGCTTCCACGTGGGCGTCCGGCAACCAGGTATGGAACGGGAACAGCGGCACTTTGACCGCAAAGGCGAAGAAGAAGCCCAGGAACAGCCAGGGCGCGGCTTCCTCCAGGCCTTTGACCTGGCCCGTCAGCAGCGCTTGCTGGATGGCGAAGTAATCGAACGTGCCCACTTTCACGTACAGCCAGATGATCGCCGCCAGCATGAAGACGGATGCCACCATCGTGTACAGAAAGAATTTGACGGCCGCGTAGATGCGCCGGCCATGACCATACATGCCGATGAGCAGCGCCATTGGGATCAGCGTCGCCTCCCAGAACACGTAGAACAGGAACAGGTCCAGGGCCAGGAAGACGCCGATCATCGCCGTCTCCAGGAACAGCATCAAGACCATGAACTCTTTCATCCGTCCATGGACCGAGTTCCACGAGCTGATGATCGAGACCGGCACCAGGAACGCCGTCAGCACCACCAGCCACATGGAGACGCCGTCCACGCCCAGGTGGTAATCGATCTTTGGGGAGTTGATCCAGGCGGCATGTACGTCATACTTCGCCTGGAAACCGTGCTGGCTGTGGTCCCAGTTGGCGGGCAGGTGCAGGGAACCGGCGAACACCACCAGCGAAATGATCAGCGCCGCCCACTTGATGGTGTTGTCACTGGAAAATGTCTCATGGCCATGTTCTTCGTGGCGCCGGCCGCGCGGGAAAAACATCAGTAGCAGCGCGCCGGCGGCCGGCAGGAAGGTGACGAGGGTGAGGATCCAGCGATCGATCGCCATCACTGCACCCCCATATAGATCATGTAAGCCAGCACCGCGGCGGCGCCCAGGGCCACCCAGACGGCGTAGCTGCGGATGTTGCCGGACTGCATGCGCCGCAGCCGGTCCGAAAGGAACTTGGCGGATGTCCCCGCTCCGTTCACCGCCCCATCGATCACGCCGACGTCCATGCCCTTCCAGAGCACATCGGTGGAGCCGTCCACGATGGGGTCGACCACCGCGGCCTGATAGGCCTCATCCACGTAATACTTGTTGTAGACCGCCTTGTAGGACCCGCCGAGCGACTCGGCGATGCGGGCCGGCAGCTCGGGCCGCCGTACATAGAGCAGATACGCCAGGCCCAAGCCCATCAGCGCGATCGCGACCGAGAGATAGGCCAACTGGTGTTCCAGCTCTTCGTTCCCGTGTTCGCCGGCGCCGTTCGGCGCGGCATGAGATGGGACCGCGAGTGCGGTTTCGTCGTGTGACTCGACCGCACCGGTTTGTGGTGCGCCTCCCGCCGGCATATGCGCGGCAGGCTCCGCCTTGTGCTCGAACACCGGCGACAGGAACGCGTCGAATTTATTCTCGCCGCTGAATACCGCCGGTTTCCAGTACCAACCGCCGACGATGGAGAGCGCTGCCAGGATGACCAATGGCGCCAGCATCACCCAGGGGCTCTCATGGATCTCGTGGTGGTCGTGTCCGTGACCATCTTCTTCATGTCCGTGCGCAGCTTCGCGGCGTTCGCCCAGGAACGTCATGAACAGCATGCGGAACATATAGAACGAGGTCATCAGCGCGGTGATGATGCCGATGAGCCACAGCGCCCAGTGTCCGTGCGGGCTGCTATATGCCTTCCACAGGATCTCGTCCTTGCTGAAGAATCCGGCGAAGGGCGGGATGCCGGCGATGGCGATCGTTCCCACCAGCATCACGGCAAACGTGATGGGCAGCTTCTTGCGCAGACCGCCCATGTTGCGCATGTCCTGCTCGTGATGGAGCGAGTGGATCACCGCGCCCGCGGAGAGGAAGAGCAGGGCCTTGAAGAACGCGTGCGTCATCAGGTGGAAGATGGCCGCGGAATAGGCGGCCACGCCGCAGGCCATGAACATGTAACCGAGTTGCGAGACCGTGGAATAGGCGAGCACGCGTTTGATGTCGAACTGGGTGATGCCGATCGAAGCGGCAAAGATAGCGGTCACCGCCCCGATCACCGCCACCGCCGCCTGCGCCGCCGGGGCATGGTCAAAGATGATCGAGCTGCGCGCCACCATGTAGATGCCCGCCGTGACCATGGTCGCGGCGTGGATCAGCGCGGAGACCGGTGTTGGGCCTTCCATCGCGTCCGGCAGCCAGGTGTAGAGCGGGATCTGTGCCGATTTACCGGTCGCCCCGAACATCATGCAGAACGCGATGATGGTCAGGGTGAGGGAGCCCGCCGTGCCGATGGCGAACATCTCCGGGTGGCCGGCGATGCTGGAGAAAATGTGCGTAAAGTCCAGCACATTCACTGCGCCCACAGGATTTACTTCGGTGCCGGAAGCGGCGCCAAACGTTTTGATCAACAGGAACATTCCCAGAAGGAAAGCAAAGTCACCGATGCGGTTGACGATGAACGCCTTCTTGCCCGCCTGCGAAGCCGAGTGCTTCAGGAAATAGAAGCCGATCAGCAGATACGACGCCAGCCCCACGCCCTCCCAGCCCACGAACATCAGCAGGTAATTATTGGCCAGGATCAGCATCAGCATGAAGAACATGAACAGATTGAGGTAGGCAAAGAAGCGGTAATAGCCGCCCTCCTCCCACATGTACCCGGCCGAATAAATGTGGATGAGGAATCCGACACCCGTCACCACCAGCAGCATCACCAGGGACAGCTGGTCCAGATAAAAACCGAAGTCAACGGTGAAACTGCTGATCTGCACCCAGGCGCCGTGGGACTCGATGTACGGCAGTCCCAATCCGGAGAACTTCGAAGTGATCCAGAGCGCCTGCAGGAAAGCCAGCCCGGGGAAGATCCAGGCGATGGCGGTCACCATCCGCTTGGGGAAGCGTGCGCCAAACAGGCCATTGAGCGCGGCGCCGGCCAGCGGCAGCAGCGGGATCAGCCAGAGATTAAGGTTCGGGTTCTGGGTCATGGTTACAGTTTCAACAGGTTCACGCGGTCCACGTTCAGGGTCTCCCGCGTGCGATAAATGGCGATGATGATGGCCAGGCCCACCGCGGCCTCAGCCGCGGCCACGACCATCACGAAGAACACGAATACATGTCCGCTCACGTCCTTGTGCATGTTGGCGAAGGCCACGAAACTCAGGTTCACGGCGTTGAGCATCAGCTCGATGGACATGAAAATGGTGATGATGTTTCGTTTGAACAGGAACGCCGCCACGCCCAGCGTGAACAACACCGCGCTCAGCACCAGATAATAGGAGACCGGGACCATTCAGTGCTCCCTCCGCGCCAGCACCACGGCGCCCAGGATGGCGATCAGGATCAGGATGGAAGTCACTTCGAATGGCAACAGATACTCGCGGAACAGGGGCATGGCCACGTCATGCGTGGTCGAGGCCCAGGCGCCCAGGTGCACTTCCCGCAGCGTGGTGGAATTGCTGGTCAGTACATACACCACCATGCCCACGATGGCGGCCACCGCGGGCGCGCCGAACCACAGCGCCATACGGCTGCCGCGCGTGTGTTCCTCCTCACCCGCATTCAACAGCATGATGACGAAGACGAACAGCACCATGATGGCGCCGGCATAGACGATCAACTGGATCATGGCCACGAACTCGGCGCCCAGCAGCAGATAAAGCAGCGCCAGCGATCCCATCACCACGATCAGCGAGAGCGCGCTGTGGATGGGATGGCGCTGCAGCAGCAGGTTGATGGCGCCTGCCACGCACATCGCCGCGATGAGGAAAAACAGAGCTTGGTGCAGCATAGCCGGGCTAGACGGTTCTCCACGCCACGTACAGGCTGGTGACGACGATATTGGCGATGGCCAGCGGCAACAGCACCTTCCAGCCGAACGCCATCAATTGGTCATAGCGGAAGCGCGGCAGCGTGCCGCGGATCCAGATGTAGACAAAAATGAACACGAAGATCTTGGCCGCGAACCAGAACACCGGCTCCAGCGCCGCCAGCAGCGGCGGCAGGGAATACTTCACCAGTCCTTCCAGGGGGCTGTGCCACCCGCCGAAGAACAACAATGTGGCCACGCACGACGCCGTGAACATGTTGGCGTACTCGGCCATGAAGAACATGGCGAACTTCATGGCGCTGTACTCGGTGTGATAACCCGCCACCAGTTCCGTCTCCGCCTCCGGCAGATCGAAGGGAATGCGGTTGGTCTCCGCATACGCAGCGGTCAGATAAATGAAGAAAGCGATGAACTGCAGTCCCACGAACACGTTCCAATGCCAGAACGGCCCCGCTTGTGCGTCTACGATCTGCCGCAGGCTTAGCGAGCCGGAGAGCATGATCACGCCCACCAGCGAAAGCCCCAGCGAAAGCTCATAGCTCACCATTTGCGCCGAGGCTCGCAGCGAGCCGAGCAGGGAATACTTCGAATTCGACGACCACCCGGCCAGCGCGATGCCGTACACGCCGATCGACGTCACCGCCAGGATAATAAGCAGTCCTACGCCGGGGTCCATGATGGAGCCGTCCGCGCGCACAAACCCTGAGATCTGCAGTGCGCCCAGCTTGCCCAGTTGGCTCACCGTCTCGCCGAACGGGATCACCGCCAGCGAAGTCAGTCCCAGCGCCACGGCAAGGAGCGGAGCCAATACAAATAACGGCTTGTTCACGCCCGGCGGCAGCATGTCTTCCTTCAGGATGAACTTCACGCCGTCGGCGATGGGCTGCAGCAGGCCGAACGGACCCACCCGCGTGGGTCCCCAGCGATTCTGCATGCGTCCGATCAGCTTCCGCTCCAGCCAAACGGTGTAGGCCACTGCACCCAGCAGGACGTGGGTGATGACCACGATCTTGAGCAGCAGGAACGCGACGAATTTGAGTGTCTCGATCATTGATCCAATTTTCGGTCCCACGATCGGGTCATTGAGCGATCGGGAGATCGGGTGAGTGGAACCCTTAACGTCCCCGTGCCGTTCGTTGTGATGCGCCAAAGATTGCTGTCAACTCCTTGGCTTCGTTCAACAATGGCCCCAAGCGTTTTTCAGGCAAAGTGCCCGACTCGATCATCAACTCCAACCACAAGACACTTTCGTCCGCTTCTTCCACCACAATGCCGAGCTTGGCCACGAATTCCGGCTTCGAACGGGCCCGGCATACTGCGCGATAGTTTGCGGCCACCGAAGTTCCGCTCCGAAGGAGCTGCTTGCCAAGGACCTGGGCTTCCATCGACCTTGGCAATGCCTTGGTCAGCCGGATCACCCTTAAGGCGAACTTCTTGGTCCGTTCCCGCAGCTCTTCAGGCCTGCTCCTTACATCCAAGGTGACTTCCTCGCTTCGGGTGTTGCAATCGCCCAGTAACCCGATCACAAAATCACTCAATCAGTCTCCACCTGCGTCGGATATCGTTTGCCTTCGTGTGCTTCCACCACGGAATTCAGCGTGTTCGAATAACGCCCGAGCGTTCCCGACGTGAACAGCGTGTCATTCGCCGGCCAGATCAGCTCCGGGTCCTGATGCGCGCCCTTGCCTTTGCCGGCGGTGTGCGTGGGCACATCATTCCCGGCGAACAGATTTAGGCGCGAGAATCCATATCCAGGCACCAATCGTTGGATCTCATCCAAAAGCGCCTGCGGATCGAACGGGCTGACCTTCGGCTCGATGCCCTGCGCCACCATCCAGATCGCATGACGGTCGGCTTCGCCGGATTGCGCGCCACGCGATTGCCCCATGTCCGCTCGCGTGCCCCTGCCGAACGGGACCAGCGACTGCGGGGCCACGCCCATGCGGTCCGCGATGCGCACGATCAGTTCCAGGTCCGGCTTGGCCCCGGCGAAGTCGCCGGCCGGGCGGACGATCTGCAGATCGCCGTAGGTGTTGGTCATGGTGCCGGATTTTTCGTAGGCATTGGCCGCCGGAAGCACCACATCCGCCATGGCCGCGGTCTCGGTCAGGAACATGTCTTGCACCACGAGGAAGCAGTTCTTCAATTCGCCCAACTGAACGTTGTAACGTGCCATCGGGTTCGCGCCGACAACGAACATCGCAGGAAGTTTGCCGGCTTTGGCCGCGTCCACCATTTTTTCCAGGTCCATGCCTGCGGACTTCGGAAGGGAAGCGCCATACTCGGCGGCAAAATCTCCCGCGTCCGCAAGCGGCGTGAATCCAGGCAGCAGGTCCGGATACAGGCCCATGTCCGCCGCGCCGCGTGAGTTGGCGTAATCACCCAGGCAGGCGAACTTCACGCCGGTGTGAGACATACCCAGCTTGACCAGTGTCTCCAGGTCCTTGCCGCGGACCTCCGCACCAAAAACAATCACCAGTTGATGTTCGCCGCGCAGCATCTCGCGCATGGCCATCAACTGCTCGCGGTTGGTGTGGCCGTTTGCAAGCGCGCTGGCCACGGCGTCGTCTCCGCCCAGGAACGCGATGAACTTACCGTAGCCATCCTTGGGGATGTGCGCATACGCCTTCGACTGGCGGCGCAGCTTCAGTCCCTCGTGATTCACGATGAACAGCTTGGCGCCGTGCAGCCGTACGTTGTTGCGGATGGCGGTGGCCAGCATCGGATGCTGGTGTGTGGGGTCGTTCCCGATCAGCAGGATGGCCGGCGTTTTTTCAAAGTCGCGCAGACTGGCCGCCATCTCCGGCTTTCCGGCGAGCGCCGCAGCAAAGGCGGGATAATCCGCCGTGCGATGGTGGTCGATGTTGTTCGTGCCCAGCACTGAGCGCGCGAACTTCTGCAGCAGGTAATTTTCTTCGTTGGTTGTCCGTGTGGAGCCGATCACACCGAATCCGGCGCCACCGTGCTGTTCTCTGATGGCATTGAATCGTTTTGCGATCGTGTCAAAGGCCTCGTCCCAGGTGGCCGGCTTCAGCTTGCCGTCCTTGCGCACCAGGGGCTGCTTGAGGCGGTCCGGATGCTGCTGGAAGTCGAAGGCATAACGGCCCTTGATGCAGAGGAAATCGCCATTGATGCCGCTCTTGTCGCGGTTGTCGCCGCGCACGATCTCCATGCCGTTGTCCGCGCGGCGCACGCCCAGCGTGGTCTTGCAGCCGTCGCCACAGTGGGTGCAGACCGTGCCTACGTGGTTCATCTCCCACGGCCGGGTCTTGTAGCGATAGGCGCCGCTGGTCAGCGCGCCCACCGGGCAGATGTCGATGCACTGGCCGCACTCCTCGCACTCCAGGTGGTCGCCCATATTGGGTGCGATCACGCTGTTCACGCCGCGGTTCTGCACGCCCAGCGCCCACACATCCATCACCTCGCCGCAGACGCGCACGCAGCGGTAGCACAGGATGCAGCGCGGACGGTCGAAAAAGACCACCGGCGACCACTGCTGCTCTTCCTTGTGCGCCTTGGCTTCCATGAAGCGCGACTCGGCCGCGCCGTAGGTGAAAGTCATGTCCTGTAACTCGCACTCGCCGCCTGCATCGCAGACCGGGCAGTCCAGCGGATGGTTCCCCAGCAGGATCTCGATGGTCGCCTTGCGCGCCTGGCGCACCTCATCGCTCTCCGATGTGACCACCATGCCTTCCGCCACCGGCACCGTACACGCCGTCTGCAGCTTGGGCATCTTGTCAATGCGCACCACGCACATCCGGCACGCCGCCTGCAGCGAGAGTCCGGGGTAGTAGCAGAACGACGGGATCTCGATCCCCGACGCCTTGCAGGCATCAATGAGCAGCGTGCCCGCCGGCGCGGAGATCTTCTTGCCGTCCACGGTCAGACTTACGAGTTGGGTATTCTCCACCATGATTCAGTCTCAATGCTCACTGCTCATTGCTCAAAGCTGCTCTTCATGCCAACGCCGGCTCCGGCCACACCCGGCTCTCATACGGACACGGCTTGCCGTGCAGATGATCTTCAAATTCATTGCGCCATTTCTTGACGATAGACATGGTCGGGATGGCAGCCGCATCGCCCAGCGGGCAGAACGTCCGCCCCAGCATGTTCTGCGACAGATAAAGGATGTTGTCGATGTCCTTGTCCACGCCGCCGCCCGCATGGAATCGCGTGAGCGTCTTTTTCAGCCAGTCCGTGCCTTCGCGGCAAGGGATACACCATCCGCAGCTCTCATGTTGGTAGAACTTCATGATGCGCAGCGCGAAGTTCACCATGCAGGTGTCTTCGTCCAGCACCACCACCCCGCCTGAACCCAGGAACTCGCCGCGCGCGCTGAAGGAATCGAAATCGCAGTTGATCCCGTCTGCCTCGTCGGGAGTGAGCAGGAATGTGGAGGATCCGCCCGGGACCACCGCTTTCAGCTTCTTGCCGCCGGGAATGCCGCCGCCGACTTCGTAAATAAGCTTCTTCATCGGGTAGCCGAGCGGCAGCTCATACACGCCGGGCTTGTTCACGTGCCCGCTGAGGCAGAACAGGCGAGTGCCGCCGTTCTTCGGCGGGCCGTAACTGGCGTACTTCGCGCCGCCCATCTCGATGATGTGGGGGATGGCGGCGATGGTCTCCACATTATTGATGACCGTGGGTCCGCCCCAAAGGCCGACCACGGCCGGGAACGGCGGGCGGATACGCGGGATGCCGCGCTTGCCTTCCAGGGACTCCATCAGCGCTGATTCTTCGCCGACCTCATAGGCGCCCGCGCCCGTGTGCCAATACACCTCGAAGTCCACATCACTGCCACAGATTTTCTTGCCGACGAATCCCTTGGCCCGTGCCTCGTCCAATGCCTTGCGCAGGATGTCCACCAGATAGCGATACTCGCCGCGGACGTATATGAAGCCTTGTCGCGCGCCCACAGCCAATCCAGCGATCAACACCCCCTCGATCACGGCGTGCGGGTCGTGCTCCAGGATCAGGCGGTCTTTGCAGGTGCCTGGCTCGGATTCATCACCGTTCACCAGGATGTATTTCGGCTTGGCCGATTCCTTGGGAACGAAGCTCCACTTCATGCCGGTGGGGAAGCCGGCTCCGCCCCGGCCACGCAGGGCCGAGGTCTTGACCTCATTGATGATCTCGTCCGGCTTCATCCCCAGCGCCTTGCGCAGGGACTGGTAGCCGCCCAGCGCGAGATACGTCTCGATGCCGGCCGCGCCCTTGCCGAACCGCTGCGAGATCACGCGTACTTCGTCGGGATGTTGGACTAGATCTGCCATTTGTGATATCTGAATTGCGATTTGTGAATCAACAAATCATTGCTTTGAGCTTTGACGGGCGGCCACAAATATCCGCGTGAGTTCTTCCGCTTCCTGCAACAAACCCTCCAGCCTCTTAGGTCTTACAATCTCACCTTCGACTAAGAGTTCAAGCCAATACATTGTTTCATCCGCTTCTTCGATCACAATCCCCAACTTGGCGATAAATTCTGCCCGCGATCGAGCCCGGCACGCCGCTCGATAATTGGCTCCGATAGACGTCCCCGAACGCAGGATCTGACGGCCAATCACTTGTGCATCCGTTGCTTTCGGCAATGCTCTTGTCAGCCGTATGATTCGTATCGCGAATTTCTTCGTTCTCTGCCGCAACTGCTCCGGTGTCATGTCTAAATCACAAATCGCAAATCAGAGATCACCAATACAATGAACCGCGGTCACTTCCGATTACGATAGTCCTCCAACACTTTATCCATCTTTCCGGGTGTCAAGTTCTCGTGGAAGTCATAGTTGACCTGCACCGCCGGCGCCCAGCTGCACGCCCCGATGCACTCCACCTCTTCCAGTGAGAACACGCCATCGGCCGTGGTCTGCTTGTGACCGATGCCGAGCTTGTGCTTGCAGTGCTCGTAGATCTCGTCCCCGCCGCGCAACTGGCAACTGATATTGGTGCAGACCTGCACATGGAACTTGCCCATGGGTTTGGTGCGCAGCATGGAGTAGTAACTGATGACGTTGCGCACTTCCAGTTCGGTCAGTTCGGTCTTTTTCGCCAGATAGGCGATGGCCTCATCCGTCAGGCAGCCGAGTTCGTCCTGGGTATAGAGCAACATGGGCACCAGGAACGACCGCTTGGTCGGATACTCAGGCATCTTCTCGGTGAAGAAACGGTCGAGTTTTTCGGAAATTACCATTGCAATTTGAAAACTTCGAAATTGCAGATCTACAATAAACTGTTTCGTCACATTCTTCAAGCACGATCCCCAGCTTGGCCACAAACTCCGCTTTTGACCGGGCCCGGCAGGCAGCCCGGTAATTCGCCCCTACCGATGTGCCGCAACGCAAGAGCTGCTTTCCAACGACCTGTGCGGCAGTCCCATGCGGTAATGCTTGGAACAACTTTATGATCCGAACCGCGAATGCTTTCGTCCGCTTCCGGAGTTCCTCGGATTTCGCATTCAAATCTGCAATTCTCCGATCTGCAATCTGCAATTCTCTACCGGTCGATCTCCCCCAGCACGATATCAATGCTCCCGATCGCCGCCACCACGTCCGCCAGTAGCTTGCCGATGCACATCTTTTCCAGGGCTTGAAGATTGGCATACGACGGCGAGCGCATGTGCACGCGCAGCGGCTTGGCTGTTCCATCGCTGACCACGTAATAGCCCATCTCGCCCCGCGGCGATTCCACCGCCTGATAGACCTCGCCCGCCGGCACCGCAAATCCTTCTGTCACGATTTTGAAGTGATAGATCAAGGCTTCCATCTGGGTCTTCATCTTCTCGCGGTCCGGAAGCACGACTTTGGGCGCGTCCGCCTTCACCGGACCTTCCGGCAACGAATCCAGCGCCTGCTTCACGATGCCGATGGACTCGCGCAACTCCGCCACACGCACCAGATACCGCGCATAGACATCGCCTTCTGTTCGCACCGGTACGTTGAACTTGAAATTCTCATAGCCGGTGTAGGGCATGTCACGCCGGAGATCGAAATCCACGCCCGAGCCGCGCAGCGACGGCCCCGTCACGCCCAGGGCGATACCGTCATCCGCGCTGAGGTGGGCCACGCCGATGGTACGTTCTTTCCAGATGGGGTTGCTCGTCAGCAGGCCCTCATACTCATCCACTCGCTCCGGGAAAATGGTGGCGAACTTGCGCACCCGATCATAGAAATCCAGCGGCGGCTCCAGCGCCAGCCCGCCGATGCGGAAATACGAGGTCATCATCCGCTGCCCGGCCACGTTCTCAAAGATGCGCAGGATCTCTTCCCGCTCGCGGAAGCAATAGAGGAACGCGGTCATCGCGCCCATGTCCAGCGCGTGAGTGCCCAGCCACACCAGATGGCTGGCGATGCGCGTCAGCTCGGACAACATCACCCGGGTCCACTGCGCCTTGGCCGGGATCTCCAGTTGCAGGAGTTTTTCCACCGCCAGGCAGTAGGTCAGGTTGTTGATCATGGGGCAGAGGTAATCGATGCGGTCGGTGAGCGGCACCACCTGCTGGTAGAACTTGGCTTCGCAGGTCTTCTCGATGCCCGTATGCAGGAAGCCGATGTCCGGCACCATGCGTACCACGCGCTCGCCGTCGATCTCCAGCAGCAGGCGGAGCACCCCGTGCGTGGACGGGTGCTGCGGCCCCATGTTGAGGATCATGGTCTTGTCCGGCGTGAATTCCGCCGAGGCGACGTAGTTCATGTGGCCCATTACCGGTAGCCCTCCACCGGATAATCTTTGCGCAACGGATGACCTTCCCAATCCTCCGGCATCAGGATGCGCCGCAGGTTCGGATGACCCAGGAAGCGGATGCCTAACAGGTCATACAGTTCGCGCTCGAAAAAATTCGCCGAAGGCCAGACCGGAAACACGGACTCCACCACCGGATCATCGCCTGCCACCGCCACCTTCAATCGCACCCGTTGCTTCAACTCGTGCGAGAGCAGGTGATATGCCAGATGGAAGCGCGGCTCCGTGGGATGGAAATCCGCGCAGGTCACGTCCGCCAGAAAATTAAATTTCGCTTTGATCACGGAACAGGCTTCGCGGATGTAAGAGCGGTCGATATAGACGGAGAGCTCGCCGCGGTCGAGCTTGGCGCTTTGCACGGCCTCCGGCTTCCACGCCAGGAGGGCCTCCAGCGCCGGATATGCGCGCAGGGCTTCGACGTCCGTGATCACCTGGGGATGGCTAGTCGCTGCCACTGGCGCTCTCCTTTGCGTCATCCACGTTCCAGTCAATGACGCCTTTTTTCCAGATGTAGATCAGCCCCACCAGCACGATCCCGATGTAAATGATCATCTCCCAGAAGCCGAACCAGCCGAACTTCCGCAACAAGTCCTTGTAGACCACGGCCCAGGGGATCAGGAAGATGGCTTCCACGTCGAACAGGATGAACAGCATGGCCACCAGGTAGAACTTGACGGAGAAGCGGTGCTGGGCGTCGCCGGTCGGCGTCATGCCGCACTCATAGGCCTGCATCTTCACCCGGCTGTACTTACGGTGTCCGATGATGGCCGAAAGCGCCACCATGCCGGCGCCAATGCCCGCGGCCACCAACAGTTGCAGCAGTACCGGGAGGTAGGGCAGTAACTGATTGTCCGTCATAAACTTTTGCTATAGTAGGCGCAGAGTTTCCGGGGACGAAGAAGCGTAACTTTTGACTATATTTTTCGTTCCCTGGGGTGTCAAGCCTTGCCCGCGGAAATCGCGTTTCCCAAAGCCCCTTTGACCATCTTCGGATTCAATACGGACGCCAAAGTCGGGGACACGGTCTATCACGTCCAAAGTGAGGCGAGGGAGAACGACCTTCTGCTCCAGACCCAGGTCTTCGTCAAAGGCCATTGCATCGGCAAGCGCGCGTCTTCCTATGCCGAGACCTTCGTTCAGCCCGGCTACACCGTGGAAAACATGCATGAACTGCTCAAGCAGCAGCATCGCATGATGCTGGAGGCGGTGCGCGAGTCCCGCGCCAATGACGTGTTCTGTACCGATGGAGAAGTGCAGGACGTGAATGCAGGCGGCATGTCGCTGCGCTGGAAGAACGCGGATGCCGTGTTCAACGCCTCGCCCGCGGTGGTCAAACTACAGGTTCTCGTGCACCATCAGCCCTATGACGGCGCGCTGGTCACCGCCCGGCTGGATTTCACCCACGATGCCCCGATCCACTCCCAGAGCATGAGCGAGGCCGACGGTATGGCGGAGATCGAGGTCGAATTGCCACCCGTCGCGGGAACAGAACTTCCCGTGCTCATCCGCGCCAAGGGCGACGATAAGAGCGTCACCCGCAAATTCCGGCTCAAACGGGCGTAACCCCCTCTGAACTCAGAGTGCGCGAAGTACACAGAGAATGATTGAAGTCCAGGATTCTGGGAAGTGATCCAGAGTGCTGAAACGCGATGAAGGCACTGACTGATTGTTTTGGGTTAGGAGCCAAGTGGGCGCGGGTAAAGTTACAGCGGAGACTTAATCACAAGTAATGGATGTCTGGATCCCTCTGTGCTCTCAGTGTCCTCTGTGTTCAAAGGTTTCTAAGTCTTGCCTAACCCGCCGAACCGCCGCTCCCGCTTCTGAAAATCCGCGATCGCTTCCAGCAGATGTTTGCCCCGGAAGTCAGGCCAGAGCACGTCGGTCACATAGATCTCGGAATACGCCAACTGCCATAAGAGGAAATTGCTTAAGCGCATCTCGCCGCTGGTGCGGATCACCAGGTCGGGATCCGGCAAGTGCGCGGTATAAAGGTGGCGGCTGATGGCGTCCTCGTCGATGCCTTTGCGCCGCAGATGTTCCAGCCCGCCGTTCTTCGCGGCCGACTCCACGATCGCGCTGAATGCGTCCGCCAATTCTGAGCGCGCGCCGTAATTGAGCGCTAAGGTCAGCGTCATCCCCGTGTTGCGCGCCGTGGCTTCGCGCGCCCACGCCATCGTCGCCTGCACGTCTTCCGGAAGCTCATGCTTACGCCCGATGTATTCCAGCCGGATATTGTTCTTGTTGAGTGTGGCGACCTCTTGTTTCAGGTAGGTCACCAGCAGCTTCATCAGGAACCCGACCTCGGTCTTCGGCCGCCGCTTCCAATTTTCCGCGGAAAACGCGTACAGCGTGAGGTTGGGAATGCCGATGCGCGCCGCCGTCTCGCAGGTCGAGCGTACGGACTCCACCCCGGAGCGGTGTCCGGCGATGCGCGGCAGGTGACGCCCCCGCGCCCAGCGCCCGTTGCCGTCCATGATGATGGCGATGTGCCGGGGCAGGTGTTTGGGGTCGAGCGTCAGAAAGAGCTCTCGCTCCTTCTGGTCCAGCCCCTCGGGGATCGCTGTGCGTGGTTTCATGGTGAGCGGTACGTTTTACCCCGGCCAGGCGGCCGGGGCTCCTGCCGCCTGGAACAACGATATTTCAAGTACTTTGCAATATCAAGTCAATTCCCGGCTTCGACCGGCGCGGCTTCGGCGCCTGGCGGAGGCCCTGAATCATAACGTATGATCGTGTCCAGTTCTGGAGGGGGCACTACAATCCGGTTCTTGTACAGCGAATCTAAAGCATTGGATCCAGGATTATTTAGATGGCAGTCCCGCTGTTCAGGCTGCCAGGAACTAGCTGGGACGGCCTTCCGGAGCGGAGTCGCTACCTATGCTAGAATCAGGCAAAAGTGGGGTTTTCCCGCCATTCCGTTGGGCTGACACACCGTAGCGGCGCTCCGTCCCGCCGCTGGATAACGCTGCTCGCGCTGTTGTTTGTTGCCGTGATGGCCGTCCAGGTGGCGCACACCCACTTTGGCGAATCCGGCGACAATCCGCTGCAGAAGAAATCAAGTTGTTCCATCTGCGCCGTCGGACATTCCTCGGCCCTCCCGGCGCCGGCCATAGTCGCGCAGCCGCATTTCCATCTCCTTGTCGTGGTTGTATTCATGGATTCCGAACTACCTCCCCAGGCGGTTTGGCCCACGATCCATAGTCGTCCTCCTCCTTCGGCATAGCCCCTTCAAGCCGTCATTCCATATTTCACGAACTCACTGCTCTTTTTGAGGAGGAGCCATGCACTTTTTTTTCAGACGACATGCGTCCGTCATTCGCATTCTTATCTTATTTGCCTTCGTGCTTTCATCCATTTCTGCCATCAATGCCCAAGGACTCGGCGGCGTCGGCACCATCCAGGGCAAGGTGATGGACCCCACCGGAGCCATCATCCCTGGTGCTACGGTTGAGGTCCGCAACGTGGTCTCAGGCTATCAGCGCACTACGGTCACCGATGACACCGGCCAGTTCGTGTTCCGCAATGTTCCCCAGAACATGTACCACCTGGCCGTGACCGCCAGCGGCTTTGCCATGGCGCAACAGGACCTGGAATTGCGCAGCTCGGTGCCGCAGAACCTTTCGTTCACGCTGGAAGTCTCGAGTTCAAAGGAGACGGTCGAAGTCACTGCCGAAGCCGGCGATCTGCTTGAGACCACCCCCTCCGCACACACCGACATCGACCAATCGCTTGTCGCGCGCTTGCCCATGGAGACCGCTGTCTCCGGCTTGAGCTCCACCATCACGCTTGCCACACCCGGCGTGGTGGCCGACTCCAATGGCTTCTTCCATCCGCTCGGGGACCATGCTCAGGCAACGTTCTCCATCGACAGTCAGCCGATCAGCGACCAGCAGAGCCGTATCTACTCCAACCAGATCTCGACCAACGCCGTGCAGTCCATGGAAGTGATCTCCGGCGTGGCCCCGGCGGAGTATGGCGACAAGAGCAGCCTGGTAAGCGTCGTGACCACCAAGTCCGGCCTGGGCCTGCTCAAGCCGACGGGCAGCATCAACGCCGGGTACGGTTCCTTCGGATCGCCCAGCGGCTCCATCAATCTCGGATTCGGTGGAGTCAAATGGGGCAACTTCGTTTCCGTCAATGGATTGCGTTCCGGACGATTCTTGGATTCCCCGGAATTCGGGTCCTTCCACAATAAGGGCAACGCGGAAACGTTTTTTGACCGCATCGATTTTCAGCCTCGCGCTTCCGATTCGTTTCACCTTGATCTGTTCGCGGCCCGCTCCTGGTTCCAGGCGCCGAACACCTTTGACCAGCTCGCCGTGGGCCAGGACCAGCGCCAGCGGATCGAGTCCTTCAACATCGCTCCCGGATGGACGCACCTGTTCTCCGCGAACCTGTTATTGACCGCCAATGCGTACTTCCGCCAGGACCGCGTGGACTACTACCCCAGCAACGATCCGGCCGCGGACCTTCCCGCTACCGTCGGCCAGGGTCGCCGCTTGTCCAACACCGGCGCCCGCTTCGACCTTTCCTACAACAAAGGGGTCCACAATGTGAAGGGCGGATTCCAATTCTCACGGACATTCCTGTCTGAAAATTTCCGCTTCGGGATCACCGATCCAACCAGCAATCCGGTGTGCCTCGATGGCGCCGGTGACCCCGTCTTGGATCCGTCGATCACGGATTCCGCGAATTGCGCCGGGGCCGGCTTTGTCGCCAATCCTGGGCTCAAACCCGGTCTCGTACCCTTCGACCTGACCCGTGGCGGGGCCTTGTTGCAATTCCGCGATCGCGGCGCCATCGACCAGCAGGCTCTCTACCTGCAGGACACGATCAGCTGGAAGGATTGGACATTGATGTTGGGATTGCGGGGCGACCACTACAAGGGCTTGAGCGAAGGATATGCTCTGGCGCCACGGACGGGGGTCTCCTACCACTTCAAGCGCACTAACACCATCCTGCGCGCGGCCTACGGACACACCCTCGAAACCCCTTACAACGAGAACCTGTTGCTCTCCAGCGCCACGGGCGTGGGCGGGCTGGCGAACAACCCATTTGGGTCTGTGGTGAGTGCGCCCATCCGCCCCGGACGGCGCAACCAGTACAACGTCGGCTTCCAGCAGGCCTTTGGACGGTTTTTTGTGGTGGATGGTGAATATTTCTGGAAGTACACCGCCAATGCCTACGACTTCAACACGCTGGGTGACACGTCGATCGCGTTTCCCATCGCCTGGAACAAATCCAAGCTGGACGGATTCTCCATGCGGGTAAGCCTGCCTGAGATCCACGGATTCAGGGCCTTCGCCGTCATGGGACACACCCGCGCGCGGTACTTCAACCCTGAGGTCGGAGGGCTGTTCTTCGACACCAACCCCCAGACCGGTGTGTTCCGCATCGACCACGACCAGGCCTTCCAGCAGACCACCAATGTGCAATACAGCTTCCTCAAGAAGCACGGAGGGTGGATCGGCTTCACCTGGCGGTATGACAGCGGCTTGGTCAATGGAGCAGTCCCGGACTATGCCACCGCGCTGACGCTGTCGCCGGCGGAACAAGCGGCCATTGGCTTGTTCTGCGGCAACGTCTTTGCCACCCGCACAGCGCCCATCACCAGCTGCTCTGACCCGCATCAAGGGGCCACCCGCATCGTCATCCTCCCGCTTGGGACCGAAGATGATGATCACAACCCGCCGCGCATCGCGCCTCGCCACCTGTTCGACTTGGGCCTGGGCTCGGACAACTTGTTTCGCGCCGACCATTACAAGATCACGGCCAAATTCTCCGTCCTGAATCTGGCCAACAAGGTGGCGCTGTACAACTTCCAGTCCACCTTCAGCGGGACACACTTCGTCGCACCGCGTACATATCAGGCGGAGCTTGGATTCACGTTCTGAGCGGGGAAGTGAGGAGCGACGAAGAACGCCGGAGCAATAGGCTCCGGCGTTCTTGTTAGGGGAGGGCCTTAGACCGTGCGCCGTGGCCGCGTGGCCAGATCGCGCACCTGGGTCAGGAAGGTGGAGCGCTGCATCGCGTCCAGCTTGCTGACAAAAGGCATGATCTCGGCGATAAACTCGTCTTTCACCAGTTGCTCGATCTCGGCGGCCCGAGTGCTGTTGCCGCTTGAGGCTTCGATCAGTTGCGGTACGCTCACCTCCAGTGCCAGGGCCAGGCGTTCCACCGAAGAGAGCGTGGGCGTGGCCTTGTCATTCTCGATCTTGGAGACGTACGTCCGGGGCACGGACATGCGCAGGGCCAATTGGCGCTGGCTCAAGCCGATGCGCAACCGTAGATTGCGTATGGTTGCCGCGATCTGCAATTGGCTGCCATGATGGGGCAGGGATTCCGGCGCAGGCGCGATTACCGGGGGCGCTGGTTCCTCCTCGATCGAGTCCAGGCACAGTTTGCACTTGCGGCAAAGGTTATTATTGGTCCGGAATTGGACCAGATGGCAGTGGTCACACCGTAATACTTCCCTCGAATCTACGGGGGCTAACGTAGTGGCCATTCAGTTGTTTAGGAGGAGCCAGAGCCGGCATCCTTCTTCGAACTGCTGGGCCAGTTATAGGGTTGAGTCCGTAGGTTGTCAACAGAATTCGCGTACTTACGCATAAAAATCATCCGGAATACCCGGAGAAAACCAGGCGAAACAAGGTAAAAAATCCATGAATGACCGCAACGCGGCGTGGGGGTTACTAACTGAGTTCACCCGGAGCGAAAGTTTGCGCAAGCACGCGCTTTCCGTGGAAGCGTGCCTGCGCGCCTACGCCCGCCACTACGGCGAGGACGAAGAGACCTGGGGCATCACCGGCCTGCTGCACGATTTCGACTACGAAAAATACCCCACGCCGGAGGAGCATCCCTTCGTCGGCAACAAGATCCTCGAGGAGCGCGGCTGGCCGGAGCTGGTCCAGCGCGCCATCCTCTCCCATGCCAATTACAGCGGGGTCGCGCGCGAGTCGAAGCTGGAGAAGGCCTTGTTCGCCTGTGACGAGCTTGCCGGCCTGATCACCGCCGCGACGCTGGTCAAGCCCACCAAGAACATCGCCGACCTCGACGCCGGCTCCGTCCGCCGCAAGATGAAGGACAAGGCCTTCGCCAAGACCGTCAGCCGCGAGGACATCATCAGCGGCGCCGCCGACCTGGGCGTGGACCTCGACCGGCACATCACCTTCTGTATCGAGGCCATGCGCGCCATCGCCCCGCAACTGGGGCTGGATGGGAGCATGGTGAAAGTCTGATCGGGTTCTTTCACTGCGGAGAAAATCCGCCGCAGGCCACAGGCCTCAGGTCGCAGGCCAAAACCAAAAACCTTTTCACCACAGAGGCACAGGAAAAACAGTCGTTGGTCGTCGGTCGTTGGTCGTCAGCCAAACCTTTTCACCACAGAGAACACAGAGACCACGGAGAAAACCCAAGCTTCCTCTCAAATCAGAACCGCCATACCGAAGTCGCGCAGCGACGATACCTACGTAGCCCAGCACGTAAGTGCTGGGACAGCGGTTCAATACCGATTCAGAGTCGGCTTCAGCCGACGGCACAGATCGTCTAACGCCCAATAATTCTCTTCTCGGGTCGCATAGTTGAAACCGTGCTGTACCTAGTCTGCACCCCCTCCCACACCCCAGGCTAAAGAGCTGAAAACATTGGGCAATTCCTAGACATGCCTTGCAAAGAGCTCAAAACAAGCGGTTTATCGGTAAAGAGCTAAAGACAAAGGCTTTAGCTCGTCGACCTGGATCCGCCGGGGATATGGGGGATATCCCCACCCCCTCCCCCTGTTGTGCAAAATCAATGACTTACAGACGGGATATCCCCCTAGCTCCTTGGTAGGGAAGGAGTTAGGCGGGTGATATGCCGTTTGGCGCGGGGTTGAAGTGTATTATCTATTTGTTATATACAAGAATCAAGATAGTATCATTTAATTGAGGTGGTGTCAAGGAAAATGAGAGAGAGAAGCGCCTACCAAAGTGAAGACGAAAGGATCTCGGCATCCGAAAGGTCGAGTCAGCCCCGGTGTTCGAGTTGGTATAGTCTCTCATTCTGATAACTACAGGAATTCAGGCGATGCGTCTTTGATGACTTGAATGGAAAATATGGAAAAGAAGCTGCCAATCCCCACAATTGAACTCATTCATTCGGCAGTATCGAGTTTTAAGTCCGATCCCAATGCCGGCTTGACTGATCGAGCCATCCAATTACTCGTAACGCAATTTCCAAGCAACACCTCTGTCGACGCGATTCTTTTGAAGGTCACAGCAATAAACTCGCTCTATTCCACCAATATGTACGCCGTAGTCGCTATGGCAGAACACATTGCAGGTCTTGGGATTGATACTGACCTCAGAGTGGGATCCCATGATGTAGTTGAGCGAATTGCGACAGTATGGATCGGTGGCAAGAAGCGGCGCAATTATTCGTTTGCTTCCAAGTATTGTAGTTGGCACAACCCAGACTTATTCCCGATATTTGACAGCCAAGTCGATAACAGTCTGTGGGCCTATCGGAAGCAAGACCAATTTTCAGAATTCAGGCGCAGTGACCTGCAAATTTACGCGAAATTCACAAGAGTGATCGCGGATTTCAAGGAATTTTATGGATTGGGTTCAGTCAACTATAAGCAGCTTGATAATTTTCTGTGGCAGTCTGGTAGACAACTTATGGAGCCACGATTGAGGTCGCAATAATGAACTCGCCTAACCCCACTCACATCGAATACGGCCTCTACACCGCCGCCGACGCGGACGCCATGGCCGAACTCCTGGCCGAGACATTCAGCCGCAACGACCCGCCCGCCTGGGTCCTGGGGGTCACCGCGGCCGATTTCGAATCGTTCGTCCGGTTGTTCTTGCCCAAGGCCGCCGAAGAAAAGTTGACCATCGTGGCCCGGCTCGCCGGAACCGGGGAACTGGTCGGCGCGCTGCTCACCGAAGACTGCGCCTCCACCATGCCCGAAGGAGTAGCGCTCCTCAGCCCGAAGTTCGAGCCGATCTTCGACATCCTGGGCCAATTGGACACCGAGTATCGCGCCGGCCGCGAGGTGCGTCCGGGCGAATACGTCCATCTCTTTTTGTTGGGCGTTTCCAGCCGCGCCGCCGGGCAGGGCATCGCCAAGCGCTTGGTCGCCGCCTGTCTTGAGAACGCCGCGCAACGCGGCTACCGCACCGCCGTCTGCGAGGCCACGAACAAGACCTCGCAGCACATCTTCCGCACGCTGGGATTCGCGGAGCGCGTGCACCGCTCCTACGCGGCGCATCGCTTCAACGGCCAGGCCATGTTCGCCTCCATCGCCGAGCAGGGCGGGCCGATCCTTATGGACCGGTCGCTGGTGGGGTGATCGGGTTGGGTGGCTGGAACAATGCGATACATGGCGGGCCGAGAATCTGCGTCGCCCCTACGGAACTCGGTGGACACATGGCCATTGGTCCCGCACCTTACTATTTCCCCACCACATACTTCACCAGGAATGCCTTCAACAGCGGGCGGTTTTTCTGCCGATAAGCATCATAATCCTGCGAAATCCCGTTATCGGCATTGAAGATCAGGATCCACGCCTCTAGCATACCCTCATCGATCAACCGTTTCAGGAGTTGAAGTTGGGGCGTGTAGTTGGGCCCTTTCTTTTTGTCTTTCGCGGTGGATTCCGCCAGGCGGATCACGGAGCGCAGGGCATCGGCTTCCTCCACCAAGGAGTGTCGGTATGCCATTTCCTCCGGAAACGTGGCCTTGAATTTTTCTTTCTCCCAGGCGGCACGAGTCCCGGCGTATCCGATCCACCCCATGCTTCCGTCATCGGCCGTGGACAGAGTGATGTTCATGTTGGACTTGCCGTCGGCCGATTTCTCGTACTTGGGGACATCGATCCGCGGCTGCGTAAGCTTCACGCGGTTGGCGTCCGCCCACTGCGTCAATCCGACCCAGGAAGACCGGCTGTAGGGCTCGGCGACGACTGCGTCCAGGAACTTGTCCATTGCCGGTTCGTACTTGCCCTGAAACTTGAGTGCGTCACCCCAGTAGCGGTATGCCGTTTCGACATCCGGCTGGATGGCGATGGCCCTCGCGAACCATTCGCCGGCCTGGTCATACTGTTTCTGCTTGAATAGAACGTCACCGATGAACAATGTTGCATGATAGTTCCTGGGATCAAGCGCCAGCGCGCGCTGATATCCGGCGATCGCCTCGGCATAGTTGCCCTTCACGAATTCGGATTCCGCCGCCTGCATGGCCCGGTCCAAGGCGGCATCCTTGGAATAGCTTGGTTCCGTACCGTCATCCGGCAAGTCATCGGCAACGCCCATCAAGTTGCTCTTATTGCCCAATTCACGGGCACGCAACATGGTCTTCTTGGCCCGGACTCGCATGGCTCGCTTCTTCGGGATGTCCGGCTCCGCTGCGGCCGCTGCCAGGAGCGAAAAGCCCAACTCACCCTGGATCTCCGGGTCATTCGGCAGCTCCATCGCCAGTTGCTCCAGCAGCGGCAACGCCTCCACGTGGCGGCCTCTCTCATACAGGTCCTTGGCTTTCGCGCGTACCGTCTCTTGAGCCTGGACCTGTGCGGCAAGACTCAGGTAAGCAAGAAACACAAGTAGACCTATGCCGATCAGTTTGCTGAGGATTCGCTTCATACGAATGACTCCTTGGCAGGCCTTAATAGTTCTGACACCGAGAACGCGTTCGCGGTTCCTTCTTGCAAAAAGATCTACCGCAAACACTCCGCAATCTTCCCGCTCTCGATCAGCTCGGCAAGCTTCTCGAAGTCCGCGGCCAGGCTGCGGTCATGGTCCACCGTGGGTGAGACCGCGCGGATGGCGGCGTGCGCCTGCTGGCCGCGGGCGCTGGTCTTGAGTGGAGCGAGGAAATCCAATGCCTGCGCGGCGGCGGCGGCCTCAATGGCCAGCACGTAGCGCGAGTTCATCATGACCTTCTTCAGTTTGATGGCCGCGCCCATGCCCATGGAAACGTAATCCTCTTTGTTGCCGCTGGTGGTGATCGAGTCCACGCTCGCTGGATGCGCCAGCACTTTGTTCTCGCTGGCCAATGCGGCCGCTGTGACCTGGGGCATCATGTATCCGGAGTTCAGCCCGGCGCCGGAAGCGAGGAAGGGCGGCAGTCCTTCGCTGAGCGCGGGATTCACCATGCGCTCGATGCGCCGCTCGCTGATGCCCGCCAGCGCGCTCAGCGCGATGGCCAGATAGTCGAGCGCGAAGGCCACCGGCTCGCCGTGAAAATTGCCGCCGCTGATCACGTCACCTTCCACCACGTCGCCGATCTGCGGCTTCTTGCCCACCTGTTTCGGCGCGGGGAAGACCAGCGGATTGTCCACCGCGGAGTTCATCTCGATCTCGAAGGTGCGCCGGCAGAAGGCGAGCGTGTCACGCACCGCGCCATGCACCTGCGGGATGCAGCGCATGGAGTATGCGTCCTGCACCCGGCCACAGCCGCGATGCGACTCGCGCAGCGCGCTGTCCGCAAGCATGAGCCGAAGGTTGGCCGCCACCTGCATCTGCCCGGCGTGGGGACGCGCCGCATGGATGCGCTCGTCGAACGCGGTGTCGGTACCTTTGAGCGCGTCGAGCGACATCGCGCCCAGCACGTCGGCCGTGTCCGCCAGATTCTCCGCCGAGAGCAGTGTCAGCGCGCCCACGGCCAGCATCGCCTGCGTGCCGTTGATGAGTGAGATGGCTTCCTTGGCCTCAAGCGTGAGCGGCTTGATGTCGGCTGCTTTCAGCGCGCTCGCGCCCTTCAACTTCCTGCCCCGGCGCTCGACTTTCCCGGCTTTTGTTTCCGAGACGAACGCCTCACCCTCGCCGATCAGCACCAGCGCCAGGTGCGCGAGCGGGGCAAGATCGCCGCTGGCGCCCACGCTGCCCTGCGAAGGGATCACCGGATGCACGCCGCGGTTGAGCATCTCGCACAGCGTGTCGATCACCACCGGGCGCACGCCGCTGAAGCCCTTGGCCAGCGAGTTCGCGCGCAGCAGGATCATCGCCCGCGATTCGGCCTCGCTCAGCGGCTCGCCCACGCCGACCGCGTGCGAGCGCAGCAGGTTCACCTGCATCGCGCGGTTCTGCTCAGCGGTGATGCGCACGTCGCTCAGCTTGCCCACGCCGGTGGTGATGGCATAGGCCAGGCGGTCGCGGGCCACAATGTCATCCACCACGGCGCGCGCCCGCTCCACTCGCTCACGCGCGTCGGGATCGAGCAACACGGGTCGCCGCTCCTGCACCACCTGCTTCAGGTCAGCGAGCGTCAGGCTGTTTCCGTCGATGTGCAGGGCCTTCATAGGTTTGTTAGCGCCGGCCTCCGGCCGACTGTGGACCGTGTGGCACAGCCGTCCTCGGCTGTGTTGAACATATGCCGCGGCTGCCGACCACTGACTACTGACCACTGACTACTGACTACTGTTTCACCGCCGCGGCAAAAGCGGACTGGAATCTTTCCGGCAACTGCGTCTTCTCAAACTTCGCATTCACCACGATGTGCGTGGTCTCACCTTCGGCCAGGAGAGTGCCATCCTCTGCGCGCACGATCTCATAGGCAAAATGCAGCAGGGAACCGCGAATATTCTTCAGCCGGGTGCGGACGATCAACTCATCGTCATAATACGCCGGGCTCTTGAACCGGCAGCGGACATCCGCCACCGCGATGTGGCAATCGTGCTCGCGCTCCAGGTCGCGATAGCGGAACCCGAGCTGGCGCAGCAGTTCCACGCGGCCCACCTCGAACCATACGATGAAATTCGAGTGGTAGACCACGCCCATCTTGTCCGTCTCGGCGTAGCGGACGCGGATTTTCGCCTCGCCGGTCATTTTCCCGTCCACTTCGGCTTGCGCTTCTCCAGGAATGACGCGATGCCCTCGCGAAAGTCCGCCGTGGTGCGGATGCGCGCGTTGTCCTCCACCGCCGCCGCCACTTGCGCGTCCAGTTGCTCCTTGATGAAGCTGTTGATCAGCCGCTTGGTGGCGCGCACCGAGCTGGGACTGTTTTCCAGCAGCAGGTTCGCCAGCGTGATCGCCCGCGGCATCAGTTCGGCGGGCGCGACCACTTCATTCACCAGACCGTAGCGATGCGCCTCCGCGGCGTCGAACAGCCGCGCCGTCATCAACAGGTCGCGCGCGACTTTGTGCCCCACCTGGAACACCAGATACGACGACACGATGGCCGGCACGAAACCGATCTTCACTTCCGTGTATCCGAATTTCGCTTCGGGCACGGCCAGGGTGAAATCGCACATGGTGGCGATGCCCGTACCACCGGCGATGGCGTGTCCGTTCACCGCCGCGATCGTTGGTTTCGTGAAGTCATAGATCCGCCGGAACAGGTTCGCCATGGTGCGCGAGTCTTCCACGTTCTGTTCGTGCGTCTTGCCGGTCAGCTTCTGCAGGTCCTCGAGGTCGAGCCCCGCGCAGAACGCCTTGCCTGCTCCGGTGATGATCAGCACCTGCGAGTCGGCCGACTTCTCCACCTCGTCCAGCGCGGCCATCACGTCCGCCACCAGCTGGAAGCTGACGGCATTGCGCTTGTCCGGCCGGTTGAGGGTCAGCGTGGCGATGTTGTCTTGTTCGGAGAGAAGGATCGTATTGTATTCAGCCATATTTGGTTTTCTAACCACTAACCACTAACCACTGTACCTCGCCCCGATGTCCGCCGAATGCTGCACCAGATTTGTGATCGGCTTCGTGACCGGCAGCGCCACACCGCGCTGCACCAACGCTTCGAACACAGTTTCCGTCGGGATATTGCCCACCAACGCATCCTGCGCAAACGGACACCCGCCCAGTCCGCCGATCGCCGAGTCAAACCGGCGGCACCCTGCATCGTACGCCGTCAAGACCTTTTCCACCGCGTGCTCACGCCGGGAATGCAGGTGCACGCCCACCTCCATGTGATCGTACTTTGCCAGCGTCGCGCTCACCAAGTCTCTGATCTGCGCGTTCGTCGCAGTACCGACGGTGTCCGCAAGCGACACCTGGCGGATGTCCATGTCCGCGATCAGGCCCACCGCCTCCAGCACCTCTTCCACATTCCACAGATCACCGTAGGGATTGCCGAAGGCCATCGAGATGTAGGTCACCACATTCAGTCCGGCCTCATCGGCCATCACTTTGATCTTCTCCAGCTCGTCCAATGCCTCTTCCAGTGTCTGCTTCTGATTGCGTTCCAGGAACGTGGGCGAGATGGAATAAGGAAAGCCCAGCGTCCGCACCGCCTCCGTCGCAAGGGCCCGCTCCGCGCCTTTCTGATTCACCACGATCCCGATGATCTCCACATCATCAGGCGGATCAAGCTTGGCCAGCACGTCTTCTGAATCCGCCATCTGCGGCACGGCTTTGGGCGACACGAAACTCACGGCATCGATATGCTTGAACCCCGCACGCACCAGCTCGCGCAGATACCCGACCTTTTCCTCGGTGGGGATCTGTCCCGCCAACCCTTGCCAGGCATCGCGGGGACACTCGATGTGTTTGATACTCATTTGTGATTGTCGATTTCAGATTTGTGATTGCTCTTGCAACACCGTAACGGCAGTTTTCGGCACCAAGTGTATCCGGACTCCGAATCGACAAACTCATTTTGCTTAAACTTGCCCGTCCCGAACAAACGATGTTGCCAGATGTTTTTCAATCACAAATCGCAAATCATAGATCGCAATTTTCCAGCCTTTGTGTCTCTGTGGTGAAACGACGCTACGTCTGCAACACCCCCACACTGAACTTCGCCACCTCCGGATTCAGCGAACACGCCTCCAGCGCATCCACCAACGCCGCGCGTGTGTCCAGCGGGTCGATCACCGCATCGAGCCACAAGCGCGCCGCGCCGTAGCGCGTGTCCATCTGCTCGTCATACGTGGCCTTGACCTCGTCGAAGAGTTTCTTCTTGTCTTCCTCGCTCAGTTTCTTGCCGCCGCGCTCCAGCTGTTTGATCTTGATCTCCACCAGCGTGCCCGCAGCCGAAGCGCCGCTCATCACGGCGTACCGGGCCGAGGGCCAGGCAAAGACGAAGCGCGGATCATAAGCTTTGCCGCACATCGCGTAATGACCAGCCCCGAAACTGCCCCCGAGGATCAGGCTGATCTTGGGCACCACGGAATTGGACACCGCGTTCACCATCTTGGCGCCGGCCTTGATGATGCCGCTCCACTCCGCGTCGCGGCCCACCATGAACCCGTTCACGTCATGGAGGAACACCAGCGGCACCAGGTTCTGGTTGCAGTCCATGATGAAGCGCGCGCCCTTGTCGGCGGACTCGGTGTAGATCACCCCGCCGAACTCCACGCGTTTCTCGCCGGTGTGCGAAGCGGTCATCGCCATGTGCAGCTTCTGAT
>JACPNP010000003.1 GCA_016185365.1 Terriglobales bacterium
CGTGGCCGGATTGTAGAGCGCGATGAAAAAATTGTTGGCATACATCAACTCGCTGACGATGCCATGGATCGCCTTATACAGCGCCGACAGGTCGCCCACCGACGTGGCCCGGTCGGCGATGCGATAGAGCGCGGACTGCAATTGTTCGGCGCGCTTGCGTTCGGTGATGTCCACCGCCGTGGCCACCACCGCCGAACGGCCTTCGAACACGATGGGACTTGCGCTCAGGTCCATCCAGCGCACATGGCCTTGCTTCGTGATGGCCTTGAATTCATACCGTGCCGGAGTGTCCGCGCCGGTGATGCGGGTCATGGCGCGTTGTTTCACCATCTCCCGGTCATCCGGATGCACCAGCACCCAGGGGCTCGCGAGCGTCAAAAGTTCGTTCGCGGTATAGCCGAAGATCCATTCGCAGGCGGGATTCACATACAGGAACTGGTTGCCGTCAAAGATGTAGATGGCCGGGACCGCGCTCTCCGCCAGGGCGCGGAACTTGGCCTCGCTCTCGCGGATCGCCTCCGCGCTGCGCTTGTGCTCGATGGCGCGCGCGATCTGCTGCGAGACGAACGTCAGCACCTGCTCTTCCGCCGGGCCGTAGCGCACGTTCTCACGGTAACTCTGCACCACCAGCGCGCCGAAGGTCTCATCGTCCTTCTTCAGCGGGACGCCCATCCAGTCCATGGAATGCGTGCCGTGGCGTTGGATCTCGCCTGATGTTTCCAGGGTCGCCAGCGTCTCCGGCGTGGCCAGCAGCGACTTGCCCGTGCGCAGAACATATTCCGTCAGCGCCCGCCCGCCTTTGCGCGGCAGGGGCCGCGGATCTTTTTCGTCCACGTAGTACGGAAAACTCACCAGCCCGGTGGCCTTGTCGATCTGCGCGATGTACAGGTTCTTGGCATACATCAACTCCGCCACCGTGGCGTGGATCTCGGCGTAGAGCTGTTCCAGGTCCTGTTCCGACGACGCCAGATTGGCGATGCGCAAAAGCGCGTTCTGCAGCTTTTCCACGCGTTCGCGCTCGCTGATCTGTTCCTTCACTTGCACATAGGCGGATGACAGCTCCGCCGTGCGCTCTTCCACCCGCGATTCCAGTTCCACGTTCATCGTGCGCAACGCGTCCTCCATGCGTTTGCGCTGGAAGAATTCCGGCACCGTGACGCCTGACAACGGAATATTTCGCGCCGGCGCCACGCTGCCCTGCGCGGCAAAGTAATTCGCAATATGCTCTTCGATGCGCGCCGGCGGCGCCATGATGAACCGGCAGTGCTTATCGCCCATCGCCTGGCATTCGACTTCCACCGCCACCAGCGACAGGCCGAAACTCTCCTCGCACCAGCCCGAGGAGTAACCCGCATTCATGATGCACACCGGGAATTCAGATTTTCGCCCGTGCCGCATCCAGGCATCGGCTTCGAAGGAGAACGGGTGGTCGTAGATCAAGTAGTAGTGCTCATCCGTCGAGGGCGCCGACTCCGGCAGGATGTCCACGAAGGCCCAGCCGGCAAAGCTGAAATGGATCGGCCCGGCCGAAAGTTTGGCGATCGGATCATTCACGTCCATCTTGGTGTGGAAGTTCTTGGCGTCGCCCTTGCCGATGGCATGGGCCACGTCGAACAGGATGTTCGACGCCACCTGACGGGCCTCGTCCTCGCCGCGTTCGCGGTACAGGCTCATCACCAGGTCGAAGAACTCCACGCTCATCGACGCCGCGCGCACCAGGATGTAGCGTTCGCCGGAGATCGAGATCGTGCTCTTCTCCGGATCTTCCACCCGGTCTTTGAAATACCGGCTTACATAATCCTGCGCCTGCTCGAACAATGGACGGAACGCGTCCGGCACGCGGACGGTCTTCAGCGTCTTGCCGCCGTTGGGGATGACGGCCGGTTTCCCGTGTGCGGTCACCGGTGGTTTGGACTTGGTTGGCACGGACTCCTTCGTTCGTACGGCAGGTTCCGCGTGGACAGCCGGATAGGCCCTCCGGCCCCTCCGGACCGGACTGGCGACAACCCTAACCTACCCGATACTGTCAGGGGAAGCAACGTTACCTTTGGTTGCTGTCCATGCCGATTCCCGCCGCGGGACTGGGCCTTTTGTGCCTCTCCGCCGGCATCCCTGTGACCCAAAGCCGCCTTCGTGATATAAACCTTAGTCAAGCCGCGCGGGCTTCCCTCGGCTGGGGAGCAGCGCTAACTACAGGGGCAAGAGTGTCCGAGGCGCGACGCACAGGCAAACGGTTCCCGCTGGTTTTGCCCATCACCATCCGGAACCGCAAAGCCACCAAAGGCGAAGCCACCACCACGCACAACGTCAGCGCCGCCGGCGTCTACCTGAAGGCCAACTCCCTCCTGGACATCGGCTCCACCGTCGAGTTTGACATCACCTTGCCCGGGCAGATCGTGGGTACAAACAAAGATGTGGAGATCCACTGCAAGGGCCGGGTGGTCCGGTTGGAGACGCCCAAGGCCCGCGGCAAGGTGCCCAAAGCCGGCATCGCCTGCGTGATCGACCACTACAAGTTCGTTAGGAAAAAGTGATGCTGAAGATCATCCTGGCTGACAATCAAGCGATATTCCGCGCCGGCGCCGCCAAGGTCCTGGCCGTGGAGGATGAGTTCCGCATCGTGGCCCAGGCCGATAGTTCCGAGAAACTCTTCAGCGCGCTCAACAGCTTTCGCGCCGGCGTCCTCATCTTCTCCCACACCATGGGCGTGGAGATCGCCGCCGTGGCCGAGGCCGCCAAGAAGAACAAGACCCGTCTGGTGCTGATCGCCGAGCCCGACGACACTACCCAGGACCTGCAGCAAAAGGGCGCGCACGGCATCATCTACCGCAACGTCAGCGGACAGGACCTGGTGGACTGCGTGCGCAAGGTCGGCAAAGGCGAAGGTTGGGTGCCCTCCGTCAAGGATGACGGCGCCGCCAAGGAAACGGACATGGTCGGCGCGCGCGTCCGCGACCGTCTCACCGCCAAGGAGCTGAAGATCGTCGCACTGATCGTGCAGGGCTACAAGAACAAGGAGATCGCCGACCGCCTCGGCACCACCGAGCAGGTCATCAAGAACTACCTGCGCAACGTCTATGACAAGATCGGCGTCAGTGACCGCCTCGAGCTGGCGCTCTTCACCATCCACCACAAGATCCTGCTCGACGCCGCCTCCGCCAGCGTCAACTGACCGCGCCACGCACCAACCGCGCCACTCACTAGTGTTGTCATTCCGAGCGAGGGGCTTCAGCCCCGAGTCGAGGAATCCCTTTGTACATTTCAAAATGTTGCAATGAAAAAGCCCGGCCACCAGCCGGGCTTTCCTGACGACTGACGTCTGCCGACTAGCGACTGACTTTCTCCGCAATGCTCTTCCCCTGCGTGAACAGCAGCAGATAATCCGGCCCGCCGGCCTTGGAGTCCGTGCCGCTCATGTTGAATCCGCCGAAGGGATGCGCCCCCACCATCGCGCCCGTGCATTTGCGGTTCAGGTACAGGTTGCCCACGTGGAAGTCCTCGCGTGCGCGCTCCAGCTTCTCCGCCGACGTCGTGTAGATCGCGCCCGTCAGGCCGAACTCGGTGTTGTTGGCGATGGCCAGCGCGTCCTCAAAGCCCTTGGACTTGATGATGGCCAGCACCGGCCCGAAGATCTCCTCCTGGGCCAGGCGCGCGTTCGGCGCGATGTCCGCAATGACCGTGGGCTGCACAAAGTATCCGCCGCCTGCTGCCGCGTCGCGCCCACCGCCGGAGATCAGCCGCCCTTCCTTCTTGCCCACCTCGATGTAATCCAGGATGGACTTCATCGCGCCCTCATTCACCACCGGGCCCATGTTGGCGTTCGCCGCCGGGTCGCCCACCTTGATCTTGGCCACACGTTCTTTCACCCGGGCCACGAACACGTCATAGACCTTCTCATCCACGATGGCGCGCGAGCACGCCGAGCACTTCTGTCCGCTGAATCCGAATGCGGCCTGCACCACGCCTTCCACCGCGGCATCCAGGTCGCCGTCGGCGTCCACGATGATCGAATCTTTTCCGCCCATCTCCAGGATGGTGCGCTTGATCCATATCTGGCCTTTGCGCGGCACCGCAGCCCGCTGGTGGATGTCCAGCCCCACTTCCTTCGAGCCGGTGAAGGCGATGAACCGCGTCCTGGGATGCTCCACCACGGCGTTGCCGAAGGTCGCGCCCGAGCCGGGACAGAAGTTCACCACGCCGTCCGGCAGGCCCGCCTCGCGCAGCGCCTCGATGAATTTGGCCGCGATGGTCGGCGAATCGCTCGACGGCTTCAGGATCACCGTGTTCCCGCACACGATCGAGGCCATCGTCATCCCCGCCATGATGGCGCAGGGAAAGTTCCACGGCGGGATCACCGCGCCCACCCCCAGCGGGATGTAGCGCAACATGTCGTGCTCGCCCGGCATCTGCACCGGAGTGGTGGCCTCGTTCAGGCGCAGCGCCTCGCGCGCGTAGAACTCGCAGAAGTCGATGGTCTCGGCGATGTCGGCGTCCGCCTCAGCCCAGTTCTTGCCCACCTCGTAGACCAGCCAGGCGCTGAACTCATACTTGCGCTTCTTCAGGATCTCGCTGGTGCGCAGCAGCAGGCTCGCGCGCTCCTCCACCGGCACCTTGCGCCAGCTGGCAAAGGCTGCGAGCGCGGCCGCCATCGCCGGCTCCACGTGCTCCGCGCCCGCCTTCTGGTGGATGCCCACCACGATCGAGGGGTCCGACGGGCTCACGCTCTTGATCTTGTCCTTGGTCTTGACCTGCTCGCCGCCGATGATCAGCTCATACTCGCGCCCCAGCTCGGCGCGGACCTTCTCCAGGCCCTCGCGCATCGCCCGCGCGTTTTCTTCCTTGGTGAAGTCGGTGAGCGGCTCGTTGGCGAATGGCGTGGTCGGGGTCAGGATGGCGTGCGCGGCGGTCTCAAGCAGGGTGGCCATGGAAGTCCTCGCAGGATGGAGTGGGAACTACGATTCTAGCACCGGGTGTTGGATGAGATTGGCTCAGGCCGCGACTCGTGCGTGCAGTCAAACTGCGCCTTTTGCCTGTGTCCCCTATCCCCTAAACCCTAGCCTCTGATGCCTACCCCCTCCCCCCTCTATCCAATGGAATCAACGATTTACGCTCCGACCGATTTGTAAAATCATGAACGGAAAGGGGTTATGGCTAAAATCGGAAATCTAAAGGAGTTAGCATGCTATAGCTTAGCGATATTGTCATTGATATGTATATTAACTTGTTTTGGCGATGATGTCAAGTGAAAAGCCCCTGAGACCGACCTTTGAACGAATGATCTCGCATTCGCACTCGTTTTGAGCGTTGCTGTTCCCTCGACTCCAATCCCTCATGCTTGTCATTCCGAGCGGAGCCGAGCCCGAAGTAAGGCGAGGCGAAGTCGAGGAATCCCTTTGTTGCCGAACCTAGCCGGGCTCAATCTCAGTCAGGGTGCGGGTTTACCCGCACCGACCCCATGCCTTGTAAGGGTCTGGGGCTTTAGCCCCGGGGGTTACTCCCTTCGCGCACCTTTGCGTCCTCTGCGTGAAAAGGTTTTTATCCGACCTGATCGGATTTTTTTACGCGGTTCGATCTTGATCTTTGGTTTTGATCTTACTGACGACCGACGACTGCCTTTCCCCGGGCCTTAGCCCCTGAGGTCGATCCTCAGAATGTTCTTTGAAATCGCTGTCCGAGATCTCGCCTGCACAGCCGGGGGCGGCTGTGCCACACCAACAGGGACCTGGTTCCCTCCGTGGTCTCTGTGGTGAATAGCTTTTTGTTTTGGCCTGCGACTGTTTTTCTCCGTGGTCTCTGTGGTGAAAAGGTTTGGCTGACGATCAACGACCGCCGACCAACGACTGTTTTTCCCTGGCTTTAGCCCCGGCGAAGACGGTTTGTGAAAGGGCACGGCTTCAGCCGTGCCAAACGGACTGCTGTACACGCGGCTTTAGGATCGATCGCAGCGGGGATGTTCACCCAGGGCTTCCGTGCCGGGAACCCTACTCCTTCTCCAACTCCTGGGTCCAATTGAGGACCAGTGACATCGGATTGACATTTGCGCCTGCGAGCTGGTTCACCAGAAATCGTTTTCCATCGGCGGCGACGTCGAACGCGTACGCCGGGCGCGAGGGCCGGATGCGGAAAAGCTTCTTCGCATTGCCGGCGGAAAAGCTGCGGTCGGTCGAGTCCACGTCGACCGCGGTGATGAAGAGGTCCAGGGAGACGTAATACAACTCCTTGCCGTCGCGCCGCCAGCGCGGGAACATGCCGCCGCCTTGCGAGACCTGATATTTGGTCTGTCCGCCCGGGAAGGGGGCCACGTAGATCTCATGCCGGCCGGCCTCGTTGGAGGTAAAGGCCATCCATTTCCCGTCGGGCGAGAAATCGCCGAACTGCTCAACCGCCTTGGTGGCCTGGAACGGGAATGCCTTGTGATCGCCCGTGAGCGGCAGAACGAATACGTCGGTCCGGTTCTCATTCGTGGGATCGGTGTTATCGAAGGCCAGGAATTTTCCGTCCCGGGAAACACTGGTGGAGTATTTGACCGACGTCGATTTCCAGAGCAGGGTCTCCTTTTCCGAACCATCCGCCGGCTTGGAGTAGATGTCATACTGACCCAGCACGGTCGAATCATAGACGATGGTCTTGCCGTCCGGGCTCCACTGGGGATCGTCTTCAGCGTTGTCCAGGAATGTGAACCGTGTCTTCGTGTCGAGGGCCAGATCGAGGATCCACAGGTCGATGGAATTGCCGCGATCGGTCGCGCTCACCGCCACCTTGCTGCCATCGGGAGAGAGGCGGAAGACACCCACCTGAGTGGCGCCCTTGCCCTCGAGGACCTTGCCGGTGCGATCGAACCAGACCAGCTGATTGCTGCCCTCAGCGCCGCTGTGGAACGCCAGCATGGTCGCACTGGCGGCGTAGGCCGCGGTCCAGCGGTTATCACTTAATACATTTTCCGCCAGCAGGACGGGAGAACCTGCCAAGCGTGATCTCTTCAGGTCAAGCTTCTGGGCAAACAGACTCCGGTTCTGCATGAAGAGCAGGTAGCCCGCGACATACATGCCGCGAAACTCGGTCTTGACCAGTTGAACCCTCTCTTTGGACCCCAACGCCGCGATATAGATCCCCGTCGTTTCGTTCTTCGCGATGACGGCGCGGCTCAGGTAGATGTACCGGCCGTCCGGGAGGAATTGCGGCCAGCGATGGGTCTGGTCCTTGGACGCGGAATCCAGCTGGGTAAGCGGCGACGGCGTGCCTCCATCGGCGGACACCCGGTAGAGAGCGTCGTCGGTCGTGGGGGTGAAGATGATCACACCGTCCGCACTCCAGCTTCCGCCGCGCGCGTCCGGGGCTTCGCAGATGGTCATCACCGCCCCACTGACCACATCCACTTTCTTAAGTTTGGAGTCGCCGAAGAAACCGAGACTCTTCCCATCGGGCGACCAGAACGGAGCGCTGGCGCCTTCCGTCCCGCTCAGCAGTTTTGCGGCGGAGGCGTTCATTTGCCGGACCCAGATCCCGGACCCCGATTCACCGGCGGCGACAAAAGCCAGCGTCCGTCCGTCGGGGGAGAAAACAACATCCATCGATTGGAACGCCGATTTTTCCGGGGGCAGCAGATTGGAGCGCACCACTTCGGGCCGTGGCGTCTCGCGGAACAAGGCGATGGCGGCCGCGGTCAGAGCCGCAGCAGCGATCGCGGCCGCTACGATCCAAGCCGCCATGCGCCGCGTGGAATACCCTCCGGAGGCCGGCACGGAGGCACGCATCCCGCCCGATTCGATCCATCCGAGTTGCAGGCGCAGGTCGTGCGCGGTCTGGAAGCGGTCTTCCGGATCTTTGGCGAGGCACGTCCGGACCACTTGCTCCAGCCCTTGCGGCGTCAGCGGCTGCGAGATGCTGATGGGTTCCGGATCCTTTTCCAGGATGGCGGACGCGACCGAAAGTTGCGACTTGCCTTCGAATGCGCGCTTGCCCGTGGCCATCTCATAGAGCACGGCTCCGAAGGCGAAAATGTCAGAACGGGCGTCGGCGTCCTTGCCCTGCAGCTGTTCCGGGCTCATGTACTGGATGGTCCCGATGATGGTGCCTTGCTGGGTGATGGGGCTATGGAGCGAATCCATGGTGAGCGCGGCGGAGAACACAGGCAGCGTTCCACTCCCCGCCAGGGCCACCGACGACGGTTTGGCCAGGCCGAAATCCATCAGCTTGGCTCCGCCCTTGGTGAGCATGATATTGCCGGGTTTCAGGTCGCGATGCACGATGCCGTTGTGGTGGGCCTTGTCGAGCGCGCCCGCGATCTCGAAGGCGATCTTCAGGAGCTGATCAAGGGGGATGGGACCGCGTTCCAAACGCTTGGCCAGGCTCTCCCCGTCGAGAAGCTCCATCACCAGATAGTCGGTGTTGTCCTGATGTCCTACATCGTGCAGAGTGCAGATGTTCGGGTGCTGGAACGAGGAGATCGCGCGGGCCTCGCGCTCGAAGCGGGTGCGCAACTCCACGCTGGCAGACGATTGGCCGGGCAGGACCTTGATGGCGACTTCGCGCTCCAGCCGGGTGTCACGGGCCTTATAGACTTCGCCCATCCCGCCCGCGCCGATGGGCGCAAGGATCTCGTACGGACCGAGTTTGGTGCCGGAATCGAGGGCCATATGTGCGGTCGCTGGATTATAGCCGCGAAATAACCACAGGCGAGAAGATTCCGCGCGCAGAAACCCCTGACACCCCGAGAGCTCGCCCGGCTTACTCCAGCGCGTACAGGTTCCCGTCCGTGCTGCCGACGTAGATCACACCGTTATCGGGCACGGGCGAGGACAGGAAGGCGCCCATGGCGAACATGCGGTCCACGCCGATGATGATGGCGTCATAGAAACCGTCCGTGAATGCGGCAGCGTAATTGGGCGTGCCATCAGGATTTGTGAATTTGGGGCCGATCTCGCGCACGGCGTCCGTCTCGTAGACCCAGGCCTGCTCCGCGACTTGAGGTCGGACGCAAGGAGCTTGCCGGAGTGCGAGCCGATGTAAAGCGTATCGCCGGCGATGGCGGGTGAGGAGTAGATCTTGCCGTTGGTGTGGAACTTCCACTTCACCTGATGGAAAGCGGGGACGGCGGCAGTTTGATAAATGCCGGAGTGCCGGGGGTCTACGCGGAACATAGTTGTGTCCTGGGCGAAGGCGGCAGCGCTAAGAAGGAGTGCTGCGAGAAGTCTCGATGTCATGGTGGCCTTTGGGGTCGCTGGCCATCATAGACGCATGGATCGGCGGGATAGTTCGTGGTCGCAGCTGATACCAGTGATATGTGGCGCTCGTCCTGTATTCATCGCGTAGTGTCACAGGAACGCGCGACGCAGGGAAGAATCAGAGGAACTGAATGGCCATGGCATCACGATGGTTCTCCGCGCTGGCCGGCACGGTGCGGACCACATAGGCTTTGGCAATGCGCAGGGGAAAGACCGAAGCCGGAGCAAAGGCCACCGGGATATAGATCTCGATCTCCTGCTCCGGCTTAAGCACATTGTCACAGTAGAAGAACAGGCCCGAGCCGCTCATGTTGATGGCGTCACCGTTGTGCCACTCGGTGCCGCCGGCCAGCCGGTACTTCAAGGCGGTCTGCACGACGAAACGCGCGGAGAGCGCGGTGGCATAGCGGGGATCGAGTACGACCTGCGTCATGCCCATAGTTCAGCATTCCCCACCCGTTCAGGCCAGATACCGACGGTCCATGGGCCGAAAGTAACCACAAAACAATCGGCCCGGACCAAGGGTCCGGGCCGCGACAACTTGGCGCGATCTAAAACATGTTCCACAGATACTGGTTGTACACATCATGGTGGTACTGCACCTCAGGCGCCTTGACGAATGTGCCCAGCAGCCGAGGGCAGCGGTCGGCCGAGGCCTGTTTCAGGTCGGCGTAACGGCCCTTCACGTCGGCGCCAAGGAGCTTGGTGGTCCAGTCTGATTTGCGGAAGTTCTCCAGCGCGGTATAGACGTTGTCCGGCAGGAAGCGCTGGGCCTGGCGCAGGTTCTTGATCTTGGCGGTGTGGCCCTCAAGCCCGGTGACGAAGATGGAGTACATCACCAGATAGGGGTTCGCGTCCGGCCCGACGGAGCGCACCTCGACGCGCGCGCTCTTCTCGTTGCCGATGGGGATGCGGATCATGGAGCCGCGGTCCACGGCCGAGGCCTTGATCTGGTTGGGCGCTTCAAAGTGCGGGTCCAGCCGGCGGTAGGCGTTGACGCTGGCGTTCAACATCAGGCAAACGTCATTCGCCTGGGTGAGGATGTGGTCCACGAACTCCCAGGCCATCTTGCTCATCTTCTCTTCGCCCTTGGGGTCCCAGAACAGGTTCTTATCGCCTTTGCTCACCGAGACGTTGGTGTGCATGCCGTTGCCATTCACGCCCACCACCGGCTTGGGCAGGAAAGACGCGGTCAGGCCCATGCGCGTGGCCACCTGGCGGCAGATGAGCTTGTAGATCTGGATCTGGTCGGCGGCGGTGACCACATCCGCGTAGCTGTAATTGATCTCGAACTGCGAGGGCGCGACCTCCGGATGGTCTTTCTCGTTCTGGAAGCCCATGGCGCGCTGGACTTCGGCGGTGGTGTCAATGAACGTGCGCAGCAGGTCACCGGGCAATGAGTGGTAGTAGCCACCGGTGTTCACATACTCGAATTTCCCGGTCTCATGATAGCGGCGTTCAGCGTCGGACCCCTTGAACAGGAAGCCCTCGATCTCATTGGCTGCATTCAGGGTGTATCCCTTTTTCTTGTGCAGTTCGTTGGCGTAGGACTTGAGCCGGCCACGGATATCGGCGCTGTAGGGGCCACCGTCCTTGTCGATCACCTCGCTGAAGACCAGCACCTTGCCGGGGCCGAAGATGTCCGCCGGACCCCAGTAGAAGGCGCTCCAATCGAGCAGCAAACGCAGGTCGCTCTCGCGCTGCGCGGTGAAGCCGCGGATGGAGGAGCCGTCAAAAGTCAGATTGTCCCAGCTCTTGATGAGAAACTTCTTGTCGTAATCGAGCATGTGCAGGCGGCCTTCGAGGTCGCTGAACAGCACGGTCACGGCCTTGATGCGTTTCTCGTCGCGCAGATAGCGCAAGCGCTCTTCCTGGACCTTATGGGCCGCGACGCGGGTCCTGCGCTGCTCCTTGGCCTTCAGGTTCAGGTCTTCCAATTCGTCATAACTCAACGCCAAAAAACTGCGAAGTTCGTCCGCCATAGATCTCCTTTGTGCGTGTGCCGTGGATGGATCAGATCATTCGGAGCCAGGGAGTGTTCCGCTGGCATGATGGTATCGCGCGGGCGCGTCCGGCGGCCAATCAAAAATCGTGATGGGGCGGATAAAGGGAATTTATCTCCGGCAGGCGCCCGGAACGGGCGGAATTCGCACCACCTATGAAGACGCTTCCATCCCGGCCCAATAGCCTGCGAGGTTTGTACGGGGACGACCTCGAATTCGACCAAGTCGGCCCAGCGGTCGATCCAGGGCTGCAGAGCGGCGGCGCTGTCCGCCTCCATCAACTGAAAACAGCGAGCGTTGGCGGCATCGATCCAGCTGGAGATGTAGGTGACACCGCCAGGCAACATGCGGCCCTTGGACTGGAAGCGGTCGCGGACCGGCAATGGGTCGCCGTTCTTGAATCGTTCGATGACCATGAGAAGCATGGGTAAAGTATAGACGGGCATGGTTCCACACCGTCCCACGAGGGTCTTTCCGTTTACGTCTCCCGCCAGAGCGGGTAGCTCTTGACCTGATATTCCATATAGGTTATATTCCATGCATGGCATGGGACGTGGAATTCACCCCAGACTTTGAGGCCTGGTGGCACGCCCTGTCCGAGGACGAACAGGTGGAGATCAGCGCGAAAGTCGAGTTGCTGGAGCGGTTCGGGCCTGCACTCCCCCGCCCACATTCGGATGTGAGCACGACTTCCCGTCACTCCCACATGAAAGAGCTGCGGGGAAGGTCAACCGGGCGCACCTGCGGGTGCTGTATGCATTTGATCCCCACCGCACGGCGCTTTTGTTGATCGGTGGAGACAAGACCGGCCTGGCCGACTGGTACGACCGGTATGTACCGATCGCGGATGAGATCTTCGACCGCCATCTCGCAAACTTAAGGAAACGATCGAGGAAATGAACATGGCAAGGAACTTCAAAGAATTGCGCGCCAAGATGTCCCCTGCCTCCCGCGCTCGTGCGCGGGAGAAAGCAAGTAAATACGTCACGGAAATGGCCCTGGATGAATTGCGGACCGCGCGAGCGATGACCCAGGAAACTCTGGCATCGCGATTGAAGATCAAGCAATCCGCCGTCTCCAAGATGGAACGGCGGACGGACATGTATTTGAGTACGCTCCAGGCCATGGTCCGAGCCATGGGCGGCGACCTGCGCATCGAGGCGGTTTTCCCGGAGGGGAAGATCGAGATCCGTCAGCCCGGACGGGTACGGGGAAAAACCAAGAAATCAGCCTAAATCCTCAGGCCCCACCCCCCTTGAGTCTCCCGCCTGCTTCCCGTACTCTTGTTGTTTCGTTCGAGGAGCCGATTCATGTCTGAACCTGCAATCAAGATGCTGCCAATCCAGGAGATCGCCGCAAAGTTGGGGATCGAGGAGCAGTACATCGATTATTACGGCCGTTACTCCGCCAAGGTGCGCCTGGAATTACTGGACAGACCCGGGGCCAAGTCCAAAGGCAAACTGATCCTGGTGACGGCCATTAATCCCACGGCCAGCGGCGAGGGCAAGACTGTCTGCTCCATCGGCCTGACGCTGGGGCTGAACCGGATCGGCAAGAAAGCGGTAGTCACCTCGCGCGAACCGTCGCTGGGGCCGGTGTTCGGGGTGAAGGGCGGCGCCACCGGCGGCGGCAAGTCGCTGGTCCTGCCCAGCGAGAAGATCAACCTGCACTTCAACGGCGATTTTCACGCCGTGACCGCGGCCCACAATCTGGCGGCGGCCATGCTCGACGCGCACGTCTTTCACGGCAACAAGCTGCGCATCGATGTTGGCAATGTTTCCTGGCCGCGCACCATCGACATGAATGACCGCGCGCTGCGGGAGATCGTGGTGGCCCTGGGCGGTCGCACCAACGGCACCGCGCGGGAGACCGGGTTCGTGATCACCGCGGCCAGCGAGATCATGGCCATCCTCGCCCTCTCTTCGGACCGCGAGGACCTGCGCCGCCGCCTGGGTGAGATCGTGCTGGGCTATGACCTGGACCGCGCCCCGGTCCGGGTGCGCGACATCGGCGCCACCGGCGCCATGATGGTGCTGATGCAGGACGCCATCCTGCCCAATCTGGTGCAAACCTCGGAGAACACGCCGGCGTTCGTGCATGCAGGCCCGTTCGGCAACATCGCCCACGGCACCAGCAGCGTGATCAGCCATCGCATGGGCATGCAACTGGCCGAGTACGTGGTGAACGAGTGTGGCTTCGGCGCCGATCTGGGCGCGGAGAAATATCTGGATATCGTGATGCCCTCGAGCGGCATCAAGCCCTCGGCCGCGGTGGTGGTGGCCAGCGTGAAGGCGCTGGCTTCTCACGGAGCTTCGGCCGGCGCTCCGGATTCGATGGAAGCGTTGAAGGCAGGCCTGGCCAATCTGGGCAGGCACTTGGAGAATCTGCGCAAGTACACCCTGCAACCGGTGGTCGCGGTGAACCGCTTCCCCAATGACACACCCGAACAGCTCGAAGTAGTGAAGAGTCACTGCAAAGACCTTGGTTTCGACGCGGCCGTGGCCGACGTCTTCTCCTTGGGCGGCGCCGGCGCGATCGAATTGGCGGAAAAAGTCGTGGCGGCAGCCGAGAAGACTGATCCAGCCAAGGTCCAGCCGCTGTATACACCGGAGATGAGCTTCGAGGACAAGATCAAGCGGGTCGCGACCGAGATCTACGGCGCCGGCAAAGTAGTGATCGAGGACGCGGCCAAGAAGAAGCTGGCGCGTTACACCGAACTTGGCTACGGACACTTCCCTGTGTGCATGGCCAAGACCCAGTATTCGTTCTCGGACAATCCGAAGCTGCTGGGCGCGCCCACCGGGCATACGTTCACTGTTACGGATGCAAACCTTTCGGCGGGAGCGGGCTTTGTGGTGCCCATCGGCGGCAATATGATGCTGATGCCGGGCCTGGGCAAGGTGCCGCAGGCGGTCAAGATGGACCTGGACGCCGCTGGAAATATTGTTGGAATGTGAAACGGGGCCGCAAGGCCTCGTCTTCTATTTCTTCGCGATCAGCGTCTTGGCGTGGGCCAGTTCCGGCCGGTCTGAATGCGCGCCGTCATCGCAATTCTTCAGCAACTGTGCGTAGTAGGCGCTCGCTTTGTCTTTCTGCCTGGACGACTCGGCCGCGCGGGCCGCGCCGTAGAGTCCATTGAAGCGATTGGGGTCGGACTTTAGCGATTTTTCGAACTCCGCCAGCGCTTCCTGATGGCGGCCCAACTCACGCAACACATCGGCCAGCATCTCGCGCGCAGGCAGGTCCATCTCGCCTTTGCCCACAGCCTCCTGATGGTCGGCAGCCTGACGCAACAGGCGCAGGGCGTCGTCGAACCGCTTCTCCGCATACGCCAGCCAGCCCTGGACCTCGAGTCCCGCCGCCTGTTCTGCTTCCACCAGATACGCGTCCTTCGAGGCCTTGGTCGCGGCGATCATTTCGTCATATCGCTTGGCGCTCTGCCGTGTCGCCTCCACGTCGCCCAGACGCGCGTATCCGATGGTATTGGCCCAGTAGGTGATGGCCTGATTGAAAGGCTCGGCCGAGGCGTTTGCCTTCAGCGCCGCCGCCTCCTGCCAGTGACGCATCTCCAGGTGGAAGAATGCGGGGAACTCCGCCTCCGCATATTCCATGTATCCCGCCATATC
>JACPNP010000005.1 GCA_016185365.1 Terriglobales bacterium
ACGTGGGAATCGAAGTTTTGACCTAGGACGCGGGTGAGTTTTTGAAGGCCGTTCTGGACGTGCTTGCGGACTGCGGGGGTCACTTCATACTGCCTGCCGGTGAATTCAATGTTCATCAAGGGTTCCCTCCTCGCTCATCGCACTGAGATCTTCAGGGACCGGCGCCTGGGAGTCTTCCCAGGTGTTGCGGCATGCTGGGCACAGGAGTAGGGGCTGGGGCCTTGGCGGCCGCCGCTACTAATTCTTGTCCCTCCTTTGATGGGTGCTGGGGATCTTGAGGTCCTCCCGGTATTTGGCCACCGTCCGGCGCGTGACCTGGATGCCTTCGGACTGCAATATGCGCGTGATTTGGTCGTCCGTCAATGGCTTTCTTGGGTCTTCGTCCTCGATCAATCTCTTCACGCGGCGCTTGAGGTTCAGCAGGCTCATGCCGCCGCCTTCCGGGCCGTTGACACTCTCGGTGAAGAAATATCGCAGCTCAAAAACGCCCTGGGGCGTGTGTGTGTATTTGTTGGCGACAGCCCGGCTGACGGTGGAGGGGTGCACTCCGATCTCCTCAGCCACATCTTTGATCATCATGGGCCTCAGCTGGTCGATGCCGTGTTCAAGAAAGTCCCGTTGGCGCTCGATGATGCAGTAGCAGACTTTGATGATCGTCTGTTTGCGCTGCTCGATGTTCTTGATGAGCATGATCGCGGACTTGTAGCGTTCCTTGACGTAATTCCGCACGTCTTTCTCGGCCGCGTTCTTGGCCATCAGACGCTTGTACGTGGGGTTGAGGCGCAGCTGGGGCATGTCCTCATCATTCATCACCACGATCCACTGATCACCCTGCTTGACGAAGGCCACATCCGGTTCGATCAGCCGGGTCTGGACCTTGTTATAGCGGAGGCCGGGCTTGGGATCGAGCGAGCGGATGAATTCGAACGCCCGCATCACTTCCTCCAGCGGACGCCTGAGGGCACGGGCGATCTCCTTGAACTGCTTGTTCTGGAGCAGCTTCAGGTGCTGGTCCACGATGGCAATCGCGTCCGCCAGCACTTGTCCCTGCCCGTTGGCGCCGTGCGCGGCTTTCTCATACTGACTCTGGAGGGCCTGGAGTTGCAGCAGCAGACACTCACGCAGGTCGCGCGCACCCACTCCCATCGGGTCCAGAGTACGCACCACGCGCAGCGCTTCCTGCATGGTCTCCGGAGCCACGGTCTTTGCCACCGCCCCGTGGTTGAGGACGACGGTCTCCGGCATATCGCCGTTCGCCGCGGCCGGACCTTCCGCCGATCGCAATTTCTCGCCTTCCAGTGTGATGGTGCCGCCGGTCAGTTCATCATCGGAAGCGATCAGATATCCGTCTTCATTCAGATTGCCGACGATCAGCTCCGCGACTTCGCTGACTTCGCGGGTCAGGCTCAGCGAGCCAAGCTGCCACAACAAATGATCGGTCAGCGTGGTGGGACGAGACAGGAAATTCTCGAACGAAGGCCTTTCCAGGTCCTCCATCTCGGTGTGGGTGCGGTAGCCGGGATCGAGATAGTCCTTGAAGAACGAGCCGAAGTCCACTTCGTCGAAGGGATCGCCCTCCGCTTCGGTCTTGGCCGGCTCCTCCGGCTCCTGGCGGTCGCGGTCCTGCTCCTTGGCGGCCACTTCCTCCAAGGAGGGGACAGTCAGCTCCAACTCGTCGAGGACGGGATTCTCCACCATCTCAGCCGTGATCATGTCCTTGAGCTCGAGCTTGTTGAGCGCAAGTACACTCACCATCTGCACGAGCCCCGGGGTCAGGATCTGCTTCTGACTGACCCTCAGACTGAGTTTGTTCTGCAACAAGACCATGGCGATCCGTCCCGTTCCCGGTTACACCAGCGAAAAACTTTCTCCCAGATACACCCGGCGGACTTCCGGGTCGTTGCCCAATTGTTCCGGCGTGCCCGCGCGGAAGATCCGCCCTTCGGCGATGATGTAGGCGCGGTCCGTGACGCTGAGCGTCTCACGTACGTTGTGATCGGTCATCAAAACCCCAATACCACTGGCCTTCAGATCGAAGATGATCTTTTGCAGGTCCAGCACGGCGATCGGGTCGATACCGGAGAAAGGTTCGTCCAGCAGGATGAACGTGGGCTCGATGCACAAAGCCCGCGCAATCTCCACCCGCCGACGCTCACCGCCGGAAAGCGCATAGCCTCGCGTCTTGCGGATGTGGCCCAGGCCCAACTGGTCGATTAACTTCTCCATCCGCTGCTTGCGGTCATGCCAGGAGAGCGGCTGCACCTCAAGCACGGCCATGATGTTGTCTTCGACCGTAAGTTTGCGGAAGACCGATGCTTCCTGGGGCAGGTAACTGATGCCGTAGTTCCGAGCCCGGAGATACATGGGGACGTCGGTGATGTCCTCTTCACCGGCGAGGACGCGGCCCGAGTCCGGCGGGACCAAGCCGACGATCATGTAAAAGGTTGTTGTCTTGCCCGCGCCGTTCGGTCCGAGCAGCCCTACGACCTCGCCCCGGTGGACTTCGAGGCTCACACCGTTCACAACCCTTCGTCCGCGATATGCTTTGCCTATATCTTCGGTCGTGAGGCTCTGCATCAGGGCTTGGGTTCTTCCTTGATCCGGGTGCGGGTCACGGTGCGCGAATTTTGCCCGCTGCCTACCTGCACCCTATCATCGTGACTATAGAAAGTCAAAGATTCTCCCGTAATATTGCCCCGTTCGGCATCAAAAATGCTAGGAGGTTTTTCGGGAGTGCCATAAAGCACGTATTTTCCATCACTTACGGTGTAAGTCAAGGTCTCACCCTCGGCCTTTCGGGTGGGATTTTGCTGGTCAAACAGCAGATTTCCCCGGGCAGTGATCTGTTCGACCTGGCTAGGAGAACCGGCAGACCCGGTCGCGGATCGTGCTTTCAGTAGGACCTCGATCACATCGCCGGTCATAGTGGCCCCAGCTGACTTGGCAACCACACTGCCTTCAAACACAGCCTTGCGATCCGGATCGGAATAGGTCATGTGTCTGGCGGTTATGTTGACGGGAACTTGCTTGCCGGAGCGGTCGGTCTGGACAAATACAGTCTGGACCGAACTGCCGGATGGACCGGTCTGAGCCTCCAACCAACGGCGATTCCGGTCGAACACGATGGTGGGCGCTTCGACGAGATTCGCCCCTTGCCAGAGACGCGCGCCGCCGCTGAATCGGGCCGATCCCGAGCTTGTTGCCACAGCATTGGGTGAGGTGACATGGATCGGGTCTCCGCTTGCGAGCATGGCGCCAGTTCCGGCGCGCATGTCCGAGTATGTGGTCTTCACGTCACCTTCGGCGCTAGCCTCGCTGGTGCGGCGGTTCAACCGGATGGTGCGGGCCGTGATACTGATGCCCGATTCGCGGTCATCCACGCGAGGTGAGCCCGACAAGTTGATCACGTCCTCCCCCGGCGCATAACGGGCCCGGTCCGCCGAGGCGACACGCGCTCCCTCGCGGTACCGGAAGTCGCCGATCTGTTCCACGAGCGTCAACTCATTCCGCTTCGTTCCCCCGCCGAAGGTCGCATTGACCTCACGGCTGGTGGTGACGCGTTCCGGCTTGCCGGCCTCGGCGGCCGGAACACTGACCCTGGCGTTGGGTGCGCCGTGGACCGAGCGGATGCGGTTGCCTTCCGTGAACTCCGCCACAAACCTGTCTGCGGTGATCGTCGTCGGGCCACGCCGCCCACTGGAGGAACCGCCCACCACGATCTGGGACGGCCCCGAGGTCACGGCGCGTTGCAGATTGCCGGAAGTCATGGAGAAATCAATGGCATCCGACTTGATCGAGGAGGCCTGCTGCCCCTCGCCCTGGCGGAACTCCACGCCTTCGCCGGCGCGCACCTGGCGGATGCGATTACGCTCGGCGAAATCCAAGATCACGCGGCCCGCACTCCCCTGCGACGGCTGGTCTGCGGACGTCTTCCAGTCCACATTCCCGCTGAGCACGGCGTCTCGAAGCTGGCTCGCGCCGCCAAAATTGAATACCGCATGCCCCGCGTGGATCTCCGTGGCCCTTGAATTTCGGTCCGCCGGCGTCTGCGCGGTCACATGGCCGTCCGCCACCATGTGGTCCACCAGATTGTCACCCTTCAGATATACATCCGCGCGGTCGGCGGAAAAACTCTTCCCGGCCTGCTCGATGCGCACGCCATGCAATTGCGCCTGACGGGGAGCATCCGTGATCACCGCGCGTGTGGCGGTGATCTCCGCCGGACCCACAGCGACCCGCGCCTGCCGGGCTGCTTCCCGGGTGGTATGCAGCCTCACTTCGGAGACGAGCGTCAGTTCGCGGGTCTTCGAATCGTAGCGGGCGCCAAGAGCGCGGCCGTTCGCCTGGGGGATCGAGAACTCGATCTTTTCCCGGGTCTCCGCGATGCCGGTGTTGCGATTAAATGCCAGCCCGCTGGTGCGAAGCAGGATGGAGCCGGCCTCCGCGCGGACGGTTTTTGGATCGTCAGAAGGCTCTCCGGAATGCTCCAGGTCGATCACAACCTCGCCCGTTGCTTTGACCTCGCCGGAATCCTCGTCATACTCGAACTGCCGGCCCCAGATCTGGTCGTAGCGCTGTTCCTGCGGGGTCTTGGCGCCTCGCCCGTAGACGATGATGCGAACATCTTGCAACGATTTCTTGCCGGCCTTGAATTGGACGGCCTTACGGGCCGAGATGCTGAATTGCTTTTGCCCACCCTCGGATTTGGTGATTGTGAACCGCTCCGCGCTTTGCGTGACCTCCATGCCTATCTTCTTGAGGGGCTGCTCGATGGCCTTGTTGAATCTGTAGCGCGCGTAGGAGTAGAAACCGATGACCACGGCAACGAGCACAATGGCCAGGATGGCGAACCAGGCGCGCAGTTTCTTGGGGTCCAAAGGCATTCAGCTCATTCTAACTGCGAAGGAAGTCACCGTGTGCGCGCGAGGACAAGGGTGATGTCGTCCGGCTGCTCGGCGGAGCCGATCCAGTCCTGGACGGCGGAGATCACCTGCTCGGAGATGCGGGGCAGGGGCAAATGGCGGTGCTCGTGGATGATCTCGATCAGGCGCTGCTCGCCGAATTCACCGAACTCGTTCTCCGGCTCGGTGACACCGTCGCTATACGCCACAAAAATGTCGCCGGGACGGATCTGGATCACACTTTCCTCATAGGTCATGTTGTCGAACAGGCCGATCACGGTGCCACCCGTCTCCAGACGCCGCACCGAACCATCGTCTCCCACCAGGATGGGCGGCAGGTGCCCGGCATTGGTGTACGTCATCGACCGGGCCTGGCCGTCATAGATGCCCAGGAACAGGGTGGCGTATTTCTCCGGCTGGGTGCTGTGAAACAAGTGACGATTGAGAAGCTCGATGACGTGCGAAGGAGAATGCATCCCCTCGGCCAGCAGCAATTCGCGCGGGCCTTCCCGGCTGACATGAGCCGCGCCCGCGATGGCCGCCGCGCCGGCGCGGACGAACTCCTGGCGCGTGGGCATGCGTCCGAACTCATAGACACGCACCGCGGAATGGAGCGTGGCCATCAGCAGCGCGGCCGAGATCCCCTTGCCGCTGATGTCGCCCAGAGCCAGGCTTAGTTTTTCCTGGCCTGTGCCCGCATGATACGGAAGGAAATCATAGTAATCACCGCTTACGGTGCGGGCCGGACGGCATACCCCGTGCAACTCGAGGGAACGCAGGTCCGCGATCTCACGGGGAAAAAGCGTGGCCTGCACTTCCTGCGCGATGGCCAATTCATTCTCCAACCGCTCCTTTTCTTTCTGCTCCGCCAGCAGTTTCTCCAGCGAGCCTGCCATGGAGTTGAATGATTTTTGCAGTTCGGCCAATTGATCGTCTGACTCCACGGCGATGCGGTGCTTCAGGTCGCCACGATTGATGTGTTGCGTGGCTTGATAAAGGTTGTAGACCGATTTGGTCACCGTGCGGGTGAGACCGATGCCGAAAAACACTGCCACGATCTCGATCACAGCGAAAACGACGGCGATGGCCACCAGCGCCCCGAGGAAGATCGGCGCGAGTTGCCCGGTCTGGGCGAACAGCCGGTTGACCAGAGCTGAGGGTCGCGTGGAGATCGAGAGCGCGGCGATGGTATCTTCCCCGGTCTTCCAGTCCTTGGGTGTGGTCACCGTGCCGTAGTTGAACGCCGGGTCCCAATATCGGCCTTTCGCCGGAGTCGTCCCGCCGATCACCGACGGGCGCCCGGAGAACTGATAATTCACGTTCTCCCCGGTGGCAGCGTCCGAGGACCGCACCTTGATGCCCTGCTGCCGCTCCGCTCCTTTGGTCATGCGCTGCCCCACGTGCAAGCGGGCTTCGCCCAACTGCAGCGCCGCGCGGTCCATGATCTCTTTGCTGACGGGCACGGAGGTCAGGATGATCCATTCCTCAGCGCCCCGCCACACCACATTCGCTGACACCATGTGGAAGCGGCCGCCCTCCACCACCAATCCGCGAAACGGGCCTTTGATCCATGCGGGCAAGTCCGAGATCGCCGAAGCTTCCGTGCCGGTAAGAGTGTGATCCGCGGCCCGTTTTCCGTTGTGCCACAGACTAAGCCGCAGGCCGGGAAAGCGTTGCGATAGATACCCGCGGTCCGTGATGCCGGCCAGCATGCGTTCATCCGGGGTGGCGGCAGCGCGCAGGCGCGCGCTGATCTCCGTGGCGAAGTGGGAGTTCAGAAGATCCAGCCCGCGCACCTCGGCATCCAGCTCCTGCTGGATCTGCGAAGTGGCATATTGGTCAAGGACCAGCGTGCCCGCGATCAGGACCATGCTGACGATGAGCACCACCGGGATCACGCCGATAAAAATGTAAGTGACCAACAGGCGATTGCGCAGCCGCCACATGAATTCGCGCCGGATCCAGCGCAGCAGGACGATGGTCAGCAGGACGCCGGTCACGATGCTGAGCCAGATCGCCCAGCCTTCAAGAGACTTGGCCGTCTGCGTCCGCCCGAACCACAACAAGGTGACCTGGACCAGCGCCAATCCCAGCCGCAGGATCAGAAAATAGAGCGCCAAACGGCCGAGCTTGCTCGTGGGCACGAACGAGCGTAGGGCGCGGCGGAAGGTCCTGTACGAAATGAGCTTCATCCAGAGTGGGAGCCGTTGACAGCGGGATTATATCCGCTTGGCTTGCGGAAGATACGAAAGTCTGACAGCCCCGGTTTCCTCAAAAAAGGAAAAAGCGCGCGCACGGTGCGAGCGCTTGCCATCCGATCCCACAGGATTCAGAAGTGTCCGTCCTCGTCCGCCGTAGACACCATCTTATCCAGCAATTCCTGCTCCACGGGAGAGTAGGTGTGCCTGGCGCGGTCTGACTGGATCGACCTCTGCCGCTGCTCGGAAGGCATCCGCATGAGCGCGCGGAAGGCCTGGCGAATGACCGTGCGCCGGTCCTCGGGCATGGCGCGCAACTGTCGCTGCAGAGATTTCCACCGCTCGCGGCGCTCCGGCGGCATCTCATCGAATTTGGCCATCCGATCCAGGATGCGCTGGCGTTCTTCCGGCGGAAGCGAATTGAACCGGTGCAGCCGATCGCGCAATTTCTGCCGGCGCTCCGGGGGCAACGACTGGAAGAAGGAGTCACTGTTCAGAGCGCGTTCCTGTTCCTCCGGCGGCATGCTTTGGAATCGACGCAGCCAGTCGCCGGCATGCGGATACGGGCGAGGTTCGCCTTGCCCATCCGTCCTGGCCTGCCCGGGAGGCGGCATGGGCCGGCCGCGGCGGGCATCGCCCGGCGGACGGTCCTGACCGTTCGCCGGCGGGGGTGGCGGCTGCTGCGCCGTAAGGGGCGCCAGACAGATGAGTCCGACCACTGCCATCGCTCCGAGATGTTTCCAACCAACCATGATCTCTCGTACGACTTAGATCTTGTCCTGCGTGCTGCTTGCACTTGCACTGTACACCGGAAGATCATCCAGCAGATCCAGATCAGAGATCGTTTCCTGATGACTCTCCAGTACCTGCAAGTCACCCACGGCTGACCCACGGCCCGGCTGCGTGTCCTGTGAAACAACCGTATTGCCCTTGCCGAGCTTCGATTCGGTCGAATCGGTGAGGTTCAAGCCGACCGCCAAGGCAGCGGCCAAGGCCGCCACCGCCGCCGGCCGCCAGACCGGCACGCCCAGCCAACGAAAACGCAACAACGCGAAAATGCCTTGCGCCCGCGCGGCCTCCTCCGCCTTGATCTCTTCCAGGCGGGCCCAAAGCCGCGTCTGGAAATACGGCGAAGGTTCGGGCACGGTCCAAGCGTCGAGCGTGCTCATCGTCTGCTTGAAGCCGATCCACGCCCGGGCGCACTCGGCGCACTGGTCCAGATGCGCGGCGGCATCCGCCGACAGGCCATCCAGGAACCGGCTGCGGATCTCTTCGCATGTTTGTCCGTGTTTCATCGTCGCACCTGCCACTTTCCCCGGCTCATACAAAGTCCTTCAACTGTTCGCGCAGCGTCTCATACGCGCGGAACAGGAGACTCTTGGTGGCGGATTCGCTCAAGCGCAATACGCCGGCGATCTGCCGATAATCCATCTCCTGATATTTGTGCATCAACACCGCCATGCGCTGCCGTTCCGGCAACGCCATCACGTATTTCTTGATGGCGGCCATGCGCTCGTCGCGGACCAGCGATTGCTCCACGGTGATCCGCGGGTCGGCGGCGTCATGCGTCTCACCGGTCGAAGGGTCCGGCTCGTCCAGGCTGGCGGCATGCGCGGCGCGTTCGGACCTGGTGTCCCGGGCATGATTCATCGCCAGATTTGTTGCAATGCGATAGAGCCAGGTCGTGAACTTGGCGTCCGCTTCGTAGGAAGTCCGCGCGCGATACACGCGCAGGAACACCTCCTGGGCCAATTCCTCCGCCACCGCCGAATTGCCGGACGAGCGATACAGAAAACCGATCAAAGGCCGGCGGAATTTCTCCACCAAGTACGTGAACGCGCCTTCGTCGCCGGCGCGCACGCGGAGCATCACGTCCGCGTCCTGCAGGGTGGAGTAATCCACGGTCGCGGGCAACACACTGGCCTGAGCGCGGGAGATCGTCATCGCGCACTCCGCCCGGTCGCTTCCGGGATTCGATCGTCGGGAGGTCGGAAGCGCATTGCTCGTAATGGCCATGCTACTGCCCACAAACACTTTAACCCTAAGCAGGAGCAGAAGTTGTCCTCATTCTACCGCTGTCCGCGCGGCGGGCGTTCCGCCGTATGAGAGGCATCCCCAACCCTTACAGAACCAAGCGGAATTTGCTCTTGACATATTTCTTAGATATATATCTAATAGATATATGAGAGTGCAGCGCCAATCCACTCCGTTCGCCATCCTCGCCCTGCTCACACTGAAGCCGATGTCCGGATACGAGCTGAAAAAACTAATGCAAGGCAGCATCGCCCATTTTTGGACCGAGAGTTATGGGCAGATCTACCCGGCGTTGCGGAAACTGGCCAGCGAATGCCTGGCCCAGCGCAAGACGGAGAGATCGTCGGGCAAGCCGGAGCGGCAGGTCTATCGCATCACCACCAAAGGACGGACTGTGTTGCGCCGCTGGCTGGAGTCGGAACCGCGTGTACAGCCGCCCCGTAGCGAACTATTGCTCAAGCT
>JACPNP010000014.1 GCA_016185365.1 Terriglobales bacterium
GAGCCTCACAACTCCTCCCCTCCCACACCACCGGACATGCGGGTCCGCATCCGGCGGTTCGGCGGGTTGAGCCTTCACCTAACAGTTAATCTTGGAATTTGGAGCGAGTCGAAGTAAGCATTGGGCAGTGCGATATGGAGGCCCGGCGAGTCCGCCAACCGCCAGGGTCCGTGTCCGCTACCCGCCGTTTTCGCGGCCAAGTCGCGCTTCACGCCCCTTTGGCGGAGTTCGGCGTATCTCGTCGTCCCCCGTTTCCACTGCTTCCAGATCGCAGACCGCAGCCTGCGCCGGAGCCACTGCTCAAGACCGAGCAACACCGAAGGCGTTTCGCACTTGCCGAAGTAGCCGATCCAACCCCGTAAATACCGGGTCAGGTCGTCGGCCATCCGTTCGATACTCACGCCTCGCGTCCGGCTCGTCAGTTCCCGTACCCGCTCCTTGAACCGGTCCACCGCTTTCGGCGCTATCCGCCGTTTTGGTATGCCTGCGTTCGTAAAGCTGAATCCCAGAAACTTTCGCGCCCATGGCCGAGCCACCGCGCTCTTCTGTTCGTTGACCTTGAGTTTGAGCTTCGTGGCGAGGAATCGCTTGAGGCTCTCCATCACCCGTTCCCCGGCCCGCTGGCTGCGAACGTAGATATTACAGTCGTCCGCATACCGCGCAAACCGGAGTCCGCGCCGTTCCAACTCCCGGTCGAACTCGTCCAGCACGAGGTTCGACAGCAAGGGCGATAAAGGTCCGCCTTGCGGCGTCCCCTCATCCACCGGACTCACCAGTCCATGCTCCATCACGCCAGCCGTAAGAAACGTCCGGATCAGCTTCAATACCCGCTTGTCGCCGACCCTTTCGGCGATCTTTGCCATCAGTCTGTCGTGGTTGACTCGGTCGAAGAATTTCTCCAGATCCACATCCACCACCCAGCGGTAGCCTGCGGCGATGTACTGCTGCGCCTCCTCCACCGCCTGATGCGCCGACCGCCCAGGACGAAACCCGTAGCTGTGTTCGGAAAATGTCGAGTCCCACTTGCGTTGCAGAACCTGCATCACCGCCTGCTGAATCATTCGATCCAACACGGTCGGGATGCCAAGCTTTCGCACCCCTCCATCCGGCTTCGGGATTTCCACCCGCTTCACCGGTTGCGGCTTATAGGTCCCGCTCAACAACTGTTCCCGGATCGCTGGCCAGCGCTGTTTCAAGAAGTCCGGCAAATCGTGAACGGTCATCCCATCCACCCCAGCGCTTCCTTTATTGGCCTTGACTTGCTTCCATGCCTGCTCGCAGTTTTCCCGCTCGCAGACCTCCTCCATCCACTGTTCGCCAATGGCCGGGCTTTGTGTCCCGCGCTTCGCCGTAAACGATTCGGTCCCTTCCCTGGATACCCTCGGAGCTTCACTCCTACTCTCATCCCAGAAGGCCAACACTAGCTGGTTATTCTGCCGCTTGTCGCTCATGAGTTACGCTGCTTACTTGCCGCTCCCATCAACCCCTTGCGGGGACCGTTCAGGCCTTCAGCACTCTCGTGCCTACTATGCCCTCTGCTGA
>JACPNP010000011.1 GCA_016185365.1 Terriglobales bacterium
CAGATTTGAACTTGAGCCGTCTTGCGGGCGTGAGCGCAGCGGGAGCCCGCAGGCGAAATCCTGAGCGAGCGTAGCGAGTCGAAGGATCCAGTCTGACCACAATTGGTGGGAAGGATTGGTCGGGACGGGCAGATTTGAACTGCCGACCCCTCGCACCCCAAGCGAGTGCTCTACCAGGCTGAGCCACGTCCCGACTAGGAAAGAAGGCCGCGCGAGCGCGCGACCGGGGCAGGTCTTATTTTACATGAGGCATCGATTTTCTTCAGCGCGGGGGCGATTGCCAGGTCACGTCGACCGGCTTGCCGGAGACCGAGGTGAAACGGATGTCGAATTCGCCGCGGTCCTGATGCGCCACTACCTTGCCTTGCTCGGAATCGGCGCAGGCGGAGGGGTGGAGGAGCGTGAACGCGAGGATCTTGATCTTGCGGACATCGCCGGGCGGGCAGAACCAGAGCCCGCGGGCATGGTCGAACACGTAGACGCCCTGCGGTTCTCCGGGCTCAGCGAGAAAAAAGAGCAGCCGGTCGCTCGAGCCGTGATAGAGGGTGACGCGTTCCGACTTGCGGCCGTCGTAGGTCATCTGCACGCGCTTGTTCTTTACCCACAGGCGGGGCGTGGCTATCATCAGGAGGGCGGCGGCAAGCAGCACGCCAAGGCCGGCTTTGGTCCAGGTGCGCAGGGCGATTCCTCTACCATCCCATGCTCTCATATCTTCTGTTCACCATCGCCATCGCCGGCACGCTGGGAAGCACGGTGTTCCTCGGACTGGCGTTGGTGGGCGCGTGGCGTTTCCAGCGCGACCTGTGGCGCGAAGCGAAGCGTCCGGCGCCGGACGCCCCTCCGCCGGTGAGTGTGCTCAAGCCCGTCCATGGGATGGAACCAAGTCTGCGCGAAACTCTGGAGAGTTACTTCCGGCAGGACCATCCGGAGTACGAGCTGCTGTTCTGCGCGCGCCGGCGCAATGATCCCGCGCTGGCCGTGGTGGATGAGCTTTGCCGCGAGTATCCGCAGGTGAATGTGCGGGTCCTGACCTGCGGCGAACCGCCCTATCCGAACGCGAAGGTCCATTCGGTGGCAACCATGATCGCCGCCGCGCGACATGACATCCTGATCCTCAGTGACAGTGACGTGCGCGCGCATTCGGATTACGTGCGCGAGATCAGCCGGCCGCTCGTCGATCCCAAGGTGGGCGTGGTGACCTGCATCTACCGCGGCATGCCGGTGGGATCACTATGGAGCCTGCTGGAGGCGCTGGGTTTTACCGTGGAGATGAGTTCCGGGGTGCTGATCGCGCGGATGCTTGAAGGCATGAGGTTCGCGCTGGGGCCCACGCTGGCCACGCGCAAGGACGTGCTGGCGGCGATCGGCGGCTATGAGCAGTTCGGTGAGTACTGCGCCGAGGATTTTTTGATCGGCAACCGGGCGGCAAAGGCCGGTTACGAGGTCGTGCTCAGCGGCCACGTGATCGATCATCAGGCTGGTGACGCGACGTTCTTGAAGAGCTTCGACCACCAGATTCGCTGGATGCGCAGCACGCGCTTCTCGCGGCCCAAAGGACACTTCGGCACCGGCATCACCTTCGCCATGCCGTTCGGGGTGCTGGGATTCATCGCAGGAATCATGGCGGGGGCACCGCTCGCGGGCGCTGCCCTGCTCTCATGGGCCTACTGGAACCGCGTGATCCTGGCGGTGGCGATCGGCTGGGGCGTGCTGCGCGACCTGAACGCTCTGCTGTTCTGCTGGCTGTATCCGGCGCGCGACCTGATGGGGTTCTTTGTGTGGATGGGCAGTTATCTGTCAGACAAGGTTGTCTGGCGCGGGCAGCGGTATCGTCTGCTGGCGGAAGGAAAGATGACCCGCGTCGAGTGAACAGTCACGGATGGTTGGTATATACGATCTTGTCCGCCGTGCGCAGCACCTCGAACTTGTTTTCTCCCACCACCTTCTCCAACATCGGTCATCCGGCAGGAACGCCATCGATGCGAGCGGGGGCTGCGGCCAGATCAGGAGTGTTGGAGACGCTCAAGATCGGATGCGTGACTACTTGCTTTCCGTGGGTGGCACGAATTCCTTGGGCAGGGCCGCACCTTCCCCGAAGAAATACGCGTTCATCTGCTCGACAATAAATTCCTGGGCCTCGGGTTTCCAGGGCTGAAGGCGGTATTCATTGAGCAACATCTTCATGTGCTCGGTCCATTGCATCCAGGCCTCCTTGGAGACCTGCTCATAGATCATCTGGCCAAGCGGCGAGTCGAAGGGAGGTTCGTCCAAGCCTTCCATCTCGCGGCCAAGCTTCACACATTTCACCATGCGGGACATGGTCTTATTTTATCGCACAGACAGGTGGGCGATCAGTGGCGGCGAGGTTTGCCGCGCTTTTCCTGCTTGGCCTGCTTCTCGCGCTTCTCTTTCTTGCGCGCAGACTTCTTTTTCGCGCCGCCGGGCGAAGACCTGGGGGCGGGCTCGTCGCGCAGGACGGCAAATTGCAACTTGCGCTGTTCGTGGTCGATGCGGTCGAGCAATACGCGCACACGGTCCCCGATGGCAAAGACTTGCTTGCTGCGCTCGCCGATGATCTGCCGGGTGTTCTCGCGGAAGGTGTAGCGGTCCCAGACCAGCGACGAGAGCGGGACCAGGCCTTCGATGAACATGTCCGTCAGCTCGACGAAAAATCCGTATTTCGTCGTGCTGATGATGAGCGCGTCAAAGTCCTCGCCCACGCGGTCGCGCATGTACCGGAGCTTTTTCCACTCCACCAGTTCGCGCTCGGCGTCATCGGCGCGGCGCTCGGTGAAACTGCTTTCTTCGGCAATGTCGCGCAGGATGGATTCGGCGATCGGCCCGGGCTTCTCTTCCTCGCGCCGGCGCTCGATCTGTTGCTGGTGGCGGCTCTTGCGCCGGCCGTGATGGCGGTCGTGCGCCTTCTCCGCCCAGGGTGACGCGCCATCATGGCGTTTCCCACTGCGAGAGAGTGAAACGCCTTCGTAACCCTGCTCCTTCTCTTCCTCGCGGATGATCTCTTTCAGAATGCGATGGACGATAAGGTCGGGATAGCGGCGGATGGGCGAAGTGAAGTGCGTATACACCGGCGCGGCCAGGGCGAAGTGGCCTTCGTTGTCCGCCGAGTAGCGCGCCTGCTTCAGAGAACGCAACATGAGGAAGCTGAGGATGCGCTCCTCCGGCTTGCCGGCGATGCGTTGCGCCAGCTTCTGATACATACGCGGCGTGATGTGGACATCGTCCGGAAGTTCGAGCGGCTGCGGACGGCGGCCCGTCCCCTGCCACTGGCGGCGATCCGCCCTGAAGTCGAAGCGCTTGACCGGCAGCGGGCCCACGCCCAGCGAATAGCCGAAGCCGGCGGCCATCATCTCAAAATCGTAGACACGCTTGGGGCTGGGCTTCTCATGGATGCGGTAGAGCGAGGCCACGCCGCGATGCTCCAGATATTCCGCCACGCATTCATTGGCGGCGAGCATGAACTCCTCGATCAAGCGGTGCGCGAATTTTCGCTCGGAGCGGGTGATGCCGCGCATGAGGCCGTGCTCGTCGAACTCGATGACCGGCTCCGGCAGGTCGAAATCAATGGAGCCGCGGCGGTCGCGCTTGTGATTGAGGCGTTCCGCCAAGTCGCGCATCAGCTCGAAGTTCCCCACCAGCGGCGCATAGGCCGCGCGGGCCTGCTTGTCGCCATCGAGGATGAGTTGCACGTCGGTGTAGGTCATACGCGCGGCGGAGTGGATCACGCCCTCATGGACCTCATAGCCCATGATCTCGCCGGCGGGATCGATCTCCATCACACAGCTGAGCACCATGCGGTCCACCTGCGGGCGCAGGGAGCAGACATCGGTGGAAAGCTCCAGCGGCAGCATGGGCACGGCGCGGTCGGGAAAATAGACGGACGTGCCGCGCAAGCGGGCCTCGTCATCGAGCGGCGTTCCGTCCTGGACGAATTGCGCGACATCGGCGATGTGCACCTGCAATTCGAAATTACCGCTCTCCCGCTTCGTGACCAGCACCGCATCGTCGAAGTCGCGGGCGGTCTCCCCGTCAATGGTGACGATGGGCAGCGCACGATAGTCGCGGCGGCGCTCCATCTCGGTGTGGGGCACGGTCACGGGGATGCGTTGCGCCTGGTCAAGCACCTCTTCCGGAAAAAGATGGGGGATGTGGTGCTTGCGGATGATGATCTCCACGTCCACTCCGAAATCCTCTTCCTCGCCGAGGACCTCGATCACACGGCCGCGGGCGGGCTGGGTGTGCGAGGGCCATTGCGTGATCTCCACGTCCACCACCACGCCTTCCAGGTCTTCGATCTCCTGGCGCGCGGCCTCCTTGCCGATCACGCGATGGCGTGACTCATGGCCCGCGGGTGGAACGACCTTCGGCGTCTCCATGCCGGGCGGGATGACGATCTCACGGGTGATGCGATCGTCGATGGGCGTGACGAAATTGTGCCGCTGGCCGTAATGGAATCGCCCGACCACGGTGGTGTGCGTGCGTCCGATGAGCTTGAGGACGCGGCCTTCGGCGCGGCCGTCACCCTTGGTCGCGGTTACTTCCACCTGCACGTGGTCGCCGTGCATGGCCAGTCCGAGCCGGTCGGGCGGGATGAAGATGTCGCCGCCATGCTTTTCTTTTTGCTGAGCGGAGTCCGGCGCGACAAAGCCGTAACCGTCGCGGTGCATGTGCAGACGGCCGATGACCAGGTCCTTGCCGGAATCCGATTGTGCCTTGGTGGGCAGCGCGTAGCGGTCGCGGCCGATCTCCATCAGTTCGCCGCGCCGCACCATGGCGCGCAGGCGGTCCTCCAGATCGCGGCGCTCGTGTCCGCGGATGCCGAGCTCGCGCAGCAATTGCTTGTATCCGGCGATGCCGCGGGGCTGGCGCTGGATGTGATTGAGGATCTGGGCGTCAGAGATCAAAAGTCAGACCTGCCTTACGCGAAGGAACCGGAGGCCGCGCCTTCAATGGTCTCCAGCACTCGCTGTGTGCCTTGTTCATCCATGAGCATGTTGATGGGCCGCATGTGCAGCAGCAAAGGATGCTCTTTCTCAAGAAACGCCAGCCGGTTACGCGACGCCACCACCTGGGAGAGTTCCCGCACCACGGCGTAGAGTCTCTCCAGACGCAGGGCGGTGCGATCATCAGGACGGCCGCCGCTCTCCCAGCGATTCACTGTGTTCCAGGAGACATCGAGCAACTGCCCGAGACGCTGCTGCGAAATGGGCTTGGCGCCGTCTGACGACAATAACATGCGCAGCTCTCGGATCTGCTTCGGCGTGATCGCCTCCACCACTGTTTTCGCCAATTGTGATTGCGCCATACTGCACTCCCTTCGATCGCCGGCGAAACCTGTTCAGTGTTCCAATCCGTTCTGGTCCACGAACGTGTCCCATTCTTCGTCACTCACCCGCTCCCATTGGCACTGGGACGGAAAAAGTGTCTCCAGAAAAATCGCGATGCACCTCCCATTCGGACGATCCCGCACCGAGGAAAAGATCAGCCCGTTCCATCCATTCGCGCGCAGCGTGGCCGCGAGTCGGCGGCATTCTGGAGGCGCCGGGTCAGCCCTTAGGTGTTCCGGCACGATGCCAATGTCTCTTGCGCCCACTTCGACGGTAACGTCTGCCCATTTGCCCTCGTTCAACTTGACCCGGTAGGCGACAAATGCATTCGGATCCGGCGGCACCGCAAGGCGGGCAGCGATCTCGCACCACGCTGTCCATAAACTCGCTGCCGCATACGAGGTCGGTTCGTGGAGCGGGTCGGAATGAAATCGTCCTGGACTGCGACTCATAAGCGCCGTCTCGTGGGAGTCATACTTTTTCGCGATGATCCGGAACCAGATTGCCAAATTCAGACTCCGTGACCATCACTCGAATTGTTCATATTATATATCACATTATATATATTTCGTAATATTATTAAGTATTTTATTTTCTTATATTTAACAGGTTTACACCCATCACCCATAACAACCCGAGCGCGGCGGAGGCCCAAGTCATGGTGATAAAACCGAGGTGCGCGAGGGCCGAGGAGTACGTCGCCGCAAAGGGCACGGCGCGGCCGGCATAGTCGGCAATGATGACTGCGATCGCGCCGGCGAGCACAGGCTTGGCCAGCGTGCTCCATTCAAGCCCGGAGAGGCGGACCATGCCGCGCACGTGGAGCATCACTGCCAGGACCGCCGTGTGCGCGAAGATGGCAAAGTCGGATGCGGCGACCAGCCCGATCACTCCATAGCGCGCGAACAGCGCGGCGTAGACCGGAAGCGAGAGCAGTGTGATCAACGTGCCGGCGATCATCGGGCGCCACATGTCGGCCGCGGCGTAGAAGGCGCGGGCATAGAGTCCCTGCACCGCCCAAAAGACCAGCGAGAGCGCGAAGAAGAGGAAGTAGTACGCGGTCGCGTGGCTGTCGTCGGCGGAAAAGCGGCCGCGCTTGAATGCCAGAAAAGTCAGCGGCGCGGCGGCGGCGATCATCCAGGAGGTTGCGAGCAAACACACGGCGCCCAGGCGCGAGACGGTGAGGTTCACCGCCGCGGCGAATTCTTCGAACTTTTTCTCGCTGTGGAGTTTAGCGAAGAACGGCAGCGATGCCAGGCCAACGACCTGTCCGAGGACACCGATCGGCACCTGCAGCAACCGCTTGGCGTAATTCAAGCGGGTGATGTCGCCTTCGAGTCCGGAGGCGAAGTAGCGCAAGATCCAGTCGTCGGCGGCGACGATGGAGACGCCCAGCATCAGCGGGATCGACATCCACAGCCACTGGCGGAATCCGGGATGCGAAATGTCCAGCGAAAAGCGGTAGCGGATCCCGGTTCGGTGCGCGCCAATGGCATTGAGCACGAACGGCCCCACGAACGCGCCCGCTGTGGCCCCGACCGCAAGCGATGCAATGCCCATGCGGTCCGAGAGCAGCACGCCTCCAAGGATGATGAACACGGTGTAGACGATGGGCGCAATGGCGGGAAGCAGGAAGCGGCGTCGGGTCTGCTGCACCGCGCTTACCACCCCGCCGATCAGGAAAAAGACCGGTTGCGGAAGCAGGATGCGCGTGAGCCAGGTGCAGAGCGCGGCTTGGTCGGAAGTGAATCCGGGGAACCACCAGCGCACGAATTCCGCGGCGTAGACCTCACCGGCCGCGATCACGACGACGAACACGGCCACCATCACGCTGACGATGATGGAATAAACACGCGCCGCCTCGTCCTCGCGCTCTTCCGCGATGTAGCGCGTGAACAGGGAGATAAAGGTGACGGAGATCGAACCGCCGGCAAAAAGATAGAGCAGGAAATCCGGCAAGGTGAAGGCGGCGATGTAGGCGTCCGTGATGGGCCCGGCGCCGAAGGCCCAGGCGACATAGGCATCACGCAAATAGCCGACCACGCGCGAAAGCATGGTCGCGGCCATGAGCAGCATGGCGGCGGAGGTGACGGAGTGCTCGCGGGAAGGGTGGAGCGTCCCGGCCGCTCGCTGGAAAAGATTAGCCACGGATCTCACGGATCGACACGGATTCTTTGGAAGCTTTGGTCCGGGAACGCTTCCGATCATTGTCCAAAATGAACCGGCGCACTTGTGGTCGAGGACCGAAATTCAAAAGCAAGGCAATCTCGATATCGGTTGCCTGCAAATAATGAATGGTTTGCGCTTCGTGTTCCGAAGCAAGTGCCCTTACTGCTTTAAGCTCGACCAAGACTTTTCCGCCCACCAGCAGATCCGCCTTGTAATCTCCGATGTTCCGGCCGCGAAAACGGATCGGTATTGGCGCCTGACGTTTCACTTCCAGTCCGGCTTCGGTTAAAGCGATCATCATCGCTTCCTCATACACGGCTTCCAAAAAACCGTGGCCGAGTTCGTTATAGACGTCATAGAAGACCCCAATGATCTTCTCCGTCACTTCTTCATGCTTCATCCGTGAATATCCGTGTGATCCGTGGCTGGGCTTTGCATGATAGTAAGTGGCACGACCCGCGAGTGGCTAGTGGTTAGTTTGGCGTCCTTGATACTTCGTTATTAAGATTCTCCTAAACTTACGGCTTGTGTGCCTTTGCCGCACACTGAATCCATCGACCCAGGATACGGCTGGTGGCCCACATATCCCCTGACGGTGCCCAAGGGAGCCTGCCCTGAGCGAGGCCGAATGGGCGAAGCTAACGTGGGGCTTTTGGCTTTCTAGTCCAGGCATCGACGTCGGGCACCCCAACCTTTCGCGAAGCGAAAGGCCGGGTGATGATCTGTTGAGTCCACCCACCGAATAAAACTCTCAGAACGTCGCCTTGCCACCCTGCTTGTAGACGGTCCCGCTCTTCATCACGAAGTCCACTTTTTCCAGAGCGGTCACGTCCTTGAGCGGGTCGCCGGTGACGGCGATGATGTCCGCGAACTTGCCGGCTTCGAGCGTGCCCACCGACTTACCGCGGTCGATCAGGTCGGCGGAGCTTGCGGTCGCGGTCTTGATGGCCTGGGCCGGGGTCATGCCGAACTTGACCATGTAGAAGAACTGTTTGGCATTGTCACCGTGCGGGTAGACGCCGGCGTCGGTGCCGAAGGCCATCTTCACGCCTGCCTTGACGGCTTTCTCGAAGTTCTCGCGCTGCAGGCGGCCGACCATCTTCTCCTTGTCCACGTTCTCCTGGGGAAGTCCGTGCTCGATGGCTTTGCCGAGGATGTAATCGTCGTTGTAGATGTCCATGTCAAAATACGTGCCGTGCTCTTTGGCCAGGCGGATGCCTTCATCGTCCACCAGCGAGGCGTGCTCGATGGAATCGATGCCGGCGCGGATGGCGTTCTTGATGCCTTCGGCGCCGTGGGCGTGCGCGGCGATCCTGCGGCCGGCCATGTGGGCCTCATCGGCCGCGGCCTTCAGTTCCGCCTCGGTGTACTGGGGCGCGCCCGGGCTGTCGCCCTTGGAGAGCACGCCGCCGGTGGCGCCGATCTTGATCACGTCCACGCCGTATTTCAACTGCGCGCGCACGGTGTGGCGGATCTGGTCCACGCCGTCCGCGATGGAGAAATCGCGCTCTTCGGGGAACATCCACACCTGCACCTGGGGCGCGTAGTTGTTGAGGTCGCCGTGTCCGCCGGTCATGGAGATATACGGCCCGCTGGCCACGATGCGCGGCCCGGGGAACATGCCTTCATTGATGGCGTTGCGCAGATCCACCGCCAGGAACGGCGAGGAGCCCACGTCGCGCACCGAGGTGAAGCCGGCGAGCAGGGTCTTCTCGGAATTCATCAGGCCGGAGAACGCGCCGCGGAAGGGCGAGTCCTTGAACGCATAGATCTCGGCGTAGCGGTCGCCGCTGGAGCCTAGATGGGTGTGGCAGTCGATCAGGCCGGGCAGCACGGTGGCGTTGGAGAGGTCGATCACCGAGGCGTCCTTCGGGACCTGCGTCTGGGCCGCGGGCGCGATGCTCTTGATGCGCTCGCCCTCCACCACGATCACCATGTTGGTCTTGTAGGCATCGGAGACGGAATCAAAAAGACGCCCGGCCTTGATATAGGTGACCTTCGGCGCCGGGGCCGGTTTCTTTTCCTCTTGCGCGAAAGCGGATGTGGCCAGCACGAGACAGGCCATGAGGGTGATGAGCTTCATCATGTGTGCGTGACTCCTCGGGTGAGGTGGACGGATAAAGGCTGAGAGATGAGTGTCATGGCAGGTGCGGGAATGTGTCAAGGCGGGCCGGGCCGCGCTGGACGCGACCCGGTGTCTCAGGCAGGAAAACTCAGTGCTGGTGCGCTTCGGCGCGCTCGTCCTGCGGGATCACGGTGTTCTTCTGCCGCGCCACCGACCAGATCTCATCCATGGACTTTTCGTAGGGATACAGGTGCACCATCCAGCCGAAGATGCGCGGCATAAAGAAGCCGCCGGCCGCGTCGCACGCCTCTTTCGTCGTGATGGAGCCGTTCAGCCCGAACTGCGGGTCCTTCTTGAACATCTCATCGCGGCGGTCTTTCGGCGGCAGGCACAGGTTCACGTGCAGATGCCATTGCGCCACGCTCAGCGGGATGCGCTCCTGCAACTGGTCTTCGCTGAGGCGCGCGGGCGCGGTGTACATGGCGCCGATCAGCTTCATGGATCCGTCCCCCTGCTTCTCATAGAGGAGCGAGGTGGGGTTTGCGGGATCGAAGGAAAAGCCCGCCTTCACCGCGTTCGCCCAACTGGTGTAGTGATACATCTTCTGTTTGACGTTGGGCAGGAACTGACGAAAGCCGTCGGCCTCGGCATTTTTCACATCTTTTTTGTATCGTTCGAGCGCCGCCTTGGCGTTGGCCACGATCTCGACCGCGCGCGCCTGGTCGCCCGGCCTGGGCTCGCGCAGGGCGGACATCTTCATGTGCGGACCCATGTCCTCATGGTGGTGATGGCTCATGGCTTCGGTGGCCTGGTCGAGCTGGTTGGGATCGGCGGAATCGTGGTCGTGCGCCTGTTGCGCCCGCAGCGGGACCGTAATGGCACAGAGCAGCGACAGCACGATCATTGGGAGACGACGCTTCATGCTGCATAGTAACCCGGCGAGGGAGGGCGAGTTTCGGCGACGGCCGGCGCTACTTCCCCGAAACTTTCCTGCGGGGCGGGGTTAGTATGCTTCAGATGCCGGCGAGCACACAGGCATGATCCGGAGGGGACACACTTTTATGCAGCGAACCACAAGATTTTCTCTGGCGACGATTTTGGGCGCGGCCTTGTTCGCGGCGCCGGCGATCTTCGCGCAAGATGCGCCCAACACGGGCAGCGGCACGCCCCCGCCTCCCCCGGCGGGCGAGCGGCGCGGGCCGAACCTGAACCTTACCGAGCAGCAGAAACAGCAGATGGAGACGTTCCGCAAAGAGCAGCGGGCCAAGCTGGACGCGCTGCGCGCCGACACCACGCTCACCGAGGAGCAGAAGCGCGAGCAGATGCGGAGCTACCGCGAGCAGTTCCGCACGCAGATGGAGTCCATCCTCACGCCGGAGCAGAAGCAGCGGATGAAGAAGTGGAAGCAGGAGCACAAGGGCGAAGGCATGCGCGGCGGAAAGCACGGCAAGCGTGGACACCGCGGTCCGGACCAGGGTCCACCGCCGGACAATGAGTAAGCTTCTTCCTGAGCGATCGGGAACTTGGGGTGGGAGGCGGCCGTATGTCCGCCTCCTTTTTTTCGTCTGTGATGGGTTCAAAGGCGAGAAGCGACCCGGCCAGTCCCAGCAGTCCGAATGCGAGAGAGATCAACAAAAGGATGAAGAGAGTGAGCCGCGCCCAGTTCTTCAGCTTCCATAGTCCCCACCCGATGGCCAGGTAAAGGACCGCGAACAGGAAAAATACGAACGCGATCCCGGCGCCCAGCCCGGCGATGAACGCCGCCGCGCCGCTGCTCGCGCCTTCTTGACTCCCGGCAGCGAGTCCGGCCGCGCCCATGCCCAGCATCATGGCCAGGCCTCCCAACACCATCAGACCTCCGAAGAGAAAGCAGAGGATCCCGAGGACCGTGATCCCGACCGGTCGGTTCATGTGATTCTCCTTGAATGAGTTTTTAGAGGGGCCTGCGCGGACATTACCCCGGAGATCTGCGCGCGTCAACTATTGTTTGCGGCGGTGCTGGTCGCGATACTGGGCGCGGTAGGAGTGTTTGCGCGGATCTTCGCTGGCGATGCGGGTGAGTTCGCGCTCGCGCACGCTGGACTGGCCCAGCTCGGCCACGTCTTCCCGCAGCAGCTCCAGCACGCCCAGCAGATAGCGCATGCGCGGGCGGTCGTCCACGGACTCGGCATCGTGGCGGAACTCCGGCAGGCACATCAGGTGCAGGTCTTCGATGGGGCGCTGGAACTCCGGCTCGTACTCGTCGTCGATGTGGGCCTGGGCAAAGTTGTGCAGCACCTCCCACTCCACGATCCCGTCCAGATAGGCGCGCACCAGCAGCTCGAATTTCTCGACGGGAAAGATCTTGAGCGTCGTGCCCATGTCCGGTGTCCGATCAGGTCCTGCCCCGTAGGATGCCCTCCACGCGGCGCAGGTCGTCCTCGGTGTCCACGCCCACGGTGTCGAAAGGCGTCTCCGCCACGTGGATGTCGATGCCGTTCTCCAAAAAGCGGAGCTGCTCCAGCCGTTCGCTGCGCTCGAGCGCAGATTCCGGCAGTTCGTGGAACTTGTCAAGCGCCGATTTCCGGTACGCATAAAAACCCAGGTGCTTGCTGTAGCGGAAGGCCGCGGTCTGGTCGCGGTCAAAGGGGATGGTAGCGCGGGAAAAATACAGCGCGCGGCCGTTCACGTCCGCCACCACCTTCACCGCGTTGGGATTGGCCACGTCATGCGCGGGACACGGCGTCATGACCGTGGAGACCATGACCTCCGCGCGCGCCATCGGGCCAAGCAGCGCATCCAGATGCTCCGGGCGGGCGAGCGGCTCGTCGCCCTGCACGTTCACATAGACATCCGCGGCCACGGACTGCGCCACCTCGTGCACGCGGTCGGTGCCGCTGCGGTGCTGGTCGCCGGTGAGGCGCGCGTTCCAGCCGTGCTTCTCGCACACGGCCATGATCTCCGCGGAGTCGGTGGCGATGATCACGTCCGCCAGCTGCTTGCACCCGTGCGCGGCCTCATACACGCGCTGCAGCATGGTCTTGCCCGCGATCTCGCGCAGCACCTTGCGCGGCAGGCGCGTGGAGGCGAGGCGGGCGGGGATGATGGCGATGGCTTTCAGATCCTTACCTCAGGAGCAAAACCTGATTCTAAGCTGTGGCTTCCGGCACGGCTACACGCTCGTTACGGAACATGTTTTCACGACAAATGTGAAAGAGTGCGGCTTCAGCTTCATGACCAACGTGAAGGGGTGCGGCTTCAGCTTCATGACCGATGTGAAGGCGTGCGGCTTCAGCTTCATGACCGATTTGAAAGGGTGCGGCTTCAGCTTCATGACCAACGTGAAGGGGTGCGGCTTCAGCTTCATGACCAACGTGAAGGGGTGCGGCTTCAGCCGCACCGATAAGCTCCGGTTTTTTGATTATTCCGAGCGGGTTTTAACCCGCGAGGAATCTGCTTTTTCACATTTAGCCGCAACCTATTACGTCCTGCCTCCGGAGAAAGTCCTATCCCGAAAGCGCCATCGCTTTCCCCAGGCCGGCCTCGTCTTCCACATTCGCGCAACTCGCGCCTTTTTGGATCTGGCCGACCAACCCACATAAAACTTTTCCCGGACCCACTTCAATAAACGTGTTTACGCCGGCGTTGACCAGGGTCTCGACGCTCTTCACCCACTGCACCGCGCCCGTGACCTGGCGGATGAGCGCTTCGCGGGCTTCTGCCCCGCTCTTTGTCGCGACGGCGTCGATGTTCTTCACCACCGGCATCCGCGGATCATGGAACGTGAGCGCGCGCAGATCGCCGGCCAGACGGTCCTGCGCGGGCTGCATCAGCGCACAATGGAAGGGCGCGCTCACCGGCAGCAGGATGGCGCGCTTGGCGCCGCGCGTCTTGGCGAGTTCGGCGGCGCGTTGCACCGCCTCCGCCTTGCCGCTGATCACGATCTGGCTGGGTGAGTTGATGTTGGCCGGCGCCACCGCGCTTGCGTCCGCGCCGGAGGCCTCGCGACAGACCTCCTCCAGTGCGTCCAGTTGCATGCCGAGCACCGCGGCCATGGCCCCGGCGCCGACCGGCACCGCTTCCTGCATGTACTTGCCGCGGTTGCGCACCGTGCGCACCGCGTCGGCAAAGCTGAGCGTGCCCGCGGCCACGTGCGCGGAGTACTCGCCCAGTGAGTGTCCGGCCACGAACTCCGGCAGGCGCGCGCCTTTTTCCTTGAGCACGCGGAAGGCGGCGATGGAGACGGTGAGGATCGCCGGCTGGGTGATCTCCGTGAGCTTGAGTTTGTCGTCGGGGCCCTCGAAACAAAGTTGCGAGAGCTTGTAACCGAGCGCGGTGTCGGCCTCTTCAAAGGTCTGCCGGGCGATGTTGTGATTGGCGGCCAGCTCCCGGCCCATGCCGACGGTTTGGGAGCCTTGTCCGGGAAAGAGATAGGCGAGCAAGGACATTAGGGAGATTCTAAATCAGGCACAGAGCCCTACCGTCACTTGTTGCATTCCACGTCCTTTGGTACGTGGCGTGCCCTGCGACCAGCATCACCACGTAAACCTACTCTCGCTTGTGACAAAACGGCGGCCGCGATAGAATCTGGCCTTCTGTCATGCCTTCTAAAATTCAGTCTGTTTGCCTGTGTCTTCTGACCCTCGTCGCAGCCTATCCCCAACAGCGCCCCGAGCCCGCGTCCCAAATAGAACCTGACTTCTCGAACGAGGCCATTGTGATCGAGAAGTTGTTGATCCGTGACGACTTCGAGAATGATGGGACCATAAACCGGACCGTCACGTACCGGGCGAGGGTACAGTCTGAGGCCGGCGTGAAAGCGCTCGGACTGATCCGGTTCGTCTACGACAATCGCCGCGAAAGGATGACACCGACGGTCAGGGTCCGGCACGCAGACGGCACCGTGGTCATGTCGCCGACCGAGGAGATCCAGGAAATCACGGCAGACATTTCCCGTGAAGCGCCGATGTATACCGACATTCGGGAGAAGCATGTGCCGGTCAAGGGGTTGCGCACAGGAGATGTACTGGAGTATGAGGTGCAAGACAGGACGTCCACGCCTCTCATTCCGGGGCACTTCTTCATCACATACACATTCGAGCGCAACGACATCGTCTTAGAGGAAAGCTATACAGCCACCTTCCCTGCCGGACGTGCCGTAACAATCCTCAGCCCTGACAGGAAGCCAACCCGGCGTGAAGAACAAGGCAGAACGATCCTCGTCTGGACGTCTTCGAATCTCAAGCGTCCATCATCCAAGGACATTGACCGGGTGAGATTCGCTGATGTCCGTCTCACAACCTTCGTAGACTGGAAGGAACTTGGAGACTGGTACGCAACGCTCATGGCAGAGAGGGCCGAGCCGACGCCGGACATCACAGCAAAAGTCATAGAACTGACCAAAGACTCCGCTCTTGCTGAGGACAAGATCAGAAAAATCTATGACTTTGTTTCGACACGCTTCCGCTACATCTCCGTCAATCTAGGGATCGGGAGTGTACAGCCACATGCAGCCGGCGAAGTATTCCGAAATGGATATGGGGATTGCAAGGACAAGCACACACTGCTGTCTGCCATGCTGAAAGCCATCGGTATTCGGTCCATACCCGCTTTGACGCTGGCCAACAAGTATGCAAGAGATGAGCACTTCCCAGAGTTCCCTGCGCCGCCGGCCTTGGACCACGTCATGACGGTCGCGGAACTCCCTGGTAATAAGACTCTATGGATGGACAGTACCTCTGAGGTGGCCCCATTCCAGGCGCTTCTACCGGTGTTTCGCGGCAACTTTGCACTGCTGGCACGACCGGATGGCCGGAGTACTCTGGAAAAAGCCCCGGATGCTTTGCCCTATCCCGCCAAGGAGACCTTTCAGGTCGTCGGAAAACTGGGTGAGGATGGAACGATGGTCGCCAAGGTCGAACGCACATTCAGGAGCGATGCAGAGATCGGACTTCGCTCCGCGTATCACCACCTGCCACGATCACAATGGGAGGCGTTGACGCAGCAGTTTTCGCTCGCTTCCGGTTTCGGCGGAGAGGTCACAAACGTCACCGTGAGTGAACCTGAGGACCTGCTGAATCCGTTCAAGATCAGTTATGACTACAAGCGTTTGAAGTATTCCGATTGGGAGAACTTGCAACTCACGCCACCACTGCCTCCGACCCTTCGATTCAACCTGGCGGAGTTCGCCAAAGTCAAGGAAGCGCTTCCGCTTGGCAATGCGGGCTTGGAGCTCGACTATCACGCGGAGGTGGAACTTTGGCCGAATGAAAAAATAGCCGTGCAAGTCCCTCTTGAACTCGAAAACGACATCCTTGGATATCGTTCGAGCTATGAATTGAGAGGTTCCAAGTGGCTTGCGAATCGGAATTTGCGGCTAAAACTCGCGGAAATCCCTCCGGAGCGAGTCGCTGCCATCCGTGAACTCAGCGAGAAGATCAATCGTCATGAAAGTGAATACCAGGCGCTTTACGCCAGAGGGGATCGCCCTGAACAACACTTTGGCTCAGACCTGTTTGGTCCAGCCCGGGCGAAGCTCCAAGGCCTGGCGGGGAAAGATCCTGCCGCCGCCGCCCAGTTCATGAGAAGCAAGGTGGCAGAGGAACCCGAGATTCTGATCTGGAGGATCATGCTTGCCACGTTTCTTCGCCAATCTGGAAGGATACGTGAGGCCAAAGACGAGTTACGCCAGGCGGCGCAATTGGAACCCCAGAGAGCTGTGGAGCTAAAAGGCCTTGGATTCGCGCTCATGAGCGAGGCAATGTATCCCGAAGCTGAATCAGTTTGGAAACGATTCATCAAGTTGTCTCCTGACGATGGCGACGGCCCTGGCAACCTGAGCCAGGTGTTCATGAAGACTGGACGTCATCAGGAAGCGGCCGAGATGCTGGAAGCTGCTTTGCAGAAGACACCGAACAACATCAGCTACCTCAACGGTCTTGCCGAAACGAGATTCAGGCTTGGACAAGATGACCTGGCGCTCGCAGCGCTTGAAAAAGCCCTCACGCTCGATGACTCCGGCAGTGCCTCTAATAACGTTGCGTATCAACTGGCTGAGAAAGGCAAATTCCTCGCTCGGGCCGATGAATTGAGCCATGCGACGGTCAAGAAGGCCGAAGAGGAATGTTCCGAGATCGCCCTGGAAGACTTGGAACAACAGGACCTTGCCCGAATGCATGCCCTGGAAGCTGCATGGGACACGCAGGGCTGGATCTATCATCGGAGGAATGACCCGGACAATGCCATCGTGTATCTGCAGGCTGCTTGGGCGCTCTCACAGGATCCGGAAATCTCATTTCACCTGGCTGAGGTCTATGTTTCGCAAGGGAAGTCGCTCCTGGCCAACCGATACTATGCCAATGCCGCCGCGATGCCGAAGGGCCACGCGGAAAGCCGGCAAGTACTGGTCAAGCGCGTGGGAGCAGCAGTGGCAGAAAGGTTGATCGGCAACAGCCGGACAGGCCTGACCGAAGAGCGCACGCTCAAGCTGCCGCAACTTGAACGAACGTTCATGAGCGCTGATTATTTTTTCCTATTTACCCCCAGTGGCTTGGCAGGGTTCAAGAAGGTCTCGGGAGCCGACATCCGAGGGATCGACAAAGCGATCCAAGATGCCAAGTGGCGTATTCCGTTCCCCCCGGGATCTGCGACTCGGATCCTCCGTCGCGGAATCGTCGTCTGCTCGAACATCTCTGGATGCAATTTGGTCTTGCAGCAGGCTGATGACGTAAAGGACCTAGAGTAGAAGCCTCTGCGGCGGAAAGCGCTAGTGCGCGTGGGCGCGCTTGTGGCTGATCTCCTGCTCGATCTTGGCGTTGATCTTGGTCGTCGCGAACTGGGCGGCCACGCGGATGGCGTTCTTCATGGCGTTCGCGTTCGAGCTGCCATGCGCGACGATGCACACGCCTTTCACGCCCAGCAGCGGGGCGCCGCCGTACTCGGAGTAGTCGAGGCGCTTCTTGAAATTGCCGAAGGCCTGGCGGGAGAGCAGCGCACCCACCTGCGAGGTGATGGTGGATTGCAGCGCCTCTTTCAGCAGGTAGCGCACCGCCTCGACCAGACCTTCCGAGACTTTCAGCGCCACGTTGCCGATAAAGCCGTCGCAGACGATGACGTCGGCGTTGCCGTTATAGAGGTCGCGTCCCTCGACGTTGCCGATGAAGTTGATGGGCAGGTGCTTGAGCCGCGGATACGCCTCCTTGGTCAGCTCGTTGCCCTTGCCTTCTTCCTCGCCCACGGAGAGCAGCCCCACGCGCGGACGGGCGATGCCGAAGATGGAGCGTGAGTAGATCTCGCCCATGATGGCGAACTGCTCCAGGTTCTGCGGCTTGCAATCGACATTGGCGCCCACGTCCACCATGATGGCGGCCGTGCCCTTCGAGGTGGGAAAGACGGCGGCCAGCGCCGGCCGATCCACATGCGGCAGCGTGCCCAGCACCACTTTGGCCGTGGCCATGGCGGCGCCGGTATTGCCGGCGGTGATGAAGCCACCTTGTCCTCCATGGTGATGTGTTCGGAGGCGTGGACGATCTCGATGGGAAGATCAGCGGCGGCGGGATAGTGCTTCAGCTCGGCCTTGAGCTGGTGCTCCGGGCCGACCAGCAGCACCCGCACGTCATAGTGGCGGGTGGCGAGGATGGCGCCTTCGATCTCGGGCTTGGGGGCCTTGTCTGACCCCATGGCATCTACGGCGATGACAGTGGGCATGGGTGGGCCGGGGTCAGCATACACGACGGCTGGCCGGAGCAGCGAAGATCAACCGGCTTTTTCCACGTCCATCACTTCGCGGCCCTTGTAGTGGCCGCATTTGGGGCAGGCGCGGTGCGGCATCTTGCGTTCGTGGCAGTTGGGACATTCGCTCAGCGAATTCGCGGTGAGATGGTCGTGGGCGCGGCGGGTGGAGGTGCGGCGCTTGGAATGACGTCGTTTTGGATTCGGCATGGTGACAACCCTTCGTGTGAACTCGTTCCCGCAAGCGGGATCAGTGATCTTTCAACTTGTCGCGCAATCCCGCCAGCGCGTCCCAGCGCGGGTCCGTCCTGTGTTCCACGCACTGGCAACTACCCGTGTTCCAGTTCATCCCGCAATGCGGGCAAAGTCCCTTGCAATCCTCACGGCACAGGGCGCGCAACGGCACCGCCAACAGCACCTGCTCGCGGAGTACGTCCACCAGCGGCAGTCCCTGGCCCTGGAAGAACCCGACCTCGGCGTCCGCTTCGTGGATGGCCACATCATCGGCGGCTTCCAGGGTCGCAGCCGGACGATACAACAGATCGAAGCCGGCGGCCAGCGGCAATTCCACCGGCTCCAGACAACGGGCACAGTGTACGCCCACGCGGGTGGCGTACTTGCCCACCACGCGGATGTCCTTGACCACCTTTTTTCCGCCGTGATGCTCTTCGATCAGCTCGGCCTGGCCGGAGGTCTTGAGGCCATCGACCTGGATCACCTCGGGGCCGAAATCGATGCGGCCGGGAGCAAGGGTCTCCGCGAACGGCATCTTGCGGAGTTCCAATTCATGGATGTCGAAGAACATCGGGTCGGCCCTCGTGTGCGGCCGTAAGGCTTCCAAAAAAAGAACTGGCTGTCTCAGCCAGTCTTTGGGACATCAAGTCTAACTGTAAGAATACAGGCGGCTTGGCTGGGCTGTCAAGCAAGTGCGCCCATCAAGACTTGCTGGCGGGCTAGGATGGGCGGGGCCGCAAGCAGATCTCACACTTGCAGTTGAAATCCGGGTCGTTGTCACGCTCTTCGTGGCCGCATTGGGGGCAACAATAATGCCCCGGCTTGCCCTCGACCTCGACTGTCGGCTGCGGATACATGCCCCAAACACAGCATCCGTTGGCGCAGGAACTCACGGGCATGCGGATCTCATTGGAACGACTGCGAACAAGCCGTGCCGCCGACCGGGTCCACCTTGATCGACATCACGCTGCCGGAACAGAATCCGCGCACGCCGGTGGAGCCGGGCGTTTTGGGAACGCCGGTCACGTCGTAATAATTCACCGGCACGCCGGACGGATTCTCGATGTTGAACAGATAGCCGCTCTTCTGGCACGGTTGCGAGGCGCATCCGAGGACCCAATCCAGCAGTCCGGCGGCGTTGGAAGTCGCCAGTGCGCTGCCCGCGGGAGGCGCCAGCTTGACCAGTGAGTCAGAGTACCCGACCGTCGGATAGGTCGTAGCGTAGGTCACCTGCGCTGTGGTGATGGCGCGGACGGAGGCCACGGCGGAGGCCTCATTGGCGCTCATCTTGGCGCGCATCATGTTGGGGATGGCGATGGCGGCGATGACCAAAATGATCGCGACCACGATCAACAGTTCTATCAGGGAGAAACCCTGTTGCTTGCGCATGCCTACCTCGGCGATTGTATGTAGCTGCGGACGGGAAAACGGGAATACTAGATGTTGATTGTACAAGAGGTCCCACCGGCCGGGTCGAAACGCACCAAGCCCCGCTCATCCGTGCAGAATCCGCGGGTGCCGGAAGCGCCGACGTTCGCGGGAACCCCGGTGAGCGTGTAGACGCTGATGGGCGTGCCACTCGTGCCGGAGATCTCGAACTTGTAGCCGCTTTTTTGGCAGGGCTGAGAGGCACAGCCAAGAACGTCATCGACCAGCCCGGATTTGTTCTGGTCGGGCGGGGTCCCCGAACCGGGAGGTCCGAGCTTCGCCAGATCATCCGCATAGCCTACGGTAGGATACGTGCTGAGGTAGCTGATCTGGGCCGTGTTGATGGCCCGCAGAGAATAGACCGCCGAGGCCTCATTGGCCGCGATGCGGGAGCGAATCAGATTGGGCATGGCGATGGCGGCGATCACGAGAATGATCGCCACAACGATCAGTAGTTCAATGAGCGAAAAACCTTTGTCCCGGCGCATAGGTCCCCTCTTCAAGATGCTGGGTAGAAATATTGGCCGTATCCCGGGGGTCTAGGGTATGAGTGAAGCCCGCATGACTGTCCGCGGCTTCTGGAGAGGGATATCTCCGAGGGAGTGGAGAAAATATACCATCTCCGGCCCTGATTCGAGAAAGGAAATCGGACAATGGCTTCGGTAACGCCCGTAATCCATTGCGGTGTTACTGATACCTATGACACGTACCGGCAGCCACGGAAATTCAAGCTCCGCCCTCAGTCTGGTTCCGATGTACACTGAGCGCAGCAGGCCTTACGCCAGGTATTCGCCCTATGAGTTTGCCCTCCGGCAAGACCTACTTTCACGTGGACATGGACGCGTTCTTCGTGTCCGTGGAGGAGTTGTTCGACCCCGGCCTGAAGGGCAAAGCGGTAGTGGTCGGCGGACAGCGCGACGAACGGGGTGTGGTCTCGGCGGCGAGTTATGAGGCGCGCAAGTTCGGCGTGCACTCGGCCATGCCGTTGCGCACGGCGGCCAAGCTTTGTCCGCAGGCGATCTTCGTGAACGGGCATCCGGACCGGTATCGGGAGTGCTCGAAGAGGATCTACGAAGTGCTCTGCCGGTTCTCGCCGCTGGTGGAGATGGCGTCGATCGACGAGGCGTATCTCGACATGACCGGCACCGAGCGATTGTACGGGCCGCCGTTGCGCGCCGCCCATGAACTCCATCAGACGATGAAACGGGAGACGCAGATGAACTGCTCCATCGGGATTGCCGGGTCGCGCGTGGTGGCAAAGATCACCAGCGACCAGGCAAAACCGAACGGCGTGCTGTGGGTGGTCCCCGGCACGGAAGCAGCCTTCCTCGCGCCGCTGGACATCCGCAAGATGCCGGGCGTGGGCAAAGTGACGGAGAAAAAGCTGCACGACCTGGGCATTCGCACCATCGGCGAATTGGCGCAGCAACAGGACAAGTACTTACACGAACAACTCGGCGAGTGGGGCTTGTCGCTGGCGGCCAAAGCGCGCGGCGAAGATGCCGGCGGCTGGTATGACACCGAGATCGGCGAGGAGGACGGGCCGAGATCCATCAGCCACGAGCACACGTTCAACCAGGACATCGCGGAACAGGGAGAGCTGGAAGGCATGTTGCTGCGATTGTGCGAGATGGTGGGGCGGCGTTTGCGCGAGCACGGCCTGCACGCGCGCACGCTTCACCTCAAACTGCGCTACTCGGACTTCCGCACCATCACCCGCGCCCATTCCCTGCCCCAGCCGACACAGTTGGACAACGAGATCTATCGCGAGGTCCGCGCGTTGTTCCGCGCCAACTGGAGATCCGGACACGCCGTGCGCCTGCTGGGCGTGGGCACGGCGAACTTCGATGAGCCGGGCGGACAGATCGGACTGCTCGACGCTTCCACGCCGCATCGCTGGGAAAAAGCGCTGAACGCGGCGGACCGGCTGCGCGACAAGTTCGGCGACGGCAGCGTACGTCTGGGCAGCGGTATGAGGCGCGTGATCCGGGAGAAGACGCATGAAGCGTTGCCGGACGCGCAGGGGAAAAAGCCGTTCACCACGAAGGACACGAAGGAACACAAAGGGGAAAGCTAAAATCTTCCAAGCCGGTGGCCATAGATGTGTTGCATGATCTCGGTGATCGGTCAGAAGCGGCAGGGGATGGGGGAGAAGCTGATGACCTTGGTCCGGCTTTCGACCCAGAGGCAGGCGGGATCGCCGCGTCCGTTGATGCGGGCGGCCACGACCACGCCGGTGGCTTTGGTCAGCTTGCTGCGCGGCGTGACGGAGCCTTCGATCTTGTGCTGCGTGATCTTGCCCCACTCACCACCCGGGCCCCAATCAAGCTGGAATTGCCCGAAGGTGTATTCCTTGTAGCGCTCCACGTGCTGCTCCCACTCAGGGTCGGCGTTCCACAGAGCGAAAGCGGTCTTGTAATCCTCGCGTTCGACCGCGGAGAGGAACTTGTCCACCACGCGCTCCTCGGGCCAGTTCCAGTAGAACCACAGCAACGGCGGCGCGGTCACGATCAAGACGACCACTGCAATGCCCACCCACTTCAATATGCGCGCGCGGCGGGCGGCACGTTGCTCGGCAATGGGATCGAGCGGTGGAGTGTTGAGCAGGCTCATGGCGCGGTCACCATTTTAGACGGGAATCAACGCTGGCGAGTTCCCGGATGCCAGCAATTACCACGAAGGACACGAAGGTGCACAGAGAAAAGCGCTGCGCCGTAACCAGGAAAGTCAGGCCTTGATCGCCAGAGAGCGTCAGGACGCGGTCGGCAAGGAAAGTCAGGGCGCGGGTTTACCCGCGCCGAACGACGCCCGCAAATATTCTCTCGGCGGGCTTAAGATCCGTCCGAGGCTAAAGCCTCGGACGCCATTTGTGGGTCGGTGACCGGTGCGGGTAAACCCGCACCCTGACTGTGACCCTTCCGGGTAAACCCGCGCCCAGGCCGACGAAGGTTCAGTCTTTGGAGTAGCGGTTGCGTTTTTTGTCCGCGTGGCGCTCAAGCGCGAGATCGATCAAACGGGAGATGAGCGTGGTGTAGGGCAGGCCGCTGGCCGCCCACAGCTTGGGATACATGCTGATGGAGGTGAAGCCGGGCAGAGTGTTGATCTCATTCACATAGAACTTGCCGGACTTGGGGTCCATGAGGAAGTCCACGCGCGCCATGCCGGCGCAATCGGTGGCCTGGAAGGCGGCGACGGCCAGACCCTGTACCTCGCGCATTTTCGTTTTTGTGATCTTCGCGGGGATGAGAAGCTGCGAACCCTCGTCTAGATACTTGGCGGCGTAATCGTAGAACTCGGCGGAAGGAACGACCTCACCGGCGACGGAGGCTTGCGGGGCATCGTTGCCGAGGACGGAGACCTCGATCTCACGCGCCTTGCCCTTCTTGCCACCCACGCCGGCCTCGACCACGAGCTTGCGGTCGAACTGCGCGGCCAGTTCCATGGCCGCAGGCAGTTCCTTCGCATCGTGTACCTTGGAGATGCCGACGGACGAGCCGAGATTTGCCGGCTTCACGAACACGGGATATTTCAGCCTGCTCTCGATCGCGCGGCGGGATTTCTTTGGGTCTTTCGCCCATTCGCTGCGCAGCACAGTCACATGCTTCACGATGGGCAGGCCTGCAGCAGCGAAGAGGCGCTTCATCACGTCCTTGTCCATGCCAGCGGCGGAGCCGAGCACGCCGGCGCCGACATAGGCGATGTCGGCCAGTTCGAGCAGGCCCTGGATGGTGCCGTCTTCTCCAAAGGTGCCGTGCAAGACGGGAAAGATGACATCCACATTGATGTGCCCGCCGTGTGGCACAGAAGCCTGCCCTGAGCCAGGCCGAAGGGTCCCCGGCTGTGAAGTGGAGAACGGGACCAGCGAATCCGATGCCGGCACCGGGGGCACGATGAACTCCTCACCCCTGGCGAGGATGGCGGCGGAGGTGGTGGCGCCGGGGTCGCCGGCACGCAGATGTTTTTCCCCCACGACCGGTTTGCCTTGCAGCAACAGCTCGGCGTGCGCGGAGGTGACCCACTGTCCGCTCTTGGTGATGCCGATGGGCACCACCTCGTATTTCTCTTTGTCGATGGCCTGGATGACCGACGCGGCGGAAAGCAGCGAGACCTCGTGCTCGCCACTGCGTCCGCCGAAGAGGATGCCGACCCGGAGTTTTTTCATGCAGGGTCTATTTCACCACAGAGCGGCAAGATATTCATTGACGTAACCGGCGCCACGCGGGAATAATCGGCGGCATCATGCAGTCCCTCGGTATCAGTAGCCAACCTACAGTTCCTTCTTTAACCATCGAACCCGAAATCCCCGGCGCGCCAAAGCCTGTCTATGTGGGATTCGGACGCCGCGCGGCGGCGCGTTTGATCGACATGACTATTCATTACGCGATCACGTTCGTGTCAGGGATCGGGATCGGAATCGTGATCCTGATCATTTCCGGTGTCATGGACGCTGACCCGGACTTCCAATTGAGAAAGCTCCAGTTGATCACGCCGCTTGAAGAACGCCTGTTCTCGTTCCTTGGCATGCTTGCATATTTTTCGGTTTGCGAAGGATTGCACGGCAGTACCCTAGGGAAATTGTTGCTCGGAATCACCGTCGTGAGGGAGGACTTAGGGCCATGTAACCTCGCATCCGGATTCAAGAGATCCCTTGCTTTCATTTGGGATGGGCTTTTCTTCGGTGTCGTAGGCTATTACGCCATGGCGGGCAGCCCGCATGAGCAGCGCAATGGGGACTATTGGGCGGAGACGGTCGTGGTCACACGCAAGTCAGTTCCCGGAGTGGCGCGGGGCGCAGGACGATTCATCCTGGCCTTTGTCCTTGCTGCCGTCGCAGACATGGCGGTGATCGCGATGATGTTAATCGTAAATCTGTTTTAAGATCAGCCGTCCCTGAGGGACTCGGCCTTAGTTACCCGCCGACCCAGCGCTGAAGCGCTGGGCTAATGTCAGTCGCGCCTTCGGCGCGGCAAATCCCGCACAGCCGGGGGCCCTTCGGCTTCGCTCAGGGCAAGCTTCTGTGCCACCTGGATCCTGATCTGCGTTTTTCTGCGTCGATCTGCGGCTCGTTACAAGATCTTCTTCCCGAACGCACTCATGGAAAGTTCCACGGCCAGGTCGGCGGTGCGGTTGTGCTCGTCGATCACGGGATTGACCTCCACGATCTCAAAGCTGGTCATGCGGCCGTGGTCGGCGATGATCTCCATGGCCAGATGGGCTTCGCGGTAGGTGGCGCCGCCGCGCACGGGCGTGCCCACGCCGGGCGCGTCCTCGGGATCGATCCAATCCATATCGAGCGAGACGTGGTAGCCGGCGGTGCCGCGTCCGGCGGCGCGCAGCGCTTCCTCGATCACGGTGCGCATGCCGCGCTCATCGATGTCACGCATGGTGTAGACCTCGGTGATGCCGGCCTTCTTGATATTCGCCTTTTCGGTGGCGTCCACATCACGCACGCCGATGATGACCACGTTGGCCGGGTCCACCTTGGGGCTGAAGCCGTAGAGGTTGCTCATGTCCGCCGGGCCCAGGCCCATGATGGCGGCCAGGGGCATGCCGTGGACGTTGCCCGAGGGGGAGGTCTCAGGCGTGTTGATGTCCGAGTGCGCGTCGATCCAGATGAGCCCGATCTTCTGGTTCTGGCGGCGGTAGAACTCGGCCACACCGCTGACCGTGCCGGTGGCGACGGAGTGGTCGCCGCCGAGGACCAGGGGCACAAAACCCTGCTCCAGTGACTTGAGCACACCTTCGGCCAGCTTGGTGCAGGTAGCGGTGATCTCCTTCAGATATTTGGCCTGTGGGTCGCCGGCTTTTTTCTGCTCGGCGATGGGGACGGTGACGTTGCCGCCGTCCTCGACGATGTGGCCCATGGCTTCCAGGCGGGCTTCCAGCCCGGCGACGCGCACCGCGGAGGGACCCATGTCCACGCCCCGGCGGGAGGCGCCGAGGTCGAGCGGAACGCCGATCACGCGGATCTTCTTGCGGCTGGCGCCGGAATCGGACAAGCGGCGCTTTGGTTCTTTCAGTTCTTTGATCTCTTCCGTCATGGGAAACCCCTGGGGCTAAAGCCCCGAATCATTGTTTGTCTTTTTCGGTGCGGCTGAAGCCGCGCCCTTTCACGTGTCGTGCCAATCCCGATCGCTCGACCGTAGTCGACAACGACATCTCATCCCTCGATCATGGATAGATCTTGTGCAACATGCGTGCGAACGGGATGGTCTCGCGCACGTGCTCCAGCCCGCAGATCCATGCGACCACGCGCTCGATGCCCATGCCGAAGCCGCCGTGGGGCACGCCGCCGAACTTGCGCAGGTCCAGGTACCACTGGAAGGACTCTTCCGGCAGTTTGTGTTCGTGGATGCGCTGGCGCAATTTCTCATATGAGCCCATGCGTTGCGAGCCTCCGATGATCTCGCCGTAGCCTTCGGGCGCGAGCATGTCCATGCAAAGCGCGAGCTCGGGCCGCTCGGGATCCGGCTCCATGTAAAACGCCTTCACCTGCGCGGGGTAACGGTGGATGATCACCGGCTTGTCGAACTGCGCGCTGATGTAGGTCTCGTCAGGCGAGCCTAAATCGCCGCCCCACTCGAACTTCGTTTCCAGCGCGCCCTTGGCATGGCCCTCCTGCAGCAGCTTGACCGCTTCGTCATAACTCACACGCGGGAAGGGGGCGATGACGTTCTCCAGCTTGGTGATGTCGCGCTCGATGGCCTCCAGCTCCGCCCGGCGTTTGGTCACTACGCGATGCACGATGAAACTTACGAAGTCCTCGCCCAGCTTCATCAGGTCCGCCAACTCGGCGTAGGCGACCTCCGGCTCCACCATCCAGAACTCGGTGAGATGGCGGCGGGTCTTCGATTTCTCTGCGCGGAAGGTCGGGCCGAAGCTGTACACCTTGCCCAGCGCCATGGCGGTGGCTTCGATATAAAGCTGGCCGCTCTGCGTGAGGAAGGCAGGCTCGTTGAAATAGTCCACTTCGAACAGCGTGCTGGTGCCTTCGCAGGCGGCCGGCGTGAGGATAGGCGGATCGGTGAGGATGAAGCCGTTGTCGTCAAAGAAATCGCGCGCGGCCTTGATGATCTCCGCGCGGATGCGCAGGATGGCCACCTGGCGCGGGGTGCGCACCCAGAGGTGGCGGTTCTCCATCAGGAACTCGACGCCGTGCTCCTTGAGCGAGATGGGATACGGATCGTCCTCGGGCACGCGCGAGATCACCTGCACGTCCTGCACATCCAGCTCGAACCCGCCCTTGGCGCGCGCATCGGCGCGGACGCCGCCGCGTACGACGATGGCGGACTCCTGGGTGAGGTGTTTCACCGTCGCAAAGACTTCGGGGGCGACCGACTTCACGTGCAGCACGCCCTGGATGAATCCGGAACCGTCGCGGATGATCGGGAACAGCAGTTTTCCGCTCTCACGCAGGTTATAGAGCCAGCCCTTGAGGGTGACGGTCTGGCCGACATGCTTGCCGATCTCGGCGATCGTGGTGACGGGTGCTTCGACTTTGGTTTCCATGGTCATTCTCAATTCATTTCTGTACACGCGCGCTTCATTCCGCGGCCTTTTCCATCAGGGTGTAAGCCTGGGCCATGCGCGCGGGGATGTCCACACCGTCCAAGCCTTCGATCTCCATCAACAAGGGCGGGACATGAGGTGCGGAACGCAGCAATCGCATGGCTGCGGCCCAGTCCATGGTCCCCTCACCCGGCCACAGATGCGCGTCGCGGTCGGCCTTGTTGTCATGCACGTGCGTGGAGCGGATGTGATCTTTCAATATGGCGAACTCTCCCGCCAGGCCCTCGGTCATGTGGGCGTGGCCCAGATCGAAGCAGACGCCGACATCGGTGAAGTGGCCGGCACGCAATAACGCCATCAACCGTTCGGCGGTGGAAAGCTCGTTGGGGATGTTTTCCACCAGGACCATGACGCCGAGCGGCTTGGCGAAGGCGCGCAGATGCTCCACGGCGGAGAGCGTGGCGTCAAACTTGCGCTCGTCATGGCCCTCGCCGGGCGTGCCCAAATGTTGGATGAGATAGCGGAACGGAAGATTCTCCGCCACCTCCAGCGCGCGCTTGATCTCATCCATGGAATCGATGCGCTCGCGCTTTCCCGCTCCCGCCAGATTCAGCGGCGGCGAACCGCTGCGGCCCCAATCATCGGCAAATAGCGGGGCGTGCAACGAGTGCAGTTCCACGGGGCTGGAGCGGAACCAGTCGCCCAACTCACGGATGTGGGCACGGTCGGTGTAATCGAAATGTTCCTTGGCGCAAAAGATCTCAATGGCCTGGGCGCCGCCGCGGGCCAGGCGGTCGAGTGTGGCGGAATGCAGCCGCTGCTTCACATCGACGAAGGTGGACATGGCGCGGCGCATGGTCAGAACCCCGCCGTCTTGCCGTAATAACGGCCGTCGGATCCACCAAGCCGTTCGCCCGTCTTGGGATCCACCTGAATGCACTCCGCGCCCGACCAATACTCGGTGAAGTCCAGCTTGTGGCCCTTCAAGGACAACATGCGCAAAGTGTCCGGCGAGAACCCGGTCTTCTCCATACGGATGGAGTCCGGAGACCACTGATGATGGAAGCGCGGCGCGTTCACCGCCTCCTGGATGTTCATGCCGTAGTCCACCACGCCGCTGAGGATGTTGATCACGGTGGAGATGATGCGGATGCCGCCGCGCGCGCCCAGGATGAGGAACGGCTTGCCGTCCTTGACCACGATGGTGGGCGTCATGGCGCTCAACGGCCGCTTGCCCGGCTCGATCTGATTGGGCTTGCCGCTGGTGGCGCCCCAGATGGTGGCATGGTTCGGCGCGATGGAAAAGTCGTCCATCTCGTCATTAAGGATGAAGCCCATGCCGTCGAGCACCACGCCGGAGCCGTAGAGATCGTTCACCGTGTAGGTAACGGCGACTGCGTTGCCGGCCGGGTCGATCACCGAATAGTGCGTTGTGTGTTCCGGCTCCGGAGGAACCGACAGGAGCTGCGCGGCCTGGTCCAGCTCCTGGAATGCGCCCGCCGGGCGTTGCAACTCCCGGCTGGGCGTGGCCGTTTCCTGCTCGATGCCCTCGCGCCAGGCGGAGGCATATTTCTTGTCCAGCAATTGGGCCACGGGAAGATGGTTGAAATCCGGATCGCCGAGAAACTCCGCGCGGTCGAACATGGCCCGGCGCATGGCTTCCACCGTCAGGTGGATGGCGTCCGCCGAGCGGGCGCCGAACTTTGAGAGATCGAATCCCTCAAGGATGTTCAGGGTCTCGATCAGCGCTATGCCGCCGGACGACGGCGGAGGCGCGCTCAGGATCTCATAGCCGCGATAATGCCCTCGTACCGGCTCGCGCTCCTTGGCCTCATAAGTGGCGAGGTCTTCCTCCGTGATCAAACCGCCGCCTTTGCGGATCTTTTCCGAGATCTCGCGCGCCAGCTTGCCGCGGTAGAACGAATCAGGGTCCTTGGCGATCTCTTCGAGCACACGGGCCAGGTCAGGATTCTGAAAGCTCTCGCCTTCTTCGTAGTAATTGCCGTTGCGCTGGAAGAGCTTGCGCGCCTCGGGGAAGCTCGACAGTCGCGGTTCACGGAAACTGCGCACATCATCCTGTTCCAGGGTGAATCCGGTCTTGGCCAGCAGGATGGCGGCACGCATCACGCGATCGAGCTTCAACCGGCCCCATTTGCGCTGCGCGTAGACCAGGCCGGCCACGGTGCCGGGGACGCCGATGGCTTTGTAGCCGACGGAACTCGTGTCCTTGATGACCTTGCCGCCGGCATCAAGGAACATGTCCTTGGTGGCGGCTTTGGGGGCTTTTTCGCGGAAGTCGAGGAAGCGGGTGGTACCGTCCGCCATGCGCACCAACATAAAACCACCACCACCGATGTTGCCGGCTTCGGGGTAGACCACGGCGAGAGCGAATCCGGTGGCAACGGCCGCGTCCACGGCGTTGCCTCCGGCTTTCATGATGTCCGCACCGGCCTTCGAAGCCAACTCATGAATGCTGGCCACCATGGCCCGGGGATAGCGGGAGGGCTTGAGAGGCGCGGCCCAGACGCCCGAGGAGTCCGCCACAATCGCAGCCAAGAGCAGTATTTTCAATAAGTTACGAACGGCTTTCATGAGGTCCGCGCCTGGGGTCAGCCCGCGGCGGTGTGGTGACTGCCGCGCAGCGGAGACTGAGTGTAATAAGGAAGGCTAGCTTACGGCCATAAGGGCAGTCAACCCGGCCTGTTGCCGGCCGTCCCGGTTGCCCGAAATCGCAGGAATCACAAGATTTTTCAACGATTTCCGCGCGTATCCGCGCAACCAACCCGTACCCCGAGCGTTCAATGAGAGAATGGAAGAAACGTGGGCGGGAATCACCTCGTCTAACGTAGAGAAGGCATGGCCACACCCCTGATCGAGAAACCGGCCCAGCCGGAACCCGGAGGCCCGTCGAGGCCATCCGACCGGGCAACCCAAACGAAGGACCCGGTCGAACTGCACTTTCTCCTGGAGGAGTTGCGGGACGACTACTCGCGCTCCCGCATGCGGGAGGCGGTGTGGATCTCGATCATCCTGCATTTCGTAGTGTTCGCGGCCATCAAGACTTCACCCCGATGGCTGCCCGCGCGCGCCGTGCAGCTGATGACGGCGCAAGACCAGCTCAAACAACGTGAGCTGACGTTCATCGAGCAACCCCCGGACGCGCAAAAGCTCACGCACAAGCCTGAGACCGACCGCATCAGCGACAAAGACCGGATGGCGATGTCCAAGAACCCGACCTTGGACCAAAAAACGCTGGACGAGATGGCACGGAACCGCCGCTCCGGTCCCCCCGGAGCAGTGCAGCCACAGCAACAGCCTTCGCCGCAGCAAATGGCGATGAACAATCCGCCGCAGCCGCAGGGCGCGGGTCAGGCGAGCAATTCACAGCAAGGCGCACAAGACGACACGCCGCCGAACGATGAGGCAAAGCTGAAATCACCGCCCCAGGGGCGCAATAACGTGTTCCGCTCCATGTCGGGTGCGATTTCCGCAGGCTCCGCGGTGGAACAGGCCGCACGCGCCAGCGCGCAGGCTCACGGTGGCGGCGCGGGCGGGGATTGGGGCGCACCCGGCGGGAACGGCGTCTCACTTCGCGGCAATCTTGACATCCTGAGCGACACGATGGGCGTGGACTTCAACCCCTACCTGCAACGCGTGCTGGAGACGGTGCGAAAGAATTGGTACGCGATCATTCCCGAGTCCGCGCGGCCACCCATGTACAAACAGGGTACGGTGGCCATCCAGTTCGTGATCATGAAAGATGGCAGCGTTCAGGGCATGCAACTGGCCGGCCCATCGGGCGATGTGTCGTTGGACCGCGCGGCCTGGGGCGGGATCACAGCCTCAAATCCATTTCCGCCGTTGCCCGGCGAGTTCAAAGGCCAATACCTCGCACTGCGCTTCCGCTTCCTCTATAACCCCGACCGGGGATCGATCCGGTAAGCAATGAGATTTGCAACGGATCGAGCGGGCCTCAAGCCGGTTTTTTCACAACAACCACTCGGGGAATACCCTGCAAGTCAGGAACGAAGTGCACGTCTTCCCATCCAATCAGTAACTCTTCGACGGGGCCACTGATCGAATAGCCGATCTCCATCAACAGCCAGCCGCCGGGCCTGAGTACGCGCGCCGCTTCGGGAATCAGGCGGCGGTAGATGTCGAATCCGTGTTCGCCGGCAAAGACGGCCACATGCGGCTCGTGCTCGCGGACCTCGCGCTGCACCTTGTCCCGCTCATCGAGTCCGACATACGGCGGATTGGAGACCACGAGATCGAAGGTGGAATTCTCAGTGAAGCACGCAAGCAGATCAGCTTGGTGGAATTGCACATGCCCACTCAGCCCGAGGTGCTCCGCGTTTTGACTTGCAACGGATAGCGCTTCCGCGGAGATCTCCGTGGCATGCAACTCCGCATCCTTGAGTTCGCTGGCCAACGCCAGGATGACGCAACCGCTTCCGGTGCCCACGTCCACGATCCGCGGCCGCGTAAGGCCGCTCTTGTGTAAGCGCTCCAGCGCTTCCTCCACCAGATGTTCGGTCTCCGGACGCGGGATCAACACCGCGGGCGAGACTTTGAAGTCCAGTCCCCGGAACTCCTGATGTCCGGTGATGTATTGCAGCGGCTTGCCGGAAGCGCGTTCCGTGACGACGGCGTCATAGCGTGCGCCTTCTTCCGCGCTCAGCTCACGCTCGGAGTGCGCGTGCAAATACGCGCGCTCGCAACCGAGTACATGCATGAGCAGTGTTTCCGCGGCCATGCGCGGCGGTCCGACCGGCTCCTGCGCCAGCCGTTCGGTGGCGCGGGTAAGAGCGCTGCGGAGGTCCATCTCAGGCGGTGGCGGCGGTTTCCTGTTTGAGTTTCTCCGCCGTGTAGTGCGCGATGAGCGCGTCAATGATGGGCTGCAGCTTGCCGTCCATCACCTCCATCAACTGGTGGATGGTAAGCCCGATGCGGTGGTCGGTCACGCGATTCTGGGGGAAGTTGTAGGTGCGGATCTTCTCGCTACGGTCGCCGCTGCCCACTTGCTGCTTGCGTTCCCTGGCCAGCGCGGCCTGCTGCTTCTCCATCTCCACTTCATACAGGCGCGCGCGCAGCACACGCATGGCCTTCTCCCGGTTCTTGATCTGCGACTTCTCGTCCTGGCAGCTGACCACGGTGTTGGTGGGGATGTGGGTGATGCGCACGGCGGAGTAAGTCGTGTTCACACTCTGTCCGCCCGGGCCAGAGGAGCAGAATGTGTCCACGCGCAGGTCTTTGGCTTCGATCTTGACGTCCACTTCCTCGGCCTCCGGCAGCACCGCGACCGTGACCGCGGAGGTGTGCACCCGGCCCTGGGTCTCCGTCTGGGGGACGCGCTGTACGCGATGCACGCCGCTCTCGTACTTCAGTCTCGAGTACGCGCCCTTGCCTTCGACGATGGCGATCACTTCCTTCAATCCGCCGACGCCGGACTCCGACGACGACATCACTTCCACCTTCCAGCGCTGGGTCTCGGCGTAACGCGTGTACATGCGGAACATCTCGGCAGCGAAGAGTGAGGCTTCGTCGCCGCCGGTGCCGGCGCGGATCTCGACGATCACATTCTTGTCATCATTCGGGTCCTTGGGGACCAGCAGGACCTTTAACTCCTCTTCACATTTGGCGGCGCGTCCTTCCAGCTTGGCCAGTTCCTCTTCGGCGTAGGCGCGCATCTCCGCGTCCGATTCCTCGGCCAGCATCTGCCGGCTCTCGGCGATGCCCTTGGTCAGGTCCTTGAACTCGCGGTACTTTTCCACGATCTCCGAAAGCTCGGCGTGGGCCTTGGCGGTCTTCTGGTATTTCGCCGAATCATTGACGATCTCCGGCGAAGCGAGCGCGGTGGTCAGCTGCTCGTACTGTTTTTCGATCTGGTCTAATCTATCGATCATGAATTCGTCTCAGGTCGCAGGTCTAAGGTCGCAGGCAAGACCAATCCACTCTTGATTTGCCTTGTGCCAGTTCCTGCACTCTTACTTATCTCTTGCCTTGCCCTGTAAAGCGTTGATCAAGCCATTCAGGGCACGTCCTACGGCCTCACATTCCTGCAATAGCTCGCTTGCGGTCTCAATGCTGAAGTAGTTCCGTTCACGAGCGATCACCAGTTGTGTCTCGATCTCATAGAGTGAGCCGCGGGCATGATGCAGAAACTGTATGAATTCTTTGTCGCTCTGCCGGCCCTTGCCTTCGGCAATATTGCTTGGAACGGACACTGCCGCTCTCCGCAGTTGAGCTGAAAGCCCGTAAGTCTCGTTCTTCGGGAAAACATCAGTCACTTCGTAAAGCTGGAGTGCCAGCTTGACTGCTTGTTGCCAGACACGAAGGTCCTTCTAGCTTGCGCTCATGTATCTCGATTTCAACCTCCGTGCATCACTCTAGGATCACCCTTCGGTAGCAACTAGCCGCTCGACATTTGATCTTGATCTTGCCTGCGACCTGAGGCCTGAGACCTACGACTTTATGCAGCAGGTCTATTCCAGTCGCCTTGCAATTTTTGGTCGGGGGAGCGTATTCGCGGCGCCGCCGCTAGCTGAGGACCATCTCGCCGCCGCGCTGCTTCTCGATGGCGAAGGCCTCGTCGAGCGCGCGGATGGCGCATTCCACCTGCGAATCGTCGCAGGGCTGGGTGGTGATGCGCTGCAGCCAGAGTCCGGGTCGGGTCATCAGGGCGAACAGCGAGGAGCCATGGCGCGCGGCGAAGCGGATGATCTCATACGACGTGCCGGCGATCACCGGCAGCAGCAGCACGCGCAGGCCGAAGCCGGACCAGAAATCCATCTTGGGGAAGATCATGTAGATGGGGATGCTGATCAACATCACCGTCATCAGGAAGCTGGTGCCGCAACGCGGGTGCCACGTGGAAAAGCTCTGCGCGCAGGGCACGTCCACCGGCTTACCGGATTCGAACGCGAACACGGTCTTATGTTCCGCGCCGTGGTATTGGAACACGCGGTGGATGTCCTTCATGCGCGACATCATCCAGATGAAGAAGAGGAAGAGCGCGATGCGGATGGCGCCGTCGATCAGGCTGAGATACCAGCGGTTGTCCAGCGCGGCGTAATGCTGCTTCAACTGCGTGGTGGCAAACCAGGGGATGGCCTTGTACATCACGATGAAAAAGACGACGGAAAGGATGATATTCGCCGTGGCCAGCCAGCCGCTGAATTCCAACCGTTTCTCTTTCGGCGTATCCTTCTGTTCTTCTTCCAGGGCGACGTTGGCGGAGAACTGCAGCGCCCGGTAACCGAGCTTCATGGCCATGCCCAGCGTGATCACACCGCGCAGGAACGGCCAGCCCATCCACTTATGTTTCTCGGAAGGTTTATCCAGGCCCTCGGCATGGGTCACCATGCTGCCATCCGCCTTGCGCACGGCAATACCCCAGGCGTGCGGCGAACGCATCATCACGCCCTCCATCACCGCCTGCCCACCCACGAGCGTCTCCTCCCCGCCTTCCAGAGCGGGAAGCAGCTGCAGGGCAGCCAAAAACCGGGTTTGGTGCTTCCAGAATCCCATACTGTCCTGATTCGATGGGGCAAACGGGCCGGCGGAGCCGGCATTTCCCCTGGAATCATTATCGCAGATTTTGTTCCAACGGTTCCCGTTTGTGGTAACGTCCCGAATCGGGAGAACGTTTTGATCCCAGGATGTGCCGTATGCCGGATCTACCCACCCTAATGGTCCGCGTGACCGGCGACCTTCGTTTCATCCATGTGCTACTCGAGGACGCAGCCAGGACTGATTCAGACCCGACCCACCGCAAGCAGATATTGGAGCAATTGGCTGGTTCCAGTTGTCTCGAGGAACTCAAGGCCGCCGTCGACAATATGCGTCACCTTCTCTGGTCGTATGTGGAGGCCCAGTCGGGACGACAGACAGATATCTCCCGCGCTCTGCAGTCGGTCCGGATGAAGCGGGTGACGGAGATGCTCAAGACTTTGCAGCCGGATGTTCAGCAGTCCCGGCTGGCCCCGACCCCCGAGGCGGACCATTTCCTCGAGATGGTGACGAAGATTGCCAAGTCTACCGTGGATCGCCACAAGGAGTAACGGGCCAGACCACGCGCGCCGCGGATGTATGGGGACTCGTGTGCCCGAGTGGCAGTACGGGAAGACGTTGAGTGAACCGCGGCGCTCGACTGGCAAACGTAGATCGCCCGAAACGACCGAATCACATTTTGACCGCGATTTGACAGGGTGAAACCAGCGCTCTTAGAATGAAAAGACTGAACGTCCCACCCGTTCCGTCCTTCCTCTCACAATGTTGGCGGTGTAGCTCAGGTGGTTAGAGCGACGGTCTCATAATCCGTAGGTCGCTGGTTCGAGTCCAGCCGCCGCCACCAGAATTGCCCGCGGTTTACTTGGATGAGGTCCTTCGACTCGCTGCGCTCGCTCAGGATCTCGCCTGCCGGCTCCCGCTGCGCTCACGCCGGCAGAACGGCTCAAGTTCGAGTCCAGCCGCCGCCACCAGAACATCAGTCGTTGGTCGTCAGCCGTCGGCAAAATCAAATCCAAAGCAAAATTCAAAGGCGTCGCCACGGATCATCCGGGAGAGCAGTCGTCAGTCAGCGGCAAAATCAAATGCAAAGACAAAGTCACATCTAGATTCTGTTCACTTTTGGACACTCAGACCAGTGACGAAAAGCCCCGATTTCCGGGGATTTCGGTGATAGACTGAACGCACATTCACGTGGCTGAAGCACATCGACCCTGGCGGCCGCCTGAGTGGACCAAACGCGTAAGCGGAGGCCACGAAGCGACCGATGCAAGTCCATCTTGTCAATCCGAGCGACACTGCCTTTGGCACAGCCGTCATCACGCCCCGCTGGCTGTACGTCCTGGCCGGCGCCACCCCGGAATCTTTCGGCGACCCCAAGATCTGCGACGAGTCGCTTGAACATCTGGACCTGGATTCCGTGCAGCCCGGCGACGTGGTGGGCATCGGTATCCACACCGGCAACGCCTTGCGCGGATACTCGCTCGGCCGCGCGCTGCGCGAGCGCGGCGCCTGGGTCATTTTCGGCGGGATCCACTCCACTTTATATCCGGATGAGCCGTTCGAGCGCGGCGGGGCGCATGCCGTGGTCCGCGGCGATGGCGACCTGGCCTGGGGCGAAGCGCTGCATAACGCCTTCCATCCCGCGCCCAAGAAGGTATTCGAAGGCGGGCGGGTCGAAGCGGACCAGTTCAAAGTCGCGCGTTGGGATCTGTTGCCGGCGGACAGCTATATGTGGGCGTCGGTGCAGACGGTGCGCGGCTGTCCGAAGCACTGCTCGTTCTGCTCGGTCTGGCGCACGGACGGCCAGAAGCCGCGGCAGCGCGGATCCGAAGTGGTGATCGAAGAGATCGTGGCCCTGCGCCGGCGCGGGTTCCGCTTCATCGCGCTGGCCGATGACAACTTTTATCCGGTCTCGCTCACCGACCTGCGACTGGCCGAACAGCAGGGCAATCAGCACAAGGTGGAAGAGCTGAAGGCCATCCGCAATGAGCGCTTCGAGCTCATGGAACGCCTGGCGGAGTTGCCCAAGGACATGATCTTCTTCACCCAGATCACCATGGAGTCCGCCGAGGACCCCGAGTTTCTCGAAGCTATGCGCCGCGCCCATATAAAAGGTGCGCTGGTCGGGGTGGAAGCGGTGACTGCGGAGGGATTGAAGGCGGTGTTCAAGGACTTCAACCTGGCCGGCGACAAACTGGTGCAGCGCTTGCAGCAGTTCAACGAACATGGCGTGCACATCTTGGGGTCGTTCATTTTCGGCTTGCCCACCGACCGCCAGGACACTTTCGCCGCCACGCAAGACCTGGCGCAGAAGGCCGGACTCACGTTCGCGCAATTCGTGATGCTTACGCCCTTCCCCGGCACGGTGGATTTCGACCGCTGGGAAAAGGCCCAGGGCGAGACCCCGGCGACCGTGGAAGGGATCCCGCTGACGCGTTATTGGCTGATCCCCGCCGAGCGCCGGCCTAAGATGTTCATGCCCCATCCCACCATGAGTTCGGAGGAGATGCGCGCGCTCACTCAGGGCGTGTGGGACGAGTTCTACAGCATCCGCGCGGTGTGGAAGCGCTCGCGCTGCACGCCGACGCTGCGGGCGCGGCTGGCGTTCCTGTTCATCTCCAAGCTCTATCGCCAGATGTATGCCAGCACCGGCATCGCCACGGACAGCGCGCGGCGCAACCGCGCCAACCGCTGGGCGCGCTGGATCGCGAAGCCATGCCGGCGGTTGTTCGCCGCCGCCCCCATGCCGGAGCTGCAAGTGCCGCGCCAGACGAGGTTGGGGCTGAATATGGCGGACGTGGCGGCGGCCGGGGCCGCGCCATTCAAGGTCCTGCGCTAGCATGTGACTTTGGTGATACCCGCGCCGTTTGGGCGGCGCGGACGCCGCCGGCGTGCTATCATAGGGTTGCGTTAGAAATACAGCGGTTGTGCGCGGTCCCGCACTTTGGGGCCTGCCTGCAGTAACCTCCTCTTGCTTCCGGCGCAAATCCAATAAGGAAACAGACTTTAGAATGGCTGGCCGCCCCGGCACCACTTTCGGCAAGCGACAAAGAGAACAGAAACGGCTGGAGAAACGTCTCCAGAAAGCCGCCCGCAAAGAACAGCGTAAGCAGGACAAAACAAGCGGCTTAGGCGACGAGATGATGTTGATCGAGTCGCACAACGAACTTCTGGTCGGCATTGAAGACTATGAAGATTCGATCGAAGACTCTACGGCACTTCTCGGTCCCCAAGACAAACAAACTTGAAAACGTTCAACGAACTGACTCTCTCTGAATTCCTGCAGCATCAATTAGCCCACGGAAAATTCATCACCCCCACCCCGGTCCAGGCGCAGGCCATCCCGCCCGCGCTGGAAGGCCATGACGTATTGGCCACGGCCCAGACCGGCACCGGCAAGACCCTTGCCTTCCTCATCCCCATCATCGAACGCTTGCTGGCGAAGCCGGAAGCGAAGGGCCCGCATGCCCTGATCCTTCTGCCCACGCGCGAGCTGGCCATCCAGGTAGTGGACCAATACAACAAGCTGCGGGGCAAGAGGCTGGGCCCGGCGGCGCTGGTCATCGGCGGCGTGAGTGAGCATGAGCAGCTGAAATCGCTGCGCAACGGCGCGCGCGTCATCATCGCCACGCCCGGCCGTCTGGAAGATTTCCTGGACCGCAAGCTCGTCCACTTCAAAGACCTTGAGGTCCTGGTGCTGGACGAAGTGGACCGCATGCTGGACATGGGCTTCATTCCCTCGATCCGGCGCATCGCCTCCGTGCTGCCGCGCCACCGGCAGACACTGTGTTTCTCGGCCACGCTGGAAGCCTCGATCCAACACCTTGTGCATGACTACATGCGCAAGCCGGTGCGGATCGAGATCGGTTCCACGCTGGCTCCGGCGGAGCGCGTGAAGCTGCAGATGTTCGAAGTCTCCACGGAACGGAAGCTCGGCCTCTTGCAGCAACTGCTGACCAACGAGGATGGACGCTTCCTGGTCTTCGCCCGCACCAAGCACGGCACCGAGCGCCTGGCCAAAAAGCTGCAGCGCCAGGGATTCGAGGCCGCCATGCTGCACGGCGACCGTTCGCAGTCGCAGCGCAATGCGGCGCTGGCCGGGTTCCAGCAAGGCAAATATCGCGTGCTGGTGGCCACGGACGTGGCTTCGCGCGGCATCCATGTCTCCGACATCGCGCACGTCATCAACTATGACATGCCCAAGATGGCGGAGGACTTCGTGCATCGCGTGGGCCGCACCGGCCGCGCCAACGGTTCCGGCGTGGCGTCCACGTTCGCCACTCCGGCGGAGCGCAGTGACATCCGCGCCATCGAGCGCACGCTGAAGATCAAGCTGGAGCGCATGACCATCGAAGGCGAGCTCTTCGAAGAGGTCCGGCCCGGCCCGGTGGACGCGTCGAAGTATGTCGCCAAGCCGGCCTCGAACGGGTCGAAGATGATGCGCCTGCCCGGCGAAGTACTGCAGCGCCACGGCGACCAGGCATAACGACTTGCCGTGATCGATCAGGGCTGGGACAGCATCCGCTGTCCCAGCCTTCTTTCTGTGTGGTGGGATTGTCTCCCGGCGAGTCCCGGGGTATAAGACATGTGACCCTCCCGGCCCCGGCCCCATCGTCACGATCTGTAGGGAATGAAGTCACCACGCAAGCGCGCGGCGGGCCGTGTCCATAAGAAGGGCGTGCGCCGTGTTCCGCGCCCCGTGCCAGCCAAGACCGCATTTTCCGAGCCTTCCGGGCGTTTTCTTCTTGACCGCTTGCTGCAAACGGCATTTCACGCCGTCGCGGTACGCGACGAAGCGGGCACCGTGTTGCGCGTCAATGAGGGCTTCGAACATCTCTTCGGATACACCGCGAAGGAAGTCGTCGGCCGCGTCCTGGACCATCTGATCGTGCCGCCGGGCGCGGATCCGGAGCGGTCGCTCTTGGTGACACCCGCCCTGCACGGCATCCCGGTGGACGTGGAGACGGTACGCAAGCGCAAAGACGGGACTGTGCTCGAAGTCTCCATCCTGGTGGGAGGGCCGTCGCCCGCGAAGAACGGGAAGAAGGAGATTTATACCGTTTATCGCGACATTTCCGCGCGCAAGAGCGCGGAGGCCGCGCTGCGAGACAGCGAGAACAAGTTCCGCGCGCTGGCTGACAACTCGGCCACCGCCATCTACATCCACGACGGCAAGCACTTCCTCTATGTGAACCCGGCGGGGTGCCGGCTGGTCGGCTACACCCTGCAGGAGATGATGGCGATCTCCGACGTCTGGAAAGTCATGGCGCCGGAGGACCGTGCCGTGGGCAAACAGCGGGTGAGCGACCGCGTGTCGGGCCGGCTGGGCCCGTCGCGCAACGAGTATAAGGCCCTGCGCAAGGACGGCAGCGTGATCTGGGTGGACCTGAGTGCGGCCAGTTTTGAATATGGCGGCAAGACCGGCATTGTGGGCAGCGCCATCGACATCACGGAACGCAAGAACGCCGAAGCCGAGCGCGAGAAGCTGATCGCGGAGTTGCAGGCCGCCCTGGCCCAGGTGAAGACCCTGAGCGGACTGCTGCCCATCTGCGCGAATTGCAAGAAGATCCGCGACGAAAAAGGCGAGTGGGCGCAGATCGAGAGCTACATCCACCGCCACTCGGACGCCACCTTCACCCACGGCATCTGCCCGGAGTGCGCGCAGCGGCTGTATCCCGAGGAATACAAGAAACCTTCCGGGCGATAAGACACGTCGAGCGTGACGTGCGCCATCGACGATGCAGCTATCCACGATTTGGCGGCCATGCTACAAATACAGCGCAACCGGGGCATCGCAAGATCCATCGGTTCAGTAATACCATGAGTGCACTTTTTAGCCCGACTGGCCGGAGTAGCGAAAAAGAGCGCGGCTTTAGCCGCGCGTCCGCAGCTCCGAGTAGGTTCCCGGGGCTTTAGCCCCGGGGTATGAACAACGAACGCCCGACATTTTTCGTCACCACGGTCTGTCATGAGCGCGCCGCCGTCTTCCGAAACGAGCGACTCGCACGACTGATGATCGAGATACTGCACTCATATCGCGATCAAGGAAAATATGTCCTGCACGAGTTCGTGAGGATGCACGACCATGCGCACCTGATACTGACCCCTGCCGACTGGGTATCCCTGGAAAAGCTGATGCAATTCGTCAAAGGCGGATTTTCGTTCCAAGCGAAGAAGCGATTTTTCTCCCAGCGTGAGATCTGGCAGAAGGGCTTCACCCACGAGACCATCAAAACCTCGGCGGCGTATGCGGGGTTTCGCGGGTATCTTCTGCGGAATCCGGTGAAAGCGGGCCTATGCGCGAGTCGTGAGGAATTCTCCTTTTCGTCGGCGAATACGGGATTTGTGATGGATCCGCCACCGATGTACCTCAGGGGCTGAAGCCCTGAGCTTTTTCAATCTTCTCCTGACGCGCGGCTGAAGCCGCGCTCTTTTGCGGTGATTCGACCGGCGATGCTGGACATACGACAACGCTGTTAAGTGCGAGCAGGAAAACAAATGCACAGGATCGTCGTAGAGGTCCAAACACTGCCGTGTGGCTGTACGGCTGAACTTGCGTGACGGCCTGACACTGGCGTCAGCTATAATCCTCGCCACCAGTGAGTCTCAGCAACGGGAGCCAACTCGGTCCGTATTCCGTCGTCTCCCCGCTTGGCGCCGGCGGCATGGGTGAGGTCTATCGCGCGCGTGATGCCCGCCTGAACCGTGATGTCGCCGTCAAAGTCCTGCCTGATTCTTTTTCCCGTGACGCCGACCGTCTTGCCCGCTTCCAGCGCGAAGCCCAGGTGCTGGCCTCGCTCAATCATCCGAACATCGCTTCGATCTACGGCCTGGAAGAAACCAACGGCGTGCGCGCTCTGATCATGGAGCTGGTGGATGGGGTCACGCTGGCGGAGCGCTTGCAACAGGGGCCGATCCCCGTGGCCGAGGCCATGCCCATCGCGCGGCAGATCGCGGAGGCGCTGGAGGCCGCGCACGACAAGGGCATCGTCCATCGCGACCTGAAACCCGGCAACATTAAACTCACGCCCGACGGCAAGGTGAAGGTACTCGACTTCGGCCTGGCCAAGGCGATGGATTCCCCCACGACGAATTCCGATCTCGCGAACTCGCCCACTTTCGTCGATACCTCCACGCAGGCAGGACTGGTGATCGGCACCGCGGCGTATATGAGCCCGGAGCAGGCGCGGGGCAAATCCGTGGACCGCCGCGCGGACATCTGGTCCTTCGGCGTGGTGATGTGGGAGATGTTGACCGGCAAGCAGTTGTTCACCGGCGAGACCGCGTCGGACATCCTCGCCGCCGTGATCATGAGCGAGCCGCAGTGGAGCGATCTGCCCAAGGACGCGCATCCCGCGCTGGTCCGCCTGATGCAGCGCTGCCTGCGCAAGGAGCCGCGGGCGCGGCTGCGCGACATCGGCGACGCCCGCCTCACCCTCGAAGAGATCATCAGCGGGGTGGAGCCCACATTGTCCAACAGCTCCACCATGATCATGCCGGCCCTGCCGCTGCGGGCTTCGCGCCTGCCCTGGGCGCTGGCCGGCGTATTGTTTCTGGCCGCGGCCACCATGGTCATGCTGTGGAAGCCGTGGGTCAAGGAGCATAGTCCGCTGGTAGTGGCTGAGATCCCCACGCCCCCGGGCGAGTCGCTCTATTTCTGGGGCGATGAAGGCGCGCCGCCGGTGATCTCGGCGGATGGGCATCGCGTGGTCTTCGGCGCCAGCGGCACGCTATGGGTGCGGGCGCTCCATGAGAATGAGGCGCATCCCCTGGCCGGCACCGATGGCGCCAAGTTCCCCTTCTGGTCGCCGGACAACCGCACCGTCGGTTTCTTCGCCAACAGCAAGGTGATGACGCTCGATCTGGATGGCGGCGTGCCCGTCCCGGTGGGCAAAGAGGTCAGTGCGCGCGGTGGCGCCATGAACGCCGAGGGGGACCTGGTGATCGCGCCGGATGTCCGCTCCGGTCTGGTCCGCATCCCCGCCAAAGGCGGCGAGCCCCAGACAATCACCACCATCGATACCGGCAAGCACACCACCCATCGCTGGCCCAGTTTTCTGCCCGACGGGAAACACGTTCTGTATCTGGCCACAAACCACGTGAACCCGACCGGCGACCAGAGCGGCATCTATGTGGTCTCGCTCGACGGCAAGGACAATCGCTTCCTGTTGCGGGCCTCGTCCAATGCGTTCTATGCCTCCGGCTATCTGCTCTTCCAGCGGGACACGACCCTGCTGGCCCAGCCGTTCGACCCCGGCACGCTGACCCTCAAAGGCGATGCCGTCCGCGTGGCCGAGCGCACGCAGAATGACGCCGGCATCTGGCGCGGTGTGGTCAGCGCCTCGCAGAACGGCATTTTGCTCTACCAGACCGGAGAGGGCATCGCCGGCACGGTGATGACCTGGTTCGATGAGACCGGCAAGAACCTGGGCAGCCTGGGCGAGAAAGGAGCGTACAGCCAGCCGCGCATCTCGCCGGACGGCAAGCGCCTGATCGCCGCGCTGGGCGATCCCACCAGCGATCTCTGGATCTATGACCTGCAGCGCGGCGTGCGCTCGCGCTTCACCTTCGAAGGCACCGCCAATTCGCCGTCCTGGTCGCCGGACGGGACCCGCATCATCTACACGCGCATCAGCGCCGAGGGCTGGACCGGCATCTTTCTCAAGGCCGCGAACGGCGCGGGCACTGAAAAACTGATCTTTCGCTCGGACAATCCTGTCAATGTCGCCAGTTGGGTCCCCGGCGAAGAGAAGGTGTTGCTCACCTGGGCCGGCGCCGCTGGCGGCGGGTTCGACATCTACACCATGCCGCTAACCGGCAAGATCGAGCCCGTGCCCTTCATCCGCTCGCCGTTCCTGGATATCAATCCCATGCTAGCGCCGGACGGCAAGTGGATGGCTTACGTCTCCAACAAGACCGGCCAGTTCGAGATCTATGTGGTCCCGTTCCCGGGGCTGGGCGGCGAATGGCAGGTCTCCACCGCCGGCGGTCTCGACCCGCATTGGAGCCGCGACGGCAAGCATATCTATTACATGGCGCCGGACGGCAGCCTGACCGTCGTGCCCATCACGGTCGCCGGAGGCGGCGTGCAATTGGGCAAGCCGCGCCCGCTGTTCCGCATCCTCTCGCCCATCAACTCGCGCCTCGGTCTGGGTTCCTTCGAGGTCATGCCCGACGGCAAAAAGTTCCTCGTCACCTCCCAACCCGCCACCACCGCCGCGCCGATCACTCTGGTGGTGAATTGGACCGAAGGGCTGAAAAAATAAGTCAGTGTGAGTGTCCGGCGGAGACGGGCATGACGCAGCCGTGCTCCACGGCGCAGGCCGCGTGCTCGAACTGGATGGTGGTGTGGTGGATGCGGAAGCGCGCTTCCAGACGTTCGGTCACGTCATGCAGGATGGCCTCGCTCTCACTGGGCGGGATGTCGGCTATGGCGATATGGCAATTGAGCGCATGCACCTCCGAACCCAGGCTCCAGACGTGCAGGTCATGCACGTCGAGCACGCCGGCGCGGCTGCGGATCTCGGCGGCGATCTCTTCAAGATGGATGCCGCGGGGCGTGCCTTCCAGCAGGATGTTGAGCGTCTCGCGCAGGATACTGAGGGAACTCCACAAGATCAGGACCGCAATGGCGATGGAGAGTGCTGGGTCGATCCACAATTGCGCGGTGTAGGAGATAACGACGCCGCCCACGATGACGGCGGCGGTGGAGAGCGTTCACCGATCTGATGGATGACCGCGCTGCGGATGTTCACGTCGTGTCCGGCGCGGTGCAGCGCCAGCCCGATGGCGCCGTTCAACACTACACCCACCGCGGCCACCCAGATCATGATGCCGGTGTGAACCTCTACCGGATGGCGCAGACGCTCAGCAGCTTCGTAGAAGATGAATCCGGCGGCGCCGACCAGTCCCAGAGCGTTGAGGAACGCGGCCAGCACACCGGCGCGATGGTAGCCATAGGTCTTGGTCTCATTCGGCGGCCGGGTCTGCAGATAGACAGCCACGAACGAGAGCAACAGGGCGAAGAGGTCGCTGGCGTTGTGTCCGGCCTCGGAGAGCAGCTACCCCCAGGCTGAAGCCTAGGGCTAAGTTCCCCCGCCCCTGCGGGGCGGATGCGACCGCCGCTTCGACGTTGTGCTTGCGCTTACTAGAGGTATGGATTTAAGTCAAAGCGAAAACGATTGACTGGCAGCAGATACCACGCCGGAGGCGTATGAGGAACTTAGCCCCACGCTTTAGCGTGGGGGAACTCACGAAGCAGGGACCCAGCCCCGGGAGGGGCGACGGAGCGTTTGTTCTGTTTTCAGAACAAGATCAGGAATTTTCGAATTAGGAGCCGAACCGCTGGCATCCTGTGGCGTTGCCAATCTCGTCACAAAGGAGATGCACCAAATGGCTCACACCTATGTCACCAACCTGTTGCACGTGGTCTTCGCCACAAAAGGCCGTATCGGCCACATCCGGCCGGAGGTGGAAGGCAAAATGTGGGCCTACCTTGCGGCCGTCGCCAAGGGAGAAGGGGCGCAATGCATCATCGCCGGCGGCATGCCGAATCATATCCATCTGTTGCTTTCGGTTCCGGCTCGCATCCCCCTGTCCGACTTGATGCAACACATCAAAGGGAATTCTTCAAAGTGGTTTCACGAGAAACATGCGCCTCAATTCCGGTGGCAGCAGGGTTATGCGGCATTCAGTGTGAGTGAGTCGCTCAAAGACAAGACGGTGGAGTATATCCGCAATCAGAAGGAACATCATAAGCGCCGGGATTTCGAGAGCGAATATCTAGCGCTGCTGAAAAAGCATGGCGTGAAATACGATCCGCGTTATGTGTTCGATTAGATTAGTTGCGTCGCCGCTCCGCGGCTTGGTGGTTATTGCCTGGCTACCCCAGGCTGAAGCCTGGGGCTAAGTTCCCCCGCCCCTGCGGGGCGGTGTGTCTTTGCATATCGCGCAATTGTCATCCCGTGCCGGAGGCGCGGGAGGAACTTAGCCCCACGCTTTAGCGTGGGGGAACTCACGAAGCGGGGACCCAGCCCCGGGAGGGGCAGAGCTTGCCTCAAAGCAGGTTCATTTGTTTCTCGAGCTGCACGCCTTCCAGTTCCAGCAGCCATTTCTTCAGCGGCAGGCCGCCGCCGTATCCGCCGAGGGTGCCGGCGGTGGTGATCAAGCGGTGGCAAGGCACGATGATGGCCACCGGGTTGTGATGATTGGCCTGGCCCACGGCGCGGAAGGCGGCAGACGAGCCGACCTGCCGGGCGATCTCCGCGTAAGAGCGGGTCTGGCCGAAGGGGATGCGCAGCAGCGCGCGCCAGCATTTCTTGTGGAAGTCCGGGCCGCGCAGGTCGAGCGGGAGATCAAAGTCGCGGCGCTTGCCCGCGAGATAGTCCTCCACCTGCTTGCGGTAGGAGCGCAACTTCGCCGGGGATTCGATCCAATCGGCGGACTTCAGCTCGCTCGGCACCGCTTCCGGGATGACGCCTTCATGGAAGCTGAGCAGCGCGAGGCCCTTCTCCGTGGCGGCCAGGGTGAGGACGCCCGCCGGAGAGCCGGTATCGAATCGGGTGTAGTGAACGGTGTTCATTGTCGAGACGCCCTTGCGGGGATTGGATGCAATTCTAGTCGCGGGGACACATTCGAGTGGGAAACTCGGCCGCCCCTACGGCGGGAGTCGAACTCGTATCGCCCCTAAAGGGGCTCGGAATTTTGAGGCGTCTTCGGCGGCACGGCTAAAGCCGTGCCCTGATACAAAAAATCGCGCTCCGGGCACGCCAGCAGCCAATTCCCGCAATTCCCTTCCGGGAATGCCGTTCCTTTAGTAATCTTTGGGCGCGCAAAATCTCTTGCCTCCACCGCCAGGATGCCTGAGGATGGAAGCAATACCCTCCCCGGTATTGCATTATGGGCCGCAAGGATGGTGCCGTGAGCAAGCCGGTCAGAACGAACCATAAAGGCACGCTCGAGGACCCCGATGTCCTACTGGACATGGCGGACCGGATCGCCGTCGGCATCTATATCACCAACGCCGAAGGCGACATCATTGACGCCAACCCGGCCATGCTGAAGCTGCTGGGATTCTCTTCGCTCGACTCCCTGAAGCGCTCCAAAGCCACACACATCGTGGACCCGGCCCTGCGCGCCGAGGAGCAGCGGCAACTGCACAAGCACGGGAGTGTGCGCGATTTCGAGCTGGTGATCCGGCGTCCGGACGGCGAGGCCCGCTGGGTTTCGGACACCGCCTATGCGGTGAAGGACGAAGCCACCGGCGCCATCACCTATCGCGGCTTCATGCGCGACATCACCATCCGCAAGCGCCTGGAAGGCCAGCTGCTGGAGCAGAGCGTGCGCGATCCGCTCACCGGATGCTTCAACCGCCGGCATCTGCATGAGTTCGAACGAAAACACGGCGACAGGAACTGGGGCGCGCTGATCTTCGACGTGGACCACTTCAAGCACTACAACGATACCTATGGCCATCAGGCCGGGGATGACATCCTGGTGCGGCTGTCGAAGTTCCTTGGGCGCCACGTCCGCGCGGAAGCCAGCCTGGTGCGCATGGGCGGCGATGAGTTCCTGATCCTGCTGCCGGGCGCGACCGAAGAACAGACGTTGCGCACGGCGGAACGCATCGAGCTGGCGGCGGTGAAGGAATCGCCGGTGCCGTTCTCGATGGGTACGGCGGTGCGCGCCGAGCATGAGAGCCTGGAGGCCACTATCCATCGCGCCGACCAGGAGATGTATGCGGTGCGCACGTTCGCGCGCTCGCCCAACCAGGAACGCCGCCAGACGCACTGACCTGCCGCGGCTGATATAATCAAGCCCGTACCCACCCGACCGCGGAGAGATGGCCGAGAGGCTGAAGGCGGCGGTTTGCTAATTTAATCTGCCCTGTTCGTACACACTGCGTTTCACGTATTTTGTTTGCGTTAGCGAGGTTTCAGTTGCGCTCAAGCACCCTATTCGCGGCGTAGAGTGCAGCAGCACTTCGCGCGTCTGTGTGACGTAGGGCACGTACGGGTTTGCCCAATCCCTCCTGGCAACCGTCCAGGGGCTGATTTGATTGGGCGATTCACGTCTCGTCCTGTTCCCCTTCCCGCTGGCGCGGGAATTGGACTGCAGCTCAGACCGAGTCAGGGCCCGACCAGTCAAACCCCATGTGCTTACTGGAGCGCCCTGGCCAATTCCATTTGAAACCGAAGGCGTCGGCTCGATCGGCTGTCGCCTTGCCCTGCGTGGCGATTGCGCCTGGCCCAACTTCCGAACCGGCAGGGTTGTGCACTTGCACGCGCTTTCCCGGCAGACTCGTCGGACCACTGAGCGCCTCGGCACTAGCGACGACCTTGCCAGGGATCTCTGCTCGCCAGGACGCCAGGTCATCAGCCACTTCGAATGCAATGGGAACATACTCGATGCCGCGAACCTCGGCGATGAGCTTCGCGAACATTCCAGGCCAGCCGCCCGCTTGACCGCCAAAAATCATCTGTAGAGCTTCGCGTTGACGCTCGTCTGCGCGCTCGTCGATGAAGATGCCCATGGTAGCCTTCGCGCCCGCCCAGATGTTACCGGTAAAACTACCAAGTGCCATTACATTGAGGCCTGCGAGCGGAACTCCGCCATAGTTCCCTTGGCGGATGTGCCAGGCGAGGACACCCTCGCAGTCGCCGTAGGTCGGTGGCTGGGCAAAGTAGCAGGGACACGGACTGCCGCACTTGCAGGTGTCGAACCAATCTCCCTGGACACTCCACCGGGGGACAGTGGCCATTGTGCCTCCAATGGCTGCTCATTATACTGCCCGAACCGCACGGTAGTCGTCCCCAAGGCCCTGAGACGCCGGGCGCGCAGGAGTATGACATGTCACAGCCCACCGACGGAAAGGGCGGCGATGACCGCGCCCGCAGCTATCGCTGCTACGCCCGTGACTTTTGCTAGCCACTCGCCTTTGGGCGCCAACTTTTCGAGCGCGATTACGACGGCCACAGCCACCATCACACTCAGGTTCATCACGCCCAGCACGAGTTGGATCAGCATCAGCGCCCAGCAGCAAGCGGCGCAAAGAGCTGCGTGGTGAATGCCGACGCCAAGTGCGCCGAAACGGCCCCGCTGCAGATGATGGGCCACAAGCGTAAGAGGGTCGCGGCAGTGCTTCAGGCAAGTGGCCTTCCACGGGGTGAGTTGATAAGCTCCGGCGGCGGCCAGCGCGAGTCCGCCGCCGAAGGGCAATGCGCGACTGAAAGCGTCGGAGTGCATCGCGCCTCGGGTGATGATCGCGCCGACCAAGTAGGCGACGACTCCAAAAAGTGTCCAGATGAAAAAGTAGCCGCCTGCGGCGACAAACATGATGCGCCCAAGATGTTCCTCCCCATGCAAAGCTGCGGCTCGGCGATACAGGATTAGCGTGGGCATGGTTGAGGGCAACATCATGGCCACCATCATTGTGAGCCACATCACCATAAATATTGCTCCAGCTGCGAACTCGCCGCCCATGGGCATCCACGTCATACTCATGGTCCAGTTGCCGGGCATGGGCATTCCGCCAGACATTGAGTAATTGAAATAAAGGGTAGCGCCGGCGGCACATACAAAGACGAGGAAGGCAATTATGTATGGCGCGAGTGCGCTGCTGCGAGGTGCGACTCCACCCGGCCGAGCTTGGTAGGGCTCTACCACCTGACCGCCCTCTCGGACTACACAGAGAGTGTAGCAGTCATTCGGCGCTCAACTGGCTATCGACGTGCCACACCTGTCGCCTTTTGCCTCTTCCTTGGAATCACGATCGGCCAGATCCGAACTCTATACATAAATTGGCGGCGGTTTTCCAGACTCGGAAAAACCGCCGCCAGCCGAGCGGACTTTGATTTTGCGGGACTTATTCAGTTCAAACTCTCAAAAACCTCGCCCAAGCGTCTGACGAGCGTGCAGCAGGTGTGCACCGGATGAAACTGAGGGCACGTGCTAAACTGTTCATTACACGCTGCGGAGAGATGGCCGAGAGGCTGAAGGCGGCGGTTTGCTAAACCGTTATAC
>JACPNP010000012.1 GCA_016185365.1 Terriglobales bacterium
CCTGCAGAACGAGCAGGACATCACCGTCACCCGTCCCGAGTGGGTCTCGTCCTCGGACTTGAACGCCCAAGTGGTGGGCGCCAACTGGGTATGGACGCCGTCGGCGCGATGGTCGAATGAGTTGAAATTCGGCTGGAACCGTTTCTGGCAAAAGATCGTGACCGCGGATTCGAATGTGCCACCGGCTGGTTACGGCATCAATACCGGTGTCACCGATCCGGCGAATTTCGGCATGCCCACGATCATCATCGGTGGGTTCAACAACCCGACTCTCGGAGGGAACCGCAGTTGGCCATTATTCACCACGCCGAATGAGACATTCCAGATCGCGGACAACATCAGCTACACCCGTGGCAAGCATACCTTCCGTTTTGGCGGCGAATTCCGTCATGGCTCAACCGACAATCTACGTGACCGCTCCGGAAAGACTCGTGTCCGCTTCGAAGGCGCGCAAGCATTTTCAACCGCTGATTGTAACGATACTACTTTGGGCCAATGCAGCACTCCCCTAGAGGATTTTCTCGCCGGCTTCCCTTCCCGCGGTGATCTATTTTTCGGCGACTCTCGCCGGCATGTGACCATCAAATCGTTCGGCGCGTTCGTGCAGGACGATTGGCGGATCCATCCGCGCTTCACCGCCTTCCTTGGAGTGCGCTATGAGTTCAATGGTGTGATCAAGGAATCCCGGAACCGGTTGGGGAATTTCGACCCGGCGGTGGGCCTGCAACAAGTCGGGATCAACATCGACAAGCCGTACGATAACGACGGGAATAATTTCGCGCCCCGCGTCGGTTTCTCCTATGACGTGTTCGGCACCGGGAACACGGTGTTGCGGGGCGGTTTCGGCATGACGTATGAGATCCCGCATCTGGCCACATTCCTGGGGCAGAATGGGGCCAATAATGCGACGACACCGGGCTTGAATGTGATCCCGACCGGGGCGATCGGGTCCAATATCGCCGGCACGATCGAAGCGGCCGGGGTCAATGTGAATCCGGCGCTTCTGAACTGGTCGGCGGCTGGACCGGTGTTCGGGGCCACATTGGGGGGCACGCTGGACTGCACCGTGAGCGCTTGCAACATCCTCGGGGTGAAGAAGGACCTCAAGACCCCCTATGTCCTGAGCTGGAACATCAACCTGCAACACGCATTCGGCCCGAATTCGTCCTTGCAGATCGGCTATGTGGGCCAGCGGGGCAACAAGCTGTACAGTATCCGGGACATCAACCAGTTCGATCCTGTGGCCGGCACTTGTCCCTTCTGCGCCACCTATCCGTTCCTTGGGGTCATCAACTTCCTCGAGAACCGTTATGGAATGAGTTACAACGGCTTGCAGACGACCTTTACCCAGCGGGCCTGGAAAGGGTTTGAGTTCGTGGCCGGGTATACCTGGTCGCACGCCATTGACCAGGCGTCACTCAATCGCGCCCAACAACCACAGAACAGCAATCGCCCTGACCTGGAATGGGGCAACAGTGACCTGGACATCCGTCACCGGTTCACGTTGACTTCCACTTACAATCTTCCGGAGCGCAAAGGTTCTTGGGGGCAGTTGCTCGAGGGCTGGCAAATGACTTCGATCGTGACGCTCCAGACAGGCACGCCCTGGAACGTTATCGATGGTGTCCTCAACGGCAACGATATAAGCGGGACCGGAGAATTCAGCGACCGCTGGAATTTCGTGGGCAACGCTTCCGAATTCAAACCCGCGACCCCGGGCTCACCCATCAACTACCTTGCGGGAGCGGCCGCAGCGGCCGATCCATTGTGTTCGGCGAACGCGCAAGCAGGCCAGCTATTGGCCTTCGGCTGCTATCGTGTGGGGAACAGCGTCCTGGTGCCGCCCGACCCAAACACGTTCGGGACCATGTCCAGGAACATTTTCCGCGGCCCCGGACTCCGCAATTGGGATTTCTCGGTCATCAAGAACTGGAAGTACCATGAAAGGCTTGGGATCCAGTTGCGCGCTGAATTCTTCAACGTGTTGAACAATCGGCATCTGGCGTCTCCAGCCGCCTCCATCTTCTTCTTCGTGGATCCGTCCGACCCGTCCACATTCGGCTGCCGCTGTGCCACGCCGGACGTGGGCGCCGCCAACCCGGTCATCGGAACGGGTGGACCGCGGAACATCCAACTTGGGCTGAAGTTCCGCTTCTGACCCGAAAGCCATTCAATACCGCCGGGACTCATCCCGGCGGTATTTTTTTCGCCATGGACTTGTTACACTCTGCGTCTATGGGAGCGCGACTCATCCTGGCGGCGGCGTTGATGCTTACCGCGACCGGCTGCACCATGTGGCCGGAGCATAAGAATCCCAACTGGCAACAGGCCACGGGCGCCGAGCGCTTCGAGCAGCTCTATTGGCAGGAGTGGAAGGCCAAGAACTGGCTGGAACTCGAGGCCAGGACCGCTTCCAATTTCACGCGCACCACGGCGGACGGCACTTTCGACAAGGCCCAGACCATGGCCGAATATCGGAAGTCCACACTGGTCGAGTACACGCTGGGTGAATTCAATGTGGTGGCCCATGGCGCGTCCGCCGTGGTGAGCTATACGGCGCAGTTCCAGATGGAGTCGGAAGGCATGAAGTCCGCGCCCAGGTCTGTGCGGCGGATGTCAGTGTGGCAGCAGGAGAAGTCCGGGTGGGTGCTGGTAGCGAGCTCGGAGTCAGATATGACATCAAGGCCGTAATGGAATCATGATTCCGATAATGTAACCAAAGGTTACATTATCACTGACCTTTGGTACTCTTTCGCTTCCCATCCCGATCCTCTAACATACTCGTTCTAAAGCAGATACCTCATCCGGAATCGTGATGGCAAGGGGAATGCAGTAGTGTTAGCATCGCTCCGCATGGGTTTGGGGTTGGCCGAACATGCATGGAGGAAGACAGCCGTGATGAAAATGCGCAGACAATACGGAGCCGGCCAGAAGGGGTTCTCGATGGTCGAGCTGATGATCGTGATCGTGATCATCCTGGTGATCTCGGCCATGGCCATGCCCAACCTCTCGCGAGGAATCACCATGATCCGGCTGCGCGGGTCCTTGGGAGGCGTGGCCGGGTTGCTGCAAAAGACACGCATCGAAGCCGTACGCACAAACCGGATCATGGTGGCCCGATACAAAGTGGTCGACAGTGTTGCGTTTGCTTATCTGGATCTGAACCAGAACAATGCGATCGACGGCGGCGCGAGCGGCCAGAATGCCGAAACCGTGATCCAGTTCGGACAGGGCGCACAATACGTGCCGAAGCCGGCGTCGCCTCCCCAAGGTCTTGATGGGACAAAATTGCTAGGTTACGACCAGAAGGAATCGGACGCGCCGTTCAATGTCGGATTCAGTCAGCGCGGGATCCCCTGTAAGCCGGACAGCTCCACATCGACGGTAGCGAGCTGCCAGCCGACTTACGTCTCCGGAGTAGGGGGCTATCTTTATTACTTCAAGGCCGCGAGCGTTTTTGGAGACCGCTGGGGCGCGATCACGATCACGCCGGCGGGGCGCATCCGGGTATGGACCTATAGCGATTCCGCGGGATGGAACTAAGGAGCGGAGCATGAAGAGACCAAATAAGTTCCGAGCAAAGCGGTCCGGCGGCGAATCCGGCATGAGCCTGATCGAGTTGATGATCGCGGGCTTCGTCCTGACCGTGGGCATGATGGGCAGCCTGGCGATGATCATGATCTCCATCCAAAGCAATTCGCGGAACCGCTTTGACAGCACGGGGACCATGGTGGCCCAGTTAGTGATGGAGCACATCAACACGATCCCGACGAACCAGGTGGACACGTCCACGGGCCTGTTGGTGACGAAGATCCCGATCACCGACTGCACCACCGCGTCCCATACGGGCCAGACCTGGGACGTGATCGTGACCGGCGGGGCCATCGGAAGCGCGGGGGCCGGCGCCAGCTTGAACAGCAGCGGCGACATTGACTGGACCCAGTCGTATGCAGGCGTGACCACCGGGTACAAAATGCTGTATCACTCCTGCGGCGACGTGGTCTGGGAGGCCCGGTGGAACGTGCAACAACTCACAACCCTCACCAAGCTCATCACTGTGTCCTCCCGCCAGTCCGGGACCGCGGGAAAGACACCCAAGAGCGGCTATGTATTCGCACTCCCGGTGACGTTGCGCACCATCTCCGGACCGTAAGCGAGAGAGGACCACATGACAAGCAAGAACACAAAACGCATCCGGCAAGACGGCTTCTCGCTGATCGAGCTGATGGTATCCATCCTCATCCTGATGGTCATCATGGGGTCGGTGTTCCAGCAGCTCGATGTGGTGCAGAAGCGCTCGCGTTCGGAAGAAGTGAAGCTGGACATGTTCCAGACGGCGCGTGAATTCGTGGACCAGATCGTGCGTGACATCCACCAGGCGGGGTTTCCCAACACCAAGCTATCGTATTATCCGTCCCCGGGCGTGAATTACGTCGATGCCGCCATCGACCTCAATAACGCCGTGGGCGTCTATTACATCACGCCACAGGAGATCCGCTTTCAGGGTGACGTGGATGGCGATGGCAATGTGGACGTGGTCGCCTACAAGCTGTTCCCCCAGACCGGCAACGATGGGGACAAGAACTGCCCCTGCCTGCGCCGGAGCCAGACCGGTAAATCCGCCGCCTTGCCCATGGACCAGGTACCAGACTACAGGACCCAGGTGGAAAACCTCAGCGTGGTGAGCAAGGACCCGACCGATGTGAGCGGCACGGTGATCTTCATCCCTTATATGAAGAACGGGACGCCGGTGGATCTTTCGACCTACGGCGGTTCCCTCACAAAGTTCAATTTTGAGCCCAAGGATGATGGTGTCACGGGAGTCGGCGCAGACCCGATCAATGCCATCTGGTCGGTCCGGGTGGGGGTGACGGTGCAGGCCCAGACCGGAGACATCGGTACCAACGTAAAGCCGCAAGCGTTTTTGACCGCGACAGCCCAGGTAAACAATTAGGCCGGAGAAACCATGAAGAACCTGAATCGGGACATACGTAGACGGAACAAGAAAAAGAATGAACGGGGTGTGGCGCTGTTCATGGCGCTGTTCGCCCTACTGCTGCTCTCGGCCATCGCCATGGGCATGATGTTCCTGTCCACCACCGAGACGCAGGTGAACTATAACTACCGCGACGCGCAGCGGGCGTACTTCGCCTCGCAAGCCGGACTGGAGATCGTCCGGGACGCGATGCGGTCCAATGGGGCGTTCGTGCCCAAGGACCTGCCCTCCACGAGCAACCCCACCGGGGTGCTCTACATCCTGAATCCACCGGCAAACGGCGCGACCGTGGACCCGACTGATCCCAAGAGTGCGTACTTCGATTACGACCTGTGCCACGGATACTGGAAGGAATTGGGGATCACACAAAAGGGATTCGAGACTCCGTGCGTGGACGGGGCCCCCTCCGGCAGCTACACCATCCTGAATACGCTGTCTCCCGCTCCGCTCTCGGACCAGCTCACGATGATCAAGAACAAGCAATTCGCCAACCTGAACTTCCGCTGGGTCCGGATCACACTCAAGCACAACGATGCCACGCCTTACAAAGTCAATACCAACAACACGTATGCGCGGCAGCAGGTCTGCTGGCAGGATGAGGACCCCGCCGGGTATAGCCAACACATCATCAATGTGGAAGGCGCGCAGGCCGCTCCGAATGTTCCCGGTCCGGAAGGACCATTGGCCACACCTGAACTAGCCGCCGCCAGGGCTCTGGCGCAAAGCGGCGCCGGCGAAACCGCCATGTTCGCGTTCGGCGCAAAGGGCAAGTCCACAACGACAACCGGTACGTCTACGACCGGAACTTCCACGACGGGTACTTCGACTACCGGGACCTCAACCACCGGTACTTCCACTACAGGTACGTCCACAACCGGCACCTCGACCACCGGGACTTCGACAACCGGTACCTCCACGACCGGCACATCCACCACTGGGACTTCGACAACCGGTTCCACTACGGGCGGTAAAGGAACGACGACAGGTGGCACAACCACCGGGTCTTCGGGCAGCTACTATGCGGCCATCGATAATTGTCAGAACTCAGCTCAACCCAAACGATACTCGGTATACCTGATCACGTCATTAGCAGTGACGCAGACAGGGGCCCGCCGCTTGACCCAATTCGAGGTCTCGCGACACCCCTTCCCGCCGGTCCCGGGCGGCCTTACCTTCAATGGCCCAGCTCCTAATTTCAATGCCCCTAACTCAAACAACTTTACGATCAATGGACATGATAAGGCTGTCGCTGGGCCGAATTGCGTACCGTCTGGGTTCGATATCCATGCCGTCACCGTGTCAGGAGCTCCATCCGTAACCGCCATAACCGCGGATATCGTTGCGGCGAATCATCCCGATTATTACACCGGACTGGGCACGGATGGGCCGAGCCAAAGTCCTCCACTTCCGCCGTTGTCTCCGGACGTGATTGATGGCAATACGGTTGACCCCTACTCGGGCAAGACCTGGCTGAAGGATTACGATACAGTAAACAAGAACGAAGCCCTGGTGCAGCAATACTCAGACCTGGCGGACACATTGTCCCTGCCTGCTGATCCGCTGAACCCGGCGGGCACAGACTCCAACAGCCTGCCGCTTAAATATCCCAGCTGCTCCAGCTATCCCCTGGGAGCCGCACTGAACGACGATGGTTCGGTCCCATCCGGTGTGCCCGCAGAGTGCGCCGGCCCAAAAATCACTGTGATCAAGCAGAACTTCGACCTGAAGAGCGCATCAGGCGCAGGCATCCTGGTGGTGACCGGCGACCTGACCATAAGCGGCAATTTCACATGGGAGGGAATCATCCTGGTGGTGGGGAGCGGAAAGATCATCGCGAATGGCGGCGGCAACCGCTACATCAATGGCGGGATCTTCGTGGCCCAGACGCGTGATCGGACCAGTCCGTTCGCGCTGCGGGGCACGCTGGGCAACCCGGATGTGGACTGGAACGGCGGCGGCACCAACGAGATCAAATACAACAGCTGCCGGCTGAACCAGGCATTGTCAGGCGCAACGTTCCGGGTGATCACGTACCGGGAGATCTCGTACTAACCTTTCCACTGTTCAACATGGCCGGCCCGCTTCGGCGGGCCGGTTTTTCTTGCTTCGATGCTCACCGTTGGCGGTCGAGCTTGCGCTTCTCCGCAAGCCAGACCAGATTGAGCAAGGTCAATCCCTCGAGCGGCTTGCGGTAGCGCGCCTCCGGCACGGCGGCCGGCGCAAGCAGGATCAACGCCCAGAGCGCGATGTTCATGACAATAAGAAGATGCAGCGAGCGATGCTGCCAGAAGTAATGAGCGTTGCCGAGCATGACAACGAGCAGCAGCGGTAGCAAGATCCAGCGTTGTTCGATCTGACGGCGGTCCCAAAAGCGTTCTTGCTGATTGTCAGGCCATGAGGCGTCGAAGAGCAGGAAGATCGCGTTCTCTTTCCATACGTCCGGAAGACGCGCCCACACCGGCGGGGCTGAGGCCAGAGCGCGGTCCCAGTCGCGTGAACCGGCGTCCAGATTGACGTTGATCGTGAGCAGGCCGGAGCGGTTGGAGTGCCAGTCACTCAGTGGTTCGAAGGGCTGGTGCGACATGCTGGGCGAAAGAAAATGGTATTGGAATTCCTGTCCTTGACTGGGCCTCCGGAGCACGACCAAAACCTCTTTCGCGGTTGAGCGAGCGTAGATGCGGTTCATGGCGGGGTGGCCGAGCGGCGCCCAGACACCGAGCACACGGTGCGCGCGCAGCGCAAACGGCATGAGAATCGCCAGAGTGAGTGCGGCATAGATGACCGCGACTTTCCAGCGCGACGATCGGACGTAAAGGACCGCGCCCAGGCAGATCAGCGCCACGGGCATGGCCAATATCCGGGTCGACATCGAGAGCAGCCACAAGGCGCAACAGAGGGCCGAGGAAAGCGCGCTGGGCTTGCGCAGGGTCCGCCAGGTGCTCCAGAGAGATGCGCCCAGCACGGGGAGGAACAATGTCTCCGGCATGATGTAACCAAAGATGGCGATCCATGATGGCGACCAAGTGAGTAAAGCCGCAAACAGCAGCGCGGCGCATTTGGAACTTAGCGCCTCGCGGGCGAAGCGATACCACAGCCAAATGGTCAGGACGGAAAGCAAGGCGGCATAGACGGACAGCTGGAACCGGTCATCGTGGGTGACGGCGCGCACGGCCGCCAGCCATAGCTGATATCCGGGCGGATCGATCGCGGCCAGGGGCTGGTCCAGCAACGGGAACACGCCGTGGTCCCAGTGGCGCTTCATGTCCGTGAGCAGGATGTCGGATGGACTGTGCAGGAAAGCGGCCTGAATGCGGGCCACCGCGCCGGCCCCGATCGCCAGATAGAGCGCGCTTGTCCGTGGATCACGGCGCGCGACGGATGCCGCTTCGATCTCAGGCATTCAGGATCGCGGGCTTGGCCGCAGGGGCGACGGGAAGTACGATGGAGATACAGGCGCCGCCGCGGTCGAGGTTGGAGGCGGAGATCTCACCGCCCAGGTCGCGGATGACGGCGTAACTCAAGCTGAGGCCGAGGCCGGGGCCTTTGGTCGGGCCTTTGGTGGTGTAAAAGGGGTCGAAGACGCGCTGCAGGTCGGAGAAACCGGGGCCGGTGTCATAGATGCGCAGGACGACGCGGCCATCGCCGGCCGCAGCCTCAAATACGATCCGGCGAAGAGGCGCGGATTCGACCGCATCCAGCGCATTGCTGAGCACGTGCAGCACCACCTGGCTCAGGAGCGATTCATCCCCCAGGACCTTGGGCAGGTCATCGGGCATTTTGGCCTGGACCTCGACGTTGCGCGATTGGATGTCATAGGCGCGGAGTTTGAGCAGATCGCGAATGATGGTGGCCAGATCGACCGGAGCGGGCGCGACCCGCTGCTGCCGGGCGAATCGCTGCAGGTTCTCGATGATGCGCTTCATGCGCAGGGACTCGCGGCGCATGACTTCGAGGTCGTGGTCCATACCCGCGCCCTGAAGCTTTTGCTCCAATATCTCCGTATAGCCGAGCACCGCAGTGAGCGGGTTGTTCAGTTCGTGGGCCACGCCGGCGACCAGCTTGCCCATCCCGGCCAGTTTTTCCGACCGGAACAACTGTTTTTGCAGATTGGCGTTCTCGACGGCCACGGCGAGTTCAGCGGCGAAGATCTCGACCGCGGAGATGTCTTCGGCCGCGATCTGTTCCGAGCCTGCGCCGGACAGTGAGACGACGCCGAGAAAGGTGTGGCGCTGGGAGCGCAGCGGGATCAGCACTTCCAGACCGCCGGCATACACGTCCAAAAAGGAATGCGAGCCGATGGGATTGGCTTTGCTGAAGATGGAGCCGGCGCCATCGACCGCGCTGGGGTAGAAGCGCTCCTCGAGCTTCTTCAAGATCTCTTCGTCATATCCCGCTGAGCCGGCCAGAGCCATACGCCCCTGGTCGTTCAGCAGGAAGATGACGACCTTACGAAAGATGGTGGTCTCACCCAGCACCTGGGCGACCTCGCCGGAAAATCCCGCGATCTCCGCGCCACTGAGCAGGCGGGAGGTCAGTTCGGCGAAGCGGCGCATCTGGCTGTTGAGCACACGCTCTTTGAGCCGGGCAGCCTCCGCGGCGATGCGCTCATCCTCCAGCAGGGTGACGATCATGCCGATCGCGACGATGAACTTGGGCGTGTTCCACAGATCGCCCTTGAAGGCGTTGGGCATGTTGAAAGCCTGGGCGATATAGGCGCCTGGGATAGAGAACGACCACAGGCCGAACCCGACGGAGGCGGCGGTCACCCCCGGCGTCCAGCGACGAAAGGTGCGGTAATACAGGATGGCCGCCATGGCAAAACTGAAGGCCAGCACCGTGTAAAAACCAAGGCGGATGTGTCCGCTCAGGACTTTGTAGAAGGTCCAGGCCGCCAGGCTGACCAGCAAAGCGGTGAACACCCAGGCGAAGGGCATGTTCTCGCGGCTCAGGAATCGCAACGTGACCGCTGCCCCGCCCGACAGGGCAAGACACGCGATGTACCACCAGGGCGAGTGGATCCCGTAGGCCATGAAGATCCCATAGACCACCATCGGCAGGGTGACCGAGACCAGAAGCTGGGTCTTGCGCAGCGGGCTGCGGGAAATGATCGAGACCGAGGCGCAGAACAGGATGCCGGCCAACATCAGGATGCCCAGGTCAAGAGCGCTATAGAACCGATCTTCGATGTTGAGAGATGGCGCTGAGATCTGCAATGCCGACCGGAGGAACAGAAGCACCCAGGCGAGGAGCCACATGCGGAAGCGCGGCGTGTGGTTCTGGCGGCGCATAGCGGCCAGGATCAGCACCAAGGCGCCAAGGATGATGGTGGTCGGGAGTTGGTAGAAGGAATCCAGCATCGGCGGTCCGTCCGGCCTGTGCAGTCCTCGGTAACGGAAATCTGATTGTAATTGTTAATGCCGGGGTGTGCCCGGACGGAAAGCCGGTTGACGCGGAGCGGGCGGGACGCATCCAATAGAGACAATACGAAAAACCCTCATGACCAAGACACTCGTACGTATCCTGCAACCTTCTACTTTCCTGGTATTTTTCACACTTTTCACCCAACCGGCGGCCGCCTGGCAGGCGCTCTCGTCGGAATGTACGGAAAACACCGGGGTGGACACGGCGCAACCCAAGGGCATCACCCCGGAGGAGATCGTCCGCAAGGTCAGCGCCAAAGAGAGCGAGTTTTCCAAGGCGCGCGACCAATACACCTACCGGCGTGACGTAAAGGTGCAGACGCTCGATGGCAGCACGATCACAGGCGAGTTTCGCGAGGTGGCGGACATCACTTACCGGGACGACGGACGGCGGGTGGAGAATGTGGTGTTCGCCCCACAGAGCACGCTGACGCGGATCTCCATGACCGCGGAGGACGTGGATGACATCAAGAACCGGTATCCATTCGTACTCACCGCGAGCGACCTGCCGCTGTATCAAGCGCTCTATGTGGGCCAGCAGAAGTTGGACGAGATCGATACATACGCATTCGACCTGGCTCCGAAGAACATGGAGCAAAATAAACGTTATTTTCAGGGCAGAATCTGGGTCGACGCCCAAGATCTGCAGGTCGTGAAAACCTGTGGACGGCCGGCCTATCTACCCAGCAAGAAAACGAAGGAGCAGCAATTTCCTTCCTTCGCTTCCTACCGCGAGCAAGTCGACGGGCAGTACTGGTTCCCGACCTATGTCCGCGCGGACGAGGTGTTGCACTTCCCCGTGGGAAGGCAGGACAAACACGGCAATGCTTCCCTCTTTGATGACGTGCATATCCGCATCATCGTGAAATACCAGGACTACAAGAAATTCCAATCGAAAAGCCGTGTGATCTTCAGCGGTGAAGTGGCGCCGGAGACGCCGCCCAAGCCGGAAGAGCCGAAGAAATAAAGCCACAGGCGTCCGCCGGCGCGGACGCCCTTGGTATTTCTCGACTCCTCAAACCTAATAGAAGAGGTACTTGCGCCATTTCTGGTCGCTGCGTCCGATCATGCGCATGATGTGGCGGCTGGTGTGCAGCGTGAACGGACGCGGCTCGCGGATCAACTTCATGTTGATCTCGCCCAGGATCGCGTTCCCTTTCCTTCGATTGCAGGGATGACAGCACGCGACCAGGTTCTCCCAACTGGAAGCGCCGCCACGCGAACGCGGGACCACGTGGTCCAGGGTGAGGTCGCCGGAGTGGAGGATGGTGCCGCAATACTGGCAGGTGTTGCGGTCGCGCAGCAGGATGTTCTTGCGGGAGAGCGCCCGGGTCTGGTGCGGGATGCGGCGATACTCCAACAGGCGGATCACGCTGGGCAGGCGCAGGGCGACCCGCTGGGAGTGCAGGAAGTGTCCGTTCTCCTCCTCGGTGCGGGCCACGCCCTTCAGCACCAGGACCAGCGCGCGGCGTGCGGCGCAGATGTTGATGGGCTCATAGGACGCATTCAACACCAGCACCGGCGTGAACAGCAGGTTCTCATGGTGCGGACCCGCCTCCTTGGCCTGCATGACCTGCGAGGCCTGGTGGAGCTTCACCTGTGCGGACGTCAGTTTGCGGCTGTGTGCGGTCATTGTCCCTGTGTCCCCTAATCCCACCGTCCGGCATCGGTGCCTGTGGCTGCCGGAGGCATTGCGGTCTTTCCCTCCAAACTTTGGGTCGCGATCATGCGCGTGACCCGCGCGGCGGTGGCCACCCAGACCTGGGCGGCGCCGGCGCGAAGCAATACACGCGCACATTCATGAGCGGTGGCGCCGGTGGTCATCACGTCGTCCACCAAAATGATGTTGCGTCCGGCCAAAGCTTGCCTGGCCCGTGGGCGGACGGCGAAGGCGCCGCGCACGTTGTCGCGACGCTGCAAGGGCGTCATGCCCGTCTGCGATACGGTGGCCCGGCGCCGGACCAGCGCGTGCGGGTCAAGGTCAATCCCGGTCAGGCGGAGCGCCACGCGGGCAATCTCCTCCGCCTGGTTGAATCCGCGCAGGCGATACTTGGCCCGGTGCAGCGGCACCGGAACCAGCAACGGGCGCTCGCCGAGGTCTTCGCTTCGAATCGCTTCCGCTAATAGCACACCCAGCGGGCGGGCAGCGGTGCGGACCCGGTCATACTTCAGCAGGTGGATCAGATCCCGAAGAGCGCCTTCATAGGGGCCGTGCGCCAGGGCGCGGCCATAGGCCGGACGGCTGCTCTGGCAGACCGGACAAAGGCCGGCACGCTCGGGATCGATCAGGACCGTTGCGCCGCGAGCGGCCAGCACCTCGCCGCAGATGCGGCAGCGGTCCACATCAAATGCTTTTATCTTTTGGAGGCAATCGGGACAAACAGGCAGGCGTGAAAAATCCCAGAGGGGAACCTGACAAAGGCGGCAGTCGGCGGGAAACAGGGCCGCGAAAAGGCCCTCTGCCGAGTGCCGCAGGAGCGCAGCGATCCGCTGCATGGTACTTCGATGACCGCTGCCTTGAACCCGAGTTAGGTCAATCGCCCTACTGCTGAAGACGACCCTCCTCCAAGCCTCACCGATCCAGCCAGGAGACCCGATATGGCGAAGTATAGCCCCGTTTTCGTGGCAAAAGCAACTGAGAGACCCGTGAAAATCCGGTGAAACGCGGGTGCATCCGGCAACTTCCACCCGTCCCTCGAGCGCGAAATCCTTTGCTTGCCTCGCCTGTAAGTCGCGTGCTACCTTGAGTTTCCCGTTCCAGAACCCCTACTGGAGGAGTAACGATTGGCCGAAGAAAAGCAGTCCACGTTCCAAACCTACGTTGCAGATGGAGACACCCGGCCTGAGTTCACGGCCCGGGCGGTCATACTCGGTTCGATCTTTGGCGTGATATTCGGCGCGGTCACGGTCTACGTGGGCCTACGCGCCGGGTTGACCGTAGCTGCCTCCATCCCCATCGCGGTGCTCTCGATCAGCATCCTGCGGGCGTTCGGACGAAGCACGATCCTGGAGAACAACATCGTGCAGACGACCGGCTCGGCGGGCGAGTCGGTGGCCGGAGGCGTGATCTTCACCCTGCCGGCGCGGATCTTCCTGGGCTTCGATCTGGAGTACACCCGTATCTTCCTGCTGGCGTTGATCGGCGGATGGCTGGGCGTGTTCTTCATGATCCCGCTGCGGCGGCAGCTGATCGTGAAGGAGCACGGCGAGCTCCTGTATCCGGAAGGGACGGCGTGTGGCGATGTATTGATCGCGGGCGATCGAGATGCCGGCGATCAAGTTCTTCGGCTCGGGACTGACAGAACCACTCTACCCTTCCACGGTCCCGATCCGGGACATGACGTCAGTCGACCTGTGGCGGTCCTATGTGCGGCCGATGGGCGCCGGCGCGGTGGCGGCGTCCGGGCTGATCACGCTGATCAAGACCATTCCCACGATCATGGCGGCCTTGAAGGCTGGGCTGAAGGACCTGGGCAAAGGAGCGGCGGAGGCCGCCGGCCGCAAACGGACGGAAAACGATCTGAATCTTAAGATCGCGCTGGGCGGTTCGGCGGCGCTGTGCGTGTTCATGTGGGCGTTTTTGACCTTTAAGCCTGTGCCGGGCGCGCACACTTCCATGTTCGCAAATGCTCTGGCAGCGGTCTTTGTGGTGCTCTTCGGATTCCTTTTCGTGACCGTATCTTCGCGCATCGCAGGACTGATCGGTACATCCGCCAATCCGATCTCGGGCATGACTATCGCGACATTGATGGCGGTGTGCGCGGTGTTCCTGATCGCAGGGTGGACGGCCCCGGCATTCGGCGCACTGGCCATCACCATCGGCGGCGTGGTCTGCGTAGCCGCAGCCAACGCGGGCAATACATCGCAGGACTTGAAGACGGGATTCATCGTCGGGGCCACGCCGAGGTATCAGCAATATGCATTGCTGGTCGGAGTCGCAGTCTCGGTGCTGGCGATCGGCGGGACCCTGAACCTGATGAACAAGAACCTGGAGCAGTTCCGGCCGGTCCCCCCGATCACGTATGACCTTAAGCAGCTTCCTGACGGGGTCAAAATCAAGAATGCGGACGCGCCTAACTTTGACCGCGACCAGTTCCGTATCAGTCCGGAAAAGGGCACTTCGTATGAAGTGAATGGCCGGAAATACATCCTGCTGAATGCCCTGGGATCGGCCAAGCTGGCAGACGGGTCGTATCTCTACAATCCCGAGACCCAACAGATCGAGGTGCAGTGGATCCAGGGTATCGGAAGTGACCAGGCGCCGGCGCCACAGGCCAAGCTGATGTCGACGGTGATCAACGGCATCCTGAATCAGAAGCTGCCCTGGGGCCTGATCATGCTGGGTGTGTTCCTGGTGGTGACGGTGGAGTTGCTGGGCATACGTTCGCTCTCCTTCGCGGTGGGCGCGTACCTTTCCATCGGTACGACGTTCGCGATCTTCTGCGGGGGCTTGACCCGCTGGGTGGTCGAGACTGCCTCCAAGCGTGCGGGAGAACATGTGGAAGAGAGCGATGTCAGCCCGGGCTCGCTGTATGCGAGCGGTTTGATCGCCGCGGGTGGAGTCGTCGGGTTGTTCGGCGTGGCCCTCAAAGGACTGGAAAATTGGCCGGCGTTCACGGCCTTCATGGCGCGCAACGGTCTACGGACGCAGGATTACCTGAAGTTCAGCGACACAAATCCGCTGCACCACGACTGGCTGGCGGTTCTGATGTTCATTGCTCTGGCGGCCACGGCGTTCTACTTTGCGAGGAAGCCGCTGGAAAACAAGTAATGTATTGTGAGTCCTGAGTCATGCGTAGACTGGAAGGCGCGGCTATACGCTGCGCCTTCTTTGTTAGGCAGGGGCGATGACGATTGCCGCCAATCTCGCGGGAATCCATGAGCGCATGGCGTCCGCGGCGAAGCGGGCCGGACGCACTCGGGGCGAAATCGCGTTGATGGCGGTGTGCAAGACCATGCCGGCGGAGCGTATCCGCGAAGCTTATGGAGCGGGACAGCGCTTGTTCGGCGAGAACCGGGTGCAGGAGTTCGCGGAAAAAAGGCCTTGGTTGACGGGAATGACAGGAGCGCAGTTCCATCTCATCGGCCATTTGCAATCCAACAAAGCAGCCAAAGCGGTGGAACTGTTCCACGCGGTGGATTCGGTGGATTCCCTGCGGCTGGCCGATAAACTGGACGCGGCGGCGCGCAAACTGGGCAGGCGTTTGCCGGTGCTGATCGAAGTGAATATCGGCGGAGAGGCGGCGAAATCGGGACTGGCGCCGGATGACCTGGAACTCGAAGAACTGCTGCACGACGCGCCCAGGCTGGAGGCCCTCGAGATCCGCGGATTAATGACGGTGCCGCCTTATACGGAAGATCCGGAGGGAGCGCGTCCGTATTTCCGGCGGATGCGTGAACTACGGGACGCGACCGCAAAGCGAAAATTGCCATACGTCAAGATGGATGAGCTTTCGATGGGCATGTCCCACGATTTTGAGGTCGCCATCGAAGAAGGTTCGACCTGTGTGCGGATCGGGACAGCGATCTTCGGCGCGCGGCCACAGGCCGGAGCCGAAGAATGATCCCGCTCAGGGCGGGCGCGGACGGCGTGAGTTTCTCCGTGAAGGTCCATCCGCGGGCAAAGACCAATGCCATCACCGGCGAACTGGGTGATGCGCTGAAGCTTTCCTTGACCACGCCGCCGGTGGAAGGCAGGGCCAATCAGGCCTGCGTGGAATACTTTGCGGAATTGTTCCAAGTTCCGCGAGCATCCGTTACCATTGCAGCGGGCGAGACCGGCCGGCTAAAAGTGATCCGCATCGCCGGCCTCACGCGTGAAGCAGCTCTGAAAATCCTGGAAGGGGCACTGGCCGGGCGATAAACGTCCCGGCATTTTGATCCAACGAATGAACCTATACGCCGTCGTCCTCGCCGTCATTGTCAGTGTGCTGCTGTACGTGAGCCTCAGCCAAGTCCGCAAAGTAAAGACCAAAGCGGATTACCTGGTGGCAGGCCGCTCCCTTCCCTGGTACGTGCTGGTGTTCACGCTACTCTCTTCGTGGATCGGCTCGGGGAGCCTGTTCGGGGGCGCGGAGAACGGCTTCCATAACGGATTCGCGGCCCTGTGGCAGCCGGCGGGAGGATGGCTGGGGCTGATCGTCATCTATTTCATCGCCGCACGGGCGCGGAAATTCGCGCAGTTCACGGTGCCGGACATGCTGGAGGCGCGATTCAACCCGACGGCGCGCATCCTGGGAACGATCGCCATCCTGTTCGCGTTCACGGCCATCACCAGCTACCAGTTCAAGGGCGGCGGCGACATCCTGCACCTTATCTTTCCCGGCCTGGACGAGGTGGCGCGGAACAGCTTCGGCATGGCGGCGGGCAAGGAACATGCGCTGGGCATGATCATTATCGCGGTGTTCGTGATCCTGTTCACGGCGCTGGCGGGGATGACCTCGGTGGCGTATCTCGACGTGGTGATCGGAGCGCTGACCACGGTGACCACGATCATCGCGGTGCCGATCCTGCTGAACCGCGTGGGCGGATGGGAGGGATTCCATGCCGCGCTACCGCCGGAGTACTTCCAGCTCTTCGGAAAGTTCGGTTACAAGAACGGCGTGAGCCAGGGAACATTCGCGGGATTCACCCGCGCCATGGAGATCCTGTTCCCCACTATGTTGCTCATGCTGGGGAACCAGGCGATGTACCAGAAGTTCTTCTCCGCGCGCTCCGAAAAAGACGCCAAGTATGCCGTGGTGGGCTGGGTGACGGGCACGCTGATCCTGGAAGTGCTGATCATGGGCATCGCCGTGCTGGGCGCGGCGATGTTCCTGCACGCGCCCGACTTGAAACCGCGCGAGATCATCCCCTACGTCGCACGGCACGGGCTGCCTTCCTTCGTGGGTGCATTGCTGATGGGCGCGATCTTCGCGAAGGTCATCTCCACGGCAAACAATTACCTGTTCTCGCCGTCCACAAATCTGGTGAATGATGTTTACATCCGCTTCGCGAACAAGGATGCATCGGACAAGTCGGTGCTGTTGCTGTCGCGCATCATCGTAGTGGTGCTCGGGTGCTGGGCCCTGCTGCAGGGTGCGCGTTGGGAGTCAATCCTGGCTATGTCGTTGTACGCCTACACGATCTATTCCGCGTCCATCACCCCGGTGGTGATGGCCACATTCTTCTGGAAACGCGCGACGGCGGCTGGGGCCGTGGCCTGCCTGTTCACAGGAACATTTGTGACCATCGCATGGAATTACGGCGCCAACGGATTTTTTCCTGACTGGTTGAAGGAACGCGATGCGATCTTCCCTGCACTGATCGCATCCGTACTGTGCCTGGTGATCGTGAGCCTGGCCACGCCGCCTCCGAAGCCGGAGCAACTTGCGCCGTTCTTTGAAGAGAAATAGGAATGACACGCACCACACCTTCCTGGGTAACAGACATCTGCGATGCGTTGCACGCTGGGGCATCCGCGAAGCACGCGGCCGAGGTGAAATGCTTCTTCAAAGCAGAAGTCCACTCACACGGCTGGTATACAGCACCATTGCGCCGCTTCAGCCGGGAATGGCGGAAGCGCATCCTGGGGGAAGCCGGGTCCGAGGTTCTTTTCGATGTAGCGGAGCGGCTTTTTCGAGGCAAGTTCAACGAAGAGCGCCATTGTGGAGTCTTCCTGCTGGAACCCTCGGCCAAGGACTTCAGGGCGAAGGAGTTTGCCCGCTTCGAGAAGAGTTGGATGCCGCACATCGTCACCTGGGCCGACCACGACGCGCTGATCCATGGTGTTGTCAGCGTGATCGTGGCTCATGAGCCAGTGCTAGCAAGACACATGTTTCGCTGGGCCAAGTCCCGAGATCCCTGGTTCCGCAGAGCGGCGGCGGTCGCCTTGATCCGGCTGGCGCGAAAGAAACGCGAGATGGACCTGATCTTTCGGCTTTCATCCCAGCTGATCGCTGATCCCGACGATCTGGTGCAAAAAGGCGTGGGATGGCTGCTGCGTGAAGCGGGAAAGGCCAATCCCCGGCCAACTGTCCAGTACCTCTTGAGCATCCGTACCAAGGCCTCCCGGCTTGTACTGCGGACCGCTTGCGAGAAGATCCCGGCAAGAGATCGGACCCGCGTCCTGTCCCGGGTCTGAGCAAAGAAGCAGCCCGTCGAGTGTGATTAAATAGAGGTTTCCTATGAACCTCGCCCAATTGCAAGCTGTCCTTCTGGAACGCAAGATCGACGCCTGGCTGTTCTACGATCATCATCATCGCGATCCCATCGCATACCGCATTCTGGGCCTGCCGGAGTCGCTGCATGTGACCCGGCGCTGGTACTGCCTGGTCCCCGCCAAGGGCGAGCCGAAGAAACTGGTGCACCGCATCGAGTCCCACCACCTGGACTCCCTGCCGGGTTCAAGCGACGCCTATTCGACCTGGCAGGAACAGCAAGAAAAAGTGAAGAACCTGGTCAGCGGGTTCAAGAACGTGGCCATGCAGTATTCGCCGATGAACGGGATCCCCTATATCGGGCTGGTGGACGCCGGCACGGTGGAACTTGTGCGCAGCGCGGGCGTGAACGTCGTAAGTTCGGGCGACCTGGTGGCGACGTTCGAGGCGGTGCTGACCGAGGAGCAGATCCGCACTCACTTTGAAGCGCGGGACGCCATCGACCCGGTCATGCAGGCGGCGTTCAAGGAGATCGGACGACTGTGCAGCGGCCATGGCACCACCCACGAGTGGGAGATCGCCAAGTTCATCATGAACGCGTTCGAGAAGGCGAACCTGACGAGCGATTCGACGCCGATCGTGGCGGTGAACGCACACGCCAGCGATCCGCACTATGCGCCGTCGGCGGAGGTCCATTCGCCCATCAAGAAAGGCGACTTCGTCCTGCTCGACATGTGGGGCAAGAAGATCAAGCCCGGCGCCGTGTTCTATGACATCACCTGGACCGGCGTGGTGGGACGCGCACCCAGCGACCGCGAGATCGATGTGTTCAGCCTGGTGCGCAAAGCGCGCGACACCGGCGTGACCCACATCAATCAGGCGCTCTCCACGCGAGGCAAGATGTGCGGCTGGGAAGTAGACCAGGCGGTGCGCGACGTGATCAACGATGCGGGCTACGGCAAATATTTCATCCACCGCACGGGGCACTCGATCGGCGTGGACATCCACTCCAATGGCGCCAACATGGACAACTTCGAGACCAAAGACGAGCGCGAGATCCTGAACAACACCCTGTTCTCCATCGAGCCGGGCGTCTACCTGCCGGAGTTCGGCGTGCGCAGTGAATATGACGTGCTGGTGCGCAATGGCGCCGCGGAGGCGACCGGCCGCATCCAAGAACAGCTGCTCGTGATTTAATAGAAGAGATGGCAGAGATCGCAAAAACAGAGGCCGCGCCGCAGGACCATCCCATCACCATGCTGGGCGTTGTGGCGCCGATCGTGGGCTGGCTGGTGCCGGGTGGTGGCCATTTCCTGCTGAAAAAGCACACACGCGGCGCCGTCCTAGCAACCTGTGTCCTGAGCATGTTCGGACTGGGCCTGTGGATGCAGGGCAAAGTCTACTCGCCCAACACCGGCGACCTGCTGGACATGCTGGGATTCCTGGGCGATGTGGGCAACGGTTCGCTGTACATCCTGGCGCGGATCTTCGACTGGGGCCACGGAGCGGTGGAGTTGGCGGCGGCGGATTACGGCACCAAGTTCATCATCGTGGCCGGGCTGCTGAACGTGATCAGCGCTGTGGACGCGCACCATATCGCCATCGGGAAGAAATCGTGATGCAACCCCTTCAACTTTCCCATTTTTCGGCGGCACTCCTGTTCGCGTTTTTCGCGTCCGTCGTGTTCGGTATCACCCAGAAGCAAGCGAAGGACGAGATGATCCGCTATGCGGGCAAGTGTTTCCTCTTTTTTGCGGGTGGGACACTTCTGGCGGCGTGGCTGATGGCGGGCCTGCGCTGGCTGGCGCTGCGCTAACTACCCTTCCCAAACAAACGCATCAAAGACCCGGCGAGTGCTGAAACCCATGCGACGGTAGAGCCGCACGGCTGAGGTGTTGGCCCCAGTCACGGTCAAGCTGATCTCGGAAAAGTCGCGCCGGCGAAGTTCGTGGCAACACTCCGCAAGCAAGCGCTCGCCGACGCGGCGTCCGCGATACTCCGGAAGCAAACACACCTGGGTGACGTGGCCCACATCGTCGCGGATACGCGAACAGAGCAACACGCCGACCATCTGGCCGGTATGGCGATGATGCGCCACCAGTGAGGCCCATGGATCGAAGGTGCCGCATCCGGGAAAGCGCACGATGTTGTTGAGGAAGCGCATGCTGCCGGCGATGGTGCGATATTGATCGTTGATGGACGCGTCCACATGGCCCTGATAGGCCGCCGTGATCAGCGGGGCGGCCTGCTGGAAATCACCTTCCTGCCAGCGGCGGAATTCGAACTCGCGCGGATCGGCGATCGAGACCGGCATCGGCCCCCGGAGCGGCAGGTGCATAAACAATCGGGGATGCTGGACGAACCCTTCGCGCATGAATGTTGTGTCCACGGTATTGGTATCGTGGATCAAAAGTTGCGCTTCCACGCGATGCACGCCGGGGGTCTGTTGCAGGGTCTCGATCACGTGGGTCAGCAGCCGTTCGCGGATAGCTTCGTCGCGGTCCGGACCACCGGTGGCGACGAACAGATCGCCCACCACGCCTTTGCTGCCTTCATAGACGAAGAAGGAGTAGCCGACCACGCGGCCGTTCTCCAGGGCGGCGTATCCGGGCAGGATCTTGGAGTCCAGGTAGCGAAGGATCATCTCCGCCGAGCTGCGGTAGTCCCAAGACATGCTGCGGGCCCACTGCGCGGTCTCCAGCGCCATCAACTCGCGCAAGTCGCGGGAGTGGTAATGGCGGAGGTCGAGGACTTCGACCGTATCCGGAACGGATTGGCGCACCGTGGCCATGTCAACGAATGTGATGCCTTTTGCAGGTGGAACGATGCGGGGGAGCAGCCACCGTTTACGGGCAAAAAAGCAGAACAGCAGTCTAGTCAAATCCGGGGGCAATGCGCAAAAAAAATCCGCGCTGGAACCAAGAGCGTCAGTGACCGGGTGGTATACCCTGCGGCGGGGCCGCGGCATGGCCCGGGCCGACGGCTTCCACGTAGTAAAACTCCAGTCTTTGCGGGGCAAAATCGCCGATGCGAACCACCTTGCGTCCGGGGAGCCGCTGCGCGATCTGCTTCCGGATGCCCGGACACTTGGACTCGGCGCAGGCCACCAGCAGGTGCTCCACCACCGGGACCTCATTCTCGTTGTAGCTGAAGATCTTCTGGTTGCGATAAAAACTGAGGCCGTAGCGGATGTCGCGGCGCACCTCAAAGACGGCCACGGGGCGGCCATCGGCATGCAACTGGTGCGTCAGGCCGGAGATGGCACGGTCCACCGGACGCGCGGAATAGAAATTGTCGACGGTCGGCGCCGCCACGCGAAGGATGAACCCGACCACCAAAACCACCGGAAGCAGGGTCACGAAACGGAGATACTGCAACCCGAGGCGGCGCAGCACAAAGTACACCATCAGAAACACCGTGGCGGAGATCAACCCGGTCACTAAGCGGGCGGTGCCGGTGATGGCGATCCCCTGCAGGAAATAGTAGGGAAAGACCAGGAAGAATCCGACGATCATGCCACACATGGCCGCGTGCGCGGCGATCACCAGACGGCTGATCTTCTTGCCGCGCATGCGCAGCAGGAAGTCAGCGGTCAAGATGGTGAAGGGCGCGATGGCGGGAAGGATGTAGCCGGGAAGTTTGGATTGGGAGAGGGAAAAGAACAGGATCGGGATCACGGCCCAGAGAACGAGGAACTCAGGGAATGGATCGGGATTGATGCGGCCGTAGTCCGAGCCGGGGTCTTTCTTCTCCGCCCAAAGATTGCGCCAATCCTTGAAACAGGCGCGGAAGGCGTCCACAACGGCGGGCACGGCGAAAAACGTCCAAGGCACAAGGGCGAGCAGCAAGATGGGGCCGTAGTACCAAAAAGGCTTGGTGTGCTGAAAGATGTCCGTAGAGAATCGGGCAAGATTGTGTTCCAGGATAAAGACGCGGAAGAACTGCGGGTTCTCGATCTGCACGAGAATGAACCAGGGCAGCGAGATCAAGAGGAACACGCCGAGGCCCGGCGGCCAAAGCGTCTTGAACGCTGTCTTCCACTCGCCGTGGAGATAGCAGAACACCAGGACGATCAATCCCGCGAGGAACGGCGCCACGGGACCCTTGGCCAGAGTGGCAATGGCAAGAAAGAAATAAAGGTCGAAGAGCCAGATCTTCTTGCGCGTCTCATACCACGCATACCAGCCGAGCATGGCCACGGTGAAAGGCGCGGCCAGCTGCATGTCCGTGGAGGCGGCGCGGGAGAAGCCGACCACGGCCGCGCAGGAGGCAGTGATGAGGGCGGCATCAAGCTGCGCGCCGGGGCGGAACCGGCGCATGTGAAAAAAGATGATCACCACCATGCCCAGGGCAAAGGTGGCGGAGGGCAGGCGTGCGGCCCAGTCCTTCACGCCGAAGGTCTCGTAGGCGAACATGGCGCGCCAGTAATAGAGCGCGGGCTTTTCAAACCAGCCCTCGCCGTTCAACGTGGGGGTGATGTAATCGTTGCGCTCATGCATCTCCCGCGCGACCTGGGCATAGCGGGGCTCATCCGGGCCGACCAATCCGAAGTTGCCGAGGCCGTAGAAGAAAAGAAATGCGCAGAACGCGGCGACGAGGATCAGTTCGACCGGCGAGCGGGAGGAGTTGGGTCGGGAGGTAGTCACTGGGAAACCGCTACGAGTGTATCAGCCCTGCGCGGGCGGAGAGATACGGGTCATCGCCTTATACAATGCGGCCAGGCTGACCACCGTCCAGGTGCCTTCGAGCACCACAAAACCAAGTTGAAAGGGACTCAGAGCCACGTACGTGAGGATGGCCGCACCGATGGCGTTGATGAGGTTGTAGGCCGGTTTGTCCGGGTCCATGCGCTTCAGTTGATGAGAAACGTAAGCCACCAGGATCAACATGGCGCCGATGAATCCGATGAGTTGCATCATGCCGGACCTCCGGGGAATGGGAGCGCGATCGACTTCAGGACTTCCTGGACCATCACTTCTTCTTCCGCTTCTCCACCCTGGTGAGAAGATCGTCGATGCGACCCTTGAGCTGGTCGGAACGATCAAGGTGGAAGGTCAGCTCGGGGACATGCTTCTTGCCCAGGTTGTCCCGGACGGTGCTGCGGATAAACTGGCGCGCGGTAGCCAGGCCATCCATGGTGCGCTTGGCTTCCTCATCATCGCCATCCACCGCGACCAGCACGCGCGCCGACTTGCCGCCGGGCGCGAGCACCACCTCGGTGACGTAGCAGAGGCCGATGCGCGGATCGCTCAGCTCGCCTTCGAGCAGGGCGCTGATCTCGTCGCGCAGGGCGTCCGCCAGGCGCTCGCGGTGATGTTCGGCGTTGCGGTTCTCCAGCATGAGATTCGATGCGGGTAAAACATTCTAGGATAGCAGAAATGCCGGCGAGGCCGCGTCATTCGATCTCGAGGATCGTGTCCACGATCTCGGCGCCGGCGTTATTGGCGATGCGATACGCGGCCTTCTCCACGCTCTGCATCAGGCTCTGCAAATAATCCCGCGAGCCGGAGATGGAGACCACGCCGATGGTGGCCCGCTGCCAGGGATCACCCTCTTCCAACTCCGCCACGGACACGTTGAAGCGCGCCCGCAACTTGTCTTTCAACGAGCGCACCACCTGGCGCTTGTCTTTGAGGGAGTGCGCGGATTCGATGCGGAGTTCGAGGGTAAGGGTGGCGAGGGGCATAGGAACCAGTTTCTCGTTCCTAGTTTCTTGTTTCTTAAAGGAATGTCAAACCAGAAGTGCGAGGGCAAGATGCCCTCGCCACAGCCGGCGAGACGCCGGCGCTACAAAACATGAGCCCAGCCGAGACGGCTGGGCCACACGATTCGAAATCGGTCATTCCGAGTACGATCCCTGGCTTACGTCTGGAAATCAACCATCCGGTCTTACCGGGCGGAGCCGGCGGGCTGGAGGGCGGCGCCGAGTTCGGCGGCGATCTTCTCCACCGAGAACGCTTCGATGACGTCGCCGACCTTGATGTCGCTGTAATTGGCGATGGCGATGCCGCATTCCATGCCGTTGCGGACCTCCGAGGCGTCGTCTTTGAAGCGCTTGAGCGAGCTGACCTTGCCCTTGAAGACCACAACGCCGTCGCGGACCAGGCGCACTTCAGAGTCGCGCTTGATGAGGCCATCGGTCACGGAGCAGCCGGCGATGGTGCCCACCTTCGGGATCTTGAAGGTGTTGCGCACCTCGGCGCGGCCCAGGTACGTTTCCTTGACCACCGGCTCGAGCAATCCGGTCATGGCCTTGCGCATCTCGTCCTGCAACTCGTAGATGATGGAGTGGAGGCGGATGTCCACCTGCTCCTGTTCGGCGAGTTCCTGCGCTTTGCGCTCGGGACGAACGTTGAAGCCGATGATGATGGCGTTCGAAGCCGAGGCCAGCAGAACGTCGGTCTCGGTGATGGCGCCGACACCGGTGTGCAACACCTTGATCTTGACTTTTTCTGTGGTGAGCTTCTGCAACGTATCGGCCAGCACTTCGACCGAACCGGCCACATCGCCCTTGAGGATGATGGCCAGTTCCTTCATGCCGACGTTCTTGATCTGCTCGGCCAGGCTTTCGAGGGTGACGCGCGACTGCTTGGCCAGGGCGACTTCGCGGGCTTTTTGCTCGCGGAACTGGGAGATGGTCTTGGCCTTGTCGCGGTCGGTGACGGCGAGGAACTGGTCGCCGGCGGTGGGCAGGCCTTCCAGACCCAACAATTCGACCGGGGTCGAGGGACCGGCTTCCTGCACGGCATTGCCGCGATCGTCGAACATGGCGCGGACTTTGCCGAAGGTGTTGCCGACCACAAACGTGTCCCCCACGCGCAAGGTGCCGTTCTGCACCAGCACGGTGGCCACGGCGCCTCGTCCGCGGTCGAGCTTGGCTTCAATGACGGAGCCGCTGGCGCCGCGTTCGGCGTTGGCTTTGAGCCCTTGCAGGTCCGCGACCAGGCAGATCATCTCCAGCAGCAGGTCGAGGTTCTGTTTCTTCTTGGCGGAGACATCCACGAACACCGTGGTGCCGCCCCAGTCTTCCGGCATCAGGCCGCGATCGGCCAACTGCTTCTTCACGCGGTCGGGCTGCGCGTCCGGCTTATCGACTTTGTTGACGGCCACGATCAACGGCACCTTGGCGGCGTTGGCATGGTCAATGGCCTCGAGCGTCTGCGGCATCACGCCGTCATCGGCCGCGACCACCAGCACCACGATGTCTGTGACTTTGGCGCCGCGCGCACGCATACGGGTGAAGGCCTCGTGGCCGGGCGTGTCAAGGAAGGTGATCTCGCGGCCAAAGGCCGGAGAATCCTGCTTGGCGATACGGACTTTGTATGCGCCGATATGCTGGGTAATGCCACCGGCTTCGCCGGCGGCGACATCGGTCTCGCGGATGGCATCAAGCAGCGACGTCTTGCCGTGGTCCACATGGCCCATGATTGTGACCACCGGGGGACGCTTGGCGCCGTCGCCGGTGTCGACCTCGGGTTGCGGGCCGAGCGTGGCTTCGACTTCCTTCTCCATCTGCTCTTCGAAGCTGATGGTGGAGGCCTCGGCGCCGAAGAAGCGGGCCATTTCGATGGCCAGCTCGTCGTCCAGCGACTGGTTGACCGTGGCAAATACGCCGCGGGCGAGCAGACGGGCGATCAAGTCCTTGGCGCGGATATCGAGCTTTTCCGCCAGGTCCTTTACGCTGATGCCTTCCGTGATGGTGATGCTGCGGGTGATGGGCAGCGGCTCGTTGAAGGTGGTCTGGCCGGGACGTGGCGGCTGGAAGCCCTTCATCGGGCCTTCCTTCACACCCCGCTCCTGATAGGGCTTGCGGCGTCCAGGGCCGCCAGGACGGCCTGCCGGGCGTCCGGGGCCGGGAGGAGGCGGCATGCCGGGTCCTACACCCATGCCGGGGCGTCCGCCGACAGGCATGGTGCGCGTGGGATGCATGGGCCGCTTCTGACCGGGAGCCAGCGGACCCCTTTGCGGGGGCACGCCCGGGACCTGGGGACGAGGCCTTTGGAAAATAGGCTGTCCTCGCACGGGGGCGACCACCTGCTTGGTCGCCGTATAGACAGGCCGGGGCCCGGTCTGGGGCATGATCACACGGCGCACCGGAGGCGCTGCGGTAACGGGCGCCGCAGCTGCTGGCAAGGCATCCGGCGGTGGCGCCGCCGCTGCCACGGGGATTTCAATCTTTTCCGGTGCCGGAGTGGGAACAGGTTTCTCTTCGACCACGGCAGGCTTTGCCGCAGCAGGCGCTTCAAAGAACGGACGGGCCGTCGTGACCGGCTTGATGACACGCGGAACACGGACAGGCTCGGGCGGCGGCACCCCGGGTTTCGGCGGGATGGCGACGCCGACTTTCGGTGGAGGTGTAGCCAGAGCCGGCGGGATCACCTTGGCGATAGCGGGCGGCTCCGGCGCTGACGCGCCTTTCTTCAGCGCCTTGGCCAGTTCACCGGGCTTCGAGAATTTGGAAAGATCGATCTTGGGCTTGGCCTCTTCCGTCCTGGCGACGCGCTTCTCCTGGGTCGAGGGACCGCGCTGGCCGAGCAGGTGCTTGCGCACCAACTCCGCCTCATGGTCTTCCAGCGAACTGGAGTGCGTCTTTTTTTCCGTGACGCCGACTTCCGTGAGCGCGTCAAGAATCTGCTTGCTCTTGACCTCAAGCTCGCGCGCCAAGTCGTTGATCCGAATCTTCGACATCCGTCCTCGATCTGCCCGCACCCGCAGGCGGTTTCATTGCATAACGGCGCGGCCCGAGGCCGCGACCCAAGACTATTTCTCTTCCGGCGGACCTTCTCCGTGCACATGGACCTCACTCTGGTCCGCGTCCGGCACATTCTCGACCGCGGCCACAGCCTCGGCTTCCAGGGACTGGCCCGTGGCTTCCTCTTCGGTGGCTTCGGCGGCCGCTTCCGCGAGCGCGCCGGCGATCCCGGCGTCCTCCACAACCTCGTCCTCACTGGGGAGTTCGACCGGCGTGGCGGCCGTCTCCATAGCACTGAAGAAGTCGGTGACGGCGACGGTGATCTTCTCCACCGTCTTGGGTCCGATGCCCGGGACCTCTTCCAGCTGCTCCGGGGTCATGTCCGCCAGCGCTTCCACGGTGGTGATGCCGGCTTCCTTGAGCTTGTCCACCAGGCCTTCCCCCAGTGATTCGAGCTTGTCGATCGAAGTGGCGGTCATGGCAGCCATGGCGGCCATGGTCTGCTCCACTTCCTGCCGCTTCTCTTCCTCGCTCTTGATGTCGATCTTCCAGCCAAGGAGTTTCGCGGCCAAGCGGACGTTCTGACCCTTCTTGCCGATGGCGAGCGAGAGTTGAGTGTCGTCCACCACGACTTCGAGGTGCTTGTCCACCGGGTCGAGGATGCTGACGCGGCTTACCTTCGCGGGCTGGAGCGCTTTTTCGGCGAAGGTGGTGATGTCGTCGTTCCACTCGATGATGTCGATCTTCTCGCCGTGCAGCTCGCGGATGATGGATTGCACACGCATGCCCTTCATGCCGACGCAGGCGCCGACACAGTCCACATCCTTGTCCTTGGACACGACCGCGATCTTGGTGCGCTCGCCGGCTTCGCGGGCGATGGCCTTGATCACGACGGTGTTGTCATAGATCTCCGGCACTTCCGATTGGAAGAGGCTGGAAACCAGTTCCGGCGCGGCACGGGAGACGACCACGGCCGGGCCCTTCGCGGCTTTTTCCACGCGCACCAGCACCACACGGATGCGGTCGCCCACGGTGAAGGACTCGAGGCGTGATTGCTCCTTGCGCGGGATGCGGGCCTCGGCCTTGCCGATGTCCACGATCACATCAGGCCCTTCGATGCGCTTCACCGTGGCGTTCATGATCTCGCCCACGCGGCCGGAGTATTCGTTGAACACAGTGTCACGCTCTGCTTCACGTACCTTCTGGAAGATCACCTGCTTGGCCAGCTGAGCGGCGATGCGGCCAAGCACATCCGTCTGCTTGTAGAGACGGATCTCGCCGTTCACCTCGGCGCTCTCATCGATCTCCTGGGCTTCGTCCAGAGAGATCTGGGTCGAGGGATCTTCGATGTCGTCTTCCGTGGGCACGACCTGCTTCACTGCCCAGGCGGTGATGGCGCCGGAGTCTTTGTCGAGTTCCGCATGCAGATCTTCATTGGTCTTGTAATGCTTGCGGGTGGCGACGACGATGGCGTCTTCCACCGCAGACACGACGATCTGCGGGTCGATTCCCTTTTCCCGGCTGACCTGCTCGATGAATTCGTACAACGCGCTTGCCATAATTTAGCCGTTAGCCCTTAGCCTTTAGCCGTTAGCGGAAAGGCAAAATCAAAACCTGGAAACGAATCAAAAAAACACAACGCGGAACGAAACCAAAAACAACGCCAAAAACAAAGCCAAAAACGAAACCAAACACAAAACGAAGAACAAAACCAAAAACGAATCAAAAACAAAACTTAAGACAAAACCAGATCTAAAAATCTCCACCACGCCCAAACCCTTCTTGGGATCCTACAATTCGGGAACGAGATGGGCGCGCTCGATGTTCTCGAACGCGATCTCAATCTTCTCTTCCCCACCGCCATGGCGTTTCTGCCGGCGGCGATGTTTCTTCGACTCGCTCAGATCCAACTTCAATACGCCATCGGCAAAACTCTCCAAGCGGCCCTCAAAGTGGCGATTGCCCTTCGACGTTTCCGTCACACCCAGCGGCTCACGAGTCATCAACTTCATCCGGCTGCCGACGAACCGCTCAAAATCCCGCGGCCGGGTCAGCGGACGATCCAGGCCTGGTGACGAAACTTCCAATACGTACTCGCCGACGGGCACTACATCTTCCACGTCGAGGATGGTACTGACCTCGCGGCTGACATTGGCACAGTCATCCAAGGTCACCCCGAGGACCGCCCCTTCTCCGCTCGGCACGGACGCGTCCGGCTGGGGCACGCGGTCGAGAGTGATGCGCAGGACCCGCCCCTGCTTGCCGGCGCCGCCCAGAAACTCCACGTCCATGATCTCGAGGCCGAGCGAAAGAGCCACCCGATCACAGATCTCACGGACTTTTTCCAGGTCGAACGCCATCCAATTTTGATCACCAAAAACGAAGTGGGCTTTCGCCCACTGGTATGCTTCGCCCGAATTATGGGGCCCCCGCCGAACACTGCGACCCAAGCGGGACAACCGGTGCCCTGATGCCGTACAGGCGCCAAGGAGACGTCAGCTCAGATTCCTATGATACGCCCGGCACGGGGAAAAGACAAACGTTTCCCCTAACACTGTATGCCAGAGCAACCCCTTTTGTTTTGTGTGTGTTGTCCACTACGTGATCCGCAATCATTCGGCGCTTGGTTCAGCCTGACCAAAGTCACTTACTGAAGTTATCCTCCCTCCCGACAGGATTTACATACTATTCATTCATGGAGAACGGGACCTCCTCCAACGGCCTCCGGTATCCAACGTCTCCCGCGTGGCCATGCAGGGACAAATCTATTTTGGGAAGGTCGTCCCGCATCCTATGTCTGTCCGTTCGTTCGTGCCGCATATCGTCATCAATGGAAAGCCAACCGTCTGGCACTGCAGCCATTGTGTCCGCTATTTCCTGAACCTCGACGGGAGTGAAGAAACCACCGTCGAAGCCCAGCGCGAATTTGAAGCGCACTCTTGCGAGGAGTACCGCCGCTTCCCCTTCGAGGATGCCGCAACCCTGCAGGGAGTTTGATCGTCAGACCAGGGCGCAACCGCCCGGGGACCGTCTTGTACAATAGATGAATCCCGTCCGGTGGTGAGCGCCCTGCGATGATCCATTTTCCTGTCCCCGAAGCCCTAACATTCGACGATGTGTTGCTGCTGCCCGGCCTGTCCGACGTCGTGCCGGCGAACGCGAACACAGCCACGCGGTTGACGCGCGCCATCCAGCTCAATATCCCCATCCTCAGCGCGGCCATGGACACGGTCACGGAGTCGCGCCTGGCCATCGCGCTGGCGCAACAGGGCGGGCTGGGCGTGGTGCACCGCAACCTATCGCTCGAAGACCAAGCCAGCGAAGTGGACAAAGTAAAGCGCTCGGAGAGCGGCATGATCGTGGACCCGGTG
>JACPNP010000010.1 GCA_016185365.1 Terriglobales bacterium
AGTGTCATTGGCAACAAAGGGATTCCTCGACTCAGGGCTAAAGCCCTTCGCTCGGAATGACAAGGGGGTGGGCGCAAGACGGCGCCCCTCGCTCGGAATGACAAACGACGAGTTTCAAGGTGCGAGTCGCAAGTCTCATGCAGCGGAAACAGCAGATTCTTCGGCGCAGAACTCGCGCCTCAGAATGACACGTGTTGTTTTTGTCCCGCCACACGGCCCTGAAGGGCCGTTCTCCCACCGCCAACCGCACCTGCCGTCGCCAGCCGGGGGCGGGCTGGCGTGGGGGAAAGGGCTGAAGCCCCTAGAATCTTTTTGGACGCAGAGTGGCGCGGGTAAACCCGCGCCCTGACTGGCCGGCATCCTTACGAGCCCTTATGCTTGCTGGGTTTCCCCCTCACGCCCGCTCCGCTTCTTCAATCGCTTCGCGCAGGGTCGCGGCGGCGGAGGCGATCTCGTCGCGGGTGATGATGGCAGGGGGGGCCAGAAGAAGGTGGTCGCCGAGCATTCCGTCCACGCAGCCCTGCATGGGATAGACCAGCACGCCGCGGCGGGCCGAGGCTTCGGCCACGCGGGGGGCGAACTGCATCTCCGGGGCGAAGGGCATCTTGCTTTTCTTGTCGCTGAGGAACTCCACCGCCCAGAGCAGGCCCTTGCCGCGGACGTCACCCACGCTGGCGCAATCCAATAGTTTTTCCAGCTCGCGGCGCATGGAGCCTTCCAGAGCGGCGGCGCGCTGCACCAGGCGTTCCTTCTTCATGGCCTGAAAAACGGCGTGCCCGGCGGCCACGGCCAGCGGATGCGCGTTGTAGGTGAAGCCGTGCATGAATGATCCGCTGCCCTTCTCCAGCGCGTCGACCACGGACTTCTTCACCACCACGGCGCCGAGCGGGAGATAGCCGCTGGTGAGTCCCTTGGCCAGGACGACGACGTCCGGCATGGCCTCATCGTCGAAGTGGTGCATGGCCAGGTTCTTGCCGGTGCGTCCCCAGCCGGTCATGACCTCATCGGCGACGAAGAGCGCGCCGTGGGTGCGGCAGAGTTCGGCCACGCGCTCGAAGTAGCCCTCCGGCGGGAAGACCGCGCCCAGCGTGGCCCCGCTCATGGGCTCGGCGAGGAAGGCGGCCACGCCGCCCTTGGATTCGTTGAGCGCCAGCTCCAGCTCCTTGGCGTACTTGCGGCCACAGTCGTTGCACTTATAGGCGCAGCGATAGCAATAGGGCATGCCGATGTGGACAAAGGCCTCGCTCTTGACCAGGGGCACGTAGACATCGCGGCGTCGCTTGTTGCCGCTGGCGGCCAGCGCGCCCAGCGTGGCCCCGTGATAGGCCTGCTGGCGGCTGACGATGCGGTTGCGCTTGGGGAAGCCGGATTCCACCTGATACTGCCGGGCGAGCTTGATGGCGGTCTCCACCGCTTCCGATCCGCCGCAGGTGAAGAAGACTTTGCCGCCGTTGAAGGCCGGGCCGCAGAAGTGCAGGACCTCATCGGCGAACTTCTCCGCCACGCCGGTATTGAACTGGCTGGTATGGACGAACTCGATCTTCTCCGCCTGGCGCAGGACCGAGCGCAGGATCTTGCGGTTGCCGTGCCCGATGAGGTTCACGGCGGCGCTGCCGGAGAAATCGAGGTACTTGTGTCCGGCGGCGTCCCACAGGTACACACCCTTGCCCCGGACGGCGATGGGATAGGTCTTGCGCAGGGACCGATGAAGGACGCTCATAGGAGGGTGGGACTAGTCGAAATCATACGTCAAGTTTGTTCGCGGGCTGAAGCCCGCTCTCAATAATAAAAATGCGGCTGAACGGTGTGGCTGAAGCCACACCCCTTCACCAAAGCCTCATCCAGCGAGCGAGGTAAGGAACGCGGGCTGAAGCCCGCTCTCAATAATAAAAATGCGGCTGAACGGTGTGGCTGAAGCCACACCCCTTCACCAAAGCCATGCCACTTCACCAAAGCCACGCCCCTTCACCAAAGCCTCATCCGGCGCGGAACGGCGTGGCTGAAGCCACGCCCCTTCACCAAAGCCACGCCCCTTCACCAAAGACTCATCCAGAGAGCGCGGTAAGGAACGCGGGCTGAAGCCCGCTCTCAAGCATAAAAATCCAGCGGAACGGTGTGGCTGAAGCCACACCCCTTCACCAAACCCATGCCACTTCACCAAAGCCACATCCGGCGAGCGAGGTAAGGAACGGCGTGGCTGAAGCCACGCCCCTTCACCAAAGCCATGCCACTTCACCAAAGCCACACCCCTTCACCAAAGCCTCATCCGGCGAGCGAGGTAAAGAACGCGGGCTGAAGCCCGCTCTCAAGCATAAAAATCCAGCGGAACGGCGTGGCTGAAGCCACGCCCCTTCACCAAAGCCATGCCACTTCACCAAAGCCACACCCGTTCACCAAAGACTCATCCAGAGAGTAAGGTCAGGCGCGTTCGGCCAGGCGGTTGTCCAGCGCGTAAAGCGCGAGCTCCAGGCGGTTGAAGACGCCCAGCTTGTCGAAGATCTTGCCCAGATGGTTCTTTACCACCTGCTCGCTGGTATTGAGTTCGCCGGCGATGTCCTTATTGGTGCGGCCCTCGACGATGAGGCGCACGATCTGCGCCTCTTTCGGCGAAAGCAGCTTGAGCTTGGGCGAGGTCTCCGGACGCTCGCGCTCCACGGCGACCGCCAGATCATGCACGATGTGTTTCACATCGGCAACGGGCTCATTGTTGACCCAGTATTTTCCAGCCTGCACGGCCTTAAGGCATGCGGTGAGTAAAGTGCGGGCCGCGGACTTCAGCACGATACCGCGCGCGCCCAGCTGCAGCGCCTCCAGCACCTGGCGCTTCTCGATGCCGACGGTGAGGACGATGGTGCGCATGCCGGCAAGCTTGTCGCCGATCTCGCGCAGGGCCTCGAGTCCGGCCTTCTTGGGCATGTTGAGGTCGAGCAGGAGGACATCGGGCTTGAGTCTCTGCACCAGCTGGATGGTCTCGGCGCCGTCGGTGGCTTCGCCGATGAGCTGATAGGGGCCGGAGGTGAGCAGGACGCCGACGGCGGCGCGGACGAGCGGGTCATCATCCGCCACCAGGATACGCAGGACCCGGGAACGGCTTGCGGCTGTCTTGGCCGTCGCCATAGAGGATTCGATGCGGCCGGGAACGGAAAGGGAGGCCGCGTTATCGCCTGCCAAGGTACTTAGAGCCTATGGCGCTGTCAACTGGAGGAGGCGATTTTTCCGGGAAGTGCGGGCAGTCGCGGGACCCGGTCCGGAGATGGGAATGTAAGCAGGACGGCGGGGCCGCGGTTGGAACCGTTGTTGGTGCGGAGAGGAAGGTGCGCTATCTTCGCCCACCCCGCTCCGACCGAGCGGGCAGGGTGGCGTCGTCAGTCATTGACGAATTCGTATTGCTCGATGGCGGCGGCGATGCCGACCTGTTTTTCCCCTTTGGGGTGCAGGACGCGCACGACCTTGCCCTGGCAGCGGACCTTGATGCTTTCCGTAAGGGTGATCTCGGGCGGAAGGGTCATGGTGAACTCGATGGCGGACCCTTCGGCGATCTCCGCGTCCATATAGAAGAGGACCCCGCGCGCGCTGACGTCGCGGGTCTCGGAGGCGATGTGGGACTCATCGGTCTCCGTGACCTTGATGGTCAGCGGGAGGGTCAGATTGAACCGCCGGGTGGTACGTTGTTCCGGGCCAGAAGCCATACCTTGTACCTTGCGTCCTTTCTGGGGTGGACGGACATTATGCCAGTTCCCCCCGCCACCCGTCTATGGGCAAGATGCGCATCCGATATAATCTTGTTTTCAGAGAGTTAGCAGGTATCCATGCCGGAAAAGATCCGCAAAAAACTGGAAGAAGAGATCAAGCTGCTGGAGCACGAGTTGCAGCATGAGCTCCCCAAAGAGATCAAGAAAGCCGTGGCCATGGGCGACCTCAGCGAGAACGCCGAGTACCACATGGCCAAGCAGCGGCAGGAGTTCGTCAACGCTCGCCTGGGACAACTGAAGAAGCGCGTCTCCGAGCTGGCCATGGTGAATCTTTCGAACATCCCGCGGGACCGGGCGGCGTTCGGCTCGACCATCCGCGTGTATGACAACTCCAAAGACGAAGAGATCGAGTACAAGCTGGTGACCAGCGAGGAATCGGACGTGACCAAGGGGCTGATCTCCACCACGTCACCCATCGGGCGGTCGCTGATCGGCAAGAAGGTGGGCGACACGGCGACGGTGGTCACGCCCAACGGCAAACGTGAACTCGAAGTCCTCAGCCTGAGCACCATCCACGAGGAAGAGGAAGCATGAGCTGGACCGGAGCGTTCGGCCGCAGTGCGCGCGTCCTTTTGTATGGGATCGTGCACGGGCTTGCGCTCACCCGGATCTCGCCGAACTACCTGACGTTTATCGGGCTGGTGATCAACGTGATCGCCGCCTTGTTCTTTGGCTTCGCCAAGGGTGAGGACCACTGGCGGATGTTCCTGTGGGGCGGCCTGACCATCATCGGAGCCGGCGTGTTCGACATGGTGGACGGCCGCGTGGCCCGGGCCACCGGACAGGTCACCGTGTTCGGCGGATTTTTCGATTCGGTGATCGACCGTTATTCCGACGTCGCGCTGTTTTTCGGCCTGCTGGTCTATTACGCCCGGGCCAACCGCTTCTTCTACGTGGGCCTGGTGGCGTTCGTGATGGTCAGCTCGTTGATGGTGAGCTACACGCGGGCGCGGGCGGAGTCGCTGATCGGGCAATGCAAGGTCGGATTCATGGAACGGCCGGAACGCATCGTGCTGATCATCCTGGGCGCGCTGTTCGAATATTGGGGCGCCATGGCGCCGGCCTTATGGGTGCTGGCGGTGATCTCCACCATCACGGTGATCCATCGCATCCGTTATACCTACCAGCAGACCGCACATCTGCCGGCGCCGGGCCACTGACGCCGAAGTCCGCACTCTATCCGTAGATTCCCATCCTGACACCAAACCCAATCAGGGAATTGGCCCTGACGGAAGCTGGGCGATCCGCCGCCAAGCCGATGCGGCATTGGTAGCCTAGGGTCGAGGATCCGAGCGGTCACTTGACGTGACGGCAGGGAGTCCTGTTGGGGAAGGGGCGTCATGAGTCTGCCGCTGCAGCAGAAGCTGATCGTGCCCGGATTATTGCTGGCCATCGTGATCCCGGCGGCGATCGGATACATCACGTACCAGCAGGGGATGGAGAACACAGCCGCGGCCGGATGGGTGGGCCATACGTATGAAGTACGGGCCAAAGTGCAGGTGATCTACACGCAGCTGGCGGAGATCACCTCCAGCACCCGGGGATTCCTCATCAACGGGCAAGAGGAATTCCTGGGACCATACACGGTCGCAGCGCGAGACATCGGAGGCCGGCTGCAGGAACTCCGGAAGCTGACCGCCGACAACGCCGAACAACAAAAGCGTGTTTCCGCGTTGGAAGCCCTGGTGGCCCGTCGCCTCACGTATTCACAAGCTCTACTCGATATCCGGCGTAAACAGGGGTATCAGGCGGCGGCCAGAATCACGGCCAGGGGCGAAGGATTGCAGATCATGGCGGAAGTCCGGGAACTGGCCGCCGCGATGGACACCGCGGAGCAGATCCTGCTGCAGCGACGAATCACCGAATTACGGGAGAACAATCGCCGGACACAGCTCCTGTTCCTCGGGCTGGCCGGCTCGCTGGCGGCCGTGCTCCTCGCGGCGGTGTGGCTGGCCTACCGTAATGCCGTGGTGCAGCAGCGTGTGCTTGACCTGACGGAGCAGGCCCGGGCGCACTCGGAGAACATCGTGAACACGGTGCGGACCCCGCTGGTGGTGCTGGACTCAGACTTGCGGGTGCAATCGGCCAATCGCGCGTATTACAGGACTTTCCTGGTGAGCGCGGCGGAAGTCGAAGGGCGCGCCTTCCATGAACTGGGCAGCGGACAGTGGGACATCCCCGGATTGCGGCACCGGCTGGAAGAGATCCTGGCACAGCACACCACGCTCGAAGACTTCGAGGTGGAGCGCGACTTCCCCGGCTTGGGCCAGCGCATCATGCTGCTGCACGCCAGCAAGATCTTCCGCGTGGGCAACAACACTGAGACCGTCCTGGTGGCCATCGAAGACATCACCGCGCGCAAACGCGCCGAAGCCACGCTGACCAATCTGAGCCGCGACCTGCAACGCCAGAACACGGAACTCCAGGCGGTCAATCAGGAACTGGAGGCGTTCACGTACACCGTCTCGCACGACCTGCGGGCCCCGTTGCGGCATATTCACGGGTTTTCGCACATCCTGACGGAGGAGTATGGGCCGCGGCTGGACGCGGAGGCCCGCCGCTACCTGGCCCGGGTGGAAGAAGGCGCGGACCGCATGGGACAACTGCTGGACGACCTGCTCAACCTTTCCAGGGTAGGTCGCAAGGAATTGACGTTGCAGGTCACCGGGCTCAACTCGCTGGTGGAGGAGGTCCGCACAGAGCTGCAACCGGAGACCGCGGGCCGGCAGATCGATTGGCGGGTAGAAACGTTGCCCTTCGTGGAGTGTGACCCGGCGCTGATGAAGCAGGTGCTGGCCAACCTTCTGGGCAACGCCGTGAAGTACACGCATCCGCGCGAACGGGCGCTGATCGAGGTCGGCCATCTGCGCCAGAACGGTCAATCCGTGATCTTCGTCCGCGATAACGGCGTGGGATTCAGCATGAAGTACGCGGACAAGCTTTTCGGGGTCTTTCAGCGGCTGCATCGCCAGGAGGACTTCAAAGGGACGGGCGTGGGCCTGGCCACGGTGCAGCGCATCATCCATAAACACGGCGGGCGGGTCTGGGCGGAGAGTGAACTCGACCAGGGCGCGACCTTTTTCTTTACTTCCTGCAACCCGGCCGCGCCCCTGGAGACGATCGAACACGCGAACGGAGGCCACCGATGAGAAACGATGATTCCGAGATCCTGCTGGTGGAAGACAGCGAGGACGATGTCGAACTGATCCTGCACTCTCTGCGGCGGGAGAAGGTCGCCAACAAGATCCACGTCGCCCGTGACGGTGAGGAAGCGCTGGACTTCCTCTTTTGCCGGGGCGCGCATGCGGAGCGGAGCCGTGAGCGGCCACCGGGTGTCGTCCTGCTCGACCTGAAGCTCCCCAAGGTGGACGGGATCGAGGTGCTGCGTCAGCTGCGGGCGGAACCGAGCACGCGCGCGATCCCGGTCGTCATCCTGACCTCGTCGCGGGAGGAAAAAGACCTGGTGAACGGTTATTCGCTGGGCGCGAACAGTTACATCCAGAAACCGGTGAACTTCGACAGCTTCCGGGAAACGGTGAAGCAGCTGGGGATGTACTGGCTGGTGGTGAACGTCCCGCCGCCGAGCGGTGCGTTCCCCAGGGCTGAAGGGCGGACATGACGGCTCAGCCGGCCAATGCGAATGGCGGCAAGCTCCCGCTGCGTGTCCTGGTGATCGAAGACAGCGAAGCCGATGCCGAACTGAGCCTGCGCGAGCTCAGGCGTGCCGGGGTGACGTTTGAAAGTGTACTGGTGGCCAACGAGAGGGCCTTTCTGGAGCAACTTCGCCGCGGTCATTGCGACCTTATCCTTTCCGACTACAACCTGCCGGGCTGGAGCGGCATGGCCGCCTTCGAGGCGCTGCGGCGAGAAGGCAAGGACATCCCGTTCATCCTGGTGACCGGCTCGATGGGTGAGCAGGCCGCGGTGGAGTGCATGAAGCGCGGCATCTCGGACTACATCCTCAAGGACCGGCTGGCGCGTCTGCCCCTGGCGGTCCGCCAGGCGGTGGAGGAGAAACGGCAGCGCGAGGCCCGGCAGCAGGCGGAGGAAAGACTGTTTGAGAGCACGGCACGGTTCCAGGCGGTCACACGGGCGACACAAGACGTGATCTGGGATTGGGACCTGCGCACCGACACAATCTGGAGAAGCGAGAACCTGCAGGCCCGGTTCGGTTTTGTCGCCGGAGAGATCGAACCCACCGTGGGATGGTGGGAAGAGCGGATCCACCCTGACGATCGGGAGCGGGTGAGCACCAGCCTGCGCGACGCCGTGAACCACCATGGCGAAACCTGGTCCGCCAGCTACCGCTTGCGCCGCGGCGATGAGGGGTACGCCAGCGTACTGGACCGGGGGCGCGTGCTGCACGACCCAGCGGGCCGGCCGATCCGCATGCTGGGTGTATTGGTGGACGTAACCGACCATTTGCAGATGGAGCGGCAGATCTCGGCCCTGCACAAGTTCGAAGCCCTGGGACGGCTGGCCGGGGGGATCGCCCACGACTTCAACAACCTGCTGGGCGCGATCATCGGTTTCAGCGAACTGCTGCTGGACCAGGTGGAAGGCAACGATTCCGCAGAGAAATATGTGACGGAGATCCGCAAGGCCGGGAACCGGGCCGCGCAGTTGACCCGCCAGCTCATGGCCTTCAGCCGGAAGCAGGTGCTCGAACCCAAGGTCCTCGACTTGAACAGCATCATCACCGATATGAGCGAGATGCTGCGCCGGCTGATCGGCGAGGATGTGCAGATCGATACCATCGCCTCGCCGCACCTGGGGACGGTGAAAGCCGACCCCGGACAGACCGAGCAGGTGATCCTGAATCTGGTGATCAATGCCCGGGACGCGATGCCGATGGGTGGGAAGCTGACCATCGAGACGGCCAATGTGGACCTGGATGAGACGTATGCCCGGATGCATGTAGGGGTCACCCCGGGCCGGTACGTGATGTTGGCCATCAGCGACACCGGCGCCGGCATGGACTCGAAGACCCTGGCCTGCATCTTCGAACCGTTCTTTACCACCAAGAAGACGGGGACCGGACTGGGCCTAGCCACTGTCTTCGGCATCGTAAAGCAAAGCGGCGGGAACATCTGGGTCTATAGCGAACCCGGTCGGGGCACGACGTTCAAGGTCTATATCCCCAGGGTGGACGAGCCCAGGGATGCGGTGGCCGGGACAAGCCAGGTGACGGTCGCCGCCGGTGGATCGGAGACCGTATTGCTCGTCGAAGACTCGGAGCCTTTGCGGATGGTCGCGTACGAGTTTCTGTCCCGGGCCGGCTACAAGGTGCTGCAGGCGTTGGACGCCAACGATGTGACGCGGTTCGCCGAACAGGACAGCGCTCCCATCCATCTCCTACTGACCGATGTCGTAATGCCGGAGATGAGCGGGCGTGAGGTCGCTGAACTGGTCAAACGACACCATGCGAGGACCAAAGTCTTGTTCATGTCGGGTTACACGGACGATGCGATCCTGCGGCACGGCATCGTAGACCAAGGCGTCGCCTTCCTCTCCAAACCCTTCAGCGAAGAGGGCCTGGTCCGTAAAGTCCGCCAGGTCCTGGACGCCAGGGACTGAAGCTAGCAGAGACATCCCACACCGAGCCTGCACGTGGCAATTCGCCACGCATCGTTCGCCACTGCTACAGTAGTTGCGCATGGCTACTCGTCCTCTGCTCGTGGTGCACGGCGGCGCGTGGAACATTCCCGAAGACATGGTCGCGGCCCACGAGCGCGGCGTGCGCGCGGCGGTGGAGCGCGGCTGGAGCGTGCTGACCAAGGGCTGCTCGGCGGTGGACGCGGTGGAAGAGTCCGTCGTGATCCTCGAAGAGGACGAGACTTTCGACGCCGGTCTTGGCAGTTTCCTCACCTCCGCCAGTACGGTGCAGATGGACGCGCTGATCATGGACGGGGGCACGCTGCGCGCCGGCGGCGTGGGCGGGGTGGAGCGAGTGCGCAATGCAGTGCGGCTCTCGCGGCTGATCCTGGACAAGAGCCCACACGTCTATTTTGTGGGTGAGGGCGCGGAGCAATTCGCCGCTGAACACGGCATGGAGCTCATCGACAACAAGGAGCTTGTGATCCCTCGCGAGGTGGAGCGGCTGCGCGGATTCAAGGCCAGGCTGGCTTCGGGCCATGCGGACGACACGTTTGCCGGACCGCAGATCTCGCATGACACGGTGGGCGCGGTGGCGGTGGATGGCAAAGGCAATATCGCGGCGGCGACCTCGACCGGGGGCACGCTCAACAAGACGCCGGGGCGGGTGGGTGATTCCTCGCTGATCGGATGCGGGTGCTATGCGGACAATCAGTCGGCGGCGGTCTCCTGCACCGGCTGGGGCGAGCCGATCATGAAACTGGTGCTGGCCAAGTGGGCCGCGGACCGCGTGCAGGCAGGTCACGACCCGCAGGCCTCGGCCAACTCCGCGATCCAGATGCTGCAACGCCGACTCAGCGGCCACGGCGGGATGATCGTGGTGGATACACTGGGCCGATACGGCATCGCCCACAACACCCCGCGCATGGCCTGGGGCGTGGCGGATGGCTCGGGTGTGAAGGTGGGTATCAAGAGATAGTTTTTGTGCCATAATCCCTCGTTATGGCCCCCAAACTCCGCTCTATCGTCTTGCTTGCGGCTTGTTTTCTCGCCGCGCTCTCCGTTGCGGCACAATCCACTGCGGCACCCGACCCGAATGAGCTGGTCAAGCAGGGCCGCGCGCTGAACAACCAGGGCAAGCAGGATGAGGCCCTGGCACTCTACGCACAGGCGCTGAAGATCCAGCCGGACATGTATGACGCCCACCTCGCGACCGGGATCGCCCTCGACCTGAAGGGTGAGTATGAGGAGGCGCGCAAGCACATCGCGCGGGCCATCGAGCTGGCCAATCCGGAGCAGAAGGGACAGGCGCTGCGCACCATGGGGATGTCCTGGGCGTTCGTTGGCAATGGCAAGGAAGCGGAAAAGTGCCACAAGCAGGTCTATGACGCGCAGATGGCAAAGAGTGACTTCGTGGCGGCGGCGGAGACCGCCAATGAACTTGCTCGGGTGCTCCTGGAGACAGGCGATCTGAAGGGCGCGCAGGGTTGGTATGAGCTTGGCCACGCCGCGGCTTTCAAGAAAACGGACCTCAAGGACTCAGAAAAGGACCTGTGGGAGTTCCGCTGGGAACACGCGCAGGCGCGTCTCGCGGCCCGTCGCGGATACAAGACGGACGCAGCGAAACACGTCGCTGCAGCCAAGGCCCTATTCGACAAGGGGACCAACCCGGAGCAGGCCCCATTCGTCCCGTATCTGGTGGGGTACGTGGCTTTCTATGCCCAGGATTACCCGACTGCGATCGCGGAACTGAACAAGGGCAATCTGAAGGACCCGTTCATTCTGGTCCTGCTGGCCCAGGCCCATGAAAATTCCGGCGATTGGCCTAAGGCCAAGGATTACTACCGGCAGGCGCTGGAATTCAACAACCACAACCCGACTAACGCCTTTGCCCGGCCGCTGGCCAAGAAGAAGCTGGCGATTTCGGCAAAGCCTACCGGTGGTTCGGCCATGGGGTGAGTCTTTGACGCCCCCGGGTACCGGGGCCCTAAATACGGCCTTATCCTTTCTTTCTTGCCTTCCATCCACGGATGATGTAAAACTCCAGTGATTTCCGGCAGTTGAGGGCGGACCCGACCTGGCCCCAGCCAGCCGCAGGCAAGTCCAGGACTCATCGAACAAGAGCTTTTGAAAATCCCTATCGTTCCCCTATGCCGACTCTCGGCCCAATCACTGAACGACGATTCAGGAAGGTAAACCCCATGATGCGATCCATCCGTCTTGCGTGCTGGACCTTTTTGCTGCTTCTCACCACGGGCGCATTTGCGCAGAGCACTGCCACCGCCGATCTGCGGGGCACGGTGCGTGACCCGAACGGCGCCGTGGTCGCCGGGGCGAACCTTACGTTGCGCGATGACGCGCGCAACTTCGAGCGCACTACCACGACCACCAGCGAAGGCGAGTACTTCTTCGCCCTGGTGCCGCCGGGCAATTACACGCTTACGGTGGACGCATCGGGCTTCGGCAAATTGACGGCCAAAGATGTGAAGCTGACCATCGGCAGCACGGCGGAATACAACGTGGCCCTCAAGGTGGCGACGGCGACGACCGAACTTACGGTCTCGGCCACGGCGGAACTGATCGAGACCAGCAAGACCTCGGTCTCGACCACGATCGACCAGCAGCGCATCGACAACCTGCCGATCAACCAGCGCGATTACATCAGCTTCGCGCAGACGCAATCGCAAGTGAACCGCGACAACGGCCGCCCCATCGGACCCGCGCCGACCTCGGGCTTGAATATCGGCGGCCAGCGCGGCCGCTCCACGCTGGTGCAGGTGGATGGCGCCGACAACACGGACAACTCCGTGAATGCGGCCCGCTCCACAGTGAGCCAGGAAGCCGTGCAGGAGTTCCAGGTGGTGACCAACTCGTACTCGGCCGAGTATGGCCGGGCCTCGGGCGGCGTCATCAACGTGGTGACCAACCACAGTTCCTTCCAGGCCGACAACCGGTTTGCCCCGGTCTCGAATCCGCCGTATACCCGCACGCAGTATGGCTTGACGTTCGGTGGCCCGATCGTAAAAGACAAGACGTTCTTCTTCGCCTCCTTCGAACAGCGCCGCCGGCAGGAGAGCGGCTTCTTTACGTCGAATGTGGACCAGGGCTTGACCGGATCAGTCACGTTCCCGGTGATCCCGGGGTTGAATCCCATCCTGCGCACCTTTGACGGACTGACCCCGGCACAGGTTTCTTACATCAACACGTTACTGGGCACGGGCGTGCCGGCGGCCATCTGCGGCGCGCGGGCGTATGCGTTCTTTGCCAGCACGGCGTCCAACATCGCGCTTAACGGATTGACCGCGCAATTGAGCCCGAATGACGGATCGCTATGCCCGGCGATCAGCCCGATCGCTCCGGGCGCGATCGGCCCGCGCTTCATACTTTCCGGCGCTCCCGTGCCATTCGGCACGACGAATTCGCTGGGCCAGTTCATCGCCTTCCGCCCGTTGAATTCGCTGCAGACCATTTTCCCGGTGTCCGAAGGCACCACGTTCAGTTCCATCCGCCTCGACCACCGCATCAACAACGCCCATCTGCTGACGTTCCGCGTGGGGTTCAACCCCAACGTGCTGACCGGCATCCAGGTGGAATCGCAGAACCAGGCGCTGGGACAGAACGATTTCTCCCGCACCGGCGTGCAGCGCTTCCGCGATTGGTCCGCACTGGTGGGATTGAACTCGACCCTGACACCGCACATCGTCAATGAGGCGAACTTCAACTACGGACGACGCTCGGCCGCGTTCCGTTCGCAGAACAATGATGCGGTCGCCTTCAACATCGCGGGCACGGCGTTCATCGGACGGGAACTGTTCTCGCCGGTAAAGCGCGTCGAAAGCCGCTACCAGATCCGGGACACGGTTTCCTGGAGCGTGGGCAAGCATTTGATCAAATTCGGCGGCGACTTCAACTGGATCAACATCAACGCTGATTTTGAACTCAACTTCGCCGGTTTGTACAACTTCGGCGGACTCTCCGCAACGATCTTGAATGCGGCATTCGCCGGCGCGCCGGACTTCACTCCGGTCCAGCAATACGGCCTGGGATTCCCGGCCAGCTTCATCCAAGGCTTCGGCAATCCTCGTAGCAGCCTGGACAATAAGCCGATGTCTCTGTTCCTACAGGACTCCTGGCAGTTGCGGCCTGGGCTGACTCTGAACCTGGGCGTGCGTTATGACAAGGAGTTCACCAAACAGATCGCGCCTGTCTCCTTCACCGATCCACTCACCGGCACCGTCTTGTCGCCTTCGGTGTTGAGGACCGCGCAAGACAGCCTGAATGTGCAGCAGGGATTCCCGCGCGACAACAACAATGTGGCGCCTCGTGTGGCCCTGGCCTGGGACCCCTGGAACAACGGCAAAACGGTGGTCCGCGCCGCCTACGGCCTTTTCTATGACCACCCGCTGCTGGCGGTCGCCTTCAACTCGGACATCGCCGACGCGGCCCAGCAGCAGCAATTCATCACCACGCCGGGCAGCCCCGCCTCGACTGCGTTGTTGAATGCCGTACAGATCTTCCAGGGCACCGTGTGCGTACCCGGTGCGGCATTGACACCCGTGTGCGCGGCCCAGCCGCCGGGTACCGTCACGCCGGGCGTGGCCGCGAGCGCGGAGTACCAGTTCGGGCGTCAGCGCTTCAATGACCAGACCTTTCCAGGCTTTGGACCTGTTCTTCCCTTCACGCTGCCTGTCGCGAAGGATTTTCAGTATGCCTACGCCAACCAGGGCAGTTTCTCGATCGAGCATCAGTTATCGAATGACCTGTCGGTGAGTGTTGGCTATCTGTTCGTGGGAGCCCGCCACTTGCCCCGGCCGATCGATATCAATGCGCCCCAGAACAACCTGACGATCGACAATTTCCGGCGCTTCTCCGGCGGAGTGAACCCGGCGAACTCCACGCAAGCCGTGGCTTTCAGCGTGCCGCTTGCGTCAAACGCAACCTATACGGTGTTGATCCCGGGTATGGTGGCGATCCGCAACTCGACCGGACTGGCATTCGTGGCTCCGGCCATCGCCAACTTCTTCCGCCCGAGTGGTCCAAACTATTTCCTGGCGGCAGCTTTAAGTGGTGGTGCGGTCTCGAAGGCCGTGCTGGACAGCGTGCTGGGACTCACTTTGCGCACGCCCGGCCCGCTTTCGCCGTTCGGCTCGGTGAACTCGCAGAGTTCCACCGGCACCTCCGACTACAACGCCCTGAATGTGGACCTGAAGAAGCGATTCAGCAAGAACTTCTCGTTCCTGGCCTCCTATACCTGGTCACACTCGATCGACGACTCCTCCGACCTGCAGACCCTGCTGCTGCCCCAGGACAACTACAACGTGCGGGCGGAGCGCGCGGACTCGTTGTTCGACCAGCGCCAGCGGTTTGTGTTCAGCGGCGTGGTGACCTCGCCGGCCGCGTGGGACAAGGGATCGGGAGTCAGCAAGTTCTTCTCGAATTTCACGTTCGCGCCGATCCTGGAGATCTCGAGCGGCCGTCCGTTCAACATCCTGACCAACATCGATACCAACAATGATCAGTCCAGCCAGACCGACCGTCCGAACGTAGGCGCGGGCGGCGTGCTCGTTCGTCCCCCGGACTTTGACGCGACTTGCAGCTGTTTCCCGGCTGGAAATCTCGGACGCAACCGGGGCATCAACCCGATGTTCTGGTCGCTCGACATGCGGATCATGCGTTCGATCAAGCTTGGGGAACGATTCCGGTTCGACTTGATCGCGGAAGGGTTCAATCTGGCCAACCATGTGAATATCGCATCGTCGTCGCCGTTCTTTCAGGACGTGAATGCATTCAATGAGCGTTCCGGCAACCGGTATCGCAGCCGCCCGACGGCAGCTTTCGATCCGCGCCAGTTCCAGTTCGGATTGAAGCTGACGTTCTAGAACGACTCAGAAATAAAACGACAGCCCCGGCTTCGGCCGGGGCTTTTCTGTTCCGGAGGCACCTTGTGAGGCAATCGAATCGCCTCTTTCCGGGCGCGCGATTCCACTAGAATAGAGAGCGATGCGCCGAATCACTGCATTGCTGTCCGTCGCCGCGCTTGGCCTGTTGACCTCGGCGTGCGAGGAGAAAAAGCCGGCCCGGACCGCGCCTCCACCGGCGGCGATGGCCCCGTCCATCACCGCGGCGGAACCGAACAAGATGGGTACGCCCGCGCCGGCCCAGAACACCAAACCTGCAGAACCTACACAGGCCGAGATGGTGGAAGGTGTGGTGCAACGGGCGCAACAGCTTTTCCACGCCGGCGAGAATGAATACCAGGCCGGCCATCTGGCCAGCGCGCGCGCGAACTTTGACCGCGCGGTGGACACCTTCCTCCAGTCGCCGGTCGACCTGCGCACCAGCGCCCGCTTGCGCGATGAGTTTGAGCGGATCGTGGACAGCATCCATCGCCTGGAGATGGTGGCGTTGAAAGAAGGCGACGGATTCACCGAACAGCGTTCGGACCCGGCGCCCATCGATGAGGCGGCGGAACTGACGTTCCCCGTGGACCCCAATCTGCGGGCCAAAGTGGAGGCCGAGTTGCGCACCACGCGCTCCGATCTTCCGCTGATGATCAATGACTATGTGGCCGGATACATCCACTTCTTCACCAACACCACCAAGGGACGGAACACGGTATTGAATGCCTGGCGGCGCGCCGGACGCTATCAGGAGATGATCCGCCGGGTGTTGCGCGAGCAGGACGTGCCCGAGGACCTGTTCTATCTGGCGCAGGCGGAGAGCGGGTTCAAGCCCCTGGCTGTGTCCCGCGTGGGCGCGCGCGGCATGTGGCAATTCATGCATTACACCGCGCCGCTTTACGGCCTGCGAAAGAATTGGTGGGTGGATGAGCGGCAGGACCCGGAGAAATCGACACGCGCGGCGGCCCGCCACCTGAAAGATCTCTACAACCAGTTCGGCGATTGGTACCTGGCGATGGCAGCCTATAACTCCGGCGCCGGCAACGTGCAGCGCGGGGTGGAGCGCACAGGCTATGCCGATTTCTGGGAGCTGTACAAGCGCAACGTACTACCGAATGAGACCAAGAACTATGTGCCCATCATCCTGGCCATGACCATCGTGGCCAAGAACGCGGACCAATACGGTCTTTCGCTGGATGACCCCGAACCGGAATTGGCGGCGGACGTTGTCCCCATCGATTACGCGCTGGACCTGCGGCTGGCGGCGGAGGCCATCGAAGTCCCGGTCGACGTGGTGCTGAACATGAATCCCGGCCTGCTGCGCGGCGTGACACCGCGCGACATGGCATACGACCTCAAGCTGCCCGCGGGCACGCGGGAGACGTTTGAGAGCGCCATCGCCGCCATCCCGCTGGAGAAACGGGTGCACTGGCGCTACCACAAGGTGGCGCCGCAAGAATCGCTGAGCGCGATCGCCAAACGCTACCGCACATCAGAGCGCGCCATCCTCGAGGTGAATAATCTGACGAGCGATGAGATCGAGGCCGACACGAAGCTGATCATCCCCGCGGTCTCTGACAAGAAGGGGCCGGCGGCCGGCGGCGCCTATGCGCGCAAAGCGACACGATATAAGGTGCGCCGCGGTGATACCGTGCTCTCGGTGGCGGATGATTTCGGCGTGCCTGCGGACAAGTTGCGCCAGTGGAACAAGCTCAAAGGCAATGCGCTGCGCCAGGGACGCACGCTGATGATCTACAAACCCGTGGCCGCATCCAGCCCGGAGGCTACGCCAAGCAAGGCGCGCAAGAAGCCGACGGGGAAAAAATCCGCCGGCCGCGCTGGCAAACCTGTTTCGAAGAGCGGCAAGCCGGAGAAGAAAGCTTCCGGTAAATAAGAAAGTAAGCATAGAAAAAAGCCCCGGACCGTTCCCGGGGCTTTTTCTCTCTACGCCCTACTCTCGGATGGCCAACACGATGGACTCGGGGGACGGACCTGCGGGGTGCAATTCCGCCTTTGCCAGGCCCGCGGATTCGCACATGCGTTTCAATTCCGCATAGGTATAGGCGTCTCCATGCGGGGTGTTGGCCAGCATGATGACCGGGAACCATGCGGCGGACGGAGGTGTGACCCGGTCGTCGTTGGGCACGAATTCCAGAATGACCGCGGCGCCGCCGGGCTTGAGGGCATCGCGCACCCGCTTGAGCAACCGGATGTTGGTGGCCTCATCAAAATGATGCAGGAAATTGGTGAGCAACACTGCGTCATAGCCTGTCCCGAACTCCGTCTCGAAGGCGCTGCCCGGCCGGGTGTGGTGACGATCGGCGACACCAAAGCGTTGCGCGTTCTCCGTGGCCACGGCGAGCACTGCTTTCCAATCCAAGGCCTCTATCTGCGCGCCGGGGACCGATTTCGCGATCATGATGCCGAACAGCCCGTGTCCGGCGGCGATATCCAGCACGCGCGCCGCACCTTTAAGCCGGGGCGCGAGTAGTGCGGCGATGGCCTGCGACGCAGGCATCATCATGGGCATCATGCCGCGGGCAAAGTCCACCCAGACCGGGTTCTCCGTAGAGACGGTGCCATCACCGGCCAAGGCCGTGCCGCCCTGTCGAACGGCTTCGGTCAAGTGGTCATAGGACTCGCGGATGTGGTCGGCGAGAAGGAACCGGGCCGCATCGCCAAGGTACGAGGGCTTGCCCTTGACCAGAAAGAATTCGGCATCCGGAGTGAGCTGATACGAGTTCCCACTCTTGAGAAGGAGCTCCATGATGGTGAGGGCGTCGCACAAAATGCGGATGCCACGCTCCGAGGCTTTCGCCTGACTTGCCAGAGTCGAGACCTGGTTGTGCCCGGCGGCGATCGCGCTGAAAACTTCCAGTTCAATGGCGGTCTTCAGGATCGCGGAATGTTGGAATGCGTTGAAGGCGTTGAAAATCCGCTCCGGAGAGCGCTGTTGCTCCGAGGAATTCATATATATGGTTCCTTTCCGGTCCGGAAATACCCTGTAACTATAACATTTGGCGATACTTAACAAACAGTCCGGTGGCTCGAGCAGGCATACCCGTAGAGGCGCCAGACGCAACCAATTTTCAGCCCTGAGAGCCCAAAAAGACACTGCGGGTTGATGCATCCGGGGCCATCACAATTCCCAGTGACAACGGGTTGACAGGGCATGAATCATTGGTAGTATGAAACGCCACTGGGAATCCCGGCATCGAAGCTTTCGTGGCCAGAGCCGGCCCTTTCCGACAATGGGAGGAAAACATGGCGTACAACGACGAAACACTTTACGGGCGTAGTGACGACATGGACGACGAATTCGGGGAGGACTTTGGCGACGCGATCGACGAGGGCTACGACGAGGAGGAAGAAGAGTCCCTCTCCGGCTCCGGCGACGACATGATGGACGACGAAGAAGAATCGGCACCGGCTCCGGCCGCGGCAGCCGCGCCGCCTCCACCGCCGGCCGCACCCAAACCGGCCAAGAAGGCACCGAAGAAGCCCGCCAAAAAGAAAGCCGCCAAGAAATCAGCCCAGAAAAAGAAAGCGGCCAAGAAGCCCGCCAAAAAGAAGGCCGCCAAGAAAAAGGCGAAGAAGCCGGCGAAAAAGAAAACCGCCAAGAAAGGCAAGAAGAGACCAGCAAAGAAAAGAGCGGCGAAAAAGGGCAAGAAGCGCCGATAGAGATTGAGATCGGGAACTGCATGGGCCGCGGAGCGCCGCGGCCCTTTGCTTTCTGTATAATTTTTCTTTCGCGATCCTCTTTCGCGATCCTCTGTGCGAACAGGCAGGATGGCCCGCATAGAACATTCCATCATCAGGAACGGAATCTTATGGCTCAATCTGTCATGGCAACCACGCCCGCGCTGCGGGAGACCTATCAGAACCTGAAGACCCGCATGGACAAAGCGGTGGAAGATTTCCGCCATTCGCTGGCCTCGACGCGCACCGGGCGCGCCAGCGTGCACATGCTGGACGGGGTAAAAGTCAGCTACTACGGCAGCGAGATGCCGCTGAACCAGATCGCGCAGATCCACGCGGCGGACGCGCAACTGCTCACGATCACCCCTTTCGATCCCAGCGCGATCGTGGAGATCGAGAAAGCGTTGCGCTCCTCCGACCTGGGCTTCAACCCGCAGAATGACGGCAAGATGATCCGCGTGCCCATCCCGCCCCTCACCGAAGAGCGGCGCAAGGAGCTGGTGAAACATCTGCATAAAGAACTGGAGGACCACCGGACGGCAGTGCGTAACATCCGGCGCGACGGCAACGACGCCATCAAGAAGGCCATGAAAGACAAGAAGATCAGCGAGGACGAGGAGAAGCGGGCCCTGGAGGAGATCCAGAAGCTGACCGATGAGGAGATCAAGAAGATGGAAGAGATGTGCAAGAACAAAGAAAAGGAAGTGATGCAGGTTTGATGCTCTCGCACTGGTTACCCCGCGGCCTCGCTCCGGCGGGGCCGTTCGTTTTGGTCACTCAACCAGGCCATGTGGCACCAGAAATCGAAGGCAAGTGGTCCCGCGCACGGAAAAAGCGACGTACCAGCGGAAGGTATAATCCAACCAATAGCCATGAATAAAGTGGTCCATGCCGCCTGTCCCCACGATTGTCCCGACGCCTGTGGTGTCCTGATCACGGTGGACGAACTTTCCGGCAAGGCCACGAAGATCCAGGGCGATCCGGCGCATCCGGTGACCCGCGGGTTCCTTTGCGCCAAAGTGGCGAAATACATCGAGCGCGTGTATTCCCCGGACCGGCTGCTCTATCCGATGAAACGGACCAAGGCAAAAGGGCCGATGAACTCGGGCCCCTCCGCCTTCGAACGCATCTCCTGGGAAGAGGCGCTCGCGACCGTGATCGCGAAGCTAGAGGCGGTGGCGAAGGAGTTCGGACCCGAGGCCATCCTTCCCTACTCCTATGGCGGCACGCTGGGTCAGCTCAACAATTCGTCCATGGATATGCGGTTCTTCCATCGCCTGGGCGCCTCGCAACTGAACCGCACCATCTGCGCCACCGCAGGCGGCGACGCTCTGATCAGTGTGCTGGGCAAGAAACTGGGCACCGAGCCGGAGCAGTTCCGGCATTCCAAGTACATCATCGCCTGGGGCGCGAACGTGCACGGCAATAACGTGCACTTGTGGCCGTTCATCGAGGAAGCGCGGCGCAACGGCGCCAAGCTGGTGGTGATCGACCCCTACCGCACGCGAACGGCGCGCTGCGCGGATCGGCACATCGCCATCAATCCGGGGACGGATGCCGCCCTGGCGCTGGGCATGATGCGCGTGATCGTGGACGAAAACCTCTTTGATGCCGATTACGTCGCGAAGCACACGCTCGGCTTCGATGAACTGAAGAAGAAAGTCAGCGAGGAGACATACACGCCGGAGAATGTGGCGCGCTTGACCGGCATGACGGCGGAGAAAGTCCGCCGGCTGGCGCGCGAGTATGCCACAGCGCGTCCGGCGGTGATCCGCGTGAATTATGGCGTGCAACGCAGCGAGAACGGCGGCATGGCCATGCGGGCCATCACCATGCTGCCTTGCATCACGGGTTCCTGGAAGGAAGTGGGCGGCGGGCTGCAGCTCTCCACCAGCGGCTCCTTCCCTCTCGACAAGAATGCGCTGATCCGCCTGGACCTGATGGAGAAGAGCCCGCTCGGGCGCGCGGCGCGCACGCTCAACATGAGCGAACTGGGCCGCATCCTCACTACGGTCAACAATCCACCGGTGAAGGCGCTGTTCGTCTACAACTCGAACCCGGCCGCGGTGGCGCCCAATCATAATGACGTGGTGCGCGGGTTCCTTCGCCCTGACCTATTCACCGTGGTCCATGAGCAGTTCTTCACGGACACAACCGATTATGCGGACATGGTGCTACCGGCGACCACGTTCTTCGAGCATAAGGAGTTGCAAACGTCCTACGGGCACTACTACGTGCAGAATTCGGATGCTGCGATCGCACCGCTGGGCGAGAGCAAGAGCAATGTGGACCTGTTCCGCGAACTGGCGCTGCGCATGGGGTTCGATAAGGGGCCGAATGGCGATCCCTGCTTCCGGCAGTCGGCGGAGGAGATGATCGATGCGGCCCTCGCGGTCGAGCATCCGTGGATGAAGGGTATTACGAGAGACCGCCTCGAAAAGGAAGGCCATATACGGCTGAATCTCTCCGGCAACGGCCATTCAGCCACGGCCGAGCAGGAGCCGTTCCTGCCGTTTGCGCATGGCGGATTCAGCACTCCCAGCGGAAAGGCAGAACTTTACAGCGAATCAGTGAAGGCGATGGGGTTGGATCCGGTAGCAACGTTCGTTCCTCCCCAGGAATCGCGCCACACTTCCAAGGCAAAGAAATATCCGCTGGAAATGCTCTCGCGCAAGGCGGACAACTTCCTCAATACCACATTCTCAAACCTAGCCGGACATCAAAAGATGGAAGAGCGCAATCTGGTGGAGATGAACGCGGAGGACGCTTCCGCACGCGGGATCAAGGACGGCGATCCCGTGCGCATCTACAACGATCGCGGGGCGATCACGCTGACCGCACGCGTGGACGGGGCCGTCCGCAAGGGCGTGGTCGCTACCCGGTTGAATTGGGCCCGGCTCACTCCGGGGGGCAAGAACATCAATGTGCTGACCTCGGAGATTCTGACCGAGATCGGCGCCGGGGCCACGTTCTACTCCTGCCTGGTGGACATCCAGAAAGCCTGAACCATTCTGCTATTCTGCTGAACCATGCTGATCCTAGCCTCAGGTTCACCGCGACGGCGCGAACTGCTCACCGCCGCGGGCATCGCGTTCACCGTGCAACCCGCCGACGTGCCGGAGATCCAGAAGCCGGGCGAGGCTGCGGCAGCATTCGCATCGCGGGTCGCTACCGAGAAAGCCCGAGCCGTGGCCGGCGCCCGGCCCGGGAGCTTCGTGCTGGCGGCGGACACGATCGTGGTGGTGGACGGCGCCGTTCTGGGGAAACCCAGGGACGCCGCGGACGCGGCACGCATGCTGCGTATGCTTTCCGGTCGCGAACATGAGGTGACAACGGGAGTTTGCCTGATCCAGCCGGATGGAAGCGTTCTGGCGGAGACGGTCACGACCGTTGTCCGGTTCGTGCCGTTGACGGACAGCGATGTCGCCGGATACATCGCCAGCGGCGAGCCCATGGACAAGGCCGGCGCGTACGCGATCCAGGGACTGGCGTCACGCTGGATCCCGGAGGTCCGCGGCGAGTACGCCAACGTAGTGGGCCTGCCGATCGCGCGGGTGTGGAAGATCTTGAAAGCGGCCGGAGCCGTTTAGACACAAAAGCTAAAGGGCACGGTGCAAGGCCGTGCCCTTGGGAATTTATGGCGCAACGGCTTAGGACTTCTTCTCGCCCTCGCCTTCGCCTTCCTTCATCGAACTTTTGAAGTTGCGGATACCCTCACCCAGGCCCTTGCCCAGATCGGCCAGCTTGCCGGGGCCAAAGAACAAGAGCGCGATGACAAGTAGAAGTATGAGCTCTGTGATGCCGATCTTTCCACCGAACATAACAACCTCCCATGCCTGCGGATTCGATTCTACACCCGTTCGCGCCTGCCGGGTATGAACCCGCTACACGGTGACGAGTCGCGCGGCCTAGAACGTGGTGGCCACGGTGATGCGGAACGTTTTCTTTGGTTCCTTGACGCGGAAACTGGGCGCCAACTGTTGCAGGGTACGTTGGTAAGTGAACTCGCCTGCCGCGTTGGCGGGAAACAGAGCGCGAAACTGTTCGCGTGTTGTTCCCGCGATGGGTGTGTCGATCAAGGTATCCACCCGCAACGGGTTATACGCGTAATAGATGCGGAAGGGCGCGTTCACGATGGGGAGAATCACCTGCAATTCCAATCCAGTAGACATGCGCGGCTTGAAGTTCGTGCCGGACACCGGCCTGACCGAGTTATCGAACGGAAACTTCGTTGTCCCTGTACAGGCGAAGTCCTTGGTTGGATCAAGCCCTGTGCAACCGAATCCAGTGTTATTCAACGACGTGACGTTGGCATCGGTCAGGCGCAACTGCGACTGGCGCGAGATAAAGTTCACACCCGCGTCGAGGAACGCAGCCAGCGTGACCGGGCCGACGATGGGGATGCGATACTCCAGATTGCTGACCAGGTTGGTATCACCGCCAGGGATGGCAATGCTGGCGAACGGCACGGGAATGGTCCAGTTCCCCTGAAGACGATTGGTGGGATCTTTGGGAACGCCCTGGCAGGGCGCGCTCGCGTTGATCGCGCACACATCGTCGGGGTTGATCAGCGGGACGGTCGTCTGGTTCGTGATGAACACATAGGGTGAGAGCGAGCGCTGGGCGAATCCGCGGATGTCTGCTTCACCGCCCATATAAAAGCGTTCCGCCGGGTTTGCGACCAGGCCGCGATAGCCGGTAATGAACGCCGCCTGTATACGGTACGCCAGCACGTTGCGGCCCTCATCCTTGTTGGGCATCAGGTTCTTCATACGGAAGAACTGTTTCCACTCCACAACCGGCCGCAGCGAAGCCACGTTGCCGCCGATGCCGCCGATGTCACCGCCCGCGAACAGGCTGAAGCCGCGGCTGGGACGCTGCGGATTGTCCAGCGTGTTCCAGGTGAACGAGGGGAAAATCTTGCTGGTCACTACGCCCTTCAACGCATTCGGTCCGGATACATTTCGGAAGGCAAAGTTTTCGAACAGCCGCCGTGAGGCGTCGCTGAAGGCGGTGATGGTGGAGGTGTCAAACGAATACGTGACTCCGAGCCGTTTGAACGATCGGCGAAGCGGATAACTGAGCGAGACCGTGAAGCCGGTGGACGAGGAACTGTAATTCTGGAACTGGTTCAACACATCCTGGGGCAGATTGATGGTCCGGTTGAAAAGGATCGCATTCCGCCGGGCCTGATTGTAGTCAAAGCGCCGGGTGAACACGGTGAATCCGAATTGCAGGGGCTTGTCCAGGAAGTAGGGATCCGTGAACCCGAACAGGACGCTTTTCTCGAAGCTGCCGACATTGAATTCCACGCGCAAGGTCTCGCCGAGACCAAGAAAGTTGTTGGTCTCATAGTTGATGCCGATGAACGATCCTGAAAGACCACTCACGCCGCCGTTGAGGCCGATAGTGTTCTTGCCCTTCTCCTTGACTTTCAAGCTCAGGTCGACGGTGGCGTCCTGGTCGTTGCGCCGGGTCTCGCCATCTTTTTCCGGATTCAGCGGCTCGAAGTATTGCAGCTGGTTCAAGCGCTGCAGGCTGAATTCCCACAGATGGCTGTTATAGACATTGCCTTCCTCCAGCAGGATCTCGCGGCGGATGACCTTGTCCCGTGTGGTGGTATTACCGGTGAATTCGATGCGGCGCACCGAGTAGCTCTTGCCCTCATCCAGATCGATCACCAGATCGATGATCTTCTTTTCATCATTGATCTGGGTGTCAGGCACAGGCGTGAAGTTGATGTAGCCCAGTTCTCCGTAGGCCTTACGCATGTTCTCCAGGCCTTTGCGCACGCCCTTGGTGCTAAAGATCTCGCCGTCCTTCATGGGGAAAAGAGCGCGCAGGAACTTGGTGTTGGTGACCGCCTTGCCCCCGGTAAAGCTGATGGAGCCCAATTTAAAGCGTTCCCCTTCCTCGATGGGCATGGTGATGTCCACGACCTTGCCCGGCTTGCGCTTGAAGGGGTTGATGAAGCTGCCGCCGGTGTCGCGCATCTTCGTCTTCGGGTCGCCGACGATGGCCTTGAAGTGGCCGCGCTCCTGATACTCATTGCGCACGCGCTCGGCATCTTCCTGGAGCTTGGTGGAGTCGAAGGTGCGGGAGAAGAGGTTTTCGAGGAAGATCGAGCGGGGAATACCGATCGGCTTGGTATTCTTCATCGCCGAGCGCAGGGCCCGGCTACTCACATGCTTGTTGCCTTCGTAGCGGATCCTGCCCACCTTTACCTTGGGTCCTTCTTTCACGATGAAGGTCACGCCCACGGCGGCGGGCGGGATGGGCCGGACCTCGGTCCGTATCGTGGAGAACTGGCGCCCTTTCTCCGCCAAGAATTCTTTCAGCACCACTTCGGCCTTTTTCACTTTGGTCGGGTCGTACTGTGTCTCCTTGTTCAGGCCGACTTTTCGGTCCTTGAAGCGGTCATAAATATCAGAGACGGAGACCGACGAGACGCCCTTGTATTCGATGTCCCGGATGGTGGGCTTCTCTTTCAGGTAGACGTGGACCTCGACGCCCTTGCCCGTGTCCAGCTTCTCGATGCGGATGTCCTCGTAATAGCCGGTGTTCCAGAGCGAAGCGAAGTCGCGCTCCAAGGCGGCCGGGTCGAAGATGTCGCCGGCCCGGGTGAACATGCGGGCGCGCACGGTGTCCGCCGGGATGCGGCGGTTGCCGTGGATCTGGATGTCGGAAATGATCCGTCCCGTCCCCTGGCCCCAGGCCAGAAGAGACGTCAGGAGGATAAGGAACAGTCCCAGCGCTTTAGTCTTTTTCGTCGCGAATGAGGGCACTCGGCTTCCCTGGTACTTTGGAGGTCTTCGGGCGGCACAGACAATATCGCTAGCAGTATGAAAACCCTGATTATACAGGATGCGCCAACACGCACGTCCCGTTGCATGGCAAAAATCCTTTCCGTGCCCTTTTTGCCACGCCGACGGCGGCCGCACGCGGATGTTACAATCAGATTTTGCCTCCTTCCCGGCCATTCCCGCCGGGGGTCCGCGCCATCCGCCGGGCCAGTGAGACGTGACCCCCGAACATGGACCGCGCGCACATCCGCAATTTCGCCATCATCGCCCACATCGACCATGGGAAATCCACGCTTTCCGACCGCCTGCTTGAGATGACCGGCTCGGTGACCGCGCGCGAGATGCAGGCCCAGGTGCTCGATGCCATGGACCTGGAGCGGGAACGCGGCATCACCATCAAGGCCCATGCCGTACGCATGGCTTACACCGCGAAAAACGGCGAGACGTACCAACTCAACCTGATCGATACGCCGGGTCACGTGGATTTTTCCTATGAGGTCTCGCGCTCGCTGGCTTCTTGCGAGGGCGCGCTGCTCGTCGTGGACGCCTCCCAGGGTGTGGAAGCGCAGACCCTGGCCAACGCGTATCTGGCCATCAACAACGGCCTGGACATCATTCCCGTGATCAACAAGATCGACCTGCCCAGCGCGGACGTGGAGCGCGCCAAGGAGATGGTCGAGTCCGCCGTGGGCATCGATTGCAAGGACGCGCTGCCGGTCAGCGCGAAGACCGGCCTCGGCATCGAGGATGTGCTCGAGGCCATCGTCCACCGCCTGCCCCCTCCGAAGGGAACGCCGGAAGCGGCCTTGCAGGCGCTGATCTTCGATTCCTGGTTCGATCCCTACCGCGGCGTGATCGTGCTGGCGCGCGTGATCAACGGCGTGCTGGAAAAAGGCACGCACATCATGCTCTGGACCAACAAGAAAACGTTCGAGGTGGAGTCGCTGGGCGTGCTCACGCCCAAACCCGTCGAGATCGACCGGTTGGAAGCGGGCGAGGTCGGCTTCCTCATCTGCAACATCAAGAACGTGCAGGACACCAAGATCGGCGACACCATCACGGACGCCGATCATCCGGCCATCGAGGCCCTGCCCGGCTTCGAAGAACTGAAGCCGATGGTCTTCGCCGGGCTCTATACCGTGGACTCGCACGAACACACCCTGCTGCGTGAGGCGCTGGAAAAACTTCGCCTCAACGATTCAAGTTTCTTCTTCGAGCCGGAGAGTTCGACCGCGCTGGGCTTCGGTTTCCGCTGCGGCTTTCTCGGTTTGCTGCACATGGAGATCATCCAGGAGCGGCTGGAGCGCGAATACAACCTGGAACTGATCACCACGGCGCCCAGTGTGCGCTATCGCATCACCGCCACCGACGGCGACGCCTTCGAGGTGGACAATCCCTCGAAGTGGCCGGACCCGGGCACGGTGGAGACGATCGAGGAGCCGATCATCACCGCCAACATCATCACCCGCGAAGAATATGTGGGCGGCATCCTCAAGCTGGTGGAAGACAAGCGCGGCAAGCAGAAGAACTTCGAATACATCAGCGGCGGACGCGTGATGCTCACCTATGAGCTGCCGCTGAATGAGATCGTGCTGGATTTTTACGACAAGCTGAAATCGGTATCGCGCGGGTATGCGTCGCTGGATTACCACTTCACCGGATACCGGGAATCAGACATGGTGAAGATGGACATCCTGGTCGCGGGCGAGGCGGTGGACGCGCTCAGCGTGATCGTGCACCGCGATTTCGCCTTCGAGCGCGGCCGCGCCCTGGTCTCGAAGATGCGCGAGCTGATCCCGCGACAGATGTTCGAGGTGGCCATCCAGGCGGCCATCGGCGCCAAGGTCATCGCCCGCGAGACCGTGGGCGCCATCCGCAAGAACGTGATCGCCAAATGCTACGGCGGCGACATCAGCCGTAAACGCAAGCTGCTGGAAAAACAAAAAGAAGGCAAAAAGCGGATGAAACGTATCGGCAAAGTGGACATCCCGCAGGAGGCATTCCTGGCGGTGCTGAAGGTGGGCGAGGATTAGTCAGGGTGCGGGTTTACCCGCACCGACCCGATCACCAACACGAATTGTCATTCCGAGCGAGGCCGTAGCCCTGAGCTTCAGCCCAGGGTGAGCGAGCAGCGCGAGCGAAAAGAGGAACCCCTTTGTTGCCGATTTCGAGTGCTAATCCCTTCTTCATGTTCGCAATCAGTTGATCGAGCGCCTTGCCCCAACCTTTTCTAAATCCCATCTACTCGCGGCGGGTGGCTAAACTCTTTCGTTCTTTCTAAAACTTCAACACTACAGGGGTTTTCCATCCTTTCACGAAGTGAAAGGATGGGACTCTTTTGTTCTGTTTTCGGAACAAAAGACAGTTTTGTTCGCGTCACTGGGCCCGGCCCGATAGAATCAACCCAAGAATCTCCCACCCTTTGCCGCGCAAAGGGCGGGGCGCCCCCGGTGGGCTGAGGTTGTAGTAAGTCGTCCACGATTTAGACGATAGAGAAAGGGTGTGCCACCCGCCTTCGCCCATTCGGCTTCGCTCAGGGCAGGCCCTCGTGGGGCGCCATCGGGAGAAGATGTGGGGCCACCAGCCGGGAATAAGTGCCGCTGTCGACTGCTTTGCACCCGCCTCTTTCGCGTCCATAGTGGACAAATATCCGGAAGCGTCTAATCTGGATTGAGCGATGAATCTAGATTATTCCAATGAGCAGGATACAGCCCTCGCGTTGCTGCAAGATTCGACAGCAACGCTGCGGGACTGTGGTGTCGATTTCGTCATAGTCGGTGGATGGGTGCCATTTTTATTTCATGCGACTCGTTTTGGACATCCAGGCACGTTCGACGTTGATGTCCTATTGAATTCGTCCAGTCTGGATGATGGGACTTTTGATGCCGCTGCTGAACAGCTACTGAGTAATGGTTATCTCCGGGCTGTGAAGAACAAATTCCAGGCACACCGGATTCTCCGAGTTGGCAACGAAAAACTTGTATTCCACGTAGATTTCTTGAATGAACGGAATCCGGGTGATGAGCTGGATCTCATTGGAGGTAGTGGAAAGCTCCAGTCCATCTACACGCCGGCGATGCAGGCTGTTTTCAAATACGCTAAATACCGCATGCATTCAAGTGTGCCAGGTGCACGGTTTCCGTCCGTCGAAACGTTCATCGCGGGCAAGGCGATGGCCGCGGAAGTGAAGAAACGACAGCGTGATGCCTTTGATGTCTTCGTCACGATAGCTGATCTTGAACCCTCTTTTCGGTCTCGATGGAAAGAACTCATGGCTGATGGATTGTTTCGGGATGCAAACGACGCCCTTTCGAGGGCAGTGCACGACGGCGATGCGTTAGACAAAATAAATTCGGTGTTGGATCAACTGTCACCCCCAGCGCGGCCCTCGCGGGATGAAATTCGCTCGATGTTTGATTTTCTTTTGAACTCGGCTGGCTAAACGTGGCAAGCGCTTAGTGGATGGTAGGCTTTGACATCTGACTCGAATTGGAGCCGGGCACCCCAGCCTTTCGCAGAGTGAAAGGCCGGGTGAAGGACGGTGACAGGTATGGTCACGGGCTTTCTCTATGACCAGTCTGTACGCTCCATCCAAGTACTTAAACAGATGACCCAGATTTATCCCAGTGAATCCCGAACCGGAACGGCATCGCGGAATGTGCAAATCCGGACCGACTTCACCATTCTTTGGGCAATATTGCCGGCGCCGGGTCGCCGGGCCGTGGATGCATGATACGCAAGGACTTACCCCGGATCTCGCGGGATTGCCGACCCGGTAATTAGCGGGAAGGTTACAGCCCTGTTGCAATGGCCGGCAACTTTCCACAGGGATTTCCACACGCGGCTTGAGGGCGGAATCCGCATCAATCGGCGGCTTTGGCCGCCTGAGTCGTCATAAACCCGATGCGGATGTCGCGATCGGCCGCCTTCACGTGGTCCAGCAGGTCCGCCACCTCGGCGAATTCGAAGCGGCCATCGGCTTCGAAAAAGAGGACCTTCTCGTTGCGGGTCTTGAAGATGTCCGCCAGCTGACGCTCCAGCTGCGCAGGCTCCACCACCGCCTGGTTGATGCGCAGGACGCCTGGCCCGGTGGCGGAGTACTCCAGCTGGAGGACGACGGTGCGCTCGGGTGTGGGCGCCGTTTTTTCTATCGCTTCCTGCGGGACTTGGCCGTCATAACCGTAGGGTTTGGTCGGCGAGATCAGCAGGAAGATGACGATCAGCACCAGCAACACGTCGATCATCGGGGTCACGTTCATC
>JACPNP010000022.1 GCA_016185365.1 Terriglobales bacterium
CAGGCGGAAGTCCTGGCGAAATTAAGCAAGGTGGAGCCTGCGGTCAAGGTGTTGAGCGCGCTGTGCGGCGTGATCCTGCTGACCATCGCCGGCATGTGGGTCTATAACGGACTTAATAATCCCGGTGGATTGAGATAATCCAGGAACCAGACTGGCCGCACGCGTTGCCCGGAGTGGCGATGGTGCGGCCTTTCTTCTTTATGCGGCCGGCGATGCCACCCCTACAGCCGATCTGGTCACGATCGGCTCCGGAGACACCACTTCCACCGCCAATCTGGACGGTCTCAACATCACCTTGACCACGGCCGAAGGCGCCGACGGTTCCACCTTGCTCAACTTCGCCAGCACCTCGGCCTGTTCCTTGGCCATGCCGGACTCGCCTTCGGTCAGGAACAGTTGATCATCCTCATGCATCTCCAGAGTGCTGCGGTAGATCAGCAGCATGATGAGGACGGCCAGCAGTACGCCGAACACGATCAACAGGATGGTCATGACTCACCTCGTGGGGCGACGCGCCTCGTTTTGGCCCAAGTCCCGTCCCGGCTACGGTGGCTCTCCGGGGAGGGAAGTCGAGTCCGTCTCTTGCGGGCGCGTGGGCCTTACATCTTTCCTAATACTGCTCCAAGAGCGGTGATTTTGCCAACTTAAATCTTTCCCGCTCCCGCCTTCGGCTACGCCGCCATGGGATTTGACGCGCCCGCCCTGCGACCGATTCGCCGCCAGTCCCATCTAAATCACTGGAACCCGGCCCTGATTTTGCTATACTTGGTAAGGCAAGGATTTCCAAGGAGATACGTCACTATGGCAACCACCACCACGACCCCAAGCGCCCCGGAGACCAAGGCTTATCCCGTGGTCCTCACCCCGAACGCCATCGTCAAGGTCAAGGAGATCATGGCGCAACAGGACCCCATCCCGGCGGGCCTGCGCATCGGCGTGGTCGGCGGCGGCTGCTCCGGCTTCAGCTACAACATGAGCTTTGAGAACGGCGCCGGCATGATGGACAAGGTCCTCACCTTCGAAGGCCTCAAGGTCTTCGTGGACGCCACCAGCGCCATGTATCTGAACGGATGCATCGTGGATTACGTCGAGACGCTGGAAGCGGCCGGATTCAAGTTCGAGAACCCGAATGTGAAGTCCACCTGCGGTTGCGGCTCCAGCTTCAGCGTGTGATCGCCCTCGCGCCGCGAACCGGTTCACAGATCTGATTCCACCGATTCAAAATTCAAAAGCCTCGCTCCTGCGAGGCTTTTCGATTGCTTCGTACTATGGTTTGTGGTTTTTGTAGCGCCGGCGTCTCGCCGGCTGTGGCGAGGGCGTCCCGCCCTCGCATGCTCATTTTCTTCGTTCTTCTCCCGAGCATTTAGAGGCGAAGCCGAGGCCCTTGATTTTGCTTTTCAATCACCAAACTACTCGATCACCGGATTTGCAATCAACGGACCTTGATTTTGCTTTTCAATCACCAAATTACCCGATCACCGGATTTGCAATCAAGGGCCCTCGGTTTTGCTTTTCAATCACCAAATTACCCGATCACCGGATTTGCAATCAACGGACCTCGGTTTTGCTTTTCAATCACCAAATTACCCGATCACCCGATTTGCAATCAAGGGCCCTCGGTTTTGCTTTTCAATCACCAAATTACCCGATCACCGGATTTGCAATCAACCCGTGTGGCACAGCCGTCCTCGGCTGTGCGCCTGCAACTCTACTCACTTGTCATCCCGAGCGAAGCCAAGCATCGCGAGGCGAAGTCGAGGGCCCTTGATTTTGCTTTTCAATCACCAAATTACCCGATCACCGGATTACTCAATGACTCTCACCTTGGTCTGGGCTGCACCGGCCCCTGTTGTGGTCCCTGGCCCGGCGGACGCTGCCCGCCTCCGCCCTGACCACCGGCGCCGCGCGCGGACGGATCTTGCGTCGGGTCGTAAACGAATTCCCATTCGTTGTAGTGGGTGAGCCCGTCGATTTCTTTTAGTCCTACCTTCTCGCTGGTGCTGGAGACGCCGACGATCGGCCCGCCGCCCAGCGTCCCGCTGCCGGAAAGTGGCTTGGAGATGTCGCTCGCATTCGCTACGCCCGCGCCCGTGCCGGTCTGGCCCTGCGGGGTCTGTCCGCCCGCCGGGTTGATCCCCGTACCCAGGCTTGGACTCAATCCTCTCCCGCCGAGCGCGCCGCGTCGCGGCTTGGGCCGCGCCTGTCCGTAGCGGATCAGTCGCCACTCTTCCTTGCCCGTGATCGGGTCTTTGTATTTTTGGCGAAGGAAGCGGAACGTGTTGGTGCTCATCAGCTCATCCACCGAGTTCGGATAGCGTCCGAAGCGGCGGTAGAAAAGCTGGATGGCGCGCGTGTACTGCTTGCCCCGGCGGACCAGCTCCTCTTCGCGGTCGCGCTGGATCTGCGTGGCGATGGCCGGTAATCCCGTGGCCAGAGCGATCACCATCAACGTGACGAACAGCAGCACCACGATGAGCACATACCCGCTCTCGCCATTCCGGGAGCCGCGGATTTTGTATGAGACCTTCATTGCCGTTTCTGGAAGCTGGCAGCTGGTGTCTGGTGGCTAGCCTTGCGTCAACGGGATCGTCTGCTTGTTGTTGTTCAGCACGTCTTCGATCTCCACTGAGCCGCTGTTGATCTTGATCACTTTGTATCGCCGGCCCACGATCTCGCCTTCGGATGCGACGAACACGTCCTCACCCTGGGACAGGAAGATGCGCCGCGGCTGGCCCGGCTTGCTGGCGAATCCATAGAACTTCAGGTTGATCGGCGGCGGAACGTACGCGGGAGGTGTGACCGGTCCGGTATTGACCGCCTCCTCGACACATATATGCGTCTTGGGATCGATCTTGCCGTGGCAGGGCGGCTCCTTGGCATCCTCTGCCTCCGCGACGGACGCGAACAGGTTGCGCTTGCCGCCTTCATACTCGCGGTCTTCACTCAGGCTCAGCCAGTCAAGGCGCAGGGTCGGGTCCAACGTCTGCGTGTCCAGCTGGAAGAATCCTTTGCGCATCTTTGCCCCAGCCACCCGCCGTACCTGTGTCTTGGCGGTGGTGGTTTTCGGTCGGGCGCTGACCTCCGGCTGGGGCTCTTCGCGGAAGAAGGTGTAATAGACGGACGCCGTTCCCACAAGGAACAGCAGCACCATCATGGCCACCTCGCGCCGGTTTTCCAGTCCCAGCTTCACGTCAGTCCCCGCTCTTCTTTGCTTTCTTGTCTTCCGCCTTGAAATCTTCGGTGCTGCGCGGCCGCAGGTAGCTCTCCATCTGGATGCTTAGCCGCACCGTGCTGTTGTTCTTCTGGTCCGCGAGTTGGATCGCGTCCACCAGAAAGAACAACTTGCTCCGCTCCACGGAATTCACGAATTTGATCAGGTTGGCGTAGCTGCCTTCCAGCGTGGCGCTCATCGCCACCGCCTGCAGGTCGCTTGCGCCTTCGAGAGCAAACGTGTCGTACTTCGCATCCGAGAGTGTCACCCCGTTCTTTGCCGCCAGCTTGCCCAGTTCGTCCTGGATCGAGGAATACCGCCCGGTCAGCCTGTCCTTATAGAACTTGTCGATGTCCACCTGCGCCCGGACCAGAAGGTTGGGCATGTCCCGCAGTGGTTTGACCTGGGCTTCAAGGTTGCGCGCTTCCTTCTGTTTTTCGCCCAGATCTTTCATCCGCGATGGCTGGCCGGTGCTCAGTGGCGAGACCAGATACGCCGCCATCAGCGCACTGGCCGCCCCCAGCACCAGGGCCGTGGCGCGGAGTCGCTTGCGGGTCTGGGTCAGGACGGCCATCAGCGCGCCGGCCTTTCCGGGACGTAAAGCGCCCCGATCTCAAAATTCAAGGACATTCCCTGCGTTTCGTCCTTGCGGCTCTCACTGCGTATCAACGCGGACTGGAAGCGGTCGGCGTTCTCCATCCGCCGCACCAGCTCCACGGCGGCGTCGCGCCGGTCCGTGGCCACCACCAGCGTGAATTGCAGTTGTCCCTCGCGATTCAGCTCCGGCTTGATCGAGACCACCTGCACGCCGTTCGGGAGCAGCTTCTCCAGGTCGGTCATGACCTGGGTCCAACTGAACGCTTTCTTTGCGAACACCGCATTCAGGAACCGCGAGTGGTCCCGCGTCCCGGAGTTCTCCGGCTGGGCGAGCAATTCCGCGGCTTTCTTGCGCTCCGCATCCAGGGTGTCGATCTTCGCCTGCTCCCGCGCGATGGCGTACTCCGTGGCCCGCCACTCCTGCAGGCTGCCATAGGCCTTGATACTGAGAAAGACCGTAAGGGCCAGCAACACCAGCAGCAGCGGGACCCACTGCATGTAGAAGCGCCGCGCATCTTCATACGGCCGGCTCGCGAGATTGATATTCAGTTGCATAGATGTCTGACTACTGACGTAATTAGCTCAACGCTCCTGCCACACCCGTCAACACCGCTTCCGGCACGCGTTCCCCCAGGCTGCTTCCGAAGCCGCCGGACACCTGTGCCAGTTCCTGCGTCCGCACGCCGGTCTCGCTCTGCAGGGAACTGCTGAGTCCGCTCAGGTCGTTCATCCCCGCCAGCAGGATCTGCTCGATCTTGGCGTGATACGTGTCCTCAAAGAACACCATCGAGGGATAGATACTGTCCAGCAACTCACGCGCCGTCACTTCCTGGCGTCCGGGATGGTCCAGCGTTCGCACCAGCAGCAATTCGCCCTGGTCCACGATGGCCACGCTGGTGGTGTTCGGATCCACCTTCACCACCATGGTCGGCCGCTCGGCGCTCACCAGTCCAAGGGTTGCCAGGATCGAGGGCACGACCACGCCGGGTTCGAATCCCGCGGCGCGGAATGCCGCCTCGTACTCCTCCACCACCTGCCGCGGCGACATGGCGGCCACCACCTTCACCGACCCATTATTGCGCTGCGCATGATAGGAAAGGTTGGCGTGGTCCACATCGAAGGGCAGGCTTTTCTTTACCCGGAAGCGGATGACGCTGGACGCCGCCGTCTCGTCCTGCGGCAGGTCGTCGAAATCGATCAGCAGCACGCGCACGGCCGCGTCAGGCAGGATGGCCACCAGGTCCTTTGAACCACCGGACAGCCCCGCCAGCACGCTGGAGAGGGATTCCCGCAGCGCGGACTCCTGCAATACGTTCGGCCCGCTCAACCCCGGCGCGATCGCGCCGGACGGCAACCGGCGCACGCTGTGGACATCGAGCGCGGCGCCGCCCTTGCCGGCCCGCGCCGCCACCACCCGGTCCACCCCGATCTCGCACGCCAGTCTCGGTCCCGCCGCCATGGTCTCTTCCGATTTTCCTAACGCCTGAGGCCCAACGCCTATCGCGTCGTTTCGATGAACGTCACCTTGTTGATCTCCTTCAAGGTGGTCAGGCCACGTCTTACTCTATCAAGAGCCGACTCCCGCAGGAACTGCATTCCCTCTTCCCGCGCGGCGCGGCGCACTTCGCTGGTCGGTTTCTTTTCCAGGATCATCTCCCGGATGCGGTCGGTCAGCTCCAGCAGCTCATGGATGGCCGTGCGCCCCTTGTAACCCGTGCCCGCGCACTCGATGCACCCGCTGCCCTCGTAAAACGTAAAGTCACGCCACTCCGCCGGTCTCAGCCCGCTCTCTTCCAGTTGCGCCGGCGTGTAGGGCACGGGCTGCTTGCAGGCGTCGCAGATGATGCGCACCAGCCGCTGCGCCAGGATGCAATTCAGCGCGCTCACAAAGTTGTACGGTTCCACGCCCATGTTGAGGAAGCGCCCGATCACGTCCACCACGTTGTTGGCGTGCACCGTGGTGAACACCAGGTGGCCGGTCAGCGCGGAGTTGATGGCGATCTGCGCCGTCTCCGTGTCGCGGATCTCGCCCACCATGATCTTGTCCGGGTCATGGCGCAGGATGCTGCGCAAGCCGCGCGCGAACGTCAGGCCCTTCTTCTCGTTCACCGGGATCTGCGTGATGCCCTTGATCTGGTACTCCACCGGGTCCTCGATGGTGATGATCTTGTCTTCCTCCGTCTTGACCTCGTTCAGCGCGGCGTAAAGCGTGGTCGTCTTGCCTGACCCGGTCGGCCCGGTCACCATGTAGCGCCGGAACTTGCGCAGGTCCTCTTCGGCGAAGCCCACCACGTCCAGCGTGAGGGAGCGGAACTTCTCGCTCATCGATTCCTTGTCCAGCACGCGCAGCACCGCATTCTCCCCGTGGATGGAGGGCATGATGCTCACGCGGAAATCGATGGAGCGGTTGTTGTAGCGCACCCGGAAGCGTCCGTCCTGGGGCACGCGCCGCTCGGCGATGTCCAGTTCGCTCATCACCTTGATGCGGCTGATGATGGTGGTGTGGTGTTCCTTGGCGATAGGCTGCATGGCCTGTTGCAGCACGCCGTCGATGCGGTACTTGATGATCACTGAATCGTCGTAGGTCTCGATGTGGATGTCGCTGGCCCGCCGTTGCAGGGCGGTGAAGATGGTGGTGTCCACCAGGCGGATGATGGGGCTCATCTCCGCTTCCGCCGTCAGCTTCTCGATGGAGATGGTCTCTTCGCCGTCCTCCGTCTCCCGGATCACGTCCAGCGAAAGGCTCTCGCTGGCCTCATCCAGGACGCGTTGCGACTGCTCGGTCTTCTTGAGGATGTCGGCGATCTGGGCCAGCGTCGCCACTTTCGTGGTGATGCGCTTGTTCAGCAGCAGCCCGATCTCGTCGATCATCATCAGCCGCGATGGATCGGCGATGGCCACCACCAGCGCCCCGTCCCGTTCTTCCAGCGGCACGAAGTTGTAGCGGAACATCAGGTCCACCGGCACGCTCTTGAACAGCTCATGCTGGATGTGGAAGTTCTTCAGGTCCACGAACTCGCAGCGATACCGCCGAGCCAAGTCGCGCGCCCGTGCCGCATCTCCGGCCGCATCCAGCGGCTGCAGTGGATTCTCCCCGCCATTCACGAACAAGCCCATGATGATCCGTCCTGACGCCTTCTCTCCCGGGCGCCCCATTTGACCCGGTGCGATGTCCTTATCATTCCGAGCGAGGGTCTTTAGCCCTGAGTCGAGGGATCCCTTTGTTGCCGACTACGCCCCACGCCGAGGGGTCTTGCTTTTCATTCGGCGATCACAAATCTGCGCCCTGCAATGAATTTCAATTCCGCACTTCCGCAGTTCGGCAATTCTGCAATCCTTCGTACCGCCGGCGTCTCGCCGGCTGTGGCGGCGGCATCTTGCCGCCGCACCTTCCTTCAGCGAACCGTGGGGCCTTGATTCTCAATTCCGCACTTCCGCAGTTCCGCAATTTTCAATGCCTCACCGTATCTGCGCTCCCAGGTTGAAGATCGGCAGATAAAGCGAGATCAGCACGATCGCCACCACGCCGCCCATGATCAACAGGATCACCGGCTCGATCAGCGCCAGCGCCGCCGCCAAGGCTGTTTGTACATCCTCTTCATAGAACTCAGCCACAGACGTCAGCATCTGCGGTAACGCGCCCGTGGACTCACCCACCTCGATCATCCCGATCGACATCTCCGGGAACACCTTGGTCTCCGCCAGGCTGCCGGCCAATGTTTTGCCTTCCAGCACGCGCGTCACCGACGACTGGATCCCCTTTTTAAGCGTCAGGCTGCCCATGGAAAGCCCGGCCGTCTCGAGCGAAGCCACCAGCGGCAATCCGGCTGCCAGCAGCGTCGAAAGCATGCGCGAGAACATCGCCACCTGGTACTTGATATATACCCCGCCGAGCAGAGGCAGGGACCGCCGGATGCGTTCCATCCGTTCCTGGCCCGCTTCGGTCCGTCGCCATTGCCAGAAGGAAACACCCGCCGCCAACAGCACCACGCCGGCGATCGGCAGGTAGGCTTGCGCGGTCTGCCCGAAGTTCAACAGGAACTCGGTCACGGGTGGCAGCGGCGCATTGATCTCGTGATACAGCTGCGCAAACTTCGGCACCACGAAAAGTATGAGCACGCTCAGCAACCCGATCATCGCCGCGATCAGCAACGCCGGATAGATCAGCGCCGCGATCAACTTCTTGCGGAACGCGATGGCGATGCGCTGGAACGCGATCCACCGTCCCAGTGTCTCTTCCAGATTGCCCGCTTTTTCGCCCGCCAGCAGCGTGGTGGAATAGAGCTTGCTCGCCACATTCTGCGCGTCGAACGCCGAGGAAAGGGAATCGCCCGACTTCACCCGCACGCGCACGTCCTCCAGGACGCTTTTGAAGTACGGGTCCTTCTGTTGCCGCTCCAAAAGCTCCAGTGCCGTCAGGATGGGAAGCCCCGCGCGCACCAGGGTCACGAACTGCGTGTTGAAGATGACGAATTTTTCCAGCTTGATCTTGCCGTGTTGCCCCCGCGCCACCCCCAGCAGGCTCCGCGGCTTCACCTCATAGACCAGGAACCCCTGCATGGCAAAGCGCTCGCGCAGTTCTTCGGCGGTATGCGCGCTCTCCACCTGCTGCAGCGTCCGGCCGCGTTCATCGGCCATTTTGACGACAAATTCCGCCATTCAGTGTCCTGGTGGCACAGGCGCCCCCGCCTGTGCCTCTGATTCGGAAAACTGCTAAGTCAAATCCACTCTGCTGCTTACGAGTCTACCATCCTCAATAGACGTGCCATCGAGTCCACGGAAAGCCGCCCTTCCGTTGTCTGTCCCCTGATCCCTGGTCCCTGCTTCAATCCGCCAACTCTTGCGCCTCCACCAACTCCACGTTCTTTGGCGGCACGAACTTGAAGAGTCCATCTTTCAGCATCACGTTCTCGGCGATGTCCGAGAACCGGAACTCCGTCACCGTGCCATCCACGTCCTCGATCACCAGCCGCACGATCTGGTTCGACGGCGCCACTTCGATCAACACCTGCTGCACCCGGTCCGCCATGTGTTTGGGCACACCCGCCAGCACCACATTCCCCGGGCGCAGTGTCGTGACCGTGTCCGCGATGTGCAGCCCGTTCATTTCTTTGCTCAATTTCGCCTTGCCCAGTAGAAAACGCAGCGGCGAGCGCACGTCATCCAGCTTCTTGATGGCCGCGCGGCGCGCCTGGCGCTCGCCCGGAACGTAGAAAAATGCGTTCTTGCCGTCTGCCACGAAAAGCTTCTCCCGCGGCTGCTTGTATTCCCAGCGCATCCGGCCAGGCTGCTTCAGCCACAGCGTACCGCTCTCCGTGCGTTCGCGCCCCCCGCCGGAATAGGTCTCCACGAACTCCATCCTGATCGTCTGTAGCTGGTTGTATTTCCGGTCCACCCGCTGGGCGATCTTCTCCGCCGCCGGCTCGGATTGGGCCCAGCCGAACGTCGATGCCAGCAGCGCCAGAAAGGGGACGATTCGTCGCATAGTAGGGTTCGATGCCATCCCGCCGTCTTACTGTTGCGGCTTGAAGGATTCCTCGGTAATACGTTCGATGCTCTGCTTTCCTGCGGGCAGCCCTCGAGTGATGAACGGGAAGCGCTGGTACTCTTGCACCTCTACCCGGCCATCCGCCATAAGACGGTACGGTGTTTTCGACGGGTCTACCGGCATGCCCTTCAGCCATCCCATCCCTATGACCTGTTGCCAATTCGCGGGATACGACCCATTTCGCTTCTGGTATTCCGCCGCCATCTTCTCCAGGTTGAGCACATCTTCATCGATCCGCAGCGCGATCAGCCTGTAGACGGCATTTTGCTTGATCAGAGGATCGTCGCTGCTCTCGTAGATGTTGGTCCACATGTATCGCGCGGTATCGATCTCGCCGCCCTTCTGGCGCATCGCCGCGGCCATCACCTTCATCCAGGGCAGCGCGCCGGGAACGCGGGAGCCGGCCTCGAACGCATCGGCGGCGGCGATCACGTCTTTGCGCTCTTCATATTCCACGAATCCCAGGTGATAGTAGAGTCGCCAGTTCCGCGGATTGGCCGCGATCCCTTTCTTCACCAGGTCCACGGCGGCCTGCGGATCACCCGCGCCCTCCGGCGGTTTTTGCGCCAGGAAGAACGACCCGAACTCATACGCCACGGTGAGCTGCGGATCCAGGTCCGTGGTCAGTGCGAGCATCGGCCGGAGCAGCTCATAGCGCATCGCCTTCTCGCGGTGCTTGCCTCCGAAGTACTGCACCGTGCGCGTCCAATAGATGTCCGCCGCCAGCCCGGTATAGCCGAGGCTTGCGGCCTTCACCATCTTCGGAGATTGCACCAGCAGCACATCGTCCAGCGTGGCCCCGCTCCGCATCCGTTCCAGACGGTATGAGGTATAGGCCGCGCCGGCCGCGCTCAATAGGAGCGCGGTCATGGCCCATCGCGAGATCGCGCCGCCGGTCATTTCAAGTCCCTACGCTCAAAGATCAGCACCGCCGCCGCCAGCGCGGCCACGGCGTAGAAAAGTGCATTGGCGGTGTCAGCAAGGATCAGAGCGCCCGGTACAGGCTGGCCGTGGGCCACCTGTGCCGCCACGTTCATGGCGCCGAGATTCGGGACCAGGTAGCTCAGTCCCCGGACCAGCCAGCCTTCCGGGCCGCCGGACATCGCGGCGAACCCGCGCATGTCTTCCACAAAGTTTCCGATCACGAACATCGCGAAGCTGAACGCGGCGGAAAAGATCGGCGTGCTGAAGGACGAGAACAGGATCGCTAGCGCGGTCATCACCAGCAGTTGCAAGCCGATCAGATACAGCGCCACCAGCAGATTCACGTCCGCCGCGTGCAATCCCACGGAGACATACGCCACCGCTACGAAGAACCCCGCGGCCATGCAGGATGTATTGACGGCCAGGGTCGCGGCGAGCCCTAGATACTTGCCCAGAATGAACTCCCAGCGCGCCACTGGCCGTGCCAGCACCGTATAGAGCGTGCGTTTCTCGATCTCCTTCGAGACCAGGCCCGTGCCCACAAAGATGGCGATGACCACGCCGAACAGCACGATGGCCGCCAGCCCCAGGTTGACCATGAAGATCTTTTCCACGCCGATCGAGATCACGCCGAACAGCGGCGCCGCCGCCACCATCAGCAGCGCGAAAAAGACCAGGTTGTAAAGCACCCGGTCGCGCACCGCCTCGCGGAACGTGTTGGCCGCGATCAATGCCAGCCGCGCCCTCACTCCTCCGCCTCCTTCTTCGGAGCATCGACCTTCGCCAGGAAATATTCCTCCAGCGCGCCATGGACCGGGGTCACGCTCACCAGCCGCGCACCCGCCTGGCGCACCGCATCCACCACCCGGTCAGTGTCCGCTTCCTTCACCACCGCGCGCACGCTCTCACCCGTCGCGTGATAGTCCAGGCTCATCGCTCGGATGGACTCGATCTTGGGTTGCCCCTGCCACGTGATCTCCACCTTGCCTCGCGCCTTGGACAGCAGGTCAGCCACCACGTCCACGCCCTTGAGCTCGCCCCGGTCAAGCACGGCCACACGATCACAGATCGCTTCGGCATCGGTCAGGATATGAGTGGAGAAAAATACCGTCTTGCCCTCATCATGGAGAGACTGGATCAGCTCTCGCACTTCGCGCCGTCCGATCGGGTCCAGTCCGCTCATCGGCTCGTCCAGGAACACCACCTTGGGATCGTGCACGATGGCTTGGGCGATCCCCACCCGTTGCAGCATGCCCTTCGAGCACTTGCGCATGGGCATGTTCGCCGCTTCGCTCATGCCGGCACGTGCCAGCGCCGCTTCGCTCCGCTTGCGCCGCTCACGGGCCGGCACTCCGGAGAGTCCCGCGTAATACTCCAGCAATTCCAGCGGTGTCAGGTAGTCGTACAGGTAGGGTTGTTCCGGGAGGAATCCGATCTGTTGCTTCACCCGTGGATCATGGATGTCCATCCCCAGGATGCGCGCTGTGCCGCCGGAAGGGAAGATCAGGCCCATCAGGATCTTCAGCGTGGTGGTCTTGCCCGCGCCGTTCGGGCCCAGACATCCGAAGACCTCGCCCTCGCGGACCTCAAAGCTGATGCCCTTCAGGCCTTCCTTTTCGGTCTTCCGCCAGAATCCGGTCTTATAAGTCTTGCGGAGGTTCTGGATCTCGATCACGGCCATCGTTTGCGATTGTCTCAAGAATCGGGGCTGATTGTCGCCAGGTGTGCCCGGTTTGTGGATTTGTCTTTCCGCCGACAGCCGAAAGCCTGTGGCCGACGGCCCAAATGAAAAAGGGCAGGAGATTTCTCTCCTGCCCCTGGCTCATACCCTCCCCCGGGTATATCGCCAAACTTACGGTTACTGCAGGGCCGAATCGGTGGCCGCGCATGAGGTGCCGCCCACGTTGAAGCGGATCACGCCGGACTCATCCGAGCAGAATGCGCGGGTCCCGGTCGATCCGGGAGCTGTGGGTATGCCCAGCACGGTGTAGGTCGTGTACGGGTCAGACGCTGTACCTCCACCGAGTACTGAAGCGGCTGTGAACTTGTAGCCGCTCTTGGTGCCCGCAGCCAGCGCAGCGTCCACAAGGCAGGACGTGGTCGCGTTGCAGGTCGTGGTGCCGCCCAGAAACGTCAGGTCCTTCGCGAAGCCGGTGCCATACGTCGAGGCATAGGTGACCATGCCCGTGTTGATGGTGCGGATCGAGCCCACGGCCGATGCTTCATTGGCCGCCATGCGCGAACGCAGCAGGTTCGGGATCGCGATCGCAGCGATGATCAGGATGATCGCCACAACGATGAGCAGCTCAATCAATGAAAAGCCCTTCTGTTTACGCATTTCGTAGTCTCCTTAACGGTTGGGAAATCGAATTCGGCCTATGGCCGTGGGTTTCAGATTCCGGGTTGGGATGGTGCACCTCTCTTGCCATTCGAGCCAATCCCTAGGTATGACCAGTGGGAAAATGACTTTAAGTGATTATTTTCAATGATTTAAGATTATGAAACAACGGATGGAAGGGGCTGGAACTGGTTCAATTTACGCTTGTTCCTGACCAAAACTGACAAATTGTGTCACTTTGCATGACGTGGATTGTCAGATTCCCGGCCCAGCTGGACTTAGCACGCGAGCGACGAACGTGTGAATTTCATGCCATTTAAGTTCCCAAGCACCGTGACCGCGATGGCGTCAGACAGGAAACTCGATTTCGCCATGGCGGCGACATCCTCGACTCGCACCTCTTCCACCCGCTCCAGGATCTCGTCCAGATCGAAGAACCGGTCGAAGTAGATCTCCTGCCGCGCCAGGTTCATCATCCGCGAACTGGAAGACTCCAGGCTCAGCACCAGACTGCCTTTCATCTGCTCCTTCACCCGGTGCAATTCTTCTTCCGGCACCCCGTCATTCTTGATACGCCGGAACTCCTCCACGATCTGTTGCACCACCTTGGGCGCTGCCTCGCGTGAAGTGCCGGCATTGACGAGAAGGACGCCCGTGTCCACGAACGGACTCAGGTCGCTGAAGATGGAATACGCCAGGCCCTGTTCCTCGCGGATCTTCTGGAACAGGCGCGAGCTCATGCCCCCGCCCAGGATCGTGCTCAGCATGTAAGCGTGATAACGCTTCTCATCGGCGATGGGCACGGACGGCACGCCCAGGCAGATCTGTACCTGCGCCAACGCCTTCTTGTTGCGCGTGATGATGCGCGGATTCGCCTTCGGCGGATGTGTCTGTAAGCCGTTGCTCGTGACCGTCATCCCGCCGAACTTTTCCTTCACCATCTGCACGAATCTCTTGTGGTCGAGGCTGCCGGCCGCGGAGATCACCAGGTTCCGCGGCGAGAACCGCTCGCGATAATATTCGTGCAGCACCTCGCGATCGAACTTCCGCACCGTCTCCTTGGTGCCCAGGATCGGACGGCCGAGCTGATGGTCTTTCCAATAATTCTGCGTGAAGGTCTCCTGCACCAGATAGTCCGGGTTGTCTTCATCCATCTTGATCTCTTCGCAGATCACGCCTTGCTCGCGCTCGATGTCCTTCGGGTCAAAGACCGGGTTCAGCGCCAGGTCGCTGAGGATGTCCAGCGCCAGGGGCACATGCTCATCCAGCACCTTGGCGTGGAAGCAGATGTTCTCTTTGCTGGTGAAAGCGTCCATGTGTCCGCCCACCGAATCCATGATCCGCGCCAGCTCCACCGCCGTGCGCGTCTTGGTCCCCTTGAACACCATGTGCTCGATGAAATGCGAGATGCCGTTGACCGAAGCCTCCTCATGCCGCGACCCGCTCTTCACCCACACCCCGATCGAGACCGAGCGCAGATGTCCCATCTCCTCGGTCAGCACCGTCACCCCGTTGGGGAGGACGTGGCGTTGGATGTTGCGTTTGTCTGCGGTCATGCCGGCTCCTACCCTGTATGATAAAGGAAATTCCTTGACGGATTCACTCGATTTGATATAAGATTTTCACAGTACATTATCTTTTAGAATAAGTCGTTTGTTTTGAAATCTTTAGCTCTAACTCCTTTTGATCCAAATCTTTAGCCGCCAGTCCGACCATAAACCCTTATTTTTCAAATCTTTGCATTAGGGGTGGGGGGAGGGGTGGCACTCCCGATGACGCCGCCTTCAAAAAATCTGCTTGGCCTTGACCGCAAAGGACTTACAGCCCTTATGACCACTCTGGGTGAGCCCGCCTATCGTGGCAAACAGCTCTTTCAAGCCCTCTATAAGGACCGGCTTGCAGCACTCGAAGATATCTCCACCCTGCCCAGGCCGCTCCGTGTTCGCCTGTCCGAACAGGGTTACTCCGTGGGCGGCGCGGTCAGCGCCAAGAAATTCGTTTCGTCCGATGGCACGGAACGCTACTTGATCGCATTCTCGGATAAAGAGTCCGTCGAGACCGTCTGGATGCCCGAAGGCGACGACGGTGAATCCGGTGATGGCACGACCGCCGGCGATGAGGTTGAGTCGCTCAGCGGGCGTGAGCCGGAGCGTAGCGGAGGCGGGAGCCGGCTGCCGAAATCCCGAGGCGAAGCCGAGGGAACTAGGGTTGCGGCGAAAGCCCGCAAGCGCGCCACCCTCTGTGTCTCCAGCCAGGTCGGCTGCGCGATGGACTGCAAGTTCTGCCTGACCGCGCAACTCGGCCTCAAGCGGAATCTCACCGCCGGTGAGATCGTCGGCCAGATCATCGCCGTGCTGAATGAGCACAAGGTGGACATGGAGCGCGAGCGCATCAACCTGGTCTTCATGGGCCAGGGCGAGCCCTTCCACAACTATGACAATTTCATTCAGGCCGTTAGGCTGCTTGTGGAAGGCGTCGGTATTGCCGAGTCGCGCATGACCGTCTCCACCAGCGGCATCGTGCCGCGGATCATGGATCTTGGCAGGGAATCGGTCCGCCCCAAGCTGGCCATTTCCCTGAACGCTTCGAATGACACGGACCGCACGCGTCTTATGCCCATCAACAAAAAGTGGGACATCGCCGCCCTCCGCGCTGCCGCCAAAACCTTTCCCCTGCGCAACCGCGAAAAGTTGACCTTCGAGTATGTGTTGCTTGCCGGGGAGAACGATTCGCCGGAGAATGCGCGCGAGGTGATCGCCATCGTCCGCGGCCTCGACGCCAAGGTGAACCTCATCGCCTGGAACGCCGGCCCGGACACGCCGTTCCGCACGCCCGAACAGGCCCGCGTCCTTGCCTTCCAGAAAATCTTGATCGCTGCCGGCATTCCCACGTTCATCCGCCGCCCCCGCGGTCGCGACATCTATGCCGCCTGCGGCCAACTCAAACAGACCGTCGCCTGATTCGGTGCAGTCAGAGTGTCGGTGTCCTGCTTGCCCCCTGTCATTCCGAGTGAGCGGCTTCAGCCGCGAATCGAGGAATCCCTTTGTTGCCGAGGTCGCTTCAGGACTCGGTTTTGCATTTCAATTACCTGATCACCCGATTGCCAAATTACCCGATGCCTCTACTGACTACTGACTTCTGGTCTGTTATCCTTCCCGCGCCTATGGACCGCAGAAAATTCCTCTCCTCCGTCGCCCTCACCTCCGCCGCGCTCGCGCTCGATTCCGAAGCCCGGCAAAAGAACGAACCCGCGCCTTCCGGAAAGCGCCCCGTGTTGATCTCCTCCGCCAACGGGTTTGTCGGCGCGGACGGCGGCTATGCCATGCTCCAGCGCGGTTTTGACACTCTGGACGCCGTGGGTTTCGTGCTCAAGGTCCAGGAAGACGATCCGACCGATGACAGCGTCGGTCTGGGTGGCCTGCCCAACGAAGAAGGCGTGGTCGAGCTTGACGCATGTGTCATGCACGGCCCCACGCGCCGCGCGGGCGCCGTCGGCGGGGTGCGTGAGATCAAGAACGTCGCCGCCGTGGCGCGTCTGGTCATGGAGCGCACTAATCATGTGATGCTGGTCGGCGAAGGCGCCCAGCGCTTCGCCGTGGCCCACGGATTCCCGCGTGAGAATCTGCTCACCGAGCGCTCGCGCAAGATATGGATGCTGTGGAGAGAAACGCATTCCGATCAGGACACCTGGGGCCCGGGCGTTTCCTCCCCCGACTGGAAGCCGCCGGTCCCGGTCCCTCCGCTGAAGCCGCAGGCGCTCAAGGAAAAAGTGGATGATCTGGCGGTCCGGGCCGCATCCTTGGGCATCGAGCCGGACTTCCGCATGGCTGCGGCGCATCGCGTGCTCTTTCCCCCGACCGGCACCATCCACTGCTCGGTCGTTAACGAAAAGGGTGAGATGTCCGGCGGGACCACGACCTCCGGCCTGGCCTGGAAGATCCCCGGACGCGTCGGCGATTCACCCATCATCGGCGCCGGCTGCTACACCGATCAGGACATCGGTTCCGCGGGCGCCACCGGCACCGGCGAAGAGTGCATCAAGATCTGCGGCGCGCATACCATCGTCGACAACCTGCGCAAGGGCATGACGCCCAAAGAGGCCGCGTTGGACGCGCTGGAGCGCATCGTCCGCAATCACAACCGGAGCATGGACAAGATCCGCTTCCTCTCCATGCAGTTCTACGTGCTCCGCAAAGATGGCGCCTACGCCGGCGTCTCCCTCTGGAGCCATGACACCGATGGCAAGCGCCGCAAGTTTACGATCCATGACGGCAACAAACGCTTCGAGGAAAGCGCGTATCTTCTCGAGGGTACGCCTATCGACTGGCCGAAGACGCCGGACTTGAATGCCAAGAGCCCGGCCAACGCATGATGCGAACTCTCATTCGCCTCGGGCTGCTGTTGGTATTCGCCCTGCCTGTCTTCGCCCAGGACCCGGTCGTGGCCGATCCCCGGCATTTCCGCGTGGAGTTTGAAGACCAGACCGTGCGCGTGTTGCGCTTCACCCTCGCCCCGGGCGAAAGTGCGCCCATGCATGAGCAGCTGCCCCGCATCACCGTGATCGTGCGCGGCGGTCGCACCCGCGTGACCGAGGCCGATGGTTCTGTCCGCGAGCAGGACAACGCCGCCGGGGAGGTGCGACACACCGGATATTCGCAACATGCTCTGTCCAACGTTGGGAGCACGATCTTTGAAGCTGTCAGCACGGAATTCAAGCAGCCCGGCTTCGCTTACGCATCACCACCCAAGCCGACTGCACCCACAACAACAGTAAAGACAGAAACGCCGGCCGCGCCTCCTCCTGTCATGGCTGAATCACGTGCGAAACCCACCCCTCAGCCCGAGCTGCCCGCGCCTCCTCCGCCGGAACCGACGCTGAATCTGGAGATCGCGCCCATCGTCTCCGCGCCGATCCCCGGCATGAAAAAGATCGCGGTCAACGGCACGGAGCTGGCGTATGTCGAACGCGGACACGGCGACGCCATCGTATTGGTCCATGGCGAGATCGGCGATCTCCGCTCCTGGAGCCGCCAGGTGAATGCGCTTTCCGAGCGCTACCACGTCATCGCCATCAGCCGCCGTTGTCACTTCCCGAATCGTTGCACCGGCAAAGAGGACGATTACACCTACGAGCAACATGCCGATGACATCGCCGCGCTGATCAGCGCGCTCAACCTGGGACGCGCCCACGTCGTCGGTCATTCGTATGGCGCCGGCGTGGCGTTTCTATTGGCGACGCGGCATCCCGAAGCTGTCCGCAGCGTGGTGCTGATGGAACCGCAGTTCGACTCGCTGTTGCCTGAGCCGTATTCCACTGGCTCGCGCTATTCCCGCCGCGAGATACTTGGCATCGCCCGCAAGGCCATCCTGAAACGTCATGACGTGGACAGCGCCTTGCGCACGTATGTGGACTGGGCCCGCAGCTTTGGCGGCTGGGACGAGATGCCGTCGGCGCAGAAGGAACGTCTTCGCGAGAACGGCAATTCGCTCGCGGCCTACAGCGCCCATCCCGATCCGCCCGATCTCAAATGTGAGGAGGGCTCCAAAATCAATCTGCCGGTGCTGATCGCTCGCGGCGAACTCTCCACGCCCAACGACATTGCCATCTCGGAACGCCTCATCGGATGCATCCCCGGCGCCGAACGATTGGTGGTGCCCCGCGGCAATCACAACATGCAGACCGTGAATCCGGCCTTCTTCAATGAGAAGGTGATGGACTTCGTCTCCCGCCACAAGTGAAGGGGCGCGGCTTCAGCCGCGCCGTCCATCCGATATCCAAATGACTTGTCATTCCGAGCGAGGCGCTTCAGCCGGAAGCCCTGGGCTTCAGCCCAGGGTGAGCGAGCAACGCGAGCGAAAAGAGGAGTCCCTTTTGTGCCGAGATCGCTTCAGGACCCGGGTTTAACTATCAATTACCTGATTCTAAAACCTCACTTTGAAGTCCGGCCCATGCTCCACATGGATCGAATCCACGAAGCGCACCTTGCCGGTGTCCTTGGTCATCACCAGTGACTGGGTGCGGATGCCGTCGCCAAAGAAACGGACGCCGCGCAGCAACGATCCATCGGTCACGCCGGTCGCGGCAAAGATCACGTGCTTGCCCGGCGCAAGATCTTCCGAGCGATAGACCTTCTTCGGGTCCTTGATCCCCATCTTGGCCACGCGCTCTTCGAGTTCCGGCTTGTCCACCACCAGCCGCGCCAGGATCTCGCCGTTCAGGCAGCGCATGGCGGCGGCGGTGATCACGCCTTCCGGCGCGCCCCCCGTGCCCATCACCGCGTGGACCCCCGTGCCCATCACCGCGACGGAGATGCCCGCGGAGAGGTCGCCATCGGTGATGAGCTTGATGCGCGCGCCCGCCGCCCTGATGTCATCCATCAGTTTCTTGTGTCTCGGCCGATCGAGCACGATCACCACCAGGTCGTCGATGCCGCGGTCCAGGCTCTTGGCGATGGCCTTCAGGTTGTCCGCCACCGGCGCATCCAGGTCCACGCAATCCTTGCTCGGCTGCCCCACGATCAACTTTTCCATGTAGCAATCCGGCGCATGCAGCAACCCGCCCTTTTCCGACGCCGCCAGCACGGTGATCGATCCCGGCGACCCGGTCGCGCAGAGGTTGGTGCCTTCGAGTGGATCCACGGCGATGTCCACCGCTTCGTAGCGCACATCCGGCGGAGGCGGCGCCCCCACCTTTTCGCCGATATACAACATGGGGGCCTCGTCCCGCTCGCCCTCGCCGATGACGATGGTGCCCTCCATCGGCACCGTGTCCATCACCTTGCGCATCGCCTCCACGGCCATGCGGTCGGAGTGTTTGGCGTTGCCCAGGCCCATGGTCTTGGCGGAGTCGATGGCCGCCTCTTCCACCACGCGCACGAATTCCAGCGCCAGTTCCACTTCCAGCCCGGTGTGCCCGGCGGCTTCTTTGATCTGCGGCGATGCCATAGGTGTTCCCTCGAAGAGTGTCAGAACGCGTCGATCCCGGTGATGTGCGAGCCGATGATCAGCGCGTGGATGTCATGCGTGCCCTCATAGGTCTTTACCGATTCCAGGTTCATCATGTGGCGCATGATCGGATAATCGTCCGCCACGCCGTTGGCGCCCAGGATGTCGCGCGCCAGCCGTGCGCACTCCAGCGCCATCCACACGTTATTGCGCTTGGCCATGGAGATATGTTGATGGCCGACCTTGCCCGAGTCTTTCAGTCTTCCGACCTGCAGCACCAGCAGTTGCGCCTTGGTGATCTCGCTGATCATCCACACCAGCTTTTCCTGCACCAGCTGATGGCCGGCGATGGGCATATCGCGGAACTGCTTGCGGAACTTGGCGTATTGCAGCGCCGTATCGTAGCAGGACATGGCGGCGCCGATCGCGCCCCAGGATATGCCATAGCGCGCCTGGTTCAGGCACATCAATGGTGATTTCAAGCCATCGGACTTCGGCATCAGGGCCGATGCCGGCACGCGAACATCCTGCAGCGAGAGGCCGCTGGTCACGCTGGCGCGCAGGCTCCACTTGCCGTGCACGTCATCCGCCTTGAAACCCGGCGTCTTGGTGTCCACCACGAAGCCGCGGATGCGGTTCTTCTCGTCCTCCACCTTCGCCCAGATGATGGCCACGTCCGCGATGGTGCCGCTGGTGATCCACATCTTCTCGCCGTTCAGGATGTAATGGTCGCCGTCCTTCTTGGCGCGCGTGCGCATCCCGCTCGGGTTGGAACCGAAGTCAGGCTCGGTCAGGCCGAAGCAACCGATCTTCTCGCCCTTGGCCAGCTTGGGCAGCCAGTAGTCTTTCTGCTCGTCGCTGCCGAACGCGTAGATGGGATACATCACCAGTGCCGACTGCACGCTCACGAAGGAGCGCAATCCGCTGTCGCCGCGCTCCAGCTCCTGCGTGACCAGGCCGTACTCCACGTTGTTCATCCCGGCGCAACCGTAGCCCTGCAGATTGGCGCCGAAGAAACCGAGCTCTCCCATGGCCGGGACCAGCTCGCGGGGAAAGCGTCCATCGCGGTTGCACTGCTCGATGATGGGCACCACGTTCTCTTCGATCCACTTGCGCGTGTTGTCACGGACGAGTTTCTCGTCGTCGCTCAACAGGGAATCGAATTCGATGAAGTCCACTCCGGGAAACTTGAAGGCGGGCATGAGTTCTCTCGTAAGGGTAAGGATTTCCAGATGGTATCGTGCTGCAAGGGGCAAACAGTAAGGTTAAACGAGGGGTGGGGACGGGTCAATCACCTTGCGAATGGTGTTATATCCTGTTGTTCGACGAATGAGGTGTTGGATCATGAAGTTGATTGTTGGAATTATGTTGCTTTATTTTTCGGTTCTGACTTTATATGCGTTTATCGCAAATTTATTTGAGATTCTGTTCGTGATACCCACCAGATTTAACCACTCCCATCGGAGCTACTACTTTGGCTCCTTGGATTGCCTTGTCGCATTAGTAATATTTGTATCTTTAAGCACTCTTATGTGGATTGCGCTCCGATTGATCAGACTGGGTAACCAAGAAAATGTTCGCGCAGACTCCAACAAGTATTAGAGTCATGGAGTCAAAAAGCCATAAGGCTAGACCTTGTTTGCCCGCCCCGCGTTACGGGTGATACCTTACTTCTTTGGCCCCCTCATCCCCGTTTCACTAGGACATTGCATGGCGGATTCATACAACGGAATACCCGTGCCCACCGATGGCGCCGTGATCCAGTACGCCAACGGCGAACTCAAGGTGCCGGACAATCCCATCATCCCGTTCATCGAGGGCGACGGCACCGGTCGTGACATCTGGCGCGCCGCCAGCCGAGTGCTCAACGCCGGCGTGGAAAAGGCCTTCCGCGGCAAGAAGCGCGTCGTCTGGTATGAGATCTTCGGTGGCGAGAAAGCCTACAAAAAGTTCAACAACTGGCTCCCGGACGACACCGTCAATGCCTGCCGCGACTTCCGCGTCTCCCTCAAAGGCCCGCTGACCACGCCCGTCGGCGGCGGCATCCGCTCGCTCAACGTTACTCTGCGCCAGACGCTCGACCTGTATGCCTGCGTCCGCCCGGTGCGCTACTTCACCGGCGTGCCCTCCGCCATGAAGCATCCCGAAAAAGTGAACGTGGTCATCTTCCGCGAGAACACCGAAGACGTCTACGCCGGCGTGGAATGGAAAGAGGGAACGCCCGAGGCCAAGAAGGTCCTCGACTTCCTCAATAACGAGATGCTGAAGGGCGGCAAGAAACAGATCCGCTCCGATTCCGGCATCGGCATCAAGCCCATCTCCGTCACCGGCACCAAGCGCCTGGTGCGCCGCGCCGTGAGTTACGCCATCGCCAACGGCCGCAAGAAAGTCACCCTGGTGCACAAGGGCAACATCATGAAGTTCACCGAGGGCGCCTTCCAGGAGTGGGGGTACGAACTGGCCAAGGACGAGTTCCGCTCGAAGATCGTCACCGAGCGCGAGAGCATGATCCTGGGCAACAAGGATGAGGATCCCGCGCTCAGCGTGGAAGAGAACGCGCGGATGGTCGAGCCCGGCCTGGCCCTGGCCCACGATGACTTCAAGCAAAAGGTCTATGCGGAAGTAAAGGGCGTGCTCGAGTCGCTTCATGCCTCGCACGGCGGCGGCAAATGGAAGCACATGGTATTGGTCAATGACCGCATCGCGGACTCCATCTTCCAGCAACTGATCATCCGGCCGGATGAATACGACGTGCTGGCCACGCCCAACCTGAACGGCGACTACATCTCCGACGCCGCCGCCGCCCAGGTCGGCGGACTCGGCATCGCGCCCGGCGGCAATATCGGCGACGGTTACGCTGTCTTTGAAGCCACGCACGGCACCGCGCCCCGGTACGCGGACAAGGACATGGTCAACCCCGGCTCCGTGGTCCTCAGCGGCGTGATGCTGCTGGAGTACATCGGCTGGTCCGGCGCCGCGCGGCCGTCCTCGGAACTTTCTAGGACCCATAAGGAGACATCATGCGCAAGAAAGTCAGCATCGTCGGAGCCGGGAATGTGGGCGCCACCGCCGCCCATTGGGTCGCGTCCAAGGAACTGGCGGACGTCGTATTGATCGACATCGTGGAAGGCGTGCCCCAGGGCAAGGCGCTCGACCTGCTCCAGGCCATGCCTATCGAGAAGCGCGACAGCCACGTGCTCGGCACCAATGATTACAAGGACACCGCCAACTCGGACATCGTGGTCATCACCGCAGGCATCCCGCGCAAGCCCGGCATGAGCCGCGATGATCTGCTCAACACCAATTACAAGATCATGCAGGACGTGGTGGGCAAGGTGGTGGAGAACTCGCCCAACTGCATCCTCATCGTGGTCTCGAACCCGCTCGACGCCATGGCCCAGGCCGCCTACAAGATCAGCAAGTTCTCCAGGAACCGGGTGCTGGGCATGGCCGGCGTGCTCGATTCCGCCCGCTTCCGCACCTTCATCGCGGAAGAGCTGAACGTCAGCGTGGAGAACGTCACCGCCTTCGTCCTCGGCGGGCACGGTGACACCATGGTCCCGCTGCCGCGCTATTCCACCGTGGCCGGCATCCCCATCACCGAATTGATCCCCGCGGACCGCCTCAAAGCGATCGTCGAGCGCACCGCCAACGGCGGCGCCGAGATCGTCAACCTCTTGAAGACCGGTTCGGCCTTCTACGCCCCGGCCGCCTCCGCCATCGCGATGGCCTAGAGCTACCTGAAGGACAAGAAGCGCGTGCTGCCCTGCGCCGCGTATCTCAACGGCGAATACGGCGTGAAGGACATGTATGTCGGCGTGCCCGTCGTGATCGGTTCCAAGGGTGTCGAGCGCGTGGTCGAGATCGAGCTGGCCGGCAAGGACCGCGACGCTTTCGACAAGTCCGTCGGCGCCGTGCAGGGTCTGGTCGATGCCTGCAAGAAGATCGCGCCGGATCTGCTAGGCCGCTGATATCTTTCATAAACGGCCGAAGATCGGCCAGTTCGATCTTCGGCCCTTGCAGTTCCTGTGGTATATGGTATGCCAGCCACAGAACACGGGGTGGGGCGCTGAACTCCACCGAATTTAGGGTTTGGGGAGCGTCTGCCGATGAATATCCACGAATACCAGGCCAAGGCTCTGCTGCACGAATTCGGCGTGCCGATTTCCAAGGGCGTGCCGGTTCTGAAGCCTGAGGACGCCGAGGCGGCTGCCAAGCAGCTGCCCGGTCCGGTCTGGGTGGTGAAGAGCCAGATCCATGCCGGCGGCCGCGGCAAGGGCAAGTTCAAGGAAGCCAAAGCCGGCGACAAGGGCGGCGTGCGCATCGCCAAGTCGATCTCGGAGGTCGCTGAGTTCGCCAAGCAGATGCTGGGTTCGACCCTGGTGACGGTGCAGACCGGCCCCGCCGGCAAGCAGGTCAACCGCCTCTACATCGAGGACGGCTCCGACATCGACAAGGAATTCTATCTCTCGATTCTGGTCAACCGCGAAACCTCTGAAGTGTCGTTCGTGGTCTCGACCGAAGGCGGCATGAACATCGAGGAAGTCGCGCACAACACGCCTGAAAAGATCGTCAGCTTCTCGGTCGATCCGGCGACCGGCATCATGGCCCATCACGGCCGCACGGTGGCAAAAGCCCTCAATCTTTCCGGCGAGCTCGCCAAGCAGGCGGAAAGGCTGGTCAGCCAACTCTACAGCGCCTTCACCGCCAAGGACATGGCGATGCTGGAGATCAATCCGCTCGTCGTCACCAAACAGGGCGAGCTGCGCGTTCTCGATGCCAAGGTCTCGTTCGACGACAACGCGCTGTTCCGTCATCCCGAGGTGGCGGTGCCGCTGCGCGATCTGACCGAAGAAGACCCGAAGGAAATCGAGGCGTCGAAATACGACCTCAACTATGTGACGCTCGACGGCACCATCGGTTGCATGGTCAACGGCGCCGGCCTTGCCATGGCGACCATGGACATCATCAAGCTCTACGGCATGGAGCCGGCCAACTTCCTCGACGTCGGCGGCGGCGCCAGCAAGGAAAAGGTGGCGGCGGCCTTCAAGATCATCACGGCCGATCCCAACGTGAAGGGCATCCTGGTCAACATCTTCGGCGGCATCATGAAGTGCGATATCATCGCCGAGGGCGTTGTCGCCGCCGTCAAGGAAGTCGGCCTGAAAGTGCCGCTGGTGGTGCGGCTCGAAGGCACTAATGTCGATGCCGGCAAGCAGATCATCCGCGAGTCCGGCCTCAACGTGGTTCCCGCCGACAATCTCGATGACGCCGCGCAGAAGATCGTGAAAGCCGTCAAGGGAGGCTAGCAATGGCCGAGGACCGTCTCTCCGCACCGAAGGCCCAGGAAGAGCACAAAAGGCTCGCGGCGTTCGCCGGTGAATGGACCGGTGAAGAGACGGTTTTCCCTTCGCGCTGGAACGCCGGTGGTCCCGCCACCTCGCGCGTCAGCGCGCGCATCGATCTCAACGGCTTCTACCTGATCCAGAACACGGTGCAGATGCGCGACGGCAAGGAGAGCTTCTCCACCCATGGCGTGTTCACCTGGGACCGCGAGGACCGGCTTTACAAATTGTTCTGGTTTGACTCGCTCGGCTACTACCCGCCGTCGCCGGCGTCCGGCGGCTGGCAGGGCAAGCAATTGGTGCTGGTGCGCGGCTCGCTGCGCGGCAACGCCCGCCATGTCTACGAAGTCATCGACGACAACAGCTACTCCATGAAAATCCAGTTCTCGCCTGACGCGGAAGGATGGGCTGACGTGCTCACCGGCGTTTACCGGCGCGCGCACTGACCTGTAACTCCTGCATCCCGCGAAAGTCATCCCGACCATGTCCATCCTGATCGACAAGAACACCAAGGTCATCTGCCAGGGTTTCACCGGCAAGAACGGCACGTTCCATTCGGAGGCCGCGATCGCCTACGGCACCAAGATGGTCGGCGGCGTCGCGCCCGGCAAAGGCGGCAGCAAGCATCTCAATCTGCCTGTCTTCGACACGGTCGCCGAGGCGCGCGCCAAGACCGGTGCGGATGCCAGCGTGATCTACGTGCCGCCGCCGGGCGCAGCGGATGCGATCTGCGAGGCGATCGATGCGGAAGTCCCGCTGATCGTCTGCATCACCGAAGGCATTCCGGTGCTCGACATGGTCCGGGTGAAGCGCTCGCTCTCCGGATCGAAGTCGCGCCTGATCGGACCCAATTGCCCCGGCGTGATGACGGCGGGCGAGTGCAAGATCGGCATCATGCCGGCGAACATCTTCAAGCCGGGCTCGGTCGGCATCGTGTCGCGCTCGGGCACGCTGACCTATGAAGCGGTGTTCCAGACCACCCAGGAAGGCCTCGGCCAGACCACCGCGGTCGGCATCGGCGGCGACCCCGTGAAGGGCACCGAGTTCATCGACGTGCTGGAGAAGTTCCTGGCCGATGACAAGACCACCTCGATCATCATGATCGGTGAGATCGGCGGCTCGGCCGAGGAGGACGCCGCTCAGTTTCTCAAGGACGAGGCCAAGCGCGGCCGCAAGAAGCCGATGGCCGGCTTCATCGCGGGGGTCACCGCTCCGCCCGGCCGCCGCATGGGCCACGCCGGCGCCATCATTTCCGGCGGCAAGGGCGATGCCGGCTCCAAGACCGCAGCCATGGAAGCTGCCGGTATCAAGGTATCGCCGTCGCCGGCCCGCCTCGGCAAGACGCTGGTCGAAGCGCTCAGGGGCTGACGTCAGAACAACGGCCTGCCCAGATCACGATCAAGGCCCCGGCAGAACAGCCGGGGCCTTTTTCGTTGCGGAAAGCACCGCCAGACGCCCGTTCGAAGATTTGAATTGAAATTCGCCGCTTGGTTCTTTTCGGCGCGAACATTCGGCTTAAATAGGGTAAAGGTTTTTCAAACCTGCCGGTCGCAAACCAGACCGGCCTCCGCGCCGTATTCCATGCGCGAAAGCAAGAAATCACCAGGACGCCATCATGTCTCGTCAGGACGCGAACGCCGCCTTTGCCCTCTCGTCGTTTTTGCAGGGAACCAACGCCGCCTATATCGACGACCTCTACGCCCGCTACGAACAGGACCCCAATTCGGTCGACGGCGAGTGGCAGGAATTCTTCAAGAGCCTGAAAGACAGCCCCGCCGACGTCAAAAAGAACGCCGAAGGCGCCTCCTGGGGGCGCGATCACTGGCCGCTCACGCCGCGCGATGACCTGACCTCCGCGCTCGATGGCAACTGGGCGCTGATCGAGAAGGCCGTCAGCACCAAGCTCGCCGCCAAGACGCAAGCCAAGGGCGCCGACATCACGCCCGCCGAATTGCACCAGGCC